>CAWDGV010000012.1:0-536385 GCA_963801985.1 uncultured Gammaproteobacteria bacterium
GACAGAACCCGTTCTGCACCGACTCGTTCTAAACCTGAAGCGGCAGCCAAGCCTGCAGTATCGGCGGCGCCAGCTGCTCCGGCGTCTCAGACGGCGTCATCTTCAGCTTCTTCATATCGGCGCAGAGTAGTTGCTGCTCCTGCATCGAATCCTAGTCGTGATGCAGCGTTGGCTCGTCGTAAAGCGATGTCAACAAAAGGTAAATCAGCATCTGTATCTAAAGAAAGAACGCGCGATGCTTCGATGGTTGCTGGTAGTAAACCGGCTGCAAATGCATCAAACAGTTCAGCTAATGCAGCCGAAGCGACTAAAAAAGGTGATTGCGGATGCGGTTGTGGTGGTGCAGGTGGGTGCGGTGATAAAGCCGTTGAAAATACAGCGCCAACATCACGTACAAGCAGTCGTTCACGCTCAAGTGTGAAAAAGCCCAAGGTTGCTTTGAATCCTAGCAAAGCTGCGGCACTGGCTCGTCGCAAGGCGCAGTCAACACGTGGTAAAGCAGGTGTTAGTAAAGGTGGAATGTCTCAGGCACAAACAGCACGTGCTGCTAATCCTGAATTATCAAGTCGCGAACTGGCTATTGAATTGAGAAAAGAACGCAGTAAACGCGGTAAGTCTGGTGCTGGTGAGCAAAAAGCCCGTCCAACAGGGAAAATCAGACCAAAGAGCAATGTAGGTGCTGCAGAAGATGCTCCATGGAAGGTGGGTGCAAGTGAAACGGCCCGCGGGCAAACAGTAACCGGTACCATGGTTGGGCGTGATAAAGATGTCACCGGCGACGAGGCCAGTACTTGTCGTGATGTTACCGGAACCGAGTATCTGGGTGCTGATGTTTTTCGTGAGTTCTGCCAGACAGATCCTGTGCCGGCGCCAATGCGGACAGGAATGAGTGAGACCGGTCACGGGAATGCTGTAACAGGCAATAAAGTAGGCCGTAGTGAGAAAGTAACTGGTGATGAGCCAGGAACTTGTAAAAATGTAACGGGAACTGAGTATGTTGGTGCCGGGCAGTCTGAAGCTTTCTGTAGTACGCCAACCAAACCGGCCCAGATGCGCCAGATAATATCCGAGACTCGCAAGGGTAAAACCGTGACTGGCGCCAATGTTGGAAGCTTTTCCAACGTGACTGGCGGCGAAGCCGGTGCTGAACGTCAGCTAACCGGTGCGCAGTACATGCTGCCTGGTGAGGCGGGGCGTGAGCCAGCCAAGGTCCGGCTCAGTGAAACTCTACGTGGTGGTAGTGTGACAGGAACAGCGGTCGGTCGCAGTGAGAAAACCACGGGTGATGAATTTGGAGCCTGCCGACAAATCACGGGTGATGAATATGTCGGGCAGGAACAGTACGGTAATTTTTGCGATACAAAAGCCGAGCCAGCTGATCAGAAAGTCGGTGTTTCAGCAACATTGAAAGGTCTGTCAGTGACAGGAACAATGGAAGGTCGCAGCCAAGCTGTTACAGGTAATGAGCCTGGTACCTGTAAAGCAGTTACTGGAACACCTTATGCAGGTGTTGAGACTTACGCAGAGTACTGTGAAGCGCCTGCTGTAAACAATGCGACTGCCCGTATGACACGCAGTGCCAGGATGGCAGGTAAAAGTTTGACAGGTATACAGCCAGGCATTGATGGTGTGATGACCGGCGCCGAAAAAGGTGCTTGTGAAACTATATCGGGTACACCTTATATTGGTAGTGACCAGATGTCACAGTCCTGTCCAACAGTAGCTGCGGTACCTGGTAATTCGGATTTTCCTCAAGCCGTAGGTGACTCGGGATGGGAGGATTTTAGTGTAACTCCTCCATCGCACGCTGCGGCAGAAGAACAACACACAGGCGTAACCGGTTCTCGCTATGAGCAAGGTCGCATTACCGGGCCATTTGGAATGGCTGATGGAAAGGTAACTGGTACAGAAGATGCGCGTTTTGGCAACAAGATAGTCAATTCAACTTCTGTTAATGAGACTGTTGAGCAAGAGGCGCAAGAGCTGAGTGGGCGTGAAAAAAGCCGTGTTACCGGTGAAGGCATGGATGGCTCACGTATCACGGGTGATGACTGGGACCGTGGTGATCGGGTGACCGGGACAGAAGGTTTTTCTGCGACAGTTCGTAATCCATCTGTTCGCGGGCCAATGAATGCAATGGCTAACAAGGTGATTACCGATATAAAAAATGAAGCACCGCAGCCAGTCAGTCGCGTAACGGGAAGTAGTGGTAACTATGAGAATGGTTCACTCATTACTTACTCTGGCGGTGCGCGCGGATAATCGGTTGGATTGAAAGTGCCACGCAGGCCATTACAAGCTAATCGCAGTAGCGCTCAGGTTCGAAGCGCGCCTTGCCGAAGGCCGGGGGCGTGTAATACGGAAGACTCCGGTTACACTGCAGTTGCAGGGGTGGGGCACCCACTTTGCAATGACAGAGAAAACAGTAGGCTGTATAGCTACGAAAGCCGCATAAAAAAGGCTTTTGATGACATCGTTCCAGTGCTGAAAGAAATTTCAGCGCTGCAACATGAAAAGGATTTTGAGATTCAGGCACAAAGAATGGCTCAAGCTGAACTGGGATTTGAACTTCCCAGTGAAATTTTGGCTAACGCCTGGGTTGAGCAATTGGATATGCGGCGTTTGTTTGCCTGGTGTGTTTTCCAGACTTATCGACGCTACACTGATGAGTTTTATAAACTGGCTCCGCTGTCACATGCTGGTGAGGACAGTTTTGATGCGTTTATTCAGTCGTGTGGATTTCACACGGTAGATATTTCGCCTTGCTCTGATGGACGTCTGGCTCATGTCATTCGTTATGTGCTGCGACTGCCGCATCGGATGATACGCCGCAAGTCGTATGCTGGTGCGATGTTTGATATCGATAACAGCGTCGAAAAATGGGTTGAGACTGAGATGCTCAGATTTCGTGAAGGCAGGCCGAATACGGCGGACAAGCCTACGCGATATCTAAAGATAGTGGCTTACCACTATAGCTCGGTTAATCCGCTGCACGAAGGTTGTGCCGCACATGGATCAGATACACAAAAGGCAGCTGAAAGTGGACTGGAGCGCCTTGAAAGTTTTAAAACCGCAATTGAAAACAGTTTCTGTTGTGGTGCGTCAATTGACTTGATGTTAATTGGTATTGATACAGATACGGACTCCATGCGTGTGCATGTACCCGATGCCAATGGCCAGGTTATGTTGGACAGGTTTGTGGATACTTTGGATGTTTACAAGGTGACCCAGTTTGGAAAAGAGTCTGAAGGACGAGAATTTATTGCGAATCAGGTTCGCTCGTGCTCACCGGAAGCCATTGATGGAACAGCTGAGTTTGCTGCGTATTTGATTGAAAATAATCTTTCGCAAATCGATTACGTAAGACGTAATTTTGGTGATGCTTACCCGGATACCGGGCATGCTGAACGGTTTATTGGAGCAGGTGTGGGTTTTGAAGAGATACAGATTCGCAACCTGATGTACTTCGCTTATCTCAACACGGTTGAAGAGGCGATCGCTGATACGGATGTTGGTATAAAGATTTTTACAGGTCTGAATGTTTCAAAGGGTTTGCCTGTTCCGATCGTGGTGCGTTTTGATTACCACGGTGTGGTGCCTGGAGCACGAGAGCGGGCAGAGCAACATTGTCAGCGGGTGGCGCGAGCGTTGAATCAGCGATATTCCGATCTGGCTAATAAGGGACTGCTGCATATATTGCAGGTTGTAAGAAATTGTAATGAGGATGCTCCGATTGAAGTGCTTGCTTGTTCGGTAAATCCGGTGATTGCTGGAGGTCATTGATGAAAATCTGTCAGATTATTCGTCCGCTGGTATCGACAAACCGGATTGCGATGATGGAGCACAAGTTGTTACAGGTTGTGCAGGATGGAAGTGCGCAGGCAGTTGCTGTTGACGCAGTTGGTGCTAAACCGGGAGACTGGGTCATTTGTGTCGGAAGTTCGGCAGCGCGTGAAGCGGCTGGTAGCAAGGGTTACCCAAGTGATCTGACGATCGTTGGTATCATTGATAAATGGCCACCTGAATCGGATCAGGAAGATGCAGATACTGCAGGTTGAAGGATCGCTGACCTGTACTTGCAGGGTAAAAGGACTTAAGCACGTTGCATTAAGAGTGTTGCGTGATGCAAAGGGTAACCGAGTGGTTGCAACAGATCCGGTTGGAACCGAGCCTGGCAACTGGATATTTGTAACGAGTGGTTCAGCTGCCCGTTATACCGCAGGGGATTTTGAAGTCCTCACGGACCTGGCTATCTGTGGAATCATTGACCACTGGCCGAACAAAGAGTGATTTATGTCAGGCGTAAATACGCCTGGTGAAAGAGTTAACAAAAATCGAGTCAATAGGAGACACGAAGATGGCACATGAAAATTACGGTATTGCACTGGGCATGATTGAAACGCGCGGACTGGTACCCGCCATCGAAGCTGCAGATGCGATGACAAAGGCGGCTGAAGTGAGATTAATTGGTCGTGAATTTGTCGGTGGCGGCTATGTCACTGTCCTGGTTCGCGGTGAAACTGGTGCGGTAAACGCAGCAGTACGTGCAGGAGCTGACGCATGTGAACGTGTTGGTGACGGGCTGGTGGCGGCGCATATCATTGCGCGTCCTCATGCAGAGGTCGAGCTTGTACTTGGCCAAAAATAAAACTGTTGCCGTGTGCAGACACGGTCTTAACTAAAGTTTGTTTCTTTTAATACGGGGATATAACAATGGCAAACGAAAACTATGGTATAGCTCTGGGCATGATCGAGACCCGCGGCTTGGTTCCTGCAATTGAAGCTGCAGATGCAATGACAAAAGC
This sequence comes from uncultured Gammaproteobacteria bacterium, assembly GCA_963801985.1. GTDB lineage: Bacteria > Pseudomonadota > Gammaproteobacteria > Chromatiales > Chromatiaceae > JABDQZ01. The sequence continues at coordinate 4,806 of CAWDGV010000012.1, forward strand.
GGCTGAAGTGAGATTAATTGGTCGTGAATTTGTCGGTGGCGGCTATGTCACTGTGCTGGTTCGTGGTGAAACGGGTGCGGTTAACGCAGCTGTACGTGCTGGAGCAGATGCTTGTGAACGTGTTGGTGACGGTCTGGTTGCCGCTCACATCATCGCGCGTCCACACAAAGAAGTCGAGCCTGTGCTCGAAAGCAAATAAGGAGCTTGCTGCTTAAGTCATGCAGCAATCTCACACTGAGTTAACTTCATAAATCGGAGAGTAAAAATGGCAAATGATAATTATGGTATCGCTTTAGGAATGATCGAAACTCGTGGCTTGGTTCCTGCGATTGAAGCAGCTGACGCCATGACAAAAGCAGCGGAAGTCCGTCTGATCGGTCGTGAATTTGTTGGTGGCGGTTACGTTACTGTGCTGGTTCGTGGTGAAACCGGTGCGGTTAACGCAGCAGTTCGTGCTGGAGCGGATGCTTGTGAACGTGTTGGTGACGGCCTGGTTGCTGCTCACATCATTGCACGTCCACATAAAGAAGTTGAGCCGGTTCTGCCAGTAGGCGGAGACGCTGCTTAATTGCTGCATTTTTTGGCAGACAGCTGAGGCGGTAAAACGTGCAGTCTGAAGAAAGCAAGCTGAAAGTTCTGGGTTATCTGGGGCGAGCTCTAAGCCTGGAGCTTTCGGCGGTGCAGTCCTATACAACCCAGTCGCGTTTGATGGCTAACTGGGGGTTTGACAAGGCTGCCGAGCAGTTTCGACATGAGGCATCGGAAGAGATGCAGCATGCTGAAAGAATTATTGCGCGAATGCTGGCCAAGGGAGCTGCTCCAAATGCTTCCCAACTAAGACCGGTGATGTTAGGAAAGGATCTCGCGGCTTTAATTGAGATCAATCAGCGGTTTGAAGAAGAGCTGGTTGTTTTTTACCAGGAGGCAGTCACCTACTGCTCCAGCAGTGCTCAGGATGATGATAGGCTGTTTTTTCAACAATTGCTCGATGAAGAACAGGAGCATGCTGTTTCACTGAAAAACTGGCGAATGTCCCTGCTAAACCAGGCCTCTTTAAGACGTCAGTAAAATTGGATTATTGCATTGATTTAAAGTATCTTAGGTCAGTGCTTCTCGTCCCTCCAAGGTGAAATGATATGAGTCAAGAGTGGAAGGAACGTAAACGTCCGCTTCGCCTCGAAAAACGATACGAGTTTGGTGATTACGAACAACTTCGTGATTTCCTCGATCAAGCTGCTGATTTGTCAGAACGTGAAGACTTCTACCCTGATATGGGTTTTGGGCGTGATTATGTAAATATCACTATTCATGCTGAAGATGATCAACCTCTGCAGGATTCTCAACGAAAATTTGCAGAAGCCCTCGATGAATTAAATAACAGCATGCCAGCAGGCCAGGATTGACTATGCCTGTCATTGTGTTGATCGGTAATAAAGGCGGTGCTGGCAAAACAACGCTGTGTGTCAATCTGGCAGCCGCTTTATCATCTCAGCATTCGACCATGATACTCGATGCAGATCCTCAACAATCTTCTTCTCAATGGCGGACTATCGCTGAAAACAGTGTTGTTGATGTTATTGAAGCTCAGGATAACTTGCCCAATCTCGCGAATACTCATGTAAACCAGGTAGATTACTGTTTAATTGATTGCCCTCCTTCCGTGCATTCATTACAGATGCAACAGGCTTTAAAGATCGCTGATCTTGCCATTATTCCTGTGCAGCCATCACCTCTCGATATCTGGGCAACCATCCATGTCGAAAAAGAGATTGAATCAGCTCGAGAGCAAAATAAAAATCTCAAGGCCATGCTGATGATTAACCAGTTCGAAGCTAGAACCCAATTATCAAATATTACTCGTCAGGCGCTGGCTGAACTATCCATTCCCGTAGCTAAAACTCAGGTCAAGCGGAGGGCTGTGTACCGTAACAGTTTTCTTGAGGGGCGTACTGTCCATGATGTCGGTCGAAAAGGGGCTGAGGCATCATATGAAATCCATCAGATTATTGAAGAAATGGAGAAATTACTATGACCGATAAAACAACTGCCAGCGATAAGCTTGTTGCTTCAATTCGAAAAACAAAATCAGCGTCTACCACTGATGCTGCGCCTGAAACTAATGCCACTGCGACACCTGCTCCCAAAACAGTAAAGAAAGCTGTCACTAAAAAAGCAGCTTCGCCAGTGAGTAAAAAAATCGTACCCAAGAAGAAAAAAGTGGTAACTTCAAGCCAGAAAAAAGCGCTTATTTCTTCCTTTCATTCCGGGCGCCGTGTTTGGCCTGATTAATGTCAGTATCATTGTTGATGGATAAGTACTAAATTATCCATTGGCATTATGATGTTTCTGTATCACACTCTGGTTCAGATGCAGTCAGGCATGTTCATAATATTTCTGATTTTGATAAATCAGATTACTGACATCAATGATGTGGATATAAAATATAACAATACCGACCACTACTGTGTTGCGGCGTACAGTTTATTAACGTTATAGAAAAATTAATTTCTAGTAAATAACAGCTGGAGGACATTATCCCTACTACCAAAGCTAAAAGTAGCTATACGCCTCACGCAGCTAGATCAGATCATCTGATAAGGCACTCTACTTTTCGTCAACTGCAAATATTTGAAACTATTTATCGACTTGGGAGTTTTACGCGTGCAGCTGAAGAGTTGTTTTTGACGCAGCCTACGGTTTCGATGCAGATTAAAAAATTAACGGAAGCTATCGGCTTACCGTTATTTGAACATGTCGGGCGTAAGGTAGAGCCCACTGAAGCAGGCACAGAGTTATACCATGCCTGCCGGCAGGTCTTTGAAATACTTTCGAATGTTGAAATGAAGATAGCTGACCTCCAGGGAATGAAACAAGGCAGACTGCGCATTGGTGTGGTTACCACGGCAGCAAAGTATCTCGCACCAGAATTGCTTAGTGAATTCAACAAACTCTATCCGGGGATCGAACTCTCTCTTAAAGTGACAAACCGTCACAGCATTCTTGAACGAATGCAGTCTAACGAAGATGACCTATATATTATGGGGCAGGCACCAGAAGGGGATCTTGAGGTTGTTTCATATCCCGTTGCCCCGAATCCTCTGGTTGTAATGGCGCCCAGGAATCACCCGCTAGCGGGCAAGAAAAAAATCAGCATAGAAAGAATTTCTGAAGAGCCTTTTATTATACGTGAACCGGGATCAGGTATCAGGGATGCCACTTTCAAGAAATTTGAAGCAAAAGGATTACTTCCAAAAGTGCGTATGGAGCTTGGTAGCAATGAAGCCATAAAGCATACAATTGTAGGTGGCCTGGGATTGTCTGTTTTATCGTTGCATACTCTGGCACTGGAAGGTGCTGATGGGCCAGTGGTTATTCTGGATGTTGAAGGGTTTCCAATTATGCGTCAGTGGTTTATCGTTCATCCGAAAGGAAAAGAATTGTCACTGGCCGCACAGGTTTTTCTTGAATTTGCGATCAAGTGTGAACCTGAGATACGCAAACATATGCAGCGATCGTGGCCGTCATTGAGGAAATATCTGAAATAAAAACGATAAATTAAAGCACAGCAGCAATATTATCTGCGTTATTTATCGCTTCAGTCAGTGTGCTTGCAAACTATGTAGGCTTAAAGCGCAATAATGGGTCAGTCGGTGCTTATACTCCAAGCTAGAGATTCACCTGCTTTGTAAGGATGCACTGCAAGCATCTGTTGTCCGATGGTTTGAGGAACCTGTTGTGCTTTTTTGACTAACTTAATTTTTTGTTTGTTGTTTGGCAGACTGTAAAAGGCCGGTCCATTCAACGATGCAAATGCCTCAAATTTATCCAATGCATTTTCTTCATCAAATACCTGTATATAGTTTTCAAGCGCATGCGGAGCACTGAAGATACCAGCACAGCCACATGCACTTTCTTTATCGCTAATGGTATGTGGGGCAGTATCGGTACCAAGGAAGAATTTTTTATTGCCGGAAGTTGCGGCTTTTCTTAGGGCCAGTCGATGTACTTCACGTTTGGCGACAGGCAGGCAGTACAGATGGGGCTTGATGCCGCCGACTAGCATGTCGCTGCGATTGATTTGTAGGTGATGGACAGTGATGGTAGCGGCAATGTTATTGCCTTCAGCTTCGACAAAGTCTGCCGCATCTTTTGTGGTGATATGCTCAAACACGACTTTAAGCTCGGGCATATCTTTTAGTAGTGGCTGCAGGGTGCGATCAATAAACGCTGCTTCCCGGTCGAAGACATCGATGTTTTTGTTGACCGCTTCACCATGTACGAGCAAAGGCATACCAATTTCTTGCATTTTTTCAAGCGCTGGATAGATCTTTTTAATGTCGCTGACCCCGGCTGCCGAGTTGGTGGTCGCGTTTGCGGGGTAGAGCTTCGCCGCTGTGAAAATACCTTCACTATGACCAGCCTTGAGTTCTTGCGGATCAATGTTGTCGGTCAGATAGGCTGTCATTAATGGCTCGAATTCCGGGTAATCTTTGGTTGCTTCTAAAATACGATATCGATACGCAGCAGCCATAGCTGCAGTGGTTACCGGTGGTTTGAGGTTGGGCATGATGATGGCACGTCCAAACTGACGAGCTGTGTATTTGGCAACTTGTTTCAGCATCTCACCATCGCGTAGGTGGACATGCCAATCGTCAGGTTGAGTGATTGTTATTGATTCCAGCGTCATGGTAGCTGCCTCTCGTTGTAGATCTGTCGATTATACCGGTTGAGTGCGTAGTAAACACAAAATCTCTTCGGTGGGTGCTTAAATTAACTTGATTCGGAGAGTGATATTCGATGGTACGGTAAAATCTCAGCTTTTAACGCAGGTTCGCTAAAAATGCTGAAAATTTTATGATGCCTGGATAAGCTTTCCATTGATTAAGTTGATGATTTTGAAATTGACATTCTATACGCCATTTGGGCTTGCCTATAGATCATCACCTATGTTTCACTTCATCAACTTCGATGAGTAATCTAAAAAAATTATATCCATAATAAATCAATTTTCTCAGGCTTGATGAAAAGCAGGAATTGAATATGCGGTTTTTTAATGAGATAAACTTTCGTCACTTGCACGGTGATTTACTTGGTGGTGTTACTGCAGCCGTCATCGCGTTACCAATGGCGCTGGCTTTTGGTGTGGCTTCAGGGGCCGGGGCAGAAGCCGGTCTTTACGGTGCAATCATGGTTGGCATGTTTGCCGCCCTGTTCGGTGGTTCTCCAACGCTGATATCAGAACCGACTGGGCCGATGACTGTGGTTTTCACTGCCGTGATCGCGAAGCTGATCGCAACGAACCCAGAAAATGGCATGGCGATGGCATTTACCGTTGTCGTTATGGCTGGCATGTTTCAGATTTTGTTTGGAGCATTGCGCCTTGGCAAATACGTGACATTAATGCCCTACAGTGTTGTGTCGGGTTTTATGTCAGGTATCGGTATTATTCTCATAATACTCCAGTTTGGCCCTTTGTTGGGGCAAGCCGCTCCCGCTGGTGGTGTAATTCCCGTGTTAGAGAATATTCCACAACTGCTGGCGGGAACCCAAACGCCAGAGGTTATACTGGGTATCATTACAATCTCGGTATTGTTTTTTATGCCAGCCAGGTTCAAGCGCGTTTTACCTCCGCAGTTACTGGCATTAATCCTTGGAACCGTTATATCAATCGTCTTGTTGAATACAGATGATGTGAGAAGGATAGGGGAGATACCAGCTGGTCTTCCTTCATTCCAGTTGCCTGTTTTCAGTATTGATCAATGGCAGGTGATGTTGCTGGATGCCATTGTGCTTGGCATGCTGGGAAGTATTGATGCCTTGCTGACATCTGTCATAGGCGATAGCCTGACCAGGAAACAGCATAATTCTGACAAGGAACTGATTGGCCAGGGTATTGGTAACATGATGTCAGGACTGTTCGGTGGCTTGCCCGGTGCGGGTGCCACTATGGGAACAGTGGTTAATATCCAGACTGGTGCGCGCACGGCTTTGTCCGGCCTGGTACGTGCAACTATTTTACTCGTTATCGTATTGTGGGCATCAAGTCTTACGGCGATGATACCGCTGGCAGTGCTTGCCGGCATAGCGCTGAAGGTCGGTGTTGATATCATTGACTGGAATTTTCTGAAACGTGCCCACCGTCTGTCATTCAAAGGCGCGCTCATTACTTATGGCGTTATCCTGCTTACCGTGTTCGTTGATCTGATCGCGGCCGTCGGTATTGGTCTTTTCCTGGCGAATGTAATGACTATCACGCGTCTTTCGGAATTTCAGGAAAATGATGTGCTTGCAATCACCAATGCAGAGGATGCCGGTGATGTTTTGACTGGATATGATCGTGACTTAATGGAAGCTGCATCAGGCAGGGTTTTGTTGCTGGACCTGAAAGGCAACATGATCTTCGGCGTGTCGCGTGCAATCAGCAGGAAAAACTCAGCTATTCACGGTTGTGAAGTGCTGATTATCGATATTACAAAGGTGGTTCATCTCGGCGTTTCCTCGGCGTTAGCGCTAGAAGAATCGATAAAAGACATGTTACAGGCTGGAAAGAGCGTATATATCGTCGGTGCTAGCGGCCAGCCTCTGGAACGTCTGCAGAGCCTTGGGGTACTCGGATTATTGTCGCATAAAAATATTGTTGATAAACGGAGAACCGCCTTGGAGAGAGCGTTGTACGGAAAAGATGAAATGGCGGAAGTCGCGACAAATGCAGATGCGGACCAAACTGATTCCGGAACCAGGCAGTCAGATAAGTAGCTGGCTTCAGGCTAAATGTATTGAAAAAAATTCATATCTTGATATCGAAGCAATATTGCATCCGTAACTGTGAGCTCTGACCTGGTGCTGGTGGAGATTCATGCCCGAAAATAAATTGATATCCATATTCGTCTTGATACAGGTGAAAAGTGAACCGCTTTTTTATTGATTCAAATTATATGAAGATCTTGCATTCTCTATTCATCAAGCAGGTACTTTGCGCCTGCTCCAGCGTAAGTTAACCATTTTATGGTGCGACAATTAGCCACATTGTTTTTTGCACTTGCCTGGTAATAGACTTGAACGTTCACAATTCGGGATTTTCCTGGCCTTGATTTTTCGATTTCCTCACAATTTATTTGTAACAGGACTGTTTGTTTTTAGCTGCTTACTCATGTCCTGCTCCAGAAAAGAAGGGATTTCAATCGAAAATGCCTGGATACCAGAGGCACCGTCAACGGTTCAGGCATTGGCGGGTTATATGGATATCGACAACCATTTTCCTCATCAAATCATTTTGACTGCTGCGAACAGTCCCGTTTTTGAATATATCGAACTGCATCGCTCCATTGCAGAAAATGAAACCAACATGTTCCGCATGGTGAAACAGGAACAGGTGAAAATACGTTCAGGTCAAAACTTTGAATTTCTACCTGGCGGTTATCACCTGATGTTGATAAACCCGAGGCGGAATTTGGCGGTAAATGAATCTGTTCCGATTAACCTGATATTTAATAATGGTCAGGAGATCGAGGTTAACTTCAAGGTCCGTAAGCACCAACTGAAGCTGGAAGAAAACGGATGGTTTTGAAAACCCCGGAAAAGCAGGCGATATGGATGATTGGATTAGCGATATTTTTGCTGATACCGGTTGTTTTTCTGGGCCTTGACGTGTGGAAGAATACGAGTGTCGATCCTGTAGAAACCGCCTACATCGATGCTGACTGTGACCTGCATAAAGGTTCCTGTGAAGCGATTTTTAAAGGGGACAGGAAATTAATTTATTCCATAAAGCCAAGACCAATCAAACCCTTATTATCGCTTGAGTTATATGTAGAGCTTGTCAACCTGGGAGCCCAGAGCGTGGAAGTAGATTTTCAGGGTATTGGAATCGAGATGGGATTTTACCGTCCAGAGCTTAGTAGCCGGGGCAACAATATTTATACGGGCAGCGCTTCATTGTCTGTTTGTACATTGGACAAAATGTTATGGCAGTCCACGGTCATCATTAAAACTGATAAAGGAACTATCGTTGCTCCTTTTCGCTTCGAGGTAGATCAGCCATGAAATTAAAAATCAGTTTACCAATCATTGTCCTATTGATGCTGGCAATTGGCATTATCCTGGTAATCACGGAAAGGGTAAGTGAGCCGCAACTAACGCCTGCGCCCAGTGGTGGCGATTTTGTGTTACAGACGAATAATGGGGCATTCAGCCTGAAAGAGCAGCGGGGAAAGATTGTACTGATTTATTTTGGTTATACCTACTGTCCGGATATCTGTCCGACAAATCTGTCACACATGGCCCAGGCGTTGAATGAGCTGACGGAACAGGAGCTTGATCAGGTTCAGCCAATTTTTATCAGTGTTGATCCGCAAAGGGATTCACTTGCACACCTGGAAATTTATACCCGGCATTTTCACGACAGCATTATCGGTATGACGGGCGATGAAAAAGCCATAGGCAAAATAGCCCGGCAGTATGGAGCGGCATACCAGAAAGTCACTGGTGAATCTGAAGGGGGTTACCTGATTGATCATTCATCATTTACCTACCTGGTGGATCAACATGGTCAATTAACGACCAGTTTCCTTCATGCCACTCATCCGCAAGAGATGGTTAACACAATACGTACTTATTTGAACAAATGAAACAGGAGTTAGCTTGATGAAATTATCCATTAATAAAATCAGCCGCTTTATAACACTTTCGCTGTTATTTATATTGCCAACTGTTGCTGTTGCAAGCGGTCATATGGCGTTGAAGATTGATGATGCCTATGTGCGCGTTGTACCACCTGGACAAAAAAATACGGGTGTATTTATGAAGCTGCATAACCCGTCAGATAAGCTGCGATCAATTATCAGTGCAGAAAGTAATGCGGCAGAAATCGTGGAACTGCATACCCATATCAACGAAGGCGGCATGATGAAAATGCGGCGTATAGAAAAAATAGATATTCCGGCTAAAGGCATGACTATGCTCAAACCGGGTGGTCTGCATGTGATGTTGATTGGTTTAACTGAAGAAATTGTAGAGGGAAAGCCGGTTGAAATTACACTGGTGTTTGCAAATGGTGAACGTACCGCATTTAAAGCGGTTGGTCGTAAATTGAAAATGAAAATGGACCATTCCAATATGAAGCATTAAATGGATCCATTATGGCCTTATGAGTTCAGTTCATTTTGCTTGCAGAAGATTTGCTGGCTATGAATTTCTGAATGACTTTTGTTGGCACAGCACCTGTTTTCGCAGCCATGAGTTCACCTTCTGGATTGAAAACCAGGAAAGTTGGTGTACCAACAAATTGGCTTACGGTCTGCGCCTGGTAGTACAGCATGACGTCGTTTGTGTCACTGATGAGATTGGGGAAGGGTAAGTCATGAGTTTCGATAAAACTTTCGGCGCTGCTTTTATTGGGTAAGCCGTCAATACTTAATCCCAGCACCCGGATGTTTTTGTTGTTCTCATCTAATTTGGCGTAACTTGCGGCTTCCTCGTTGCAGATATGACAGTTGGCAGCCCAAATCATCATGACCAGCCACTTGTTATCACCCATGAAAGATTCAACACTTCGTGGCTTGCCTTGGAAATCAAAAAAGATACCTTCTTCTGAGGCAGTTGCAGTATTGGTGGTGGAGACCAGCACTGTAATGATCATTACTAGAATATATCTCATGGCAAATTAGCCTCTATCTTAAAGTTCTGGGTACAAATCAAACCGTTAATGATTATTTAAGAGCCGTTGAGTCAGTAAATTATGCCATCTGGTGCATCCGGTATATTCACATTACTGTTTCTTGAGGTTCGTGTTTTTACCTTGATAAATAGTAAAAACCGCTAAAAGCCACCTGTTTTCCTTAATATTAATAATCTCTTTCATTCAGGATACTTTAAAAATAAATCAGAAGATGGCTTCCTGATATGGTTGCCAATATCGGTCATGGTCGAAAGCCGCAATACAAATGCTGAGTTACGGGAGATCCTTCAGGGAAGAGGAAAGGTCGAGTACGTCCATCCGGTGACTGGCCAATGGAAGGCTTACCTTCAGTCCGGTCTTGATGAAGTGGAGCAAGTGATGGATCGTCTGTAATAAAAAGCTTTTATTTGGTTGTCAGCCGGGGATATTGCTTCACGGCCGGGTCTGAGTTCGACTACCATTGGTATATGACATATCGGTATTTTGTTTTCATTATACTGTTGCCGATTCTGGTGGGTTGCAGCTCAATGGCATCACAGCGGCTCTCAGCCAACCTGGCGAGCAGCATCGTTAACCAGGATGACCCGGCTACTGTTCGTGCGGCCATTCCTGCCTACCTCTTGCTGATGGAAGGTATGCTCAGAGACGATCCGCAAAATCCGCGGTTACTGGTTTCAGTATCAAAACTATACGGTGCTTATGCGGGCAGTCTTGTTGATGAACCTGCACGCAGCAGGAAGCTGTACGAGCATGCCCGGAACTATGCGCGCAAGGCCTTATGCATAAAAGAACCGGTTTTATGTGAGGCTGAAATCCGTGACTTTCAACTGTTCGCGGTGTCCCTCGATGATGTTGATACAGCCAGCCTGAATGAGCTGTTTGTTTATGCCACACGCTATGCTGACTGGATCGGCAGTAATACCGGAGACTGGAATTCATTGATGTTCCTGCCTTACGTCGAAGCCATGCTGCAAAAAGTGGTTAGCCATGAGCCGGCTTACGCCAATGGCAGGGCGCAGCTTTACCTTGCTGTCATAAGGTCGCAATTGCCTGCCTCATTGGGAGGAAACCCTGAATCCGGGCGAAAACATTTTGAAATGGCATTGCAGTATTCGCAGGGTAGGGATTTAATGGTTAAAGTGATGTTTGCCCAGACCTACGCCAGGCTGGTGTTTGACCAGGCACTGCATGATCAACTGCTCAACGAGGTTATTGTCAGTGACCCGGTAGTTGAGAATCTCACGCTGAGCAATGTGCTGGCTCAAAATAAAGCGCAAACCTTATTAAAAGACGGATATTTTTAGGTTATTTATGCTGCTACGTATTTTGCTTTTTGCGCTTGTCTGCCTGAGCTTTCAGGCTGAAGCTGCAACATTAAAAATCGCTACCCTGCTGCCGGACGGTACCAGCTGGATGAAAGCCATGCGACAGGCGGCTGCTACGGTTAAGGACAGAACGCAGGGCAGGGTGAAACTCAAATTCTATCCCGGTGGTGTAATGGGTAATGATAAGAGTGTTCTGCGAAAAATACGTATTGGTCAGCTTCATGGTGGTGCAATTACCGGCGGTGGAGTGGCTTCTTTCTACCCGGATGCGAGTGTCTATAATCTGCCCTTCATTTTCCGGTCTTTCGAGGAAGTGGAATATGTGCGCGAACGCATGGATTCCACCCTGATCGAAGGTATGCTGGAAAAAGGTTTTGTCAGTTATGGTCTGAGTGAAGCTGGTTTTGCCTACCTTATGTCGAAAAATCCGGTCAGCCGCTTTGCAGAACTTCGCCAGCAAAAAATCTGGGTGCCTGAAGGTGATGACATCGCCCTGGCCGTGTTTAAGGCGCTGGATATCGCGCCGGTGCCATTGCCGCTTACGGATGTCCTGACTGGTCTGCAAACGGATTTGATCAACACGGTAGCTTCTCCTGCGATGGGAGCTATTGCGTTGCAATGGCATACCAGGCTCAAGCACCTTGTGGATATCCCGATTACTTACCTGTTCGGTACCCTGGTTATCAGTGAAAAAGCATTAAAGGCGATATCGTCAACCGACAAGGAAATCCTGGCACGGGTTTTAAATGACACCTTTACTGAAATCAATACGCAGAACAGGGGAGATAATCAGCAGGCCCTGCGGGCACTGCGCAATCAGGGCATGCAGTTTATTTTACCGCCGGATTCGGAAGTTGACCCCTGGCGACAGCTGTCGGAGCAGGCAATCGAGAAGCAGGTGTCAGAGGGCAGGATTTCGCGCAGTGTTTATGAGACCTTGCAGCAACACCTCGCGACTTATCGCAGTAAACTTTAGCCGCTTGCATTACCAGGTATGAATTTACGACGTTTTTTACTCCTGCTAGAGGATGCTCTGCTTGCACTGCTTCTGACCGCCATGATCCTTTTGGCGGCCGCACAAATTGTGTTACGCAATTTTTTTGATTCCGGCATCAGTTGGGGAGACCCGACTTTAAGACTGCTGGTATTGTGGATTGCTTTGCTTGGCGCCATGGCGGCAACCCGGGACAACAACCATATCAGTATTGATATCCTGTCGCACTTTCTTTCCCCGCAGAACCGGGCCCGCTTGCAGCGGCTCACCAACCTGTTTGCCGCCATTGTCTGCATGGTGATCACCTGGCATGCAGCCAGGCTGGTGATGATGGAAAAAAGTGATGGCAGCATTATCTTTGCGTCTGTCCCGACATGGGTTGGCGAACTGATTATTCCGCTTGGCTTTGGCGTGATGGCATTGCGTTTCCTGCTTAACAGTTTTAGTCGGCAAAAAATGCAATGATGCTGGCGGGCCTGCTTTTGTTGGTGATGGCGTTACTGGGTGCGCCACTTTTTGCGATCATTGGGGCTTCTGCCCTACTTGGTTTTTACTCCGCTGATATTGATCTTTCAGTTGTTGCGATCGAGTTTTACCGCATTGCCGAAATGCCGGTTTTGCTGGCAATCCCGCTATTTACCTTTGCGGGTTACTTGCTGAGTGAGAGTAATGCGCCAAAAAGACTGGTCCACTTAACGATCGCTTTCCTTGGCTGGATGCCTGGTGGCCTGGCGTTGGTCTCTTTACTGGCGTGTGCCTTTTTTACCGCCTTTACCGGTGCTTCGGGTGTCACTATCGTAGCGCTGGGGGCCTTGCTGTACCCGGCGCTGACCCAGGCAGGTTACCGGGATAACTTCAGCCTTGGCCTGGTTACGACTTCCGGTAGCCTGGGATTGTTGTTTGCCCCGGCATTGCCACTGATTTTATATGCTGTGATTGCCCAGCAGCTCGGTATTGGTGGCAATATTACTGTTGATGCGATGTTTCTTGCCGGGATTTTCCCCGGACTGCTGATGCTGCTGATGCTGTCAGCGTGGAGTATCTGGACCAGTCGCCACCAGCCGCTGCAAAAATTCCAATGGCATGATGCCTTGGCGGCCCTGAATGAGGCGAAATGGGAATTGCCTTTGCCGCTTGTTGTGCTGGGTGGTATCTACGGTGGTTATTTCGCTTTATCCGAAGCGGCTGCAGTGACAGCGCTTTACGTGTTGATTGTTGAAGTGTTCATCCAGCGGGAAATAAGCCTGAAAAATCTTCCTGCCGTGATGCGCAAGTCAATGATAATGGTAGGTGGCATTTTGCTGATACTTGGGCTGTCGCTGGCATCAACCAACTACATGATTGATGCTGATATTCCGGGACGCCTTTTCAGTTTTATCAGGGAACTGATAACGGACAAGCTGACATTCCTGGTTTTGCTAAATATCTTTTTGCTGGTGCTGGGCACTATGCTGGATATTTTTTCGGCCCTGGTTTTAATGGTGCCACTGTTACTGCCGGTTGCTATTGGCTATGGTATAGACCCGGTACATTTGGGCATTATTTTTCTGGCCAATATGCAGATTGGTTATTTTACCCCGCCGGTGGGTATGAACCTGTTTATTGCCAGCTACCGCTTTAAAAAGCCTGTGCTGCAGTTATACCGCTCGACGTTTCCGTGGTTTCTTATTCTTTTGGCAGCCTTGATCATTATTACTTACTGGCCTGCACTTTCCTTGTCGCTATTGCCTTGATGGTGACGACCAGGAACAGGATGCCGCCAATAATGGCGATCAGGCCTCCCATGCCCATGACACCCATAACTGCTTTGGCAGAAAGCGTATCCAGCCCCTGCGCCGCGCCAGCTGTTTTTCTCTGAATGCCCATGGCACCTGCAACTGCCAGTCCTGAAATATGAATCAACTGGCCGCTGGCATAGATATAAGGTTGCCTGCGCGCCAGCTTGCCTGTCGGTGTGGCAAAGCCAAAGCGGGGCAACAGGTAGTAAGTCAGACCCATGAATGCCAGGGTGACACCGACAATGGAGCCGTGATAATGCGCCGGGATAATGGTGTTTACGCCATGCGTCATGAAGCCCAGCGCGCCGCCAGCGCCAAATAGCAAAATGGATGCGAGCAGGGCGTTTTTCAGCGGCTGTTGCACTTCACTTATCGCGGTATCTTTCCTGAATATCCTGCTAACAATTAACAGCCCAATAGGTAAGGCGGCAATGCCACCACCCCATCTCATCAAGGCTGTAAAGTCTGCACGATATTCCGGACTGTAGCTGCCATTGAAATAATGAATGGCCGGTGCCAGCAACACGGGTAAAGCTCCCAGGATCAGGATAAATGTAATGGTTCTGGGGCTGACGGGAAGGGTTTTGTCCAGTGCAGAAAACAGCCATAACCAGCTGACGAGCATCAATTGTGTATAGGCGAACTGGACGACATGACCTCCACCCCAGAACAGGTATTCAAAATAAGGATGATCTTCTGCGGTGGATGGTACTTCCATGTATGACCAGTAAAGTGAAGCAATGGCCATGGCCGTGATCAGCAAAGCGCTGTAGATGCCAATGCGTAAAGTATTCTCACCCGCTGAGTATTCGAATGGATCAACTTTGAGCCCGCCGGCAACCTGCAGGGTAATGCCAGCGCCAAATAAAAGCAGGCCGGTAAAAAACAGTGGATGTCTTAACACGGGGACATAGTTGTTCATTAACGGGTCGCCGGCACCCAGAAACGGTGATACGCCGATTATCACCGTGCCGATAACAGAAAAAGCTAGCGCTGCATTACCCCAGTACCCATTCAGCCGCCGGGTGGTCAGGGTCCATAGTAATGCGCCATAGGACAGAAACCAGATCAATACCGACATATCCACATGGATGACGATTGAGGTGTGAAAGAAGTCAATCCACGGGATAAAATGTTGTGCCTGGGGTACGCGTGAAAGTACCAGCAGTATAGAGAAGATGCCGGCGATAATGAGTGAGCCCAGACCCAGCCAGAGCCAACCAATACTGAGTTTGAGTTTTGATTTTTCTGGCAGGGTAAGTGAGTAGTCGGGTGTCATGCGGTTTTCTCCAGCATCGTTCATCGTAGGTTTCGTTATTCTTGCCTGATTTGCTCTGCGGTTTAATGCAGGGTGGAGCAGGTGTGGTGGATTCAGCAAGCATCTTGCGGATACTGCTGGTTCCGGGTTGGTCTGTAATAATGGATGCGGATTATAAGTGAAGCAGCAAAAAATCGCTTATTCGTCTTATTTCAGGTAATTTAGCCGGCTTTAGAGGCCAGATGTTGGAGTAAAAATGAGCCAGACCGGATTTTTTCGCTATAGCCTTTTTGTAACACTTTTTGCACTTATCGTGATCGTGGTGGGCGCTTTCGTGCGGCTTTCTGATGCTGGACTGGGCTGTCCGGACTGGCCTGGCTGCTATGGATTGATTGATGTGCCCCAGACTGAGGCTGAAGTCGCGGTTGCAGAGCAGGCGTTTCCGCAGCGTCCGGTGGAGGCTGGCAAAGCCTGGAAAGAAATGCTGCATCGTTACCTGGCAGGCACCCTTGGTCTGTTAATCCTGTTGCTGGCCTGGTTTGCACATCGCGCTGATTTTTCAACCCGGTTTGTACCGCGTCTCAGTCTCGCCCTGGTCGCCCTGGTGGTTTTCCAGGCTCTTTTGGGAATGTGGACAGTCACTTTGTTGGTAAAGCCAGCCATTGTAACCCTGCATCTGTTATTTGGAATGGCAACTGCATCCTTGTTATGGCTGTCATCCCTGAACGCTTCGGGGGATCGTTTTGCGGGCTCAAATAAAAGTGGCCTGGGTAAGCTGGCGTTTGTTGCGGTACTGGTTGTGACAGGCCAGATTGCGTTGGGTGGCTGGACCAGTACCAATTATGCGGCGCTTGCCTGCACTGCTTTTCCCGGTTGCTACGCGGGTGATGCCTGGCCTGCAATGGATTTTGCTGAAGGCTTCACTTTATGGCGCGGACTGGGGGTGAATTACGAGTTTGGTGTGCTGGACCCTGATGCGCGTGCTGCGGTTCATATGGCGCACCGGATTGGTGCGTTAGTGACGCTGTTGGTTGTAGGTGCCCTGGGGTTATTCGGGCTCAAGCGGGGAAACCGGCTGCAGAAAAAAATTGCTGTCACCCTTCTGGCTGTTTTAACTGTCCAGTTATTGCTCGGTATATTTAATGTGCTGGCTTCGCTGCCCCTGGCGAACGCGGTTGCGCATAATGGTGTTGCAGCCCTGCTTCTGCTGACCAGCATTACGTTTTTATACAGTGAGCATAAGAGTATCCGAATCCCCTAATATACTTGTAAGGGTTATGTCTTTGACATATGTCATTTGTCGGGTAGAATCCTTCTGCGACAAATTGACGCATATCAAATAAAGTCGAGGTTTGGGTTTGCTGGTAACGGAATGTGATGCTTCTGGAAAGGCGTGTCGATTTATTATCCGACCAAATCATTCGCTTGGCAGTAAAGGAAAAATTATTTTTTTCCTGGTTGTCTGCCTGGGCTCGATTGGTATTGCGGTCAGGTTCTGGTTGCTGGGTGCATGGGTTGTCATGCCGATCGTGTTACTGGAAATGGTTGTACTTGGCGGCGCCTTCTACCTGGTAGAAAAGGCCAGCAAAGATTATGAGACCATTGACTTGAACGAAAAGTTCCTGCGTGTAACGCGTTCCGTTAAGTCAGTTGTCGATGAGTGGCAGTTTCAACCTTACTGGGTACAGATAGTGCTGAGATCCGACAGGATTGACTGGTATCCGTCTCACCTTAGTTTACGTTCGCATGGCAAGAGCGTTGAAATCGGTACTTGCCTGACGGATGAAGAACGTGAGGAGCTGTCTGACAGCCTGAAAGAAGGTTTACGAATTTTAAAGCCTGTTGAGCGAATTTAAATTGTCTTAACCGGTGTTAGCAAGAATTTTAAAACTAAAAAATTAAGAACCAAGGGGAGCACATATGCTAATTGGAAAGGGGCTGAGATTCCTCGCCGCCGCAGGACTGGCAACGTTTGCCGGCAGTGCAGTGGCAGAATATGGATTGAACTTGCCAGAACCGGTTTCTCCGGTGACGCGTGAGATCTACGATCTGCATATGCTGACAGCTGGAGTGGCAACTGTCATCATGATTATTATCACGGCAGTAATCGTTTATGCATTGTGGAAATTCCGCAAATCTGCCGGTTACGAAGCGGATCAAAATTTTCATACGAGCTGGTTTGGCAAATGGTCCTGGGTTTTCGTACCTGTAGTGGTCCTGGGTATTGACCTGAGTATTGCTGGCAAGGCTTCGAATACCTTTGACCTGGTTGAGGATACCACCACGCCGGATCTGACCCTGAAAGTTACCGGTTCCCAGTGGAAGTGGACCTACGATTACCTTGAAGACGATATTCATCTGGTTTCAAACCTTAATCGTGAGGTTCCGGTTGACGATCCCACCTACCTGCGAGATGTGGATGAGCCCGTCGTATTGCCAGTCGGTAAACGCATTCGCTTCCTGCACACAGCGTCAGACGTTTTGCATGCCTGGTGGGTGCCAGCCCTGGCCTATAAGAAAGACTCTATCCCGGGTTACATCAATGAAACCTGGACCATCATTGAAAAAGAAGGTGTCTATCGTGGCCAGTGTGCAGAAAACTGCGGTACCGGTCATGGTTTCATGCCAATCGTAATTCATGCGGTCAGTGAAGATAAATATGCCAACTGGGCTGCAGAGAAGAAGGCTGAAAAAGCCCAGGCAATGGCTGAAGCAACATCAGACAAAGTCTGGACCAGGGATGAGCTGATGGAGCGTGGTGAAAAAGTTTACGCGGCTAACTGTACCGCCTGTCACCAGGCGACAGGCCTGGGTCTGCCTGGTGCTTTTCCTGCCCTGAAAGGTGGAGCAATCACTACGGGTGATGTCAAGGGACACCTGGATATCGTTATTAACGGCAGTAAAAACAATCCGGTTATGGCTGCCTGGGGCAAAAGCCTGAATGACCTGGAGCTGGCCGCTGTAGTTACCTATGAGCGTAATGCCTGGGGTAATGACACGGGTGATGTAGTACAACCAGCTGATGTTAAGTCGGCACGCTAACTCTGATTAATATTAAGAACTCAAGGAGATAAACCATGAGCACTGAAGTCGCACACGACGATCATCATCACGGACCACCGAAAGGTTTCGGTCGCTGGTTGTTCAGTACCAATCATAAAGACATTGGTACCATGTACCTGATTTTTGCACTGGTTATGTTGTTCCTGGGTGGTGCATCAGCCATGATGCTGCGCGCAGAACTTTTATTGCCTGGTATCCAGATTCTGAATCCGGATCTTTATAACAACCTGTTGACCAACCACGCGCTTATTATGGTGTTTGGTATGGTGATGCCAGCGGCTGCCGGTATGGCTAACTGGATGATTCCAATGATGATTGGTGCGCCTGATATGGCATTGCCGCGCTTGAACAATCTGAGCTTCTGGTTATTGCCAATGGCCGGTACCATGTTGATCATTTCAATGATCGCTCCTTACTTTGCAGGTGATACCCCGGTGAATACTGGCTGGACCCTGTATCCGCCACTGTCTGTGCAGGCGGGTATCGGTATGGACTTCACCATCTTTACCATCCACATCCTGGGTATTTCATCAATTCTGGCCTCGATCAATATTGTAACGACGATTGTTAATATGCGAGCTCCTGGCATGGGTTACATGCAGATGCCTTTGTTCGTTTGGGCCTGGTTACTGACTGGCTTGTTGCTGATCGCGGTTATGCCGGTATTGGCTGGTGGCGTTACCATGCTGCTGTTTGACCGTCATTTCGGTACCGCATTTTTTGATGCTGCCGGTGGTGGTGATCCTGTCCTGTTCCAGCACCTGTTCTGGTTCTTTGGTCATCCGGAAGTTTATGTCCTGCTGCTGCCGTCTATTGGCGTACTGGGAATGGTTGTGCCAACCTTCTCGCGTAAACCGCTGTTTGCTTACAAACCACTGGTTTATTCCATGATGGTTCTGTGTGTGTTGGGCATGGTTGTGTGGGCGCATCACCAGTACACAGTGGGCATGTCGCAGAGTGTAACGACCTACTTTATGATTGGAACCATCCTGATTTCCATTCCGGTCGGTTACATGCTGTTCAGTTTCATCTTTACCATGTGGCGTGGTGCAATGACATTTGAAACGCCTATGCTGTTTGCCATTGCTATCGTACTGATGTTCTCGTTTGCAGGTGTTACTGGCGTTATGTTGGCGGTTGTTCCCGCAGACCTGCAGTATCATGATACTTACTTCGTGGTGGCGCATTTCCACTACGCATTGATTCCCGGGGCAGTATTTGGTTTGTATGCCGGCGTCTTCTACTGGTTGCCCAAGTGGACCGGTAATATGTATGACGAGAAACTCGGCAAGATTTTCTTCTGGTGGACGACGGTGTCTTTCAATATTACCTTCTTCCCACAGCATTTCTCCGGGTTGGCTGGCATGCCAAGACGTATCGTTGACTACAGTTCCATTTTTACTGAATTCAACGTGATTTCTTCACTGGGTGCATTTGCATTCGGTGCTTCGCACCTGCTGTTCCTGTACATCATTATCAAGACTGTCAAAGGTGGCGAGAAAGCCGGCGACATGCCATGGGATGGTGCACAAATTGGAACCTATGGTCTTGAGTGGACGACAACTTCGCCTCCTCCATTCCATACTTTCGAGCAGCCGCCAGTGCTGAAGTAATAGAAGCTTATAAAAACCCGACCACCAGTTGTCCAGGTGGTACGGGTTGCTTCCAGAATTAGATTCAAGAAGGTTTATACAATGACTGAAGACAAAGAACATAAGAGCTCAAACCTGAGAATCGCTTTGTTTCTGGGCGCGATAGCTCTGGTGATATCGATGTGGCCTCTGTACCTGCTTAACAAGGCGGCCGGAGGTTGAGTCAGCAGGCTGACAAAAATGCCAGGCTTGCCCGTCGTTTGGCGCTGGCAGTACTCGGTATGTTTGGATTCGGCTTTGCCATGGTGCCGTTGTATTCACTGATTTGTGATGTCACAGGAATCAATTCTGTCGGTTCTTCAGCTGTCGGCGGAAGAGTGGCCCTGGAAGATGTTATTTACGGTGGCGTGGATGAAAGTCGCCTGGTGACGGTTGAGTTCGATATCACGCTCAATGCCGGCTTGCCCTGGGATGTTACGCCTGAAGTGAAAACTATGCAGGTTCATCCTGGTAAAGCCTATGAAGTTATTTTTACTGCTGAGAACAAAACTGATGAAGTGGTTGTAACCCAGGCCGTTCCCGGGGTTACGCCATGGCAGGCAACTGAGCACTTTAATAAAGTGGAATGTTTCTGTTTCAATCAACAGACATTGCAGCCGAGAGAAAGAAAGGCCATGCCTTTGCGTTTTGTTATTAACCGTAAATTGCCCGAGAAATATGGAACAGTAACTTTGTCCTACACTTTTATGAACACGGATAGAAGTGAAGCTCTAAAACCTGGACATTCGACGGCAAAAAATTCTGAAAGCTGATGGCCGGCACAAAATAAATTATTAAAAGTAATTAGTAAAAAATATAAAGACTAAAGGGAGCAAGGGGTTAACATGACAACCAATAAAGATTTGTATTACGTACCAGATGGCAGCCATTGGCCCATTATTGGTGCTGTCGGTGTATTTATTTTGCTGTTTGGTGTGGTGCTTTGGACTAATGGTGTGAATGTAGGTACCTGGATGATGGTACTGGGTTCATTCGTAATGGCTTATCTTTTCAAAGGCTGGTTTACAGATGTAATTGACGAGAACCTTGCTGGAAAATATAACTCCCAGGTTGATAAATCATTCCGCCAGGGCATGTTCTGGTTTATCAGTTCTGAAGTTTTTTTCTTTGCTACCTTCTTTGGTTGTCTGTATTACCTGAGAAACATTACATTGCCTTACCTGGGCGGTGAAGGTTACCTGGCTTCGTCAAACATGTTGTGGGAAGGATTCCAGTACGCATGGCCTATGCAGACTATTCCTGATCCAGATGCCGGGCTGGGTGGTAAGACATTTACCGTTCCAAAAGAGATTATGGGGGCAGGCGGTCTTCCGCTTTGGAATACCATTATTCTGTTAACTTCCGGTGCAACTTTAACCTGGGCTCACTGGGGGCTAAAGAAAGAAAACAACAATCAGCTGGTTATTGGCTTGATGATGACTGTTGCCCTGGGTACTTTATTCATGTTCCTCCAGGCGTATGAATATGGACATGCCTATACGGAAATGGATTTAACCCTGAATTCAGGAATTTATGGCTCAACTTTCTACATGTTGACTGGTTTCCATGGCCTTCACGTAACCATTGGTACCATCATGCTGATAGCGATGACGGGGCGTGCAATGAAGAAACACTTTACGGCGCATAACCATTTTGCTTTTGAAGGTGTTGCCTGGTACTGGCACTTTGTTGACGTGGTCTGGTTAGGCCTGTATGTCTTTGTTTACTGGTTGTAAATGACCGGGTTTTAGAGCATTTATTGGGGCGCTATTGAAAAATAGCGCCTCTTTTATTGTAGAGGTTTTGGTTACTGAATAGAGTGTGGCTGGATTGAACCAGTCAAATAACCAACAATGATCAGTCCAATAAGAGTCATGGATAATATGACGCGCACAGTAAGGGATTTGACGACACGTGTTTCTTCATTACCGTCCTTGCGGAGAAAAAAGACGCCAGCGCCAAGACTGACCAGAATAAGAATGATATTGATGATGATGAGTGTTTTGATGGTCATTAAAAGTCCTGTTGGTACTAACGGCTATTTAGCGCACAAAATATAATTGTCGCCGCTTAAGTATAAACACTTCGATGCAAATACTAAATTTTCAGTTCAGGCCAACACTGTTGGGCATTGTGGTTACTTTCATCGCGGTGAGTATTTTTACCTACCTGTCGGTATGGCAGATGGGGCGTTCAGAAGAACGCAAACAGCTACGTAATGAAATTGTGCAGCGTTCAGCGCAGCAAGTAAGTGATTTTGTTTCGGCTGATATAGACCTGGAAACTGATCAATATAAACGTTACAGACTGCAGGGTGAATTTTTAAACCAACACCAGCTGTTACTTGATAACGTTGTACGTCATGGAAAGCCGGGCTACGAGGTGATTACACCATTCAGGTTACCTGACAACTCGCTGGTACTGGTTAACCGGGGCTGGATAACGGCAGGCAACGATCGGCGTGTTTTGCCTGACATTAAAGTGATGCCAGGCAAGCAACAGGTTATCGTTATGCTGGATAAGCCACGTTCAGCGCCCGTGGTTGGGGCTGGGCCAGTAGAAAGCGGTATTAGATGGAATTACCTTGATGTTGCTTATTATCGCGAAGCAAGCGGCTTGAAGGTGCCTGATTATCTATTGCTGTTATCAGCTGACAGCGGTTCCGGTTACGATCGTGAATGGCCGGAAATTACAGATAAGAGTGGCATGCATATTGGATATGCGATTCAGTGGGGTGCATTTGCATTGATTGCATTTGGGACCTTTTTGGGAATGAGTATTAAACGGGTTAAATCAGAGTTGGATGACGCAGAATGAATGAGCAGGCAGTAGAAAAAACAAGTTCGAAAAGAAACCTGACACCTTTCTGGATTCTGCTGGCGGTTAGCGGTTTGCCTTACCTGTTCAGCTGGATTTATTTTGCCAATATTGACAGTCTGCCACAGGTTTCAACCAGTAATCGTGGTGAGTTAATTGAGCCTGTCCGTTCAGTCGAAAACTATTCGCTTGAACTGATGGATGGAAACGTTCTGCAAACTGCTGAACTTAAAGGTAACTGGACATTGGTTACAGCAGGTTCCACACAATGTGATGAGGCCTGTATAAAAAATGTTTACTACATGCGCCAGGTTAGACGCCTGATGGGTGAAGAACGAGAGCGTATCAAGCGTTTGTTTGTTTTAACCGACGTGGAACAGATGCAGGACTTCACATCAAAGATTGAACCCTATGGTGCGATGGATGTGGTAATTGGGCCGGTATCAGATAAAGCCGGTCTGCTCGAAAAAATGACCATTAATGGCACCAGTCCTGAAAACAGGATTTTTATTATGGATCCACTGGCTAACCTGATGATGGTTTACCAGCCGGACAGTAATCCGGAAGATATTGCAAAGGACTTCAGACGCTTGCTGAATGTCGTGCGCATTGGACAACCTAAAAAGGCAGGTTAGGCTTATGACAGCAGCAATCAAAACAAAAGACACTATCGCCAAAGATACAATTGAAGCTATCAGCTGGCGTAGTTATTACGAACTGTGCAAGCCCAAGGTTGTGTACCTGATCGTGTTTACAGCATTTGTTGGCATGTTGCTGGCAAGTCCTGAAGGGCTGCCTCCCCTGGATATTCTTGTTGCGGCAAACCTGGGTATCGGCATGGCAGCCGCCTCGGGTGCGGCTTTGAACCACATGATTGATCAGCGAATTGATGCAATTATGCATCGAACCGAGAACCGTCCCCTGCCATCAGGCAGGCTCGATACGTTACATGTCTTCACATTTGCAATCAGTCTTGCCGCAATTGCCATGGTGATACTGGTTGCCTTTGTGAATGAGTTGACGGCAATGCTGACATTTATCGCCTTGATAGGCTATGCGGTGATCTATACCGTGTTTTTAAAACGTAATACACCTCAGAACATTGTGCTGGGTGGTGCGGCTGGAGCAGCGCCGCCACTGCTTGGCTGGGCGGCCGTGACGGGAGAAGTGGGTACAGAAGCCTTGCTGCTGTTCCTGATTATTTTTGTCTGGACACCACCGCATTTCTGGGCGTTGGCCATTCGTCGTCGTAAGGAATATGCCAAAGCCGGAATTCCAATGCTACCGGTAACCCATGGCGTGCCTTTTACCAAGCTACAGATTCTGCTTTATACCTTGTTGCTGTTTACCGTGTCATTAATGCCAGCTGTCATCAATATGAGTGGCCTGGTTTACCTGGCTGGTGCTATATCACTGGGGATTGGCTTTATTTACTACGCCTACCGTCTGTATCGCGATGAGTCTGATCAGCTGGCAATGAAAACGTTTGGCTATTCAATATTTTACCTGAGCCTGTTATTCGCTTTCCTGCTGGCAGATCATTATGCGCGAGAATTTGTCAGAGCCTTTTTTGCCTGATAGCTAAAAGCTAATTGGTGGTCTGCGTAGCGGGGCAGGTGCAGATCACCATTTTGTTGAAATAGCGTTTAAATTCGCATTTCCGACTTTCTTCGCAGCGTAATAATTCGACATCGCGGTCAAAAAATAACTGAGTATTACAGAGAGCTGGATCGCGTAAAAGGCCTTCGCTCTGGCAGCTGGCTTGAGTTGTTGCTTTCATATTGTACCCTCCCATGCAGTTGCCATTTTCCTGGATTTTTTTCTTTCTCATCCCATGGCATTACAATATTGCTGGTCACTCTGACATGTAATAATCGATCGACACAATGCTAAAAATTCAGCTGTTTGATTTAAATCAACAAAGTAGTAAATAGTTTTTTTATTTTGATTTACTTGGAAAAATCTAAATAAAAACTTACAGTTTATTCACAGAAAGCTGTAAATTGATTATGAAAAATAGGTTAAATTTAATGTTTTTTAAGAAAAGATCTTATTTTTCAGTGTGTTGCGCTCTTTTGATGTCGGTTTCTGTCTATGCAACAGAGCAGGAATTTTTTGATGTCACCAAAGAAGACGTTTTGGAAGACAAGTATCATGGCTACAAAACCACGTTGAATGAGAGAAATCGTGGCGCGTTCAGTGGCCAGACAGAGATATACCGGGATGTCCGTCAATATGATGAAGACCAGAGCTCCGGTTACCTGTTTGATTTTGCAGCGGAGCCGGGTAGCAATATAGCTGGAATGGCCGATTTTCGCGGCCAGTTTGGTGGCAACAGCTTCGAAGCCATGAGCGAGGGTTTCCAGTCTGAATTCCGCAGCCTTTTCACGCGCGATGACAGCCTGATACGGGAGTTTTCCGTGCCACAACCCCGTTACTTTAACCAGGGGTTTTCGGCACCTCAGCAGCCCCATAATGGCTCAGGCGGTTACAAGAACCCATCCAGTTATAATTCTGGTGGCGGCAATCGCGGTAATAATTCAGGCTCGCCAAACACAGGTGCGGGTTATGATGCTGATCAGCCAGCCTTGATTTCCTGGATATTTTCGGTGATCGCCTTTATCCGTGAAAACCCGCTGACGAGTGGATTTATCGCTTTATTATTTTTAGGCGTACTTAGTCTGATCCAGCTCATATTCCAGCGTTATAGTCGTCCGTTCAGCTGAATTATTGCTGTTCGCTCAGTTTCCGCATTAACCAGCCGCGAAAAAAAGGGCTGTCGATAGTGGCGTAAATTTCGGCTGTTTTGAGCCATTCGCCCAGCTGCTCTGGGTTGTCTGCAGGTTTGCCGTTGTATGCAAAATAACAGTCCAGGTAAAACTCCCCCTGAAGTTCCTTCCATTGTTCTTCATCGACGGCATCTTTCATCAGGTTGGGGAATTTAACGATATTGTCTTCACTCATCGGTATAAAGCATCCTAAATTTCAGTTAGGTAAACTATGTCATACCAACTTTGTTTAAGCTATAGCGATTGGATTGAACTATTAACCGGCCATTAATGTATGAAGAAGCAGGACCGTAATTTTGATGACCTGGTGGAGCGTTTTGAAAACCGGGTTTATGACACTGGCAAGGGCAGCTGGCGTTTAAAGCTTCTGATGCAGGATCTTGACAGGATTGCAGACCCGGGCTGCAGTTTATCTGTCTGGGATGCTGGTTGCGGTTTTGCCCAAGTCAGTCAGTGGCTGGCTGAAAAAGGCCATCATCTAACAATATGTGATCTCTCTGAAAAAATGCTGGAGCGGGCAAAGTCCGATTTTTCCAGCTCTGGACTGAGTGCAGCTTTTCATCACGCAGCAATACAACAGCTTGCTCCTCAATTACCCCAATTTGATCTGGTGTTGTTCCATGCTGTGATTGAATGGATGGTTGATCCGCGTGCTGGTCTCGCTGTTGTGCTGGATAAGGTCAAAGCGGGTGGCTATCTGTCGCTCCTGTTTTATAACCGCAATGCCATGGTGTATTCGAATGTCTTGAAAGGGCAGTGGCGTTTAAGACCTATTCTTGATGATAGCTACCTGGGTAAGGGTAATAAGCTGACGCCACCTAATCCACAATACCCCCACGAAATTGAACGGGAACTTGAGGATGCGGGCTTTGAAATTCAGGCTCATACCGGCATACGGGTTTTTCATGATTACCTGAGTGATGCCGCCATGGAAAAGACGGACATGCAAGAACTGTTTGAACTGGAGTTGCGTTATTGCCGCATGCCCGTCTATCGGGACATGGGCAGGTATGTGCATATCCTGGCTGTGAAAAAAGGGTAGATCAGTTCAAGCGTAATGTACTGATAACAAAAAAGCCGGAATCTGGGACTCCGGCTTTTTTGTGCAGGTGGTTTATTTGAACAAAATTACTTGTTGGCGCGATTCTCAATCAAATTATCTACCACGGAAGGATCTGCTAGCGTTGAAGTATCACCTAAAGTATCAATTTCATTAGCGGCGATTTTACGCAGGATACGACGCATGATTTTTCCAGAACGGGTCTTTGGTAAACCGGGTGCCCACTGAATAATATTGACCTTGGCGATGGGGCCAATTTCCTTCCTGACCAGGCCAACCAATTCGGCTTTAAGCTCATCGCTTTCTTCCACGCCTTGCATCAGCGTGACATAGGCATAAATGCCCTGGCCGGTAATTTCATGGGGATAACCGACAACAGCCGCTTCAGCAACTTTTTCATGCAGCACCAGGCCGGACTCGATTTCAGCGGTACCCAGGCGGTGACCGGAAACATTCAAGACGTCATCAACACGGCCCGTGATCCAGTAATAGCCATCTTCGTCACGGCGGGCGCCGTCACCAGTGAAATAATAGCCGGGGTACATTGCAAAGTAGGTTTCATAAAAACGCTTATGATCGCCATAGACTGTGCGCATCATTGACGGCCATGGATGTTTAAAGGCCAGGTTGCCTTGTGCCGGGTTGCCATCAATTTCGCTGCCTTCATCATCAAGCAGGACAGGTTGTCCGCCAAAAAACGGATGGGTTGCAGAGCCTGGTTTAAGTGGCGTGGCACCGGGTAAGGGTGTCAGCAGGTGAGCGCCGGTTTCTGTCTGCCACCAGGTATCAACAATGGGGCAGCGTCCTTCGCCGACAACATTGTTATACCACTGCCAGGCTTCAGGGTTGATCGGCTCTCCCACAGTGCCCAAGAGGCGCAGGCTTTTGCGTGATGTACTGGTAACCGGTTCATCGCCTACGGCCATCAGGGCCCGGATGGCGGTTGGTGCAGTATAGAAAGTGGCGACATTATGCTTATCAATAACCTGCCAGAAACGGCCTGCATCAGGATAGGTTGGCACGCCTTCAAACATCAGACTGATTGCGCCATTGTTTAATGGACCGTAAACGATATAACTGTGACCGGTAATCCAGCCAATGTCGGCAGTGCACCAGTAGACCTCGCCATCTTTGTAGTCGAAGACCAGCTTGTGTGTCATTGCCGCCTGTAACAGGTAGCCGCCAGTGGTATGTAAAACACCTTTTGGCTTGCCGGTAGAGCCTGAGGTATACAGAATGAACAGCGGGTCTTCTGCATCCATTGGTTCGGCTGCGCATTGTGTGCTGGCATTGACGATAGCCTCGTGATACCAGATATCGCGACCATCAGTCCATTCAACCGGTTCTCCGCCACGCTTGACAACGATACTGGTATGCACATTTGGACAGTTAGCCAGTGCTTTATCCGCATTGGCTTTTAAGGGTAGAGCCTTGCCGCTACGGATCGACTGGTCGGCAGTGATCAGTGCCTGGCAATCAGAATCAAGAATGCGGTCTTTTAATGCATCGGGTGAGAAAGCACTGAAAACAATAGAATGAACAGCGCCAATACGGGTGCAGGCCAGCATAGCAACAACGGCTTCCGGAATCATTGGCATGTAAATGGAAACACGGTCGCCTTTTTTGACGCCACGATCTTTCAGAACATTGGCCAGTCGACAGACATCAGCGTGTAACTCGCTGTAAGTGATTTGTTTGTCTTCAGTCGGATCATCACCTTCCCAGAGAATAGCTGTCTGGTCTGCACGCGTGTCCAGGTGTTTGTCCAGGCAGTTATAGGAAACATTGAGCTTGCCACCTTTGAACCATTCAATGTGTAAGTCATCCTTGTCAAAACTCCAATCGAGCACTTTGTCCCATTTTTCGAACCACTCGAGGTAATCTTCTGCCTGCTTGGCCCAGAAAGTTTCCGGGTCTTCAACAGACTGTTTATACATTTCAGCATATTGTTCGGCATTGACATGCGCCTTGGCTGCAAAGTCTTCGGGGACGGGGTACAGGTTTTCAGACATGATGATTCCTCGTTCTGCGTTGTTAAGGTTATTTATTTACTCAGCCAGATCAGGCTGGCTTCTTCTTCTGGTGTTAATTCGGTTTTTACCATAACCATACCGTAGTCAGTATGCCACTGTAACATGTCATTATCAGCTGATTCATGGCTCTGCAGTAAAGGTGTTCCCAACTGCTGATGCAGGTCGGCGCCTAACTGCTGGTGGTACTGGTTACGGTATACCAGTTTGACTGCATTCACATGACTGTCCCTGAAAAATGCCGTCAGGTATCGTGCCGGCACGCCATTGTAACTGGAGATTTCACTGAAGCAGTACTGGTCACCTAAGGCGGTTTTCTGATCTACGCAATTCCATTCAATATCCGCAAACACTTTTTTCCAGTCTTCCATGGAATACCGGTTGTCCAGGACGCGAAAGTTGAGGTCAATCGGGTCCCCACCGGCCAGCCATAAAATCAGCGTGTCACTGCGTCTTCTACCATCATCGGTAAATATCAGCCAATACATTGGCGCGATGACGATCAGTACCAGGAAAAAACGTTTATGAAAGGTTTTCAATTGAGATAGTCCCCGAGTCGCTGTTTGCCTTTCGGCGATATTTCCATTGTCATCGCCTGGAAAAGCTCGGCAGTGGAAATTGCATCATAAAGCGCATTATGTGCCTTGTAATGAGGCAGGTTGTAATAAGTCATCAGATTAAAGAGACGCAAATTGCCCGGTTGAATCGTATGGTTGCGCCGTTCCATGCGGCGCTGTGCAATTGGCAGGGTATCAATTGTCTGGATAATAAACGGTGAACCGTATAACTTCTTGCAGGCGGCATTGATAAACTGTTGTTCAATAAAGGAGTAATGCACCAGCATTATTTTACCGGTCAGGCGATTTAACAGTTCGGGTAACACGCTTTCAAGCGGTTCTCCCCGGGCTACAATGTCATCGGTAATATGATGGATTACGGCGGTGGATTCTGGTACAGCAGCGCCGACATTGATGATTTTATGCCAGGCAGTATCAAGATGGATGTTGCCTTTTTTAAGTTCAACCAGGCCAATGCTGAGTATCTGGTCAGTTTGCGGATCCAGTCCGGTCGTTTCTAGATCAAGTGATACTATCTCAAGCTCACGCCAGTCCTGTTTTTTGTCAGCCAGTGGTTGCCCAAGAAATGCACGCATGACATCTGTCCGGGCCAGTGCATAGGCTCTTTTGCGTAAGGTTTCCTTTGGCGGATTGAATGGCCACATGCGTTTAACCCAGTCTGCCTGTCTGGTAACGGTGTTCCAGGATATTCTGCATTTCCTGGATAACGCTGAAAGCATCTTTCAGGTGTTTGCGATCAAGTTCGGATAGTTTGTTGGGTGACAGGTAATTATCCGGCTCAATGCCTTTTCTGATCTGTCGGGCCTGGTGACAGATCCGCAGTTCTGAGATAAATGCCAGGGCATCTTCAAGATTTTCTGCCATCTCGGCACTCAGGGCGCTGGTCTCACCGGCAGCCCTGAGTCGCTGGGTTGTATTGGTTGCTGCAATGCCTTCGGATAATGCCAGTAAACGCGCGATATCGGTGATAGGTACAATACCGCGATGCTTGATATCGAATGTTTCATTATGTTCGCCATCGTGAATGAGTACAAAGCGTCTGAAAAAGCCCAGAGGTGGACGGTGGGTCAGGGCATTGGCGGCCATGTAGGCAATAAAGATGCCGGCTTGCCGGGTCTGCTTTAGCGTCTCCTGTTGTAACTCTTCCAGCAGGCGCCTTTCTCCATAAACAGGACGCAGGTCGAAGAAAATACTGGATAACATCAATGCCATTGGTTCCGGCTTGTTAATCCAGTTATTGAAGTAGCCTTTCCAGGTTTTTAATGGCTGGCGCCATTGCGGGTTACTGGCCATGGCATCGCCGGGGCAAAATACAAATCCGCAGGCGTCTAACCCATGTGTAACTCGATGTGCGAGTTGCTTGAACCATTCAGCGTGTTCAGGCTGGTAGTCATCTGAGAGGATCAATGCATTGTCCTGGTCAGAGTGAGAGGTCTGCTCACGCCTTGCCTGTGAACCACCGGCAACCCAGACGAAATCAACCGGAGCCGGCCCGATTTCATTGATGCTCATTTCGATCAGTTTGTAGGTGAGTGCATCGGTAATGCGCGAAACCATGTCCCCGATATGCAAAGCGGTCACGCTTGCAAGTGCCAGCTGTACCTGCAGGTCAGGTAATTTATTACTGGCGGTAACCAGTTCTTCAAGAGACTGAGCCTTGCGGATATCGCTCATCAGGAAAGCTGGGTTGCTACTGCTATGCTGGGCGATGTCACTTGCAGAGAGCATTCCTATGACTTTGCCGTCCCGGCTGACAGGAAGATGGTGAACATTTTTCTTGGTCATTACCATCAGTGCATTTAGAGCCAGAGTGTTATGTTCGATACAAAACAGTTTGGCTGACATGATTTCGCTGACTGAGGCATGGATATCCATGCCGGTGGCAACACATTTTCTGCGTATGTCACGGTCAGTGATGATACCGCGCAGTTCTTCACCTTTCATGATCATGACGGAAGACATTCTTTTTTCAGACATTGCCTTGGCTGCCTGATGGATCGTACTGTCAATTTGTATAAATGCAGGTGGCTTTTTTAACAGCTCA
Organism: uncultured Gammaproteobacteria bacterium; assembly: GCA_963801985.1. Classification (GTDB taxonomy): domain Bacteria; phylum Pseudomonadota; class Gammaproteobacteria; order Chromatiales; family Chromatiaceae; genus JABDQZ01. The sequence continues at coordinate 35,849 of CAWDGV010000012.1, forward strand.
TGGACTTCAATTGCCATATGGGCCATGCCGCTATCAATAGCCTGTTGAAAATGTCCGGCTGCCTGTTTCAGGCGTTTGCTTAAAGAACCACTGAAATGATCATCAAATTCAGGGGAATTGTCACGAAGTGCACGCACACTTTTACAGGGAAGCTGGTAGAGCAAGGTGTCTTCAATGGCTTTGCCTTGCTGTTCATCTGCTCGATCGTCAGGCAATTGCTGTAATAATCATTTTCAGCGAGCATGTTAAGCAGGGTACCGTCATTATCCCTGATTTCGATTGCACCACTGCGTACCAGGTAGAGAAAACGACCATCAGTTCTTCTGGTGGAAAGGGCTATTGCGCCTCAGATAACGAATCTGAAACTTTGCGGGAAGGCATCGAGTTCTTCATCGGGGAGCAGGCTGAAAGGAATACATTCAGCAAGGAAGTTTCTGATTTCGAGCAGTTCGATTTCCATAGTCAACAAAGAATTATTTTTTCGTAATTATTCACCACGAAGCTCACAAAGAACACCAAGAAAAATACTTTTTAATTTCCTGGTCAGTTAGTTTCACTTACCGCAAAACACTCAACTCTTTCAACAAATAATCGCTTTGTGAACTTTGTGTGCTTAGTGGTAAATAAAAATGATATTAGGGGAAGAGTAAAAAGCCCCGCCCAATCAATAAAGAAGGAGCGGGGCTGAGGCTCAAGCTTTAGTGGTCAGTTGCAGATCCTGCGCCCTGAGGTACGCGGATATGCTCAACCAGTTCCTGAATATGCTCTGGTGGTCGGCAGTCACACGTGATACTGCAAATGCAACAACGAAGTTAATCAGGGCACCGACAGCGCCAAAGGCGTTAGGTGAAATACCAAAGAACCAGTCTGGCTTCCATATCTCCCAGGAATGCTGTACCTGGAATGAAGAACCAGCCTTTGTGCTGGAACACGTATAGCAGGGTAATACCCAGGCCGGATAACATACCCGCAATTGCGGCTGTGTTATTGATGCGTTTTGAGAAGATACCCATCATCAGTGCCGGGAAGATCGAGCTGGCTGCCAGGCCGAAGGCAATGGCCACGGTCCCGGCTGCAAAGCCCGGTGGATGCAAACCAAGATAACCCGCCGCGGCGATCGCGCCTGCCATCGCAATACGTGATGCCAGCAGTTCGGTTTTTTCCGTGATATTTGGCGTAAACGTACCTTTCATCAAGTCATGCGAAATGGATGATGCAATGGCCAGCAACAGGCCTGCGGCAGTTGACAGGGCAGCAGCAAGACCACCCGCTGCAACCAGGGCGATTACCCAGTTTGGCAGTTGGGCAATTTCAGGGTTGGCCAATACCATGATGTCACGGTCAACCTTGGTCATTTCATTGCCTTTCCAACCAGCAGGTTCAGCGACGTTTTTAACGAAATCTTCGTTTTTGTCATTGTAGTACTGCAGGCGTCCATCACCATTTTTGTCTTCCCATTTCAACAAGCCGGTTTTTTCCCAGTTCGTCATCCATTGAGGAATTTTGGATATTTCAATGTTGGCAGTGACTTCTCCAACAGGACCAGTCTGAATGGTGTTCATCAGGTTCAGGCGAGCCATTGAACCAACAGCAGGTGCTACGGTGTAAAGCAATGCGATGAATACCAGTGCCCAGCCGGCAGATGAACGCGCATCCTTCACTTTAGGTACAGTGAAGAAACGAATGATCACGTGCGGTAGTCCGGCAGTACCTATCATCAGGGTCAGGGTATAAACAAACATGTTAAGCGTGTTACCCATTTTTGCCGTGGTGTACTCCTTAAAGCCCAGCTCGGTAACCACCAGGTCCAGCTTATCCATCAGGGTAATGCCACTGCCGTCAGCCATGGTGCCAATCAGGCCCAGCTGCGGGAACGGATTGCCTGTCAGGTTCATCGAGATGAACACGGCAGGAACCGTGTAGGCAAAGATCAATACGCAGTATTGAGCAATCTGCGTGTAGGTAATGCCTTTCATGCCGCCAAGTACAGCGTAGATGAATACGATGCCCATGCCAGCGAACAGGCCGGTCGCATATTCAACTTCGAGGAAGCGTGAGAATGCTACGCCGATACCTTTCATCTGGCCGATTACATAGGTAATAGAGGCAAAAATCAGGCAGATGACGGCAACGATACGAGCAGTCTTCGAGTAAAAGCGCTCACCAATGAATTCAGGTACGGTGAACTTGCCGAATTTACGCAGGTAAGGCGCAAGCAACAGTGCCAGCAGTACATAACCGCCTGTCCAGCCCATCAGGAAAACCGAGCCACCATAACCAGTGAAGGCAATCAGTCCGGCCATGGAAATGAACGATGCGGCCGACATCCAGTCCGCGGCAGTCGCCATACCATTTAATACCGGGTTAATACCTTTGCCGGCAACATAAAATTCACCAGTGGTTGATGCGCGTGCCCAGATGGCAATACCAATGTAGAGGGCAAAAGTTGCACCAACTACCAGATAAGTTAATGTTTGAAGTTCCATGAATTCTCCCCTTAGTCTTCGTGAACGTCGTATTTACGATCAAGTGCATTCATCTTTTTTGCATACACGAAGATCAGGATAAGAAATGTATAGATAGATCCTTGTTGGGCGAACCAGAAGCCGAGTCCAACGCCACCAATCCTGATTGCGTTAAGTTGATCGACAAGCAAGATGCCAAACAGGTAGGAAACCACGAACCAGATGGTCAGTAGGATCGCCATCAGGCGGACATTTTCCCGCCAGTAAGCTGCTGCCTTGTTATCCATAGGTGTTACCTCGAAGTGTTTATAATTATTGAGCCGAATTTATACGGTTATCCAGCAAGGTGATTTTGTAACAGTCTGGCGACGGAAATAAGAAAACCTTTTTGGATCATTTGATTGTTTTATTTATATTGATAATTGTCAAATATATCAGTGTCTTATAGGAGATGATCCAAACCGGTGCATGGCTTGAAAATAGCCTAAAGGTAACACTTATTCGGTATAAGTGTTACCAAAGGAAACACTACTGTTCCCTTGTGTCGGGTGGGAGAAATAATGTATATACCTGGGTATGCAATACGGATTTGTTGAAATTCTGACCTTACTCGGGTCGCTGGGGCTGTTTCTCTACGGTATGAAAGTCATGAGTGATGCCTTAATGGAGCTCGCTGGTGACCGCATGCGGTCAGTACTGGCGGCAAGCACTTCCAACCGGCTATACGCGCTACTGAGTGGTTTTATGATCACTTCGGCTATCCAGTCATCTTCAGCTACCACGCTGATGGTGGTCAGTTTTGTCAACGCGCAGCTACTGACTTTGACTGAGGCAGTTGGTGTCATTATGGGTGCCAATATAGGCACAACGGTCACGGCATGGTTGATTTCGATTCTTGGTTTTAAAGTCGAGATGAGCGCTATTGCATTACCGCTGGTTGGTGTTGGGTTTTTAATGAGTTTTTCCCGGCAGCATCGGTATAAACATTTTGGTCTGTTTATTGTTGGATTTGCGCTTCTGTTTATCGGACTGCAGTTTCTCAAAGACTCGTTGCCGGATATTGGCAATCATCCACAGGTGTTGGACTTTCTGCAAAGTTACACCGAGATGGGATACCTGTCAGTTTTGCTATTCCTGCTTATTGGTACCACCCTGACTCTGATTGTGCAGTCATCCAGTGCCACAATGGCCTTGACCCTGCTGATGACTCATCAAGGCTGGATTCCTTTTGACATGGCCGCAGCCATGGTTCTCGGAGAAAATATAGGCACCACCATTACTGCAAACCTGGCAGCTATTGTCTCCAATTACCATGCGAAACGAGCTGCTCGGGCACACCTGGTGTTTAACCTGCTGGGTGTTTTTTGGGTTTTGCTTATTTTTTATCCTTTTATCCAGTTGATCGCTTCCCTTGTTAGTCATGTTGAAGGACAGTCGCCATTGACTTCAGCATTGGCAATTCCGGTTGCGCTTTCATTGTTTCACACCAGTTTTAATATTCTGAATACCGTATTTTTGATCGGTTTTCTTCCTTTCATAGTCAGGATTGTTGAAAAACTGGTGCCTGAGGAAATTGAGGAAGTTATTGAAGTTGATCAGCCCAGGTACCTGGATGAAAATTCGCTGAAGTATCCGGAAACCGCCGTCAAGGCACTGTTCGATGAATCGCTTCGCTTGTTGCAGAATACGGCCTACATGGTTATTGCCAATGGTTTAAATGTGCATCGTAAAGACCTGGAATCAGAACGGACAATTGATGAGGTGATCGAATCCTCATCCGAAATTACGCTGGATTTCGAGAAAATCTACACTACCAAAATCAAGACGATCTATAACGCGATTCTGGAATATGCTACCCGCATACAAAGCCAGTTTGCATTGGCAGAAGAGGATGTGGAGATGGTCAGAAACCTGTTGATTGCTGACCGCAAACTGGTCCAGGTTGTCAAGAAAATCAAATTATTAAGATTAAATATCGACTATTACGCAAAGTCTGATAATGAGGCAATCAGGCGCGAATACAACCTGTTGAAACACCGTATTCTTAAAATTACGCGCATGATTCATTCGCTTGATCAAACGTCAGATATTTCAGAGCGTATTGCAAAGCTTAAAAAACAGCGACATAAAGCCAAAAAACTGGATGTACTGAGAAATGGTCGTATCGACAAGTTGCTGCTCAGTGGTGAAGTCAACCAGAACATGGCGACTTCGCTGATGAATGACAGCCTGGAAGCCATGCGCATGGCGCAAATGCTGGTTGATATTGTGCTGTTGCTTTATATTCCTGAAGACCGGGTGGCGAATGCGGTAGAGGGTGATATTCCTCCTCCCCAACCTGGTTTCGAGGGCGTGCCGGTAAACGACCTTTCAGATCTGGACAAGACAGCCTGAATTTATCCCCGCGACTTTTTTGAACGTGGAATACCGAAACGCTGGCGACGTTCCCACAGGGCTTTGCGGCTGATCCCCAGTTGTTTTGCCAGTTCCGTCTCGGTCATATTGTTCTGGTGCTCCAGTACGAAATAACGAAAGTATTCTTCCAGTGAAAGATTTTCCTTCATTGCATCCTGGGAAAGTTCGGCCTGGATAGGGCGGTCAATTGCCAGTAATTCCGGCGTGATCTCGTTATTGTCGGTCAGGATGGCGGCTCTTTCAATCGCATTGGACAGTTCCCTGACATTACCTGGCCAGTGGTAACGGCGAATGGCTTCAATTGAATTTCTCGTAAAGCTGAGCTCTGCCCGGTTAAGCTGCTTTTTGGCTTTATCCAGCAGGTAGAGTGAGAGTTCGATAATGTCGTCACCGCGATCTCTTAATGGTGGTAAAACCATTTCCATGACGCGGATGCGAAAGTAGAGGTCACTGCGGAAAGAGCCTTCCTGGACCAGTTTTCTGATGTCACGATGCGTGGCAGCAATAATGCGTACATCGTAATCGTTCTGTTGACTGTTTTGCTGCAGGATACGCAACAGGCGTGCCTGGGCATCCATGGGTAATTCACCGATTTCATCGAGAAATAATGTGCCGCCAATTGCGGTATTGATTAAGCCGGTATTTTTATCCCCGCTATGGCCGAAAAGCTCATGCTCAATGGCATTCTGTGGTACGGCTGCGCAATTGAAAATAACAAAGGGAGCCTGTTTTCTCTGGCTGCGGACGTGTAATGCTTGAGCCACCAGTTCCTTGCCGGTGCCAGATTCACCCAGGATTAATACAGTTGCATCGGTTGGTGCGATTTTGGTGATGCGTTGATGAATGTCCTGCATGATCTCACTGCTGCCAACCATTTCAGTGACTAACGGTGAATCAGCTTTGGTCCGTGTTTGGGCTTTTACTAAAGGTTCCCGGCTGTGTTTTTTTACCAGTTGTAAAAGCTCATCATGATCGAATGGTTTGGCGATATAGTCCTTGGCGCCCATCTGCATGGCCTCAACGGCAGACTGCACGCTGGAATAGGCTGTCATGATAATGACGGGTGTATCTTCAGCCTGATGTAAAACTTCGGTACCAGGTGCACCAGGGAGTCGAATATCGGTAAGGATCAGGTGGTAGTCGCTAAAATCAAACTTATCCCGGGCATCTTCAACTGAGCCTGCCTCATCGACCTGGTAGTCATGACGTGACAGAAAGCGTGACAATGCGGTGCGGATAACCTGTTCGTCTTCAATAATTAGTAGTTTTTGCATGTTAGTTTGTAGGCAAAGTCACTATTACTCGTGTACCGACGCCAGATTCGGAGTCGATTTCTATTTCACCATTATGATCCGTGATAAATTTATAGGCCAGTGCAAGTCCAAGGCCCGTACCTTCACCAGTCGGTTTACTGGTGACGAAGGGTTCAAACAGGCTTTCGCGAATATCATCCGGTATACCCAGTCCCCGGTCCATGATTTCGATAACAGCCTTGTTATGCGCCTGTCTGACGAGAATATCAACCTGACCCCCCTGCTTGGATGCATCAATAGCATTGGTAAGGAGGTTAACAAAAACCTGGGATAAACGCTGGCGATCACCGGATAACATCATGTCCGGGGCACAGGCAATTTCAAATTGAATGGCTTTTTTCTTGTGCGTCAACCTGACCAGGTTAATTGCATCACCGAGTATATCGCACAGGGCAACTTTTGCAGGGAAGTTACGGTTGGCATCACTGCTGCGACTGAAGTTCATTAGTGAGCGGATAATGCTGTTTATACGCTGGGTTTGTTCCAGGATGCTGTCAACGCTGTTCTTCAATTCTTGCGGGTCATCTTCATCACGCAGGTTTTGTGCAAGTGATGCAATACCGGTTATCGGATTGCCAATTTCATGAGCCACTCCGGCTGCCAGGCGACCGACCGATGCCAGCCGGTCACTGTGTGCCAGTTCGGTTTCCAGGTTCTCAAGGTTTGTCAGGTCCTCGAGTAATATTACTGTGCCGGGTTTGCTGCCGGGCTCAATAATGGAGGCTTTGTGCAGGTTGAACCAGCGCCTGGTATCGCCCACGTGAACTTCAAGGTGATGTCGATGATAATCGGTCGAACGGATAAAGCCATGTAGTACCTGGTTCCAGGGAGAGGGAAGCTGGTTGATATGTTTACCGACGGTTTGGCTGCTTTTGACCTGGCTCATTGTTTCTATTGCAAGGTTCCAGATATTGATCTGGTGGTCATGACTGATTGCGCAAACACCCAGGGGTAGGTCCAGCAGGATGTTGCGATGGTAACGATGCAAATTTTCCAGTTCGGTGGTCAGATCGTCCAGTAAAGATTGTGAGCTTTCCATGCGCTGTTCAACATAGCGAATGGAATCGGCCAGGGCGGTCTTGGCATCCGGGTCCAGCTCCAGGTGACTGTTAATGATTACATGTGCCAGTTGCGGACCTATGAGGCCGGAGAGATTCTTTTCCAGTCGTTCTCTCAGGCGGCGCAGTTCGGAGGGCTGTTTTTCATAAGGCGACAGTCTTAAGTCTTTCAATGCCTGCTGCACTTCGCGGCGTGCAGATTCCTTACCTAGAATGCCTGACAAAATGGATTCAAACTCGAAGGCTGATTTGGCGCTGACAATACCCGCCAGGGGCAGGAGTTTGTCAGCACAACACGCCTTGGACGCTTCCAGTTCGCCTTGTGTTTGCCGGGTGAACAGGCTGATTAAAATAAACAAGCCGCCATTAAGAGTCAGCGTGGAAAAGGTGGCAAAAGTCCAGCGGTCCATGCCGCTTTGACTAATGATTTCAGTGATGGAGAGATCAGAAGCGATAAAGCCGGATGTGTGCAACAGGGGAATCAGTAGCGTTATTCCCCAGATTCCTATACCCCCAATCAGGCCAACGACAAAACCGGGGCGGGTGGCGCGCTTCCAGTAAAGCACGCCAACAATTCCGGGAAGAAACTGAACCACGGCAACAAATGAAATCAGGCCAAGCTGTACCAGTCCCTGGTTATGTTGCAGCAGGGCATAAAAACCATAGCCGGCCATGATAATCAACGCAATCAGTATGCGTCGTCCCCAGACAATCCAGCGATGCAGGTTCTGACTGGTATCCGGGAACCTGACGGGTAATATCAGGTGGTTCATACACATCGTGGCCAGTGCGATACTGCTAACGATCACCATGGCGCTGGCTGCTGATATCCCGCCAAGAAAAGCCAGCAGGGTAATCCACGGATTGTCGCTGCTCAGCGTAATGCCCAGTACATAGGTGTCGGGATCCATGTCCAGTTGCAGGAACTTGCCTGCCCACAGGATGACCGGGATGAAAATGTTCAGTAGCAGCAGAAAAAGCGGGAACAGCCAGCTGGCAGTTTTGAGAGAGTGCTCATCAAGGTTTTCCGTAAACAGCATATGGAACTGGCGGGGTAAAAGGAATGCAGCTGTAAATGCGAGTAACAGCAGGGTTATCCAGCTGCTTTCCTGCATTGGTTTATACAGTGCCTGCACAGCTTCGGGGTTAAGCTGTAGCCAGTGATCCAGCCCTGCGGGTCCATCAAATACAAAGTAGAGTGCATAAATGCCAATTAACAGCATTGCGATCAGCTTGATGAGTGATTCAAAGGCAACAGCGGCGACCAGGCCACGATGTTTTTCACGTGGCGATGCATGTCTCGCCCCAAATAAAATGGCAAATGACATCAGTGTCAGGCAGAAACCCAGGGCCAGAATTTCCGGCGTGGTCTGCTGGGTCAGAATTTTAAGCGACTCTGTCACGGCCCGTATCTGCAACGCAATATAGGGCAGGGCGCCCATCAGCATGAACAGGGTCACCAGGATACCGGCGAGCTGGCTGCGGTAGCGAAAAGCAAACAGGTCAGCAAGCGAAGTTAATTGATGCTCACGCGTCAGTTGCAGAATCGGTCTGAGTAAAATGGGGCTGAGAATAAACGCCAAAGTCACGCCGATATAGATCGTCAGGAACTGGAAACCATGGGTGTCGGCAAAACCGACACTGCCATAATAAGTCCAGGAGGAGGCATAGACTCCGAGCGACAAGGTATAGGTAACAGGGTGGCTGATCCATTTACTGGAAATCAGGTCGCGTTCGGTGGCGTAGGCAACCAGGAATAAAATGGCCAGATACGCAACACCTGTACCAAAAAGGATGCTCAGGTCATAAGTCATCTTTACTTATGTAATTCTGGGCCATTGCCGTCAATAGAATGATGCCCAGCCAGAACAGGTAAGGTGCATACCAGGGTAGTCCGGACTGACTCCACCAGTTCAGAAACGGGGATGCGAACAACACCAGCAGCAGCAGAGCTACAGCAACAGTTTTTTCAATCAGGCGGTGGGTGGATATTTCTGACATAGCATGCAGTTTACATGATCAGCCGCAAAAACAGGAAAACTCCATGGTATTGGAAAATGGCCGGCAAATTGGCATTTTTCCGGATGGTGTGCCTGAAATTTACCGGTTGTTGTGTTGATGGCATTGACATTATGTGAATAAATCATCAAAATTCGCGCTCGTTTGAAAACAGCGAAATATGCGCCTGTAGCTCAGCTGGATAGAGTACTCGGCTACGAACCGAGCGGTCAGGAGTTCGAATCTCTTCAGGCGCGCCATATAAACAAAGAAACCTGCCTTGTGCAGGTTTTTTTGTTTATGGCCCGAGAGATGAGAACGTAGGAGTTCGACAAAATTGCCTGGAGCAATTTTGAACGGCCGGAGGCCGACCCGAAGGGCGAGTGCAGGAAGCACGAGTAATCTCTTCAGGCACTTAGAACCCCCTTCGGGGCTTCATTAAGTATGACCTGAACTTGTAAACTCGTTCTGGCCGCGCGCCATATAAACAAAGAAACCTGCCTTGTGCAGGTTTTTTTGTTTATGGCCCGAGAGATGAGAACGTAGGAGTTCGACAAAATTGCCTGGAGCAATTTTGAACGGCCGGAGGCCGACCCGAAGGGCGAGTGCAGGAAGCACGAGTAATCTCTTCAGGCACTTAGAACCCCCTTCGGGGCTTCATTAAGTATGACCTGAACTTGTAAACTCGTTCTGGCCGCGCGCCATATAAACAAAGAAACCTGCCTTGTGCAGGTTTTTTTGTTTCAGCGACTTTGGTTTGATTCATTGTCATTCCGGCAGGCTTTTAGCCGGAATCCAGCAACAGAGGTTCTGGCGACAAGCACGCCGCAATGGCTTAATGGAATTCGCAAATCATCTCTTCATTTGAAACAAAACGACCCTGCCAGAACATGGGGGTGGCAGGGCCATAAGCAATGCATGGAAACGGGAGTCCAACCATGCAACCCCACTGCTAAGAAGGGGCATTAATTAAAATGAGGGTGTTATTGAGAATCACAAGGCCCAAAAGACCAATCTCTTCAGAAGGTGTTCCCTCGGGTTCCAGGTTTAGTACGTGATCTGAAGATCCGCGATAGGTGAGCTTTCTAATCAATCCCGAAAAATTCTTCCTCCAGGATGTCTATAATTTTCATTCTATCCAGTTCATCCTGATCCATGGCTTCATTGGGATCGTTATATCCACGTGGATCCGGGTAGTCTTCAAAGTCGAGAGGTGCTTTATCATGTTTCATCTGCTTGTTTTCTTTTGATTTAGTGTCAATCAAGGAAAGTAGATCTAAAATGTTACATTCGTATTGCAAGAAAATCGGGTGAATACGCAATTAACCGACGTTGGTAATGATGAAAGAAAACAAAAAGCTGTTGAGAGTCATTGGACTGTTTTTTCTGCTTGTAATTATCGGTGTGACTATTTGGCAGAGTAGGTCTATAGATGCATCTGCCATATCGCAGCATATTGAAAATTACGGAGCCCTGGCCTGGCTGGTGTTTATGATTCTTTATGCAGTGGGGACAGTATTCTTTTTCCCCGGTTCAGTATTGACGCTGGCGGGTGGTGCAATTTTTGGTCCTGTCCTCGGTACCTTTTTAAATCTCACCAGTGCCACGATTGGGGCAGCGCTGGCTTTTATGGTTGCGCGCTACTTGGCGTCAGAATGGGTAGAAAACAAGACGGGTGGACGTTTAAAACAGCTTAAGGATGGGGTCGAAAATGAAGGCTGGCGTTTTGTTGCATTTGTTCGCCTGGTACCACTTTTTCCTTTCAATCTTTTGAATTATGCGTTGGGACTGACGCGTATCAAGTTCTCCCATTATCTGATTGCCACCTATGTCTGCATGCTGCCAGGCGCTATTGCCTATACCTACCTGGGATATGCCGGGAGAGAGGCTATCGGTGGCGGTGAGGGGCTGATACAGAAAGCCATGCTGGCATTGGCTCTCCTCGCACTTGTCGGATTCCTGCCAAGAATTATTGGACATTTCAGAATAGGACCGACCTTGAATGTCACCGATCTGCATGACCTTCTGGAGAGTAATGCGGGACTGGTTTTGCTGGATGTTCGCAGCAGGGATGACTACCAGGGTGAACTCGGGCATGTAAAAAATGCGATCAATATTCCGCTGGAAGAGCTTGAGGCGCGTTCGGCTGAATTAAGCAGTTATACGGAATCACCTGTTGCATTGATATGTACGACAGACCGACGTTCTAAAAAAGCAGCACAGTTTCTTAGTGCCAACGGTTTTGCTGACGTTCATGTTGTACTCGGCGGCATGGTGAAATGGAACGAGAATAAATATTCGATTGAAACCGGCTAGTTTTACTGGTCTCTGCAGGTATTGATGAACTTTCCGGTTATCCTGAACAATCCAACTTATGGCTGAGCGCAGAAGGCGCTGGCCGGGAAGACACGGGTAACTGATAAAGTAATAATGCTTAAAGTTGCCGGAATTTGCTCCATTTCTTGGCAGAATGCTATTGATAATACCTGTTGATAGTCAAAAGCGGGCATTTCATTGACATGTATCAACCACTTTTTGTCAGGGAATCTTACAATTTGTGTGCAAAGAGTTTTGTCATGGATTACAAAATGAGAACTATTCTTTATCAAATTCTACTGGTTGCAGTCTTCGTCATACTGACAGGTTGCGAAGCTCCTTTTTTTAAGTCAGAACCAGATATTCAATCTCAACCAGTAAATAAAAAGTTGGTTGCCAAGCCCCGGAGAGTTATTCAGGGTGGGATGGGACTTTCATTTGAGATAACTCCTGAACAAGCCACGGCAATGGGTTTCCTGGAAGTAAGTGGTTGTAAGTATAAAAAAATTGCTAAAGATGATCCTTTCTGGTTCTTAAAGGAAATCCATTTTACTAATTTAACTTGTACGGTAGCTTCATTCAGGGCTGTAAAATACTACAGAGATGAAGATGCTTTGACTCGCGAAACTCAATGTCATGAAGATAAAAACCTTATTCTCGATATAATTAAAGAGAAATATCCAACATTGGTTAATGTAAAATGGTTGCCCGACTCAACTCATCTGTGTGAAGGAATGGTTGAGTCATCAAAGGGCCAGCTGTGGGAAAAAGGTCTGGGTCGTTGTATCACCTTGAACTGTTCAGATTTAGAAGCGCTGGAAGCATATGGTTTAAATGTTGAATATTTAGACCTCGATAATATGAAGCTAGGTGTTTCTGAAAGGGAAGAAACTATCAAAAATAACCGGGATTTATTAATGCGGAACAAAAATATAGATCCGGGTCAGTTTTGATTTTACTTGGCAGTGATTTTAAATAAACAATTTGCGCTTCAAAAAAGCTGTTTGGTCAGGAAGCTTAACTCGATTTAAGAGCTATCTTCGGGGAGATTTTCCATTGAAAGTGTATCTGTCGAGAAGTGGATATCAGGCTTTTTGGGCTAAAGTCAGGTAGTGGTCGTAGGGATGAAGAATAATTATCTGCAATGTAATTGCTACCAATTTGCCGGAAAATGATAGAATAAGCTTCAAATAATTTTTACGCTTCTGATTCAGTATTGTATTGATAACTTAAAATTTAGAGGAAATACTTATGAATAAATTGAATAAAAGCTTGCTTGGGGCCATTGTCCTGGTCTCTTTTTCCGGTTTTGCGACAGCAAATGACATGGTTGAAAACTATGCAACATCTTCAGATGGTGCGGTTGTTACAACTGGCTTCGGCGGTTGTTTGCGCACGTCCTATAAGGACACAACTGAAAAACTTGTAGAATGTGGCTATCCGGCACCAGTCATGGAAGTGGAAGTGGTTACAGCCCCAACAGCTGCGACTATCACTGCCAAGGTGGTTGAAAAGTTCGCTATTGCTGCAAAAATGTTATTTGCCTTCGATAGTGCAGAGTTAAGCGACGATGCCAAGGCAGTCATTGATGAACGTATCAATAACTTCAAAGGTGGTGCAAAACTGACCTCAATCATGCAAGTTGATGGTTATACCTGCAACATGGGGCCAGAAGCATACAATCAGAAATTGTCAGAGCGTCGTGCGCAGGCAGTTGCTGATTACATTGCCGAAAACGCTCCCAATGTAAATACTTCTGACATTAAGGTAGTCGGCATGGGCGAAGCCAATCCGGTCGCTTCCAACGATACCAAGGCAGGTCGTGAGCAAAATCGTCGTGTTGAGATTATCGCAGAAGGCGAAATGATCAAAAAAGCTGAATAATAACTTTTTTGGATATTTATCCTCCCCTGGTCTTTCCTGGGGAGGATTTTGTCTGCCTCTGACATCACAATTTCCAGGACATCGCAACGCCTATTGAGTCCTGATACATTTCCAGATCTACTTCACCGGGCCCTCCACCTGTAGGTACAAGCAAGGAATTCGAGCCTTTGATCTCGTATTCGTACGCATGCATATAACTTACGGATACATCTCTGTTTTCATCCAGTCTCCAGGTTAGCCCTAATGTATAGTGGCGTTCAACGGTGGCAGGTGCAAATATATTAAAAGCTGTTTCTGAAGAGGAAATGGGTGATTTTCCATAGTTAAGACCAGCCCGAAGGATCAAATCTTGTGTGGCTTTGTATTCAAAACCAATTTTCCAGACTGTCTGGTCATCCCATCCAAAGCCTGCCCCTGTGCTGGAACCAAGTCCCCCCGAAGGTAGATTGTTAATTGAATTAGCCAGTGAATCCACATCGTTATATTCAATACGTACAATATCGGCGGCAATGGTAAGCCGTGCGGTTGCTTTATATGCTAGACCCAGGCCGTAATTGGCAGGGATATCGAAATCACCCCTTTCAGCGAGTAAGCCTTGATATTCATCAAATTCAGACATGTAGGTGCGTGTCTGATAGGTAGCACCCAGGGTGATTTCGTCAGTAATTTGTCCAATCCAGCCAATACGCAAACCAGCGCCATAGGAATAAGAATAATCCCGATTTGTCACGTTGCCAGGTGATACGCTGGGTGGATTCACATCAAAATTTTGAGCTCCGGTGATTTCCAGGCGTTGTCCTACGATATTCAACCCAATACCGAGGAAATGCTTATTGCTCACCCTGTAGGAAAGAGAAGGAACAATAAATAGTTGGGACATATCGGTACCCACTTTGCTACTGCCAAACAGTGGAATGTTTGAATCATAATCAACATTCATACCACCGTGACCAAACACCGACAGACCCACAGTGAGGTCATCATCAATAACCTTGTTATAGCCAAACTCAGGTACTGGAAAATATGAGGTGGTATTGGCGTCAAATTCACCATCAGTAAAACCACCGTCACTACCCGAAATGCGAGCCTCCCGTTGTGGGCGGAATAAATCCAGACCGAGATCCATGCGATTTCCAACCAAAGCCATAGAAGCAGGATTGGAACCTCCTGCTAACGCATCTTGAGGCAAGGCAATACTGGCTCCTCCCATACCTTTAGCCTTTATGCCGAGACCATGCGAAAAATATCCATTGGTAGCTTTTGCCTGATTGACAAACAGGAGACCAATTAGGGGGATGATAAGGTGTTTGATATTGCTGGGTAACATCTGGATTCACTACCTTGGTGAAGGACTTGAAATAGACCGGTTTAAACGATTTTCATGAAAAAAAGACCGGATGCCATTGCATGGCCGGGCTCACATCAATTTTGAGAACTAAGTTTATAATAAATCTATATAACTTAATAATGCTGCTCAAACTAAAAACAGTTTATCCAGTAAGTTGATAATTTAATGTTGATGGATAACATTACAGGCTTGATGGACTTCGTCAGTCAGAGATATGAGGCGTGCGGTAAGGGCAAGACAGGTATTATCTAAACCCGGTATGCGCGAGTTTTCCTGTTTTAGAATATATTGACGTCCGTATAGTGTTATTATTAGATATGAAACCTGAATTAGTCCTCTCCATTAAACAGTTGCGCGATCAAGCTGTTACCACAAAAATGCTGGGTCGTTATCCTGAGCATTTTGCTGCATTGTCGGCCATGCGGGTTAAAAAACTGATCAAAGATCAGGCAATCAAGCTGCCAAAAGATGCGAACGGCGTACGTATCATGCTCGAATTATCAACGGGAAAGCTTTCCAGATATTCGCATAATGTCGTTTGTGAGCTGTTAAGTGATGTTAAAATCCCTGTCTTGTCATCCAAGGAAAATAGAATGGCTCAAACACGGCTTGATATTGACTACCAGCAGATGAAATTAAATAGTAATTGATCTCACCGCTTTATAAGTAACTACTTCAAGCAATAAAAGCTGAAATACAGTTTGATGGAAATCGGCACAATAGGTTGTGTGATTTAATCAGCGAAGCAGGTCATTCAATGTATCAGCAAAAGACTAAAAACAAGCCGGCTTAATCAGAAGTCTTACTGCTATAGCGTGGTTTCTGATACAATGATCGGAGTTTAGGTGCTTTTTCGGTCAGTACCGCTCTCATTGGCCAACATTCTGTTGGTTTTTTTTAATATCCTTTCGAATTTCCGCCTGGACCGCAACAGGGCTTTTACCCTGTCTGGTAGGATTCAGGAGTAATCTTTCAAATGTCATTTGATAACCTCGGCCTTTCGGCTGAAATTCTTCGTGCTGTGTCTGAACAGGGCTATAGCGAACCCACGCCGATTCAGCTCAAGGCGATTCCCGTTGTACTTAAAGGCCGGGATATTCTGGCGGGTGCACAGACGGGTACAGGCAAGACAGCAGGTTTTACCCTGCCATTGCTGGAACTGATTCATGAACACGCGCAGGGTAAAGGCAATCGCCCGATAAGAGCGCTGGTGATAACACCCACCCGGGAGCTTGCTGCCCAGGTTGCTGAAAGTGTTCAGGTTTACGGAAAGTATCTGCCACACAGGTCGGCTGTTGTTTTTGGCGGGGTAAAAATCAATCCCCAAATTGAGAAATTGCGTCATGGCGTCGACATCCTGGTAGCGACCCCCGGACGTTTGCTTGATCATGCCCAGCAGAAAACTGTGGACCTTTCCCATGTTGAGATCCTGGTACTGGACGAGGCAGACCGGATGCTTGATATGGGATTTATTCATGATATCCGCAAGATAATGAAACTATTGCCTCAACAGCGGCAAAACCTGCTGTTCTCTGCAACTTATTCAGAGGAGATCAAGAAACTGGCTAATGATTTACTTGATGCACCTGAGTTAATCGAAGTGGCGCGTCGTAATACGGCTGCCGAGACGGTTGCCCAGGTTGTTTATCCGGTGGATAAAGGTAGAAAGCGCGAGTTGCTCTCCCATATGATTGGTGCGAATAACTGGCAACAGATTTTGGTGTTCACTCGTACCAAGCACGGTGCAAACCGTTTGGTTCAACAGCTTGAGAAAGATGGACTGAGCGCGGCTGCGATACATGGTAATAAAAGCCAGGGAGCTCGTACCCGGGCACTGGCTGGGTTTAAAAACAGGGAAATCAGGGTTCTGGTGGCTACTGATATTGCCGCCCGTGGCCTGGATATCGATCAATTGCCTCACGTTGTTAATTACGAATTGCCAAATGTTCCGGAGGATTATGTTCATCGTATTGGACGTACCGGACGTGCCGGTAATGAAGGTGAAGCCATTTCGCTTGTCTGTGTTGATGAGCTCAAGTTATTGAGTGATATTGAAAAAGTCCTCAAGCGAAAAATCCCACAAGAGATTATTCCTGGCTATGAAGTGGATCAATCGATCAAGGCTGAGCCGATCCAGAATGGTAGAGGCAGGCAGCAGCCCCGGGCTCGCAATGCTTCAAAATCATCTTCGGACTCTCATAGACACGATAGAAAACGTGCTAACAGCAGGCGGGATGGTAACCAGGATCAGCTGAATGCCGAGAAACAGCAAAGGCCGATGAAGTCATCGAAGCAGGGTGATAAAACAGACCGGAAGCCGAAACCATCCACCAACTCCAGGTCTGCGGGAGCGTGGTCTAAAAAACCAGCCAGGGTTGCATCCCTGCTTGGTGGTAAATAATTTACCTTTTAGGGAAATCAAAACGGAAAACAAAATGAGTGATTTGCCAAATTGTCCCAAGTGCAATTCTGAATACACTTACGAAGATGGCAATATGTATGTTTGTCCTGAGTGTGCCCATGAATGGAATAAAGAGACAGTCAGTGAAAATACTGAAGAGAAACTGATAATAAAAGACGCTCATGGAAATCTTCTTGAAGATGGCGATACCGTTACCGTTATCAAGGACCTGAAAGTGAAAGGCAGTTCGTCAGTGGTCAAAGTCGGGACTAAAGTAAAAAATATCCGTCTTGTCGAAGGTGATCATGATATTGATTGTAAAATCGATGGCATTGGCGCAATGAAGTTGAAATCCGAATTCGTAAAAAAAGCCTGAATGCCGGTGTATGGCGCCTGCACTTTTTCTGGATCATCGAATCATTCATTCAAACTCAATGCTGGATGACATGTCTGGAGCAGGAATCTACGGAATTATAATTAAAATTCCTTATTCCAGTTAATTAAAGGCATTCCACCTTGTTTTATCAGGTTGATTACTGGTAAAAAAATTCATATGGTGCAGATATTAGTTTTTGGAACACTCTCAATGCCATCTAGCCTGACAATTGAAAAAATAATTTGGACCGATGACTTTAGCGTGGGAGTCAGAAAGCTGGATGAGCAACACCAAAAAATCATTAATTTTCTCAACCTATTAATTGAGAGTCCTGATTTATCTGTTCATTCTGAAATGCTTAACAAGGTACTGCCTGAATTGTTGAAATATTCAACTGAACATCTCTATTATGAAGAGAAATTATTAAAGGATAACAACTACCCGGACTTCGAAGATCATCAACGCTTTCACGTAGAATATATGGATAAAATTTCTGATATCTCCATTGGCTCAATGGACCTGGATAGCCGCGCTCCCTCTGAATTAATTTATTATCTTAAACACTGGTGGGAAAATCATATCCTCAGAGAAGACATGAAATATCGTGCATTCTTTCAGGAGAAGGGAATCAGCTGATCCGTTTCGTGGATATCAGGTGCCACAGAAAGTCCGGTATCCAGAATCTGCATCATCAGGCGTATCCTGAAACTGCAATGTTTTTCTTGTGACTGCATAGGGTGATTTGAGAGCCTCAAGAAAATCTTCTGCCGAGTTGGCATCTCCAGTCCTGATGCAGGTTTGAATAACGTTTTCCATGTGATGGTTTCTTGGGATGACCACGGGGTTGGACTGACGCATCAGCGATTGTGTTTCTGTATCAGTGCCAGGCTGATTTTCCCTGCGTGCTTTCCAGTTGTTATACCAGTCGCCCAACTCAGCACGTATTTGGTTTTCAGCCGACTCCGACGATAAGGACCGGGTCAATAGATCAAAGCTGACAGTATAATCCAGTTTTTTCTTTTCAAGTTGATTTAACAACTCGGAAACCAGTTCGTGGTCTTCCGGTTGGTATTCCGTCAAACCGGTTTTTATTGCCATCATTTGAAGATAACGCTTTTTGAACTGGGTAGAAAAATCCGCTATCACTGAACCGGCCTTGTCAATGGCCTGCTTTGCATCCTGGTCGATCAGGGGGAGCAGGGTTTCAGCAAAGCGTGCCATGTTCCATTGTGCGATGGTCGGTTGATTGCCAAAGGCATAACGGCCATTCCTGTCAATAGAGCTGAAGACTGTCTCCGGGTTGTAAACACCCATCATTGCACAGGGGCCAAAATCAATGGTCTCTCCGGATATAGCCGTGTTGTCAGTATTCATGACACCATGAATGAAGCCAACACGTAACCATTCGACGACCAGCTTTACCTGCCGTTCTGCCACTTTTTCAAGCAACTGGATAAATCTGTCATCGCCCGCATCCCCGAGCTCCGGGTAGTGACGCTCAATGGCATAATCGCAAAGCTTTTCCAAAGCCTGGTGGTTTTCCCGGGCGGCAAAAAATTCAAAGGTGCCAACCCGCAGGTGACTTGAGGCAATGCGGGTTACAACTGCTCCCGGTTGAAGCGTCTCGCGATAAACATCTTCCCCTGTTGTGGTAACGGCGAGGGAACGGGCGGTTGGAATACCCAGGGCATGCATTGCCTCACTCATGATGAATTCCCTGATGGCTGGTCCCATGGCACAACGTCCATCCCCATTCCGGGAGAACGACGTCGGACCTGAACCTTTCAGTTGGATTTCCTTTCTCGAACCGTGCTTATCAAGCACTTCACCTAGCAGGTGAGCTCTGCCGTCGCCAAGTTGTGGTACAAAGTTGCCAAACTGATGCCCGGCATAGGCCATGGCAATGGGCTCCGAACCGGGCAATAGGGTATTTCCGGAAAAGACCTGGGCCAGGTCCTCGTTGGGTAGCCCTGGTTTTTCGGAAATCAATAATTCATCAGCCAGTTTTTTGTTCCACAAAAAGATCTTTGGATCATTGACTGGTGTAGGTTGGGTGCGTTCGTAAAAAATCTCGTCCAGACGAGCATAGCTATTTAAAAATTCCATGATTGCAAAGTATCACAGGAAAAACTGTCTTACCCATAAGGGATTAGTGGAAAAAACCTGATGCACAAGCTTTTTATCACGGATCTCGAGCAATTATTGTTGCAGTTTTTTTGAACTTGGCTGAAAAAATGCGTTATTCCGTAGAATGAGTGAGTAAAAAAGTGGGTAAAACCGGACCTGGTTCACAATACTATAATTAAATATTAATATACTGATTTATATCAATGATTTTCATAGCTTACAGATGATAGTTTAAGCAAATCTTAAGCAATGCGGGTTTAGCTGGGTGGAATTTTTAATTGGCTTTAATAGTGTAGTGGCCATCGTTCTGGCGGCAATAGCCGGTCGCTTTTTTTATTGTAATCGTTGTCATTGTTGTGATGACGCGGAATAAGTTGTAGAGGCAATTATGAGCTTGGTTGTTATTTTGTTGTGCTTTTTTGCGGTATTGGCGACAGCTTTTCTCACCTGCAATATTTTCTGTGATTCAAATAACCAGTGAGTTTTCAGGCTTAAGATGCCCGGGTTGTTTTTTCAGATACACAGGAGTCCTGTAATGTCAGTAAAAAAAATCATATTGATCATGCTGTTTAGTGTTATTTCAAGTTCGCTGTCTGCTGAGATCTACTGGTTGAATATGCCCGGTTCATACAGCAAGAAATACAGTGAATTTACGCCATCCGTATCTTTGCCAACGGTCGATTATGAAGCCTGCCAGGCAGCTTTAACTCAATATGCGCAGGACAACGAGATGGTTGAGAAAATCGGCTGCGATATTCAACCTTTGCCTGATGCGGTTAATCTGGCCGATCATTGGGCTGCGAATTAATCCAAAACAAAGAATAGGTCGTTCCAGTTTTTTCTGGTCAGTCTTTGCAAATAGGCTGCATGGTTCCGGCCTGGTGAATTTCATCAATTTTGGCTGAATCATCAACAAACCCGCAGGTTCACTGGAGAGGCCATATGTATTGACCTCCTGTTGGACACATGTTCTTGGCATGTACTAGACTGTTTTGGTCTTTTTACTGCATTGTGATTTAACATGTCCTCCAAATTATTTGAAACCTATCAGCTGAACGCCTTATCGCTAAAGAACCGCATGGTGATGGCTCCCATGACGCGCTGTCGTGCCGGGGAAGGTGATGTTCCAACGCCACTGATGGCAACCTATTATGCGCAGCGTGCCACAGCCGGCCTGATTATTACCGAGGGTGTACCGGTTTCACCCAAGGCCAGGGGGTATCTCTGGACTCCGGGTATTTACACGGCGGAACAAATCAAGGGATGGGAGAGCGTTACAAAAGCCGTGCATGAAGCTGAAGGGCTCATATTTACCCAGATCTGGCATGTGGGCCGTATTTCCCATCAAAGCCTGCAACCTGATGCCGGTAAGCCCGAAGGTCCTACCGATGAATGGTCGCCAGATACTGTCTGTTTTGCCTATGATGAAAATAATAATCCGGGGAATGTTGCGACCAGTCCTCCACAAGCGTTAGATGAAGAAGGCCTGGCAAGGATAAAAGAAGAATTTGTCCAGGCAGCCCTGAATGCGCGTGAAGCCGGCATGGATGGTGTTGAAATTCATGGTGCAAACGGTTACCTGTTTGACGAGTTCCTGAGTTCAATCATTAACACCCGTAAAGATGAGTATGGTGGTTCTGTCGAGAATCGCTGCCGGTTTTTACTTGAAGTCACAAAAGCTGTGGGTGAAAGCATAGGTTTTGAACGAACAGGGGTCAGGATTTCACCCAACGGTCGTTTTAACTCCATTCCCGAAGACCCGGAAATGGAAGCTACTTTTGTCTATCTGGCTAAACAACTGGGTAACTACGGTATCGCCTACCTGCATATCAATGATCAGGCGACCTTTGGACTGCCTGCAATTCCAGGAGGCATGATTGCAAAGATCAGGGCAGTTTTCAGTGACCCGATTATCCTGTGCGGAGGATATGACGCAGAGCGTGCCCAGGCTGCTATTGATTCAGGTATTGCTGACCTGGTTGCCTATGGTGTGCCCTATATTGCTAATCCTGATTTGCCTGCCAGGCTGGAAAATGGCTGGACTTTGAATGAAGCCAACAGGGATACGTTTTATGGTGGCGGGAAAGAAGGTTATACAGACTATCCTGTCTATAAGCCCTAAGCAAAGTGCTAACAGGGTCGGCTTGCTTCATATCGTTTTATTTGTAGTTGTTGCTAACTGGTCTAGAATCAAATGGAAGTATAATTAGAACCGAGAAGGATCTCAAAGCCATGCAGAAATCTGTTCTTGAAAAAACCGCCAAACAAAAATCATCGGCATTTAGCCATATTTTTAAACTCTACCTGGCAATATGGATTGTGTTGTCAATTGCCTTAATCAGCCTGTTAATAAAAAATGATTTTGAAAAAGCGCTACTTGAATTTGAGCAATTCAATAAAGAGATAACAGACCATGTGACCGAAAGGATGCTTGTCGCTGAAACGGCGCTTGAAGGTTTTTCAGCTTATGTTTCGCAAAGTAGTAGCATTAATCACAGTGAACTTTCACTTTTTGTCTCGAATCTGTTGAAACGTTACCCTTTTCTTTACATGTTTGAAGTGGCGGAGAAGGTTAGTCATGATCAACGCGAGGAAATTGAGTCAGGCTTTAGAAATATATTTCCGGGTTTCTATATCAGGCGTTTTGATTATGAAAAAACGAGGCAATGGCAGCCTGTAGAAAAATCGGAATTTTATTACCCAATCATTTTTCAGGAGCCATTTTACAACGACAACCGCAACATACTCGGTCTTGATCTTTTTGCATCAGATTTTTTAGTGGAAGCAATGTTTGAGTCGCAGGTACAGTCATTACCGGTAGCAACGCGCCCATTTATTCTTGCGGAAAATGAGCTTGGTTATGTTATTCATCGCGCTGCTGGAAGTGTGACCGCAAACCAGCCCCAGCCTCTGACTGCAAAAAGATACGCTCTGCTGGCACTTAAATCGGAGGATTTATTTTCAAATATAAAAACAACTTCAGCAGCCATATCTATCTCGTTAAGGCATGGAGGCTTCCAGCTGCAAAACGGCAACAATCCGATTGTTCTGGAAAAGATATCCACAAAGGGCGGTAAGGTAGATCAGGTTTTATTTCCGGAAATGACTTTTACAAAAGACCTTTCTCAGATAACGCCATCCCAGCCTTTTATATTGCATACCCGGTTTCAGCTGGGATTGGATAGCTTTAGCTATATTCTGGTTTCATTCATTCTGATGGCCGCAATACTCATTCCCATGCTGGGTAAAAAGTTTGCCTACCAGTATTTTGAAAAACGTCTTAACGACATGGAGTCTGATGGTTCACTTTTTTACCTCGCTAATTATGATGCACTTACCGGGATACCGAATCGCTATCGTTTGCTTGAACACCTGGAAATGATGATTATCAGGGCCAGAAGAAATAACACCAAATTTAAAATATTTTTTATAGACCTGGATAATTTAAAGCCTATTAATGATTTTCATGGGCATGCAGCAGGTGACTTTGTGTTAAATGAATTATGTTCGAGAATTGCAGATCGGATGCGCCATGATGAAATGCTGGCGCGTTTTGGTGGGGACGAATTTGTGCTGGTATCAAATCATTACTCTGACGAACAGGACGAGGCAGAACTCATTTATCGTATCAAGCAGCAATTTACATCCCCGATTCTTTATCGGAATGAAGAGTTTATTGTTGATATCAGTGTGGGATGTGCAACATATCCTGAGGATGGCAAAAACCTCAATGCCTTGCTGGAAACAGCCGATGAAAGAATGTACCTGGACAAGAAAAAGAATAAAAAATTATCTCCAGTCACCTGAAGGAAATTATTAATTTTTATTAATTCCGCAGACTTTAATGGCGTCACTTAAAACCGGGTTTCGGCCGTACAATAAACAGCCTCCATCCGGCCGGTCTCCATACCAGAAAGGACAGTAGTGTAATTTGATGACCTGGCCATGCGGAGTCATACGCCAGTCTACTGAATGGCAATAACCACCAGCCGGTATTTTCTGTTTTACCCTTTCATTAACGATGGCGGGTAATGGATGTGTTATCAGGTTACGCTCGATCATTGATCAACTGATGTCACAGGTCGTTCCGGGAAAAAGATCTAATTTTCAAAAAAAAGGCCTGCAACAGCAGGCCTGAATAATTAAATGCCTGGTGGTAAATAACCAGGAAAGACAGCTGGTTTTCTAGATAGCCAGGTATTCATGACGCAGGTCTTCGTTATCGAGGACTTCCTGCGCAGTGCCATCAAATACCAGCCGGCCCATATCCAGAATCAGGGCCCTGTCCGCCAGTCTTAAAGCGGCAACGGCATTCTGCTCTACAATAATCGTTGTGATACCCTGTTTCTTGATGCCTTCAACAATGCTGGCGATTTCATGCACTATCACAGGAGCCAGGCCTTCATAAGGTTCATCCAGCAGCAGCAGCTTGATATCCCTGGCCAGTGCGCGGGCCACAGCGAGCATCTGCTGTTCACCGCCGGACAGGGTGGTGCCCATCTGGTTACGACGTTCAGCAAGCCGGGGAAAGTGCTCGTAAATACGTTCGATTGTCCAGCCGATTGGTGGTGCGATCTGTGCCAGTTCCAGGTTTTCCTGAACAGTTAATCCTGGAATGATGCGACGGTCTTCCGGTACCAGGGCAACACCTTTTTGTGCCGCGTCATGCGACTTCAGGCCGTGCAAGGGCTGGTGGTCTAGCCATATCTCACCATGCGGCATTTGCGGGTCATCCATCCTGGCAATTGAGCGTAATGTTGTCGTTTTGCCGGCTCCATTACGACCCAGCAAGGCAACGATTTCGCCTTCGCGAATATCGAAGCTGATGCCGTGGATAATATAGCTCTCACCGTAGTAGGAATGCATATCCCAGACCGAGAAATAGGTGGGGTCTGAACCCTGGGATGTAATCGCCTGCGGTCGTGGGCTATGTAAAGGTTTTTTTGTCTGTTGATCACTCATTGTCAGACTCCTCTCCGAGGTAAGCTTCTTTCACCTTAGGGTCTACCTTGATCTCGTCAGGAGTACCAGAGGCAATGATGCGACCCTGTGCCAAAACACTGATACGGTCAGCAAGACTGAACACAACATGCATGTCATGTTCAATAATGACCTTGGTCATGCCTCTTTTCTTGATCTTCTGTAAAAGCTCAATGGTCATGTTGGTATCATGTCGTGCCATACCGGCCGTGGGTTCATCCAGCAGCAACAGGCGCGGGTTTTGAATTAATCCCATTGCCAGTTCGAGGCGGCGCTTGTCGCCACGGGAAATACTGCCGGCATGATTCTCGGCAAACTTGTCCAGCCCGACGTCTGCCAGCACATCCATAGCCTCTTCCTCGATACCTTTTTCTTTTTCAAAACTGGCAAACGGGTTGAATTTGAATGTGCCGTCACGTTTGGCAAAGGCTGGAATCATGACGTTTTGTAATAATGACAGATCCGGAAAAATTTCCGGTGTCTGGAATACGCGTACCATGCCCGCATGGTTAATATCGTAGGGCTGCATGCCAATCATGTTATGGCCATTAAAGGTGACCGTGCCGGTGTCAGGTACCAGGCGACCGATGCAGCAGTTCAGCAACGTGGATTTGCCCGCGCCGTTAGGACCAATGATTGCGTGAATGGTGCCTTCTTCCACCTTCAGGTCAATATCGGACAAGGCATGCAGACCGCCAAAGGTTTTACTGACGTTATGAATATCAAGAATATGATTCATGATGCATCACCTTCTTCAGTTTCAGAATGCGCCTTTTTGGAAAACTTGTTCTTTGCAAATTTAACCAGGTGGTTAATGCCTTCCATGATGCCACCTGGCAGGAAGATAACCACGATCATAAACAATGCGCCAAGAGTCAAATGCCAGCCTTCGCCAACAAATGGATGGGCAATCCAGACCATAACGTTTTCCAGCCAGCCGGGCAGGAAGTTGAAAACTTCATGCAGAGCGGATTCATTTAACGCTGAGAAAATGTTTTCAAAATACTTGATGATGCCAACACCCAGTAATGGTCCGATCAGGGTACCGGTACCACCGAGGATAGTCATTAATACGACTTCACCGGAAGCTGTCCATTGCATTCTCTCAGCGCCAGCCAATGGGTCAGTGACGGCCATCAGAGAACCGGCCACGCCAGCAAACATGCCAGAGATAATAAATGCTGACAACAGGTATGGCTTGGTATTAAAGCCGGTATATCTCATACGCGTCTGGTTGGATTTTATTGCCCGCAGTTTCATGCCGTAAGGAGAGCGGAATATTTTTAGCGAGATATAAAAGCCAATGATCAGCAGGACGGCACAAAAATAAAAGCCGCTATAGCCGCTCATGGACAAGCCAAACAGGTTGGTGGATGGCAGGCTGTCGGTCACGGCTATGCCGGCAAGTGAATCAAGTACACGTGGATCAGTATGCGTCAGCTGTAAACCAGTTTCACCGTTGGTAATGGGTGTTAATACCGAGTACGCCAGGCTGTATGACATCTGTGCAAAAGCCAGCGTTAGAATGGAAAAATAAATGCCCGAGCGACGCAGACTGATATAGCCGATTAACAAAGCGAATAAACCTGCCATGATGGTGCTGAACAGGATTGCCGGCAAGACATTCATGGATAGCAGCTTGAAGCTCCAGACAGCTGTATAAGAACCTACGCCCAGGAATACTGCATGACCAAATGACAGGTAACCAGTCAGGCCAAACAGAATGTTAAAACCAATCGCAAACAGGCCAAAAATGGCAAATTTCTGCAGCAGGTCGGGATAATTGGCACCGATAGGCGTCAGCCAGATCGGGGCTGACAGCACAATAATCGAGAATATCAGCATGACGCTGAAATTGTTATTTAATAGATTTTTCATCTCTTAGTCCTCCATCACGCCTTCACGTCCCATCAAGCCCCTGGGCCGGACGAGCAGCACAACCACAGCGACCAGGTAAATAATAATCTGGTCGATGCCCGGTAGGATGGATTTAACTTCATTCATTGAAGCGAATGATTGCAGGATGCCCAGCAGGAAGCCGGCAAGTACAGCGCCTCCCAAAGAGCCCATGCCACCAACAACGACTACGACGAAAGACAACACGAGAAAGTCCATGCCCATGTGATAGTCGGGTGGAAGAATGGGCGTGTACATGACCCCAGCAAGCCCGGCAACTACCGTAGCCAGGCCAAACACGATGGTGAAACGGCGTTGCACATTAATTCCGAGCAGGCCGACTGTTTCACGGTCTTCCATGCCGGCACGGACAACCATGCCGAAAGTCGTATATTTCAGAAATGCAAACACGCCAAAAATCACGATACCGGCAAACATCAGGTAAATCATGCGCCACCATGGATACACCAGTGAATCGGTCAACCCCAGGAAGGTTCCGACTGCTGCGCTGCCGGACACGATATCGGGTGCGGGTGTTGGGATGGGGTTGGCGCCAAAAAATGACTTGATAATTTCCTGAAGAACAATAGCCAATCCAAAGGTCACCAGGATTTGCTCTGCATGTGTTCTTTTGTAGAAATGCTTGATCAGACCGCGTTCAATTGCCACGCCAATCAGCAACATGACCGGTATCGCAAATAAAATCGAAATCGGAACCGCATAATCGATGATCATGGTTCCAGTATCACCCCACCAGATTTCCAGGTAAGGGGTGTCCTTGTAAGCATCGAAAAACGTGATGCTTTCATCTTTGACTCTTTTCGAGATGGTCAAAATTTGTTGAATGGAAACGGCACAGAAGGCACCCAGCATAAATAATGCACCGTGAGCAAAGTTCACCACGCCGAGCGTGCCGAAAGTCAGTGTCAGTCCAAGCGCAATCAGTGCGTAGGCACCGCCCTTGTCCAGACCGTTAAGAATTTGTAGTAGTATTTCATCCATAACAGCGACTTTTAAATGTAGTGTTTAAAAAAATTATGCCGGCTACCAGGGGTAGCCGGCAAATGAGGTCGAACTGCTAATTAAGCGTTACAGCTGCCAAGCTGACCGCCCAGCATTGAGGCTTCGTATTCAACCTGTGCACGAGGAACTTCCTGAACCACTTCAAGCAGGTCAAACTGTGAAGCTGGTTTTTCGTTACCACGTACAACCAGTACGTCTTTAAAGCACTGGTGATCATCAGCACGGTATTCAGTTGGACCGTTACCCATACCGTCGAACTTGAAGCCTTCAAGCGCTTCAATGACACCACAAGGGTTGAAAGTGCCCGCCATTTGACATGCGTTGGCATACAGCAGTGTCTGTACATAGCAGGTATGAGCAGCCTGTGATGGCGGGAAGCCGTATTCAGCACCAAAGGATTTAACGAAAGCTTTTGAGCCTTCATCCTGTAGTGACCAGTTCCAGTTGGTAGAACCAAAGATACCCTTGATGTTATCACCGGCACCCTGCGCCATCAGACGGGAGAAAAGTGGTACAACGATCTGGAATTGTTTGCCATTAACTACCTTGTCACGCAAACCAAACTGAACAGCCTGAGTCAGTGAGTTAACCATGTCTTTACCGTAGTGGTTCAGAACCAGAACATCGGCACCAGAGTTCAACACTGGAGTGATGTACTGGGAGAAGTCACCGGCACCCAGCGGCGTGCGGACTGCGGCAACAGTATTCCAGCCCAATGCCTCAGTGTATTTCTTGATTGAACCTTCCTGTGACCAGCCCCAGGTATAATCAGCTGTCAGGTGGTAAGCATTACGATCCTTGCCAAACTCTTTTTCCAGTACAGGAGCCAGAGCAGCACCCGTCATTTCAGTGTTGAAGAAGTGACGGAAGCCATGTTTACGCTTGTCTTTACCAGTTGTGTCGTTGGAGTGAGTCAGGCCAGCCATGAAGATAACACCGGCTTCCTGGCACAGACCCTGTACCGCAATTGCGACACCGGAAGATGAACCACCGGTAATCATCAGGGCGCCATCTTTTTCAATCATGCGCTTGGCAGAAGCGCGTGCCGCATCAGATTTTGTTTGTGTATCACCTGTTACGTAAGCCACTTTCTTGCCTAAGACGCCGTCACCTTTAAGTGATAAAGGTTTCATGGTATTTAACAAACCACCGTCACCCTCACCATTCAGATGTTTTATTGCCAGTTTATAGGCGCGCAGTTCGTCAGCGCCTTCATCAGCGTAGGCGCCAGTCTGAGGTACATTAAAGCCCAGAGTTACTGTGCCGCCTTTAGGTGCATTGACGTAAGCGTTAGCGTTGCTTACAAAGAACATTGGTGCAGCACCAGCTGCCGCTGCGGCTACAGATGCTTTCAAAAAGCCACGGCGTGACAGTGTTGTATATTTATTTTCATCAGACATTTTAGTCTTTTCCTCCATAGGGTTTATCAAAAAGCTAAGATGAATCAGAGGTTAACAATCGCCTCGTTTTCAACCTGATCGTTATATTCGGCTCCAAGGCGGCCAAAGTTTAATGATTTTATCCTGACTATCAGGCAATCAAGCCTTCACAGTATAGAGCAAAAGATTTTGCCAATCATTTGCTTGAGAATAAAAATTCATCGCATTAGATAAAGTGGGTAGAAAGGAAACAGTTTGGGTTGAAAATGCTACTTTTTTCCACCCGGAAATCTGAATGAAATTCGGTTTTTATACAAATGTTATGCACTGTTTGGGTTTTAGCTTTATCCGGGCTATTAATTGCACCTGGGGTAAGCTGTTTGCTAGAGACGGTCGCCATCAGCAAATACGAATAAAAAAGTGAATGAATGAAGGAGTCGGGATGAAAGAAATATTGCAACCAGGAATTATTTTTGAGCATAAATTTGTTGTACCTGAATCAAAAACAGTGCCGGGGCTCTATCCTGAGGCGGCAGAATTTTTAGCCATGCCGGAAGTGTTTGCTACCGGTTTTCTTGTCGGGTTTCTGGAATGGGCCTGTATTAAAGCTATCAATCCGTACCTGGACTGGCCTGATGAACAGTCGGTGGGCATACACATCAATGTTTCGCATGAGGCGGCAACACCAGCGGGGCTTGAGGTTACGGCCCGGGTGGAGTTGGTTGGGATAGAGGGTAAAAAATTAAAATTTAAGGTTGAAGCCCACGATGGGGTGGATCTCATTTCCAAAGGCACGCATGAACGTTTTGTTATTAATAAAAAAAGGTTTGATGCCAAACTCGAATCTAAAAAAATACAGACTGCTTAATGGAAATTGTCGTTGATTCAGGAATTTACGTTGTAATGCAGGTGTAGTATCTGGAAACATCTCATCTATACTGAATTAACCACGACTCGATGGAAACTGGGTTCTAATAAATGTACGGATACATATTTTAAACATATTTTTGGCCAGTACATTTTAATTGACTATGAATCCTCAGCGACAGACTGTAGATGAATCAGACCTGATCTTTGCGCCGGAAGACGATGATACTTCCAAAAACAGCTTTTCAGGCACTCCGTGGAAAATCCTGATAATTGATGATGAACCCGGTATTCATGCAGTTACCCAGGCCAGTCTGGCCAATTTCGATTTTGATGGTGCCGGTCTCGAGTTTTTAAACGCTTATTCGGCACACCAGGCCAAAGAAATTCTGATGCAGCACCCGGATATTGCTGTCGCACTGGTTGACGTGGTTATGGAAGATGAACACGCGGGGCTGAATCTAGTTCATTACATACGGCAAGACTTGAAGAATAAACTAATTCGTCTGGTGTTAAGAACCGGACAGCCAGGCCAGGCACCTGAACGTCAGGTGATTCGTGAATATGACATTAACGATTACAAGGAAAAAACAGAACTCACTGCGCAAAAACTGGACAGTACGATTTATACCAGTCTGCGTTCCTACCGTGACCTGGTTGCTTTGGATTTAAATCAACGCGGACTGGAGCACATCATACATGCCTCCGCACACCTGTTTACGATTCCGAGTATCAGTGAATTTATCCAGGGAGTGCTTAAGCAACTGATGGCCCTGCTTTACCTGGGGGATGATGCCTTTTACGTTGGTTGTGAATGTGTGGCTTTTGAAAAAAATAAAGGTGACTCAAGGGTTATAGCGGCTACCGGGAGATATGCCGATACCATCGGTCAATTGCCTAAAGAGGTATTGGACTCGGACATCTATGAGCTTGTCCTGCAGGCCCAGAAAAACAAGAAATCGATTTTAAGTGATAAGCAATTTGTTGGTTTTTTTGAGCCCCATCCGGGTCACGAAGATATTGTCTACATCAACAGCCGGCACTCGCTTACGCATAAAGACCTGGGCCTGTTGGAACTGTTCCTGCGCAATGTTTCAGTAGCCTATGAAAATGTCATGTTGCACAACGAAATCGATGGTTCGCAGCGAGACATGCTTTACATGCTGGGCGATTCGATTGAAACCCGTTCAAAGGAAACCGGGCAGCATGTGCGCAGAGTGGCAGAATATTGTCGCCTGATTGCCCTGGGTACGGGCCTGTCGGAGCGTCAGGCAGAGATCATTGAAATTGCATCACCGCTGCATGATTTTGGCAAGATCGGTATTCCGGATAAAATCTTGCACAAACCTGGAAAGCTTGACCCTGAGGAATGGGAGATTATGAAGTCTCACGCTCGCATGGGGCATGATCTGTTGAACAGTTCTGAACGGGAAATCCTGAAGGCTGCCGCCATTATTGCCGGGCAGCATCATGAGCACTGGAATGGAAATGGCTATCCTGATGGCCTTAAAGCTGAAGAGATTCATATCTACGCACGTATTGTCGCTGTTGCAGACGTGTTTGATGCATTGGGTACCAGGCGCAGCTACAAGAATGCCTGGTCAATCGACGACATTATCAATTATTTAAAAGAACAAAATGGTCAGCAATTTGATCCAGAGTTAATTGACTGGGTCATTGCGAATATAGAAACCATGAAACAGGTACGCAGTACTTATCCTGATGTCGTCTGATAAAGCGTGATTCATGTCTGTATTTGTATGTTTGCTTCAAATGAATTTCGGGAGCTGGAAAAATGCAGGATAAAATTGAAGATCATCAGATTAACCTCGAACAAATTCTGAATAATTCTCCTGATGGTGTTTTTACCATCAGTCCTGATCTTGATATTCGTTATGTGAATCCCGCTTTCTGTCGAATCCTTGGGTTTACTGCTGAAGAGCTGATAGGAACCAAGGTTCTGGAATATCTGGGGGACCTGAGTATCCAGGAGGCCTGCGATAAGGAAATTCAGGACCATGGGTACTGTCATGACCAGGAAACCATCTTTAAACGCAAGGATGGCTCAATGGTGCATATTTCTAAAAATGTACAGGCCATTTGTGATGATGATGGTAACTTCAAGGAAATCCTGGTTACGATACGGGATCTTTCGGAGCTTCATGGGTTAAACAAGGAATTAACAAAATCCAAAAAACAGCTTGAGGAAAATAATCTTCACCTGCAGAAAATGCTTGAAGACTTACAAACTGCGCAGCAACAGCTGGTTGAAGCTGAAAAACTGGCTTCACTCGGTGGTTTGGTTGCCGGTGTTGCACACGAGATCAATACACCCCTCGGTATTAGCGTTACTTCAGCTTCCAGTATGCACATGGAGCTTGATGAGCTCAAAGAAAAATTTACAGGTAACAGTCTCAAGAAAACTGAATTGGAAACTTTTTTTGATCGTGCCGGCCAGGCATGCAAAATTTTAAATACCAATCTTCGGCGCGCTGCAGAACTGGTTCGCAGTTTTAAGCAGGTTGCGGTTGACCAGGTGAGTGACGACATTCGCCGAATCAACCTTAATGATTATGTCAATGAGGTGCTGGTGAGTATTGGCCCCAGCTATAAACATACTGGTATTACGTTAGACAGTGAATGTGACCCTGAGATTAACCTGGATACTCATCCGGGAGCGTTATACCAGGTTATCAGTAACCTGGTAATCAATTCGATAACGCATGCCTTTGATAAAGGTGCAGAGGGGAAAATTTCACTGAAGTTTTACCGTGATGACGGCAATGTTGTTTTCGATTTTTCAGATAATGGCAAGGGTATCAGCGAGGAAAATCGAAAAGAGATTTTTACGCCTTTTTTTACTACCCGTCGCGGGTCCGGCGGCAGCGGCCTGGGTTTAAGTATTGTTTATAATCTCGTGACGGCAAGGCTGAAGGGAGCCATCAAGGTGGAAAGTACCGAGGGCGTAGGTACAAATTTCAATATCGTATTTCCCCAGGTGGAGATTAGCGGATGAGATTTTTTATGAAAATATTGCCTTAATGGATTGATTCGACCTACAAAATGATCTAGTTTCATCTTATAAAGATGGTTTAATTATCAATAAAAATACAGACAAAATTTAATTTTATGGGGGAGAGGGTGCAGAAATTTTCTGCATTATCATTTTCGTTACTCGCTTGTTCTACTTTTCAGGTTCATGCAGAAGAGGTTGATCTCTTTGGGATGGACCTGGACCAGTTGCTTGACGTTAAGGTTGTAACCGCCACGCAGCACCTGCAAAAAACATCTGACACACCGGCCAACGTTACCGTCATTACCGCCGAGCAAATTCGTAAATGGGGTATTCACGATCTCAACGAAGCATTGCGCCTGGTGCCCGGTGTCAATGTTTACCAGAACTATTTTGGCTATCAGCATGTCAATTTCCGTGGTGTGGCACAGGATCTCTATACCAATAAAGCTTTATTCCTGGTCAATGGCCATCCTACCTATGACAGCCTGTTTGGTGATGCGCGAGGAAGTTATGTGCCGATTGAAGCAATCGAACGTATCGAGGTAATCCGTGGGCCCGGCTCTGTGCTTTATGGGACCAATGCGATGGCCGGCGTGGTCAATATCATTACCAAGCAGAATGGTGATAACTCGGGCGGCCTGACTGCGCGGGCTGGCAGTGATGGTTATCATTACACTGAAGCCCAGTTCCTGGGCGAAAAGTTTACCATTGCTGTCAGTGAACGGGATGATGATGGCTATGATTATTCAGGAACACTTGATGAGCAAGATCCTCCGCAAATGGTAGACAGGGATTTACATCATGATCTGAAAAACGTTTTCCTGGATGTTTACGGTGACAGCTGGCGGGTCAATTTTGCAGCATTTGACGAGAACCAGGCAAAGCTTGGAACAACCCCGGTGACTTACAGTAATGGCCAGCATGAAAACCAGGGTTACTATTTCGATGCCAGCAAGTCTTTTCAATTGTGGGATGGAGAGCTGAAGTTCTGGTTGCGTTACGACAACCTGGATATGACATTCTATAGTGATGCTTTTCCCTGTCCTCCAGGGTTTGGAAATTTTGTGCCGGGAACTGGCTGTGCTGCTGACGGCGGTGCCGGGCTCTACGACGACCCCTACAAGCATTACACCGAGGTGGAAAGAACAACCTTGGAAGTACAGTACAAGCAGCGGGTCAATGAAAAGCTGGATTACATAGTCGGGGCTGCTTACGAAAAACATGAGAGTGACCCATTTGTTTTCCGTTCTTTGGATGATCCTTCTGCAATCAGCCCTGTCAGCGCCTATCCTTATGATTCTCCGGAATACGATAATCTCGCTTTGTATTCACAGGTGCAGTATGTATTTGATGATCAATGGAGCGGTGTTTTCGGTTTGCGCTGGGAAGATAATGAGGACTCCGGGACGTCTGACCTGATACCACGTTTGGGACTGGTGCATCGTTACAGTGATGATACCAGTTTCAAGTTTCTCTATGGTGAGGCTTTCCGCTCAGCTGTATTTTATGAGAAATATGTTGATTCAGCACCCGCTTTGACGGGTAATCCAGATCTTGATCGTGAATCCATAAAAACTTACGAGGTATCTGTTGAATCCAGGTTGAACAGCAAAAACAGTATCACGCTGGCAGCTTATTACCTGGAGATAGATGATGAAATCAAACGTGTATCATCGCCGACAGGATTTGTTATTGAAAATACCGAAGGCCGTGATATGTACGGTATTGAATTGCAGTGGATCAGCCGTTTAACGGACAAAATGAACCTGACTGTTAATACCACCTGGAAAGATGGCGAGGACAAGAATCTTGACGAGGGTGTCTATTTTTCCAACTTCGACCTGACCGCCATTCTGGACTACCGTTTCAGACCTGACTGGCAGTTATCACTGGTCAATAATTATGTTGGTGAGAATGATTACCTGCTTACGGATAATTCCAGTGGTTCGGTGGATGCCTACAACCTGACCGATATTCACCTGGCACATACCATTGATAAATTCGAACTGAGTGCGGAAGTGAAAAACCTGTTTGACGAGGATTACACTTTACCTGAACCTGCCAGGAGAAATATCGCAGAAGTGCCCGGCGGTCCGGAACGCAGTTTCTATTTTACCGTGCGCTACGAACTTTAAATATTCCGCCTGATAGCTTGAATTCGGACCTGTCTGCAAAGCCCGCCCGGCAGGAAAATTGCAGGCTTCTTCTTTTCTCCATTCTATTAACTCGCGCTGTCAGGATGGGTGTGGGGTGGAGTTTCATGGCCGTTAGCCGGCATCCCAGAATTCTGTCTGGATACCGTCACCCAGGTCGGCATCGATCAGTCGGCGACGGACTTCCACTAGTCTCTCTATCAGCTCAGGTTCGGTTTTCGCGTAGGCATCCGCATCCGGTTCACGCTTTACTACCACACCGAGGAGCTCGGTAATGGCATTACCAATCGAATTCTGGCTGATGGTCACAATCAGTTTGCCATCATCATTCCTGTAAATCAGTTGCTTGAATGCAGGTTGCCAGCGAATCGAATTGGCATACTTGGCGTCACGAATGCACTGGTCACGTACTTTCTTGGCTGTGCTGAGAAAATCCTTATTGAAAAGTAGAATATTTTCGACTTCATCCGGAAAATAGATATCCCGCTGAATAGGTGCATTGCGGGTTGAAACCTGCGAAAAGAAACTGCGGTAAAAATCAATAAATCCCTTGAGTATCAGGTCGTACTCTTCCCAGAAACGCACGTCTTTCAGCGAGTCGATGCCACCCTGGATTTCCCAGCAGGGTAAACCCTGGGGATAGCCGGTCAGCTCAATTCTTGAATCCTTGGCACTGGCTGGCTTGAGAATTTTAAGATCCAGTGCGGTATCAAAAAACTGCCGGTAAACTTCACGCATGTATTCCTGGAACAGGCTGTGCTGGCCGCCATCTGTCAGGTTGGGATTATTGGTGTCTGCCAGTTGTGCATTGCGTAAATCTTCCATTGGAAAAGTGATGAAGTGATTATGCAGCATGCGAATACTGGGTACGCCGGGTGAGGTCAATGGCCAGGTGGCATCAAGACTGGCTTCTCCCGCCAGCACCAGGTGTTCACCCGGATCAGGAAACGTTTCTGTCATGTATTCAATGATGATCTGATTCATTCGGTTCCAGACGTGCCGAACCATCCCGGGCACCTGGGTCCGGCGTACTGGTCTGCCCAATGGATCCAGAATCACCTGGGAAGTGTTGTAAATGATGGATGTGTCAAAGGTGTTACTATGTCCCAGCGCTTTGCGGTAAAGCAGCAGGTTTTCCGGGTTGGAAAGCAGGCCGTTGTTATTTACCAGGTCATTGAGATTTTCGGTACTGTTGAAAAATTCATTGGGTTTCATGCCCTCGGGAACATCCAGGGGAATGGGTCTGAAGGGTGTAATAATTTCACGGGGTCCGAACTGCATGGTCACGCCTTTGTCAATTAATGGTAATAATCTGCTTGTAATCTATCGGGTATTATAAAGGTTAAGTATTTTTCGGGTGAAATAAATAATGAAAAGAGTCGGTATTAATGGCTTCGGCAGAATGGGGCGTCTGGGATTTCGCGCGGGCTGGGACAAGTCCGAGCTGGAAATAGTTCAGGTCAATGAAATTGCAACGGATGCTGAAGGTTCAGCGCATTTGCTTAAGTTTGACTCTGTCCACGGGACCTGGTCAGCAGAAACATCTGCTGATGGACAAAACATGATCGTTGATGGCAAAAAGCTGTCCTATTCATCTGATTCAAATATCGATGAGACTGATTGGTCTGGTTGCGATATCGTGATTGAAGCAACCGGCCGGCATCACAAGAAACCGGAACTGCTGGAAAACTACTTCAGCCAGGGCGTGAAAAAAGTTATTGTCGCGGCACCTACAGAAGGCGCGCTGAATATCGTTTATGGTATTAACGATGACCAGTACAACCCGGATAAGCATCACTTGTTGACAGCCGCTTCGTGTACCACCAATTGCCTGGCGCCGGT
The DNA here is from genome assembly GCA_963801985.1 of uncultured Gammaproteobacteria bacterium. GTDB lineage: Bacteria > Pseudomonadota > Gammaproteobacteria > Chromatiales > Chromatiaceae > JABDQZ01. The sequence goes on from CAWDGV010000012.1 coordinate 72,706, forward strand.
GGTCAAGGTCATGCAGGAGAAGGTGGGTATCAGGCATGGTTGCATGACGACTATTCATGATATTACCAATACCCAGACGATAGTCGATAAAGGTCACAAGGATCTGCGTCGTGCACGTGCCTGTGGTAATTCCCTGATACCCACGACGACTGGTTCAGCCAGGGCGATTACCAAAATCTTTCCTGAGCTGGCTGGCAAGTTGAATGGACATGCCGTGCGTGTACCGTTGCTGAATGCCTCTTTGACTGACTTTGTGTTTGAAGCTGAGCGCAAGGTAACCGCCGAGGAAATCAATGCCTTATTCAGGGAAGCCGCTGAAGGCGAGTTAAAAGGCATACTGGGTTATGAAACCCGTCCGCTGGTCTCCGTGGACTATGTGAATGATCCGCGTTCTTCCATTGTTGATGCGTTATCGACCATGGTGATTGATGATACCCAGGTCAAGATTTATGCCTGGTATGACAACGAATGGGGTTACGTTAACCGCATGATGGAACTGGCCGCCAAGGTGGCCCGTTCATTATGATTTATCTAAAGCTTGTGGGTTGCCTGTTTGCAGCGGCGCTTTAAATACATCCCTGTACGCTTGGTCACAGCATCCTTGCTGTGAACACCCCTGCAAACAGGCATTTCTCACAAGCCCGGTCTGGTTGATAACGATAAGGCAATTGTCACCAAAAACTTGATAAAAGCTACCGGTCACTTAGCCGCAGAGGACGCCGTTAACCCATCCCTGGGGGCTTGACAGCAGCATCCATGCTGCTGACACCTCTCCTGCTAAATGACCGGTAGCTTCGTTGAGCTCAGGCTGTTTGAGAGAAGACCTTGTATCCATCAAACACGGGGCCATCCACGCAAACGCGTTTCATGGCAGAGCCGTTTTCGGTCTGAACTTCAACCACGCAGCCGGCGCAGCCACCAACGCCACAGGCCATGAACTCTTCCAGTGAAACCTGCACGGGAATATCAAATTCTCGTGCCAGGTTAACCACGGCTTCGAGCATGGGGTGAGGGCCGCAGGTGAAGATTTCGACTTCGTTGCGAGCAGCTTCGTCCAAAGAGTTCAGCCAGTCACGTGCCAGGTCGGTGACATAGCCTTCATGGCAACCGGGATAGCCCTGCAGGCTGGCGAGTCGACTGGCAATACCCCAGTCATCCAGTAATGGCATGGCTGCTATGACTGAATCCTGCAGGCCGGGAACCATGATCTGGGAAGGTTGTGGATTAAACGGAAAAGGTACTTCGGAACCTAAAATAACAAATGGTTGCAGGTCTTTGTCGTCCCTGACTGCTTCTGCCAGAAAGATCATGGGTGGCATGCCAACACCACCACCAATCATGAGCGGGCGTTTACGTGTGGGAGCAAAAGGCTGCCCAATAGGGCCCAGTAAACTGATGGTCTCGCCAACCACACGTTTGGATAATTTTTGCGTACCTGTACCCACCATTTTGTAAAGTAAATCCACCCAGCCCTCGGTAGCTGAAACCCGCATGATCGAGATGGGGCGGCGTAACGGTTGCAGGGGGTGTACTGTCAGGTGTACAAACTGACCGGGTAAAGCATGGGTTGCGCACTCAGGTGCCTGCAAACGTAGAATAAACTGATCGCCGGCCTTTTCTTCGTGTGACAAAACAACGGCATCTTCCTGAAATATGGTATCTCGATTATGTTTCATTGGTCATTTCCAGCTTCATAAGTGACACGTCCTTCAAACAGGGTGTGAGTTACCAGTCCGGTGAACTCCCAGTTCAGGAAGGGTGTATTTTTACCCTGGCTTAACATATTTTCCTCACTCAGTATCCAGTGCGCTTCAGGGTCAAAGATGCAGATGTCAGCCGAACGGCCGGCGTCCAGTCTACCAAAGGGCAGGCCGGCAATCCTGGCGGGTGCAATGGTGACACGTTCCAGGGCGGTAGGTAAGTCCATAACTTTCTCCTGTACCAGCTTGAGTGTCAGTGGCAACAGGGTTTCCAGGGCAGAAATGCCAGCTTCACTATCAGGGAACGGCATGTCTTTGGCATCCGGTTCGTGTGGCTGATGGTCCGAACAGATGGCCTGGATAGAGCCTTCGGCTACTGCCTTTCTTAAAGCATCGCGGTCAGCGAGGGTGCGCAAGGGCGGGTCAACGTGGCAACTGGTGTTGAAATCGTCGATATCCATCTCGGTGAGGTGGAGTTGATGGGCGCTTACATCAATACTGAGATTAATACCATCGTGGCAGGCGCGCTTGATTTTCTTGACGCCTTTGGCCGTAGAGATACCCTGGAAATGAATGTGGGCACCGGTGGCTTCTGCCAATGCGATATCCCGTGCGACCGCGACGGTTTCCGCGGCTTCCGGAAATCCCGGTAAACCCAGTCGGGCAGCAATCACGCCTTCGTGCACACAACCCTCGTTGCGCAGGTGCGGGTCTTCCGGCTTGATAAAAACCTTGATGCCGAAGGTGGCTGCATATTCCAGTGCGCGGCGCTCAATCAGGGTGTTGCCAAGCGGATGGCCAGCATTGCTGGCGGCGACACTGCCCGCTTCCTGTAGTGCCGCCATTTCACTCAGTTCCTTGCCGGCAAGGCGCTGCGTGAGCGCTGCAATGGCCAACACTCTGGCATAGCCGGACTGCTTGGCTTTTCTACGTACCAGCTCCATAACGGCGGGAGTATCTATGACCGGGTCAGTGTCAGGTGGGCAGATCAGCGTAGTGATACCGCCTTTTGCCGCTGCCCGGGTTTCACTGGCAATGGTAGACTTGTGTTCCTGGCCGGGTTCACGCAGGCGGGCGCTGAGGTCTACCAGTCCCGGGCAGACAACCTTGCCGGAGGCATCGATAATCTGTTCGGGCTCAAAGCCGGATGGTCTGTCGCCGATCGCTAGAATCCTGCCCTGGCTTACATGAATATCGACTTGCTCATCAATCTGGTTGGCCGGGTCAATTAGTCTTCCATTAATAATGCTGATAGAGGAAAAATGAGCTGTCATGCTTTTTCCTCGCCTGTGTTTTTGTCCTGGTGTTTTTCTTCATTCTGGGTGCCCAGGCACATCGTCATAATCGCCATGCGTACAGCAATACCGTTACTGACCTGTTCCAGAATCACTGAACGTTTGCCGTCAGCCACGTTAGAGTCCATTTCAACGCCTCGGTTGATGGGGCCGGGGTGCATCACAATAGCATCCGGCTTGGCATGCTGTAAGCGTTCCTCGGTCAGGCCATAGAGACGGAAGTATTCGTGTTCACTGGGCAGTAATGCGCCCGCCATGCGTTCTTTCTGCAAACGCAACATAATGACCACATCCACATCTTTTATGCCATTGTTGAGGTCATGATAGACATGCACCCCCATGGCACGTGCATCGAATGGCAACAGGGTTCTCGGCGCGATGACCCGGACTTCAGAAACTCCCAGGGTGTTAAGAGCCAGAATCTGTGAGCGTGCAACCCGTGAATGCAGGATGTCACCGACAATCGCAACTCGCAGCGGTGTAAAGTCTCCCTTGTGCTGGCGAATGGTCAGCATATCCAGCATTGCCTGGGTCGGATGCGAATGGCTGCCGTCGCCGGCGTTCATGACGCTGATATGGGGTGCGCAATGATTGGCAATAAAATGCGCAGCGCCGGAGCTGGCATGCCTGACGACAAACATATCGCAATGCATGGCTTCCAGGTTTCTCAAGGTGTCCAGCAAAGATTCGCCTTTAGCCGTAGCCGAGGTGCTGATGTTAAGATTTAAAACATCGGCAGACAGGCGCTTGGCTGCCAGTTCAAAAGTTGTGCGGGTGCGAGTGCTGTTTTCAAAAAACAGGTTGGTAATGGTTTTGCCGCGTAATAAAGGTACCTTTTTAATAGAGCGACCCTGCCTGGAAAGTGATGTAAAACTTTCTGCGGTATCCAGTATCTGGGTGAGCAAATCCTTTTTCAGGCCATCAATCGACAGAAAATGTTTCAGTTGGCCGTCCCTGTTCAGCTGGCTGTTGCGATTCATCATCTCAACTGCCTCCCTCTGTCGGGTTGGTGATTTTGCCTATTGTCAGGCTTAGGGGCGATGGTCCGGTAAGCGTCATGTAATCATTCTGGATTAAAGTGGGCTTGAGGCCGATGACGTCGGCTTCTATCGGCAGTTCACGTCCATCTTTCTCAATCAGGGCTGCAAACACAATGGATGCAGGCCGGCCAAAATCAAAGATTTCATTCATGGCTGCACGGATTGTACGGCCAGTCTGTAAAACATCATCCACCAGGATGATATGCCGGTCTTCGACTTCAAAGGGAATCTCTGATGGCTTAACCTGGGGGTTGAGTCCGATGCGGGAAAAGTCATCGCGGTAAAATGAAATATTCAGGGTGCCCAGTGGCTCCGGGATATCCAGTAAGGTATGCAGTTTTTCGGCGACCCAAACGCCGCCGGTGTGAATACCGATCATGACCGGGTCTTCAATTTTATTTTTTGCCAGCTGGGTTTTAAGTTCGCCGGCCATGCCATCAATCAATTCAAGGATAGCGTTTTCCTGCATGAATTCAGTCGGGTTTATTTGTTTAGCCATGTTTCCAGTATCAGTTTTGCGGCCATGGAGTCGACCAGGGTGACATCTTTGGCAGATTTTTTTCCAAGGCGGTTGATTGCTTCACGCGAAGTCAGTCGTTCGTCCACCATTGCGACCGGGAGTTTATAACGCCCTTCAAGTTGCCGTGCAAATCGTTTGGCGCGGTTCGCCAGTTCAGCTTCCTGGTCATCCATCTGGTAGGGCAGGCCGACAACCAGCATGTCGGGTTGCCATTCCCTGATAATGCGTTCAATACCATCCCAGTCAGGCTTCTGCTTTATATAAGATAGCGTGGTTACCGGGCTGGCTGTTCCAGTTATGGATTGTCCTACTGCAATACCGATTTTGTGGGTGCCGAAATCGAAACCCAGTGTACTGCCCATCAGGCATGCCCTGCGGTAGATGATAGCAGGTTCAGGTCGACGCCAATTTTACTGGCAGCAGCCTGCCAGCGTTGTTCTACCGGGAGGTCGAACAATATCTGCTCGTCGGCAGGCACGGACAGCCAGGCATTATCCACTATTTCCTGCTCCAGCTGGCCTTGACCCCAGCCGGCATAACCCAGGGCTACCAGGCTTTGTTGAGGACCCTTGCCATGCGCAATAGCTTCGAGGATATCACGCGAGGTAGTAATGGCCAGGGTGTCCGTAATCTTGAGTGTTGAGTCCCATTTTTTACTGAAATGGTGCAGCACAAAACCACGATCCTCTTCAACCGGGCCGCCGTTGAATACCAGTTGGCTGGCATCAGTGTCACTTTCTTCACTGATGTTCATATGTTCGAAAATATCCGATAAATGCATTTCGATTGGGCGGTTTATGACAATGCCCATAGCGCCCTGGTCGCTGTGTTCGCAAATATAGGTAACGGTATGAAAAAAATTGGGATCATTAAGCGCCGGCATGGCGATGAGGAAATGATTCGTCAGGTTTGATCCAGGCTCCATGACTGTAAGTATCCAATGCTACGGGGTTTTCTTCAAGCGCCATTTGATCTTTGAATGGCTCTATCAAGCTCAGGGAAGGGCTTATTCAGTGACTGACCGGTACCAAGGGGTGCTAATCACTGTTTACTGAATAATTTGTTGCCACTGACAAACTGCCATGTCCGCGTAATAACCAGTTCATCTGTCTCCTGGCGAATATTTTTCGGGAATGGTGCAAAAGGTGAGGCCAGGTTAACGATTCGAATCGCGGCATCATCAAGGAGTTTGTGTCCGGATGATTTACGGATCTTGATGCTGCTGACTTTGCCATCCGGTTTTAAAATCACTGTCATCAGGATATTGCCGTAGATCTTTTTCTTTTTGGCTTCTTCCGGGTAGTTGAGGTTGCCGATACTTTCCACCTTTTTGCGCCAGGCTGTCAGGTAGGAGGCGTATTTGTATTCCTGGGTACTGCTGTTAATAAATTTACGGCGGGGTTTTTTGCTCTGCGTCTGCTTGCGAAAATCAATTTCAGCTGTCAGCAGATCAATTTCAGTCTGGGTACTGGCCAGCAACTGGTCCATGCTGATTGTTTTGGACTGTTTTTCAACCTTGGGTTTGGGTTTTGCCGCGACTTTTTTCCGGGGCGCTTTTTTCTGCACCAGGACTTTATTTTCCGGAGCTGACTGGGCTGGCGGTGTTGGAGATGCTTCAACCTGTTTTTTCGGTTCAGGTTTCAAAGTCGGTTTGGTTGGTTCTGAAGTCAGACGTTTTTTCTCTTCCAGTTCACCGCCGCCTTTCTGTGACTGTTGTGCAAGAAAATCCACTTCCTGGTCATTTTTTTCCACGATGGGATTTCTGACAACGATAATGTCGAGAGCCTTTTCGCTGTTTTCCTGTTGTGGATTAACAACATCGAAAACGACACCAAGGATGATAATGGCATGAATCACCAGGGCAACGAGCAGCATCATTCCCAGACGATCCGAGGAGTTGATACTGTGAGCTAGTGAAGACATGCAGTAACTTCAGGTTAATGGTGGACTGATAATAATTTTATTATCTGACGGCAGTAATTCAATGCGTTTTTGCATTGCCGGGTTCATATGCAAAGTACCTTCAGAATCAATCATTAACACGTATTTTATGCCCATCTTGCGGGCAATACGATGCCAGTCGGAGACACCTGCAACAAACAGGGCGGTAGCCGCGGCGTCAGCAGTTGTGGCATCAGTGTGAATTACGGTCACTGAAGCAATGCCTTTAGCAGGATAGCCGCTGCGTGGATCAATGATGTGGTGATAACGCTTGCCTTCATGCACGTAATTTCGTTCGTAGTCACCGGATGTGAAGATGCTTTCATCAGTATCTGTCTTGATAACACCCAGTACGGCGGAGCCAGTGGGTTTTTTTATAGCGATCCGCCAGGGTGTCCCGGCCCTGGAGCCGATCGCCCTTAAATCACCGCCGGCATTGATGATGGCGTTGTTAATGCCCATTTCACGCAGTGTTTCGATAGCGCGGTCAATTCCAAAGCCCTTGCCATAAGCACCAAAATCAAGTTTTACCGCGGGATTGGATGAACTCAGTTTGAATCCGTCAATCTGCAGATCGGACATTTTTGGGTCAAGTTCAAGTAACTTTTGGATTGTTTCGTCGCTGGGCGGCTTCTTGCCTTCAGGGTTGTCATTATGAAATCCCCAGGCATTAATCAGCTGGCCGATCGCCGGATTGAACAGGTTGTCACTGTTTTCAGCGAGTTGTTGACCGATTTCGATCAGGGGCAGCACAGATGTTGGTGCGGAAAAACTCTGACCTTCTGCAATCAGCTGGTTGACCCGTCCAAGCGGGCCTGGATCCCAGGCATGCCAGAGTTTGTGCATCTGTGCGAAATCATCTTCAAGTTGTGTAACGGCAGTGGCCGAGAGTTCCTTGCTGACACCAACCATGCTGACATCCATCATGGTGCCAAAGGCCATGAAACGTTCGTTGTGTACGGGCAGCTCAGGTGTTGAACGCCATAACAGGAATAAAAGAACTATGACAATAAGAGGCATCCAGGCCAGTATTCTGGGTTCTTTGAAACGAAAATTCATACGGAGAGTTTTTCCTCAATAGCGTCCATGAGCTGAGCGCTGATGTTCAGATTGTAAATTTTGTCCAGTTCGCGAATGCAGGTTGGGCTGGTGATATTAATTTCAGTCAGGTAGTCGCCAATAACATCGATGCCGGCAAAAAGAATGCCGCGACGTTTTAATTCAGGTGCAACCTGCTCACAAATCCAGAAGTCTCTTTCTGTCAGCGGAACGCCTATGCCGCTTCCGCCAGCTGCCAGGTTGCCCCGGTTCTCGCCTTCCTGCGGAATCCTGGCCAGTGCGTAAGGTACGGGCGTGCCGTCAATGATCAGAATGCGTTTATCGCCTGCAGTGATTTCAGGGATAAATCTTTGAGCCATGATAAACCGGTTACCGTGCTGCGTCAGTGTTTCCAGAATGACATTGGTATTGGGGTCCTGTTTTTTAATTCTGAAAATTGAAGCGCCACCCATACCGTCCAGCGGTTTTACAATCACGTCTTCCTGTTCATCAATGAAATTAACAAACTGTTGGGCCTGGCTGGCGACCAGGGTGGGTGTGCAACACTGCGGGAACCAGGCCGTTGAAAGTTTTTCATTGGCATCTCTAAGCGACTGGGTGCTATTCACGACCAGGCTGCCGGAGAGTTCCAGCAGATAAGTTGTGTAAATATACTGCATGTCAAAGGGCGGGTCTTTGCGCATTAAGATGACATCGAGGTCAGCCAGTCGGATCTCGCGGCTTCGGCCAAATTCAAACCAGCCTTCGTCCTGGTCGATAATCGCGAGATGTTCAGCCTGGGCAATCACCTGGTTGTCTCTCAGAACGACATCACCCTGTTCCATGTACCAGATATCCCAGCCGCGCCTTTGTGCCTCGAGCAGCATGGCAAAAGTACTGTCTTTATAAACCTGGATATGCTGGATTGGGTCCATCAGGACCCCAAGAGAAATCTTCATGTGCTCATCATAATGTTAATTTTGGCGTTGTACAGTATTGACAGCCGAGCTTTTTTGTAAAGTCGAAAACAACGTGGTCTATCAGGCGACAAATAATTTCGAAAATAAAAAGTCACCTGAAATAACAACTAACAGAGTTTTTTTTAAAAATAATTAAAGTTGTCTGTAGGAGGGTCGATAAAAGCTGCACAAAGCAGAAAAAACGACGAACTCGTCACTAAAGACATTGGAGTCCAGCTGTTGCGTTTAAACATGCAGACCAAAAAGCCACTTTTATTTGCAATTGCCTGTGGCTTATTGCAATCAGGCCCGATTTTGGCTGCGGAAGATGATTTTCTGTCTGCGATTGAAGCTGAGTCGGAAAAGGTCGATGCCAGACAGGAAACAGACAAAAAAAAAACAACTGGAAGCGCAGAGGTTGATGAGGCATCACGTGACGAGTTTGAGAAGATACTTGCTGAGAAGTACCAGGGAAGCTTTAAGTTTTATTCCAAGCTACCGGAACGCAGTCGCCAGGAAATTGTGCAGGAATATGAGCGTGGTACCTCGTTTGTGAAACTAAGAAAAAAAATAATTGATCGATTTATGCAACGTTAGTTGGGCTATTTCAAGCCAGAGTGGTATTGGCAGATGTTTTCCGTAGTAACTGGAGATGTTTGGAACATGTTTGTAAAAATAAAGAATAAATTCACCTCGGGCCTGCTGGCTTTGATGCTGGGCACTAGCCTGGTTCAGGCTGATGAATTGGAAGTGGGTGGTGGCAGTGATTTTATTCCATTGATGGAAGGTAAACCTTACCTTCATGTCATCCATGAAGGACGTTCAATCAAGGTGCAGCGAGTCCAGGATCCTGATTACGAACTGAAAGGTTACTTTGCAAAAACAGCCAGAAAGTGTCCGCCGTTTTGTATTCGTCCAGTGGAAGTGGTGCCAGGCGTGGAAACTGTTGCAGAAACAGAAATGTTTCATTTTATGGAAAATGAACTGCGTGATGGTGACGGCATGCTGATTGATGCCCGTACCCCGACCTGGTTTGCCAAGGGCACGATTCCCGGCTCTGTGAATATTCCATTTACCGAGTTGAGTAAAGAGCCGGATAGCCCTGAGATGGAAGGTTATCTTGAGCAGTTTGGTGCCAAGCAAAGAGATGTTGGTTCCCTGCTGTTACAGATGGAGCAATGGGGTATCGCCGATGGTGAGCATAAAACCGAGCATTGGGATTTTAGCGGAGCCAAAAAACTGATTCTCTGGTGTAACGGCCCTGCTTGTGGTCAGTCGCCAAGGGCCATCAAGGGACTGCTGAAAGCGGGTTATCCGGAAGACAAATTATTATATTACCGTGGTGGTATGCAAATGTGGCAATTGTTTGGCTTGACCACGGTTGCATCCAACTAGAACAGAATTTAACCCATAAAAGGGGATTTACAGGTGACAGAAGAGAGCGTTGATATTGCGGGTTTAAAAGTCATGGTGATTGATGACAGTAAGACGATACGTCGTACTGCAGAGACCCTGCTGAAAAAGGCAGGCTGTGACGTGATAACGGCTACTGATGGTTTTGAAGCTCTGTCGGTTATTGCTGACAGCCATCCCGATATTATTTTTGTCGACATCATGATGCCGCGTCTGGATGGTTATCAGACCTGTGCCCTGATCAAGAACAATAAGGAATTTAAAAACACGCCGGTCATTATGCTGTCATCCAAAGATAGCTTGTTTGATCGAGCCAGGGGCAGGGTGGTCGGGTCTGACCAGTATCTGACCAAACCTTTTACCAAAGACGAACTGTTAGGGGCAATACGCGAGTTTTCCGTGGATGCCTGATATTGACCAAAGAGAAGGAAATAATGGCAAAAATACTGATTGTTGATGATTCACCAACTGAAATGCACATTCTCAAGTCGGCTGTTGAAGAGGCCGGCCATGTCGTGATTTCTGCAGAATCCGGTGAAGAGGGTGTTACCCGGGCTACAGAGGAAAAGCCAGACCTGATACTAATGGATGTGGTGATGCCGGGAATGAATGGCTTCCAGGCTACCCGGAAAATTTCAAAAAACGATGCGACATCATCAATCCCCATCATTATGGTGACCACCAAGGATCAGCGTACCGACAAGGAATGGGGTCTAAGACAGGGGGCGACTGCATACCTGGTCAAACCGGTAAATAAGAAAGACCTGGTCGCAAAAATTTCCGAGGTCATGAGCTGATTTTTTTTCAAGATGAATACTTCTACACAGCCTGCAATTGACCTGTTACGGGATATAGAAAACAAAAGTCTTGCCCGTGCCACTGGTGAGACCGACGATGCTACCTTGTTGTCTGTCTGGGCGGGTCTTGCTTTTAAAGTGGCAGGAATTCGCGTACTGGCTCCAATGGACGAAGTCACTGAGATTCTGAATTTACCAAATACTTTAACCCGTGTTCCAGGCGCAAAAAACTGGGTGAAAGGTATCGCCAATATTCGAGGCAACCTGTTACCTATTATCGATTTGCAGGCATTTCTGGGTGACAAGCCCGTTGTCACCAACAGGCGTTCACGTGTGCTGGTAATCAATCGCGGTGATGTTACTACCGGTTTACTCGTTGGTGATGTGCAGGGTATGCGTCACTTCAGTGAAGAGCAGAGTATTTCATCAGCAAGAATTGAAGGCGTAATCGGTCGCTTTGTGCAGGGTGCTTTTGAGAACGAGGATGGTATCTGGCCAGTGTTGAGTATGGATCAACTGGTCAGTGATGAACAATTCAGGATGGCGGCAGCATGAAACAGATAAAAAGAATATTTAAGGACAATAACTGGAGGGCGTTCCATGAAATTTGGCTCTAAAAACAAATCTGATACGTCGGACAAGACGTTACTTTTTGGGGGTTTGGCGCTTACCACGATTATCCTGGCCTTTGTGACTTCCATCAAGGTAACGTCCTGGGAAGGACAGGAAGCGGAGTACTCTTTGAGGGCATCCGAGCAGCGAGTGGTTTCGCAGGAGATTGCAACTTATTCACTGGAAGCGGCCTCGGGCGTCAAACAGGCTTTTCCCCAGCTACGTGATGCAAGGGATAAATTTGCACGCCTGATGAAAGAATTGAAGCTGGGTGATCCAGCTGCAGGCTTACCAGCCTCTCCTGCGTCGATGAATGACATTCTGGATGATATGGAAAGTACCTGGCTGGAGCTGAAAGAATATGCTGACCAGATACTGGTCAGTCAGCAGGCGGTTTCCAAGGTAGGTGATTTTGTTGAGGTTATTAACGAAACCATACCTGAGGTATCGGAACTGTCGAACGAAGTTGTTGAAATTCTGGTTGCAATCGATATTCCACAAGCCCAGCTTGCTATCGCATCCAGGCAGTTAATGCTGGCCCAGCGTATCCAGAACAACGTTAATAACGTACTGGAAGGCGGTGAGATGTCGGCTGTTGCGCTTGACCAGTTCAGCCAGGATGCATCCACTTTCAGTGCGGTTCTGAACGGTATGCTTAATGGTGATGAGATGCTGGGTATCACTAAAATCAAAGATGCTGAAGTCATTGAGATGCTGGAGAACATTCAGAGTCTGTTCAGTACGGTTGGTGATTATGCTGATGAAATTCTTGAACTGACGCCTGAACTTCTGCCCGCCCTGGAAGCGGCTGGCCAGGTTGCAGGAGCTTCGGACAAGGTTAACGAGTCTGCACGTGGCCTTATTGATACTTATGCTACATCCCCGGGCTTATGGCATATCGGGGGCATTCAGGTGGGGCCGACTTTTGTAACCGGTCTGGGTGCATTGTCGCTGCTCTTTCTGGCATTGCTCGCCTGGTCATTGATTGCCAGCGCCAACAAGCGTCAGCGCCTGACAGCTGAGCAGAACGAAAGAAACCAGGAAGCGATTCTCAGGTTGCTGGATGAAATGGGTGACCTCGCTGATGGTGACCTGACAGTAACCGCGACCGTCACCGAGGATATTACGGGTGCCATCGCTGACTCGATTAACTACGCGATTGAAGCTTTGCGCAGCCTGGTTACCACGATCAACGAAACCTCGGTTCAGGTGTCGGCATCGGCGCAGGAAAGCCGTGCAACTGCCTTGCATCTGGCAGAGGCTTCTGAGCATCAGGCTGAACAGATTACCGCAGCTTCGGAAGCTGTTGTTGAGATGAGTACCGAACTGGAAGACCTGTCCAGTGATGCGGGCGAGTCAGCAGATGTTGCGCATCGCTCGGTTGAAATCGCCGGTAAAGGTTCCAACGCGGTGCATGACACGATTAAGGGTATGGATAATATTCGCGAGCAGATTCAGGAGACATCCAAACGTATCAAGCGACTGGGTGAAAGCTCGCAACAGATCGGGGATATTGTTGAGCTGATTGATGATATCGCCGACCAGACCAATATTCTTGCCCTGAACGCAGCAATGCAGGCGGCAATGGCTGGTGAAGCTGGTCGTGGTTTTGCGGTAGTTGCGGATGAGGTACAGCGCTTGGCGGAACGTTCATCCAATGCAACCAAGCAGATTGAAGCACTGGTTAAAACCATTCAGGCGGATACCAACGAAGCGGTTTCTTCAATGGAAACATCCACAACCGAGGTTGTTAACGGTGCCAAGCTGGCAGAAGGTGCCGGTGACGCACTCAAAGAAATTGAAAACGTTTCAAACTACATTGCGGATATCACTCAGAAAATGGCAACTTCGGCAAAACTTCAGGCTGATGGTGCGACCCAGATTAGAACGAACATGAGTGTTATTAAGGAAATTACTGAGCAGACCAAAGAAGGCACCAACCAGTCGGCTGCATCGATCGGTACATTGGCCGATATGTCTGATGAGTTGAGCCGTTCGGTGGCTGGCTTCCGACTGCCTGAGTAAGGTATCGGAAACTGGGATTTTTTGGCACTAATGCATGATTAAGGAAACGGCATGACGCAGGGGCAGGACAGGAGTGCACTCAAATGGCTCAAAGAAGACCTGAATGAGTTAATCAAACAGGCAACTTTGATCCTGGAAGAGTTCGTCGAAAAGGGCTATCAAAGCCCACAGATGTCAGATGGTGCAGATCTGATTCATAAAATTCAGGGTACCCTGAAGATGGTGCAGCTCACCGGTGCGACCATGCTTACCGAGGAGATGGAAGCTGTTGCCCGTACGCTGGTCACTGCAAAACCCGGTGCCGGCAAGGACAGTGCCGAGGCCTTGATGCTGGCACTGGTGCAGCTGCCTGATTACCTGGAACGCCTGGAAAAAGGTGCACCTGATCTGCCGTTTTCCGTATTGTCGATCATTAACGATCTCAGGGCATCGCGCGACGCTGGCCTGTTATCCGAGACTGCCTTCTTTGCGCCACATCTCAACCAGATGCTGGTTGAAGAAACCGGTGGTGAGCCTAATCCTGAACTGAAGAATATTGCCAGGCAGTTACGTGGGCATTTTCATAAGGGATTGCTGGGCTGGTACCGCCAGATTGAGCCGGAAAAAAGTCTGAACCTGATCCGCCAGGTGTTTGTTCGCCTGTTAAAGTCATCGGGCACGGCATGTAGTATCCGTATCTGGGATGCAGCCCAGGCATTGATTACCGGTGTCCAGGAAGAATCCATAGAACCCTCAATCAGTGTTAAATTGCTGATCGCCCATCTTGACCGTGAAATTAAATACGTTATTGAAAAAGGCGAGGCAGCTACTGAATGTGGTTTTGCCCTGGGCCTTTTGAAAAACATCCTGTTTTATATTGCATCGGCAGATACAGAAAATCCGGTAATCAAAAAAATCCAGGAAAAATATGATCTCAAGGAAGCGGTCAAGGCAATTGGTTCGGACACAGCTGAAGGCCTGGTTGATGAAAACCTGCTGGCAGCCGTGCGTGATGCTGTTCAGGAAGACCTTACCCGGATCAAGGATACGATTGACCTATACATTCGTGGTGACCGTGCTGAGTTGTCATCCATTCTCGATTTAAAAGACATCTTCGGCAAGGTTGCGGATACTTTCGGCATGTTGGGGCAGGCCGGCATCCAGAGCAGGATTCGTAAACATGGCAATTATATCCAGGAGAAGGTAGCGCAGGGTCATCAGCCGACTGACGATGAACTGATGACGATGGCCAGTGACCTGTTATTTGTCGAATCCACCCTGGCCAATCTGCATCAATTACAGGGTAAAGATGCCATACAACCTGATGGTGACTTGCCGGAAGGCGAGATTGATACGCATATTCATGCTGCTTTGCGGGAAGCTACGTTAGAAATCCGGGCTGTAAAAGAAGTGCTTAGCACTTACTTTGAAACGCCGGAAATGAATACGGCACTCGAAGACATGCCGGCCCGTTTCACCCGTATGGCGGGCGCTTTCCACATGATCGAGGAAGATAACGCGGCGATTATCTGTCGTGAGGTAAACCGTTACATACAGGACAACCTGCTGGGGCAGGATGTGCCTGAGACCTCTGACCTGGATTTGCTGGCCGAGGTCGTTACCAGTATCGAATACTACATGGAAGCCCTGCAGGAAGATTCTTCCGATCGCCAGGGAATTCTGGATTTTGCAGGTGAAAGCCTTGTTAAACTGGTGAAATCGCCGGAGTTGGCCGAGAAGCTGAATCCATCGCTGGAACCGGTTGAATCAGAAACTGAAGAGCTGACTATTCCGCGTGCAGAATCAATCGAGGAAGCAAAACCGGAAATTGAAGCGCTGGAAGCTGACGAAGAAACGGTTATCGAAGAAGCCTTTGTCGAAGAAGCAGAGCAGGTTGAGGAAGCGCAAGAGCCTGTTGTTGAAAAAACGGTTGCCGAAGCAGCAATAACTGCAGAAGAGGATGCTCTGTCACTGGATCTTGAACTGTCAGACGAAATTCCGGATGAATTGACACTGGAATTGCCTGAAAGCTCTCTGGAAGAGGTTTCTGTGGAAGAGGTTTCTGTTGATGAGGGCAGTGCAGCAGTAGAGCCGCTCGAAATGGAGGCCGTTGCTGACGAGGCAGTCAGTGAGATCGCCGAGTCGGAAGAGCCGGTTTTGTCCCTTGATGATCTGGAACTGGAATCTGTTGATCTCGATGTGGCCGGAGAAGTCCAGGCTGACGTGGTTGAAGCAGAAGAATCATTACTTTCGCTGGATGATCTTGAACTGGAGATGCCTGACTCTGAGGGGGCTGGAAAGAGGAAGTATTACTTGAGACAGAAATTGCAGCATCTGTTGAAACGCCAGATGAGGTCCAGCCTGTTGAAATGATGCCAGAACCGGAACCGGAACCGGAACCGGAACCGGAACCTGTTGCAGCGCCACCTTTGCTGGATGATATCGATTCGGAAATTCTGGATATTTTCGTTGAAGAAGCTGAAGAAGAAATCCAGGTTATCCAGACTGAATATCCACTTTGGAAAGAAAGCCAGGATAACCAGTCATCACTGGAACGCTTCAGACGTTCATTTCATACCTTAAAAGGTAGTGGTCGACTGGTAGGTGCCTTAACGATAGGTGAATTTGCCTGGAGCATTGAAAATATGCTCAACCGCCTGATAGATGGTGCTATCCAGGTCAGTCCAGCAATGATTAACCTGATGGACCAGGTTGTTGATGCATTGCCGCAACTGCTTGAATCACAACAAGAGGGTACAGCAGTCACTGTGGATGTCACCAGTCTGCAGCAAGCAGCTGATGCACTGTCAGAAGGCAGGGAAGTTGCGGAATTGGCAGTTGCAGAACCTGCAGAAGAAATCACACCGGCAGAACCTGAAGTCAATGAGTCTGCCGATCTGGACATGATCTCCATGGATGAATCCCTGGAAGCGGATATTGATGAGCTTTCACTGGAAGAGATTGACGATTTTGGTTTTGAATTGCCAGAAGATCTGATGCTCGAAGCGGAAGAAGAAATTTCTGAAGAAGTTAGCGAGCCTGAAACAATTGAACAAGCTGCACAAATCGAACTTGATTCGGTGCTGCAGGATATTTTCTCGACTGAAAGCAATGACCATCTGAATACCATCAGGGAATTTATTGCCGAATCGAAACGAGATACCTCGAGAGCAGCATTCTACGTTTCCGAGCCATTGACACGTGCTATCCATACCCTGCGCGGCAGCGCAAACATGGCTGAAGTCAGGCCTGTGGCGGCCATTGCAGGTGCCTTGGAAAAACTGATTAATGGTATAGCAGCTCACGAAGTGAGCCTGCAGGAAGAGGATATGCGGTTGCTCGAGCGTTCGGCTGAAACCATTGCAGCTGTTAATCACTGCATTAATAAAGCCGACTGCCAGTTACCTGACTGGGAAGTGATGGTTGAGGACATCAATGCCAGAATTAATCTTGTTCAGTCATCGCTGGAAGCTCCGGATGCGAATTCTGAATTTACCTATTCTGAAGAGGTGCTTGAAGCAGAGTCCCTTGAAGCGGAATCCCTTGAACTTGAAACTGAAGAAGCGCCTGAACTGGTTGCAGAACTAGAGGATAGCTTGCCAGAGCCAGAGCCAGAGCCAGAGCCAGAGCCAGAGCCAGAAACCCAGTTACACGAAGAACTGGATGACGAAATGGTTGGCATCTTCCTGGAAGAAGCCGAAGAACTCCAGGAAGAAATGGATAATGCGATGCAGTCCTGGTCCGAAGACCATGCTGATCTATCGCAGATACCGGGGCTACATCGCACGCTGCACACCCTGAAGGGGGGTGCACGCATGGCGGGTGTGATGGGGCTGGGTGATCTCAGTCACGCGATGGAATCATTCCTGGGTGCAATGGAAAATGGCACGCTCAAGTCTTCACCAGAGGCATTGCAACTTGCGCAGCGTACGGCAGACCGTCTTGCCAGCCAGGTTGACGATTTACGCAATGGTCGCCCCGTAGAGGCGGATCAAAGTTTGATTGCGCTGTTGGAGGAATCACTTGGCGCAGGAGAAGTGAAGCCAGCTGAACAAGTTGGCAGTGAGCTTGTTGAGAAGGTAGAGCCAGAGCCGCAACCAGAGCCTGAACCCAAACCACCGGAACCCGAGTCCGAATCGGTGTTGCCCTCTGCAGAGCTCATGGACGAGCCGACTGCTGATAAGGGTGAAGAAACTGCGGAACCTGTTGAGGATTTACAGGAAGTAGCTGAAGCTGCCGAATTACCGGAGGCTGGCAGGGAAGAGCCGGAAGAAGAGCTTGATGAGGAAATGGTTGCCATCTTCCTGGAAGAAGCTCAGGAACTTCAGCAAGACATGGATAACGCCATGCAGTCCTGGGTTGCAGACCCTGCGGACCTGTCGCAGATTCCCGGGTTGCACCGTACTCTGCATACGCTGAAGGGCGGTGCGCGTATGGCTGGTGTCATGACAATGGGTGATCTGAGTCACGCGCTGGAGTCATTCCTGGGTGCATTGGAAAATGGCACGCTCAAATCTTCGCCGGAGGCATTGCAGCTTGCATTGCGCACAGCAGACCGCATCGGCAGCCAGGTTGATGATTTGCAGGCTGGTCGACGTGTTGTTGCTGACAACACCTTGATCGCGCTTCTGGAAGATTCGCTGCGTAGCGGAGAAGTCAAAGCATTGGATGAAGCGGTTATTGAGCCGGCTGAAACTGAAATACCTGAAGCTGAATTGTCTCAACCTGAAACGGTAGAGATGGAAACAACCGACATTGAATCACGCGGGCCCGAGGTGCCCGATGATGCCGGGTTTCCCTCTGCAGATTTCATGGATGAGCCGGTGGCAGAAGAGGGTGAGGCAGCTGATGAAGAAGCTGAGGATCTTCAGGCATTAGCAGAAGTTCCTGAAGTTGAGGAACAGGCAGACAAAGCCGAATCCGAGAAGCAGGCGCGCACTTCCATTGAAGACGCGTTGGCAGCGGCAATCGGAATTGAAGCAGCAGAAGAACCAGAGCCGGAAACACTACCGGAGGAGCCCGGAGAAACTGTTGAAGCCGCAGCTATTGGTGAAGACAGCCAGTTTTCTGACTCACGTTTGCTGATTGATTCACAGTTACTGACTGATGACGAGTTGCTCAGAGAGTCACAGCTACTTGAATCTTCAGAACTGACTGATTCACAGCTTTATTCCGAGAGCCCCAGTTATGCGTCTGAATTGATGCATTTTGATCTGGGTGCCAGTAAGAAACCGGAACAGGACAAGAAGAAACAGGCGCAATCCAAAGAGCAGGTCAGGGTTAATGCCGATCTGCTGGATAAGCTGGTTAACAACGCCGGTGAGGTTTCGATTTTCCGTTCGCGTATTGAGCAGCAGAATTCAACCATGGGCTTCAACCTGGCCGAGCTGGAACAGACGGTTGAGCGTTTACATAACCAGTTGCGGCAAATGGAAATTGAGACCGAAGCCCAGATTCTGTTTCGCTACGAAAAAGAAAATATTGATGACCTGGACTACCAGAAAGATTTTGATCCGCTGGAACTGGACAGATTTTCAACTATCCAGGAGTTATCCCGAGCCTTGTCTGAGACCGCTAACGACCTGGTTTCAATCAAAACGGCTATGGATGACCTGACACGCGAAACCGATACCTTGCTGTTACAACAGTCACGTGTGGCTACCGACTTGCAGGATGGTTTGTTACGTACCCGCATGGTGCCCATTTCAGCGCAGATGAATCGTCTGCAGCGTGTTGTCCGGCAGACAGCCAGGTCGCTGGGTAAGCAAGCGCGTCTTGAAATCGGTGGTGCCGTGGGTGAAATGGACCGGACCATTCTCGACAATATCATGGGCCCGCTGGAGCATCTGTTACGAAATGCTGTAGGCCACGGGATTGAAAATCCGCAGGACAGGAAAGCTGTTGGCAAGCCTGAAGAAGGTCTGGTCAGTATGGCCCTGGAACGTGAAGGTACTGAGATCCTGCTGACGATTGCGGATGATGGTCATGGTTTGAACCTTGAAACCATCCGTGAGCGGGCTATTGATAGAGGCCTGATGGATAAGGATTCAGAGCTGGATGACGATGCCGTCATGCAGTTTATCCTGGAAGCGGGTTTCTCTACGGCCAGCGAAGTGACGCAGATCTCCGGTCGCGGTGTTGGTATGGATGTTGTTGCCAGTCAGGTGAAACAGCTTGGTGGCACTCTGGAAATTGACTCTGCAGCTGGCAGGGGCACGAGTTTCAGTATTCGTCTGCCTTATACGTTGGCGATTTCAGATGCCATGCTGGTCCGTGTTGGTGAAGAGACCTATGCGGTGCCTCATACGGCGATTGAAGGCGTTTTGCGTGTTCCGCGTGAACAGATTGAGGCGGTGCATAGAGGTGAACAGGCGGATGTTGAATATGCAGGCCATCATTACCAGGTGCGCTATCTTGGCGCATTACTGGGTCAAAGCCAGGCAAGCATAGCTGAGCAGCGCCGTTCCTACCCGGTTTTACTGGTACGCTCAGGTGAAAACCGAATGGCCCTGCAGGTTGATCATCTGATTGGTAACCGCCAGATCGTGGTGAAATCCGTAGGTGCCCAGTTGAGTACAGTTCGCTGGATAACCGGCGGTACCATCATGGGTGATGGACAGGTTGCCTTGATTATTGATGTTAATGCACTGGTGCGTAGTGGTATTGCACATCACGAGGTGCTGGAAGCTGACGAGGCTGCAGATGTCAGTGCCGGGGTTACGGTTATGGTGGTGGATGACTCCATAACGGTCCGTAAAGTAACCAGTCGTCTGCTTGCGCGTCACAACATGGAAGTGGTTACCGCAAAAGACGGGGTGGATGCACTCGAAATTTTGCAGGATAGAACTCCGGACGTCATGTTGCTGGATATTGAGATGCCAAGAATGGATGGTTTCGAATTGGCCCGCCACATGAAGAACCGTGATGACCTGAAGAATATTCCTATTATCATGATCACGTCACGTACCGGTGATAAACATCGTAACCGGGCGCTGGATCTGGGAGTGAATGGCTACCTGGGTAAGCCTTACCAGGAAGAAGAATTGCTGGAAAATATTTATATTGCATTGGCAGGTAATGAATGATGAGTGACACAGCTGAAGTAACCCAACAGTCACAGCCAGATTCATTGGCGGATTTGCGTGGAGTTTTGCTGCCTTTGAATGAAACCCAGCTGTTATTGCCCAATGTGACCGTATCAGAGGTGATTGGTTACAGGGATCCTGACCCGGTAATCAATGCGCCAGCATGGATGCTGGGTAGTGTTACCTGGCGGCAACGCAAAGTGCCATTGGTAACTTTTGAATACTTTGTTTTAAAAGAAGCCGCCGCACCTGGCTATCGTTCCAGGATCGCGCTTTGTCATAATCTGCATGCAAATCCGGAAGTTCCGTTTATCGGCATTCTTTGCAACAGTATTCCCCGTCTTGCGCGTGTTAACAGTGAAACAATTCATGAAGACATGATGCAGGAGTTTTTGCCTGAAATGACATTAAAGCACCTGACTTACAGAGGTGAAGATGCCTGGATTCCTGATATTGAAGCCCTGGGTAAAGCGGCTGCAGGGTATATCTAGAAGTTCCTATCTGAAATCGCCCCACAGGGTTTGGGCTGCAGCAATCGCAGCAAGGGGCGCGGTCTCCGTGCGTAAAACATGAGAGCCCAGGCGTACCCGGTTAAAATCAGCTGTTAGCGCCCGCTCAATTTCGGTTTTTGAAAATCCCCCCTCTGGACCGACCAGGAAGGCCAGCTTGCCGGCAGCTTTATATTCAGTCATTGGCGTGGTTGCAGTCGGGTCGAGAACCATTTTCAGGCAAGGACCGTGGCTTTTAAACCAATTGTCCAGCGATGAAGCCTGATGTAGTTCAGGCAGGTAACGACGTCCCGACTGTTCGCAGGCTGACTGGATGATGCCAAGCCAGTGGTGCATTTTTTTTTCAAGCTGTTCCGGGCGAAGTTTAACCGCAGTATGTTCGGTAAGCAGGGGGGTGATCTCGGTTACACCAAGTTCTGTGGCTTTTTGTAAAACCTGCTCTAAACGGTCACCCTTGGATAAACCTATACCAAGATGAATTTCGAGTTTGGGCGAAGCTTCCTTTTCACTTTGCTGATGAATTTCGACAATGGCCATTTTTTTATCAATAGCTACCAGTTCAGCTGTGTAATCAAACCCATCACCATTGAACAGGATAAGCCCGGCACCGGGCTTGAGCCGCAGAACTTTAAGCAGGTAATGACTGGTTTTTTCAGATAACCTGATGTCCTGGTTTGTTTTCAGTACATCAGCAACATAAATTCTTGA
Source organism: uncultured Gammaproteobacteria bacterium (assembly GCA_963801985.1). Classification (GTDB taxonomy): domain Bacteria; phylum Pseudomonadota; class Gammaproteobacteria; order Chromatiales; family Chromatiaceae; genus JABDQZ01. Next base: position 94,327 of record CAWDGV010000012.1, read on the forward strand.
AACGCGCATGATTTATTTCACCACCAAGGGCACAAAGTACACTAAGTCTAATCAATGATGACACATGTTGTGAAATTGCCTGGCTAAGCAGAATTTACGCTTATTGATTTTTATCGGTTTTTAAGTAAAAAACTTTGTGATCTTAGTGTTCTTTGTGGTGTGGAAATCAAATATCCAAATCATTCCATATGGCCAGCGTCGGCGCAGACTGGTTCATGGTATAGAAATGCAGGCCTGGAACATCATTATCCAGCAGTCTTTGACACATGGCTGTCACGACATCCTGCCCAAATGCCCTGATAGCATCAATGTCATCACCATAACTTTCCAGGCGCTTGCGAATCCAGCGTGGAATTTCAGTACCACAGGCATCGGAGAAACGCGCCAGTTGTACAAAATTGGTAATTGGCATGATGCCGGGCACGATGGGAATATCGATTTGCATTTTCTGACAGTTATCGACAAAAGCAAAAAATGCATCAGCACTATAAAAATACTGGGTGATCGCCGATGTGGCACCTGCATCAACCTTGCGCTTGAAATTTTCCAGGTCAGTTGCAGCTGAGGAAGCCTGTGGATGGAATTCAGGATAAGCGGCTACTTCGATATGGAAAGCACTACCGAAATCGGCGCGAATCAATGCCACCAGTTCGTTGGCGTAATTCAGGTCTCCCAGGCTGCCAAGGCCAGCACCTGATGGCAGGTCACCACGCAAGGCAACGATGCGATTGATTCCCTGGTTGCGGTAGCGGTTAAGGATATCGAGAATCTCATCACGGGTTGAACCAATGCACGATAAATGCGGTGCAGTTGCAATACCTTCTTCACGCAGCCAGTCAACGGTTTCAAAAGTGCGTTCCTGGGTGGAGCCGCCAGCACCATAAGTCACCGAGAAAAAATCAGGGTCGTACTGGTTCAGGGTTTTAACCGTGTTTTTCAGGTTGTCGAAACCTTTTGCTGTTTTGGGCGGGAACAGTTCAAAACTGAAAGTTTTGGTTGGGTTTTTCATATCATTCATCACAAAGTTCACAAAGAACACGAAGCCATCAAGTCAAAATAATTTGAGTGCTTTGTGTTCTTCGTGGTGCAAAGATTAATACCGGTAATGATCTGCTTTGTAGGGTCCTTCAACCGGCACACCGATATAGTCTGCCTGTTCCTGGGTTAAAACAGTCAACCTGACACCGATTTTATCCAGGTGCAGGCGCGCAACTTCTTCGTCGAGTTTCTTGGGAAGTGTATAAACTCCGACCGGGTATTCTTCCGGCCTGGTAAAAAACTCGATTTGCGCCAAGACCTGGTTGGTAAATGAATTGGACATGACAAATGATGGGTGACCGGTTGCACAGCCCAGGTTAACCAGGCGACCTTCGGCCAGCATGATAATACGTTTGCCATCGGGGAAGACGATGTGATCAACCTGTGGCTTAATGTTATCCCATTCGTATTTCTGAACACCGGCGATGTCAATTTCGTTGTCGAAGTGACCAATGTTGCAGACAATTGCCTGGTCTTTCATGGCGGCCATGTGGTCATGGGTAATGATGTCTTTATTGCCCGTGGTGGTGACATAGATGTCAGCAACATCGAGAGCATCTTCAATCCTGACAACCCGGTAACCTTCCATTGCTGCCTGCAAGGCACAGATAGGATCTATTTCGGTGACCCAGACTGTGGCGCCAAGTCCTCTGAGTGATTGGGCGGAGCCTTTGCCAACATCGCCATAGCCGCAAACAATTGCAATCTTGCCAGCAATCATGACGTCAGTAGCGCGCTTGATGCCATCGACCAGTGATTCGCGGCAGCCATACAGGTTGTCGAACTTGGATTTGGTGACCGAGTCGTTGACATTCATGCCCGGGAACAGCAGTTTTCCGTCATTGAACATTTCGTACAGGCGATGAACGCCTGTTGTTGTTTCTTCGGTTACACCTTTAATGGATTCGGCCATTTTGTGATAGCGTTTCGGATCTTCTTCCAGGCTGCGCTTGAGCACACCCAGAATGACTTTCCATTCTTCAGGATCATCATCCTGCGGTTCTGGAACAGAGCCGGCATCGGAATATTCGACACCCTTGTGGACCAGCAGGGTGGCATCGCCGCCATCATCCAGGATCATGTTGGGAACGCCTTCTTCATCAGGCCAGTTCAGGACTTGCTCGGTACACCACCAGTATTCTTCGAGGGTTTCGCCTTTCCATGCATAGACTGGAATGCCCTGGTCAGCGATGGCAGCGGCAGCGTGATCCTGGGTCGAGAAAATATTGCATGAACACCAGCGAACCTGGGCGCCCAGTTTTACCAGTGTCTCGATCAATACAGCTGTCTGTATCGTCATGTGCAGGGAACCGGTGATGCGGGCCCCGGTCAGAGGCTTGGATTCACCGTATTTTTCCTGGAGTGCCATCAGGCCAGGCATTTCGGTACGGGCGATTGAGATTTCCTTGTGGCCCCATTCGGCCTGGGACATATCGGCAACTTTGTAGTCAGTAAAACCTTCAACAGGCATATCAGTCTCCTTTAAATTAAAGAATTAAAAAAAACTGAGCGCCGTTGACTAATAAAGTTAACGTTCCGAGCCTGGCGAGATCAATCTCGTTGCAGCGCCCCTCGGAAAAGGGATTTAAACATATTTTAAAAATTAATTAACCACAGAGGCACAGAGGTCACAGGGAGAATTTTAGAGCCCTGCGTCGGCTTTGAGGACTTCTGCCTTGTCCGTATTTTCCCAGCTGAACCCTTCATTTTCACGGCCAAAGTGTCCATATGAGGCAGTCTTCCGGTACTTGATCTGATCCGAGTTCAACAGGTCCAGCATGTTTAAGATGCCGTACGGACGCAGGTCGAAATGCTCGCGTACCAGTTCAGTGATTCTTTCGTCGGTAATTTTTCCAGTTCCAAAAGTATCGATCATGATGGAAGTCGGTTCAGCAACGCCGATAGCATAGGAAACCTGGATTTCACATTTGTCGGCCAGGCCGGCGGCAACAATGTTCTTGGCAACGTAACGACCAGCATAGGCAGCTGAGCGGTCAACCTTGGATGGATCCTTGCCAGAAAAAGCACCGCCACCATGTCTGGCGGCACCGCCATAGGTATCAACAATGATTTTACGTCCGGTCAGTCCGGCATCCCCCATGGGTCCGCCAATAACAAAAGCACCGGTAGGGTTGATGTGATACTTGGTGTCGGCTGTCAGCAGGTTGGTTGGAGCCAGTACCGGCTTGATGATTTCTTCCATTACCCCTTCCTGCAAGGCATCCAGACTGATTTCCGGAGAGTGTTGAGTAGAAAGCACAACGGCATCGATGCTGACAGGCTTACCGTTTTGATAGTGGAAGCTGACCTGGCTTTTAGCATCAGGACGCAACCAGGGTAATGTTCCTTTTTTGCGTGCTTGAGCCTGGCGCTCTACCAGCAGGTGAGCGTAGGTAATTGGAGCAGGCATCAAAACCTCGGTTTCGTTGGTTGCATAACCAAACATAAGTCCCTGGTCGCCAGCACCCTGGTCTTCAGGTTTGGCGCGGTCGACACCCTGGTTGATGTCAGGCGACTGCACACCGATGGCTGTCATCACCGCGCAGGTTTCATAATCAAAGCCCATTTCTGAGCTGGTATAACCAATTTCCTTGATGGTCTGGCGAATGATGGCTTCGTAATCAGGCTTGGCGGTGGTCGTGATTTCACCGGCAATCATGGCCATGCCTGTTTTAAACAGGGTTTCGCAGGCCACGCGGGCATGCTTGTCTTCAGCCAGAATGGCATCAAGGATGGCATCTGACACCTGATCAGACATTTTGTCTGGATGACCTTCTGAAACGGACTCTGACGTAAAAATGTAATTACTGGCCATTTGGGGGATTTCCTGGGATTAAATTGATAATTTTGAATGAATGTTTTTGTTGTAAATGATAGAAATGTAGCGATTTAATGTTATCGCGTAAATTTTTGGATGACCATCATACACATTCTGTGCAAATGTGCCAGACGAGAAACGCCATAATACTATATAAATGAGAGGTTTATCATGGTTTCACTGGAAACACCTGTTTGTGATTTTGGTCTGACAGCACCTGATTTCAGTCTGCCAGGTGTTGATGGTAGGCACTGGTCACTGGCTGATTGTGCAGGTGAAAACGGTGTGCTGGTCATGTTTATCTGCAATCACTGCCCCTATGTTAAGTCTATCCGTGACAGAATTGTCCGGGATACCAATGATTTGCAAGTTCTCGGTATTAATTCCGTGGCTATCATGTCTAACGATCCGTCAATGTACGAGGAAGATTCTTTTGCAAACATGAAAGCGGTTGCTGAGGAATATGGTTTTGGTTTTCCATACCTTTTAGATGAAACACAACAGGTGGCAAAGGCTTTTGGGGCTGTCTGTACCCCGGATTTTTTCGGATATAACGCCAAAATGGAGTTGCAGTACCGCGGAAGACTGGATGCGAGTGGCAAACAAGCGGCTTCTGACGATGTGCGTCGTGACTTATTTGAGGGTATGAAGCTGGTGGCTGAAACCCAAAAAGGCCCGCAGGATCAGGTGCCTAGCATGGGATGCTCAATTAAGTGGAAAGATGAGGAATAGTTGCTTATCGGTAAAATTTATTAACTCATTTATTTGATTATGGGTTTCAAGGTTGCCCGTTTGAACTTCTTGGGCGAGAATAGCCGACCTTTTAAATCCGGACGACTTAAACCGGCCTCAGAAAAACCGGCGCGTTAAGCGGTGTAGATAATGATCAAAACAGGCCCGGCGCCAGGCGGTGGGTCAAGGGCGACTTTTTTCGTCTGTGAGCATAATTCAAATTTTTTCAATTTGTTATAGGAGGGGCTTATGTCCTCACGCAGAGAACTAGCCAATGCGATTCGCGCATTGAGTATGGATGCCGTACAAAAAGCAAATTCAGGTCACCCAGGTGCACCTATGGGTATGGCGGATATTGCTGAAGTATTGTGGAATGACCACCTGAAGCATAACCCGGCCAACCCGGCATGGGTTGATCGCGACCGTTTCATCCTTTCAAACGGCCATGGTTCCATGCTGATTTATTCTCTGCTGCACCTGACAGGCTATGACCTGACCATCGGTGATCTGCAAAACTTCCGTCAGATGCATGCAAAAACTCCGGGTCATCCTGAATACGGTTATGCGCCTGGTGTTGAAACCACAACGGGTCCTCTGGGGCAGGGTATTACCAATGCAGTAGGTATGGCGATTGCTGAAAAAGCATTGTCTGCGCACTTCAACCGCCCAAACCACACTATCGTTGACCATAACACTTACGTGTTTATGGGTGATGGCTGTCTGATGGAAGGTATTTCACACGAAGCCTGTTCTCTGGCCGGTACACTGGGTCTGGGTAAACTGGTTGCTTTCTGGGATGACAACGGTATTTCTATCGATGGTCATGTTGAAGGCTGGTTTACTGATGACACACCAAAACGTTTTGAGTCTTACGGCTGGCACGTGATTCCTGATGTAGATGGTCATGATCCTGAAGCACTGCAGAAAGCTGTTGAGTTTGCCAAGGCAATGACTGATAAACCTACGTTGATCTGCTGTAAAACCACCATCGGTTTTGGTTCTCCAAACAAGGCTGGTACCCATGAATCCCATGGTGCGCCACTGGGTGAAGAGGAAATCAACCTGACTAAAGCAGCCCTGGGCTGGGATCATGGTCCTTTCGAAGTGCCTAAAGATGTTTATGCTGGTTGGGATGCAAAGGAAAAAGGTGCAGCTGCAGAAGCTGCATGGAATGAAAAATTTGCTGCTTATGAAGCAGAGCATCCGATGCTGGCGCAGGAATTTGTTGCCCGTATGAATGGTGACCTGGGTAAAGACTGGGAAGCGCAGGCAGATGCTTTCATCAAGTCTGTTGCTGAAAAAGGTGAAACCATCGCTTCACGTAAAGCCTCTCAGAACTCGATTGAAGGCCTGTCTTCTTTCACTAACTTCATGGGTGGCTCTGCTGACCTGGCGGGCTCAAACCTGACTATCGTTTCCAATTCAGTACCAATGCGTGCTGACACGCCGGATGCCAACTACCTGAACTACGGTGTACGCGAGTTTGGTATGGCAGCAATCATTAACGGTATTTCATTGCACGGTGGTTTCGTCCCTTATGGTGCGACCTTCCTGATGTTCTCTGAATATGCGCGTAATGCGTTGCGTATGGCTGCCCTGATGCAGATTCAGCACATCGAAGTCTTTACTCATGACTCTATCGGTCTGGGTGAAGATGGTCCTACGCATCAGCCTGTTGAGCAGACAGCGACCTTGCGTATGATTCCCCGTATGTCTGTATGGCGTCCATGTGATGCAGTAGAAACTGCCGTTGCCTGGAAAGCTTCTGTCATGAAGAAAAATGGCCCAAGTTCACTGATTCTTTCCCGTCAGAACCTGGCTCACCAGGATCGCACCGATGCGCAGATCGCTGATATCGCCCGTGGTGGTTATATTTTGAAAGACTGTGAAGGTACGCCTGATGCAATCATTATCGCTACCGGCTCTGAAGTTGGTATCGCTATGGATGCAGCTGCTTCAATTACTGACAAGAAAGTCCGCGTGGTTTCCATGCCGGCTACCGATGTCTTTGATGCGCAGGATGATGACTACAGGGAGGCTGTTTTGCCTTCATCGGTGAAAGCGCGTGTTGCAGTTGAAGCTGGTGTGACTGGTTTCTGGCTGAAATATGTTGGCCTGGATGGAGCTGTTGTCGGTATCGATACCTTCGGCGAATCCGCGCCTGCTGGTGAACTGTTTAAACACTTTGGCTTCACTGCCGAAAATGTTGCTGACGCAGTAAATCGCGTTGCCTAAATCATTCAAAGCTCCCCGCCTGTTTTAATCCAGGTGGGGGAGCGTTTTTTTTATACAATTTTCAGGAGAAAAATTTATGACTATTAAAGTAGGTATTAACGGTTTTGGCCGTATTGGACGTATGGCTTTCCGCGCCATTGCTAAAGATTTTTCTGACATCGAAGTTGTTGGTATCAATGACTTGCTGGATGCTGACTACCTCGCATACATGCTGAAGTACGACTCAGTACACGGTAATTTTGATGGTGAAATTGCTGTTGATGGCAACAACCTGGTTGTTAACGGTAAAACTATTCGTCTGACAGCTGAACGTGATCCTGCCAACCTGGCATGGGGTGACATCGGTGCTGACCTGGTTATCGAATGTACAGGTTTCTTCCTGACTGAAGAAACCTGTCAGAAGCACATTGATGCTGGTGCGAAGAAAGTTGTTATGTCTGCACCTTCCAAAGATGGTACTCCAATGTTCGTTTACGGTGTTAACCATGACACATACGCTGGCCAGAGCATTATTTCTGCTGCTTCCTGTACAACTAACTGTCTGGCGCCTGTTGCTAAAGTTCTGAATGACAACTGGGGCATCAAGCGTGGTCTGATGACTACTGTTCATGCTGCAACTGCAACTCAGAAAACTGTTGACGGTCCTTCAATGAAAGACTGGCGCGGTGGTCGCGGTATCCTGGAAAACATCATTCCTTCTTCAACTGGTGCAGCTAAAGCTGTTGGTGTTGTTCTTCCAGAACTGAACGGCAAGCTGACTGGTATGGCTTTCCGCGTACCAACTTCAGATGTTTCTGTTGTTGACCTGACTGTTGAACTGGAAAAAGATGCTTCTTACGAAGATATCTGTGCAGCAATGAAAGACAGCTTCTGAAACTGCTGGTATCGGCGATACCCTGGCTTACACTGACGAGAAAGTGGTTTCTACTGACTTCCGTGGTTGTGGTTCTTCTTCAATTTTTGATGCAGAAGCAGGTATCGCGCTGGATAGCACTTTCGTGAAAGTGGTTTCCTGGTACGACAACGAGTACGGTTACACTTGTAATATGCTGCGTTTTGTTCAGCACGTTTCTGCCAACTAAGCGGATATTTTTCCCGCTGGCGGCGTTGGCGTAACATTTTGAGTGCTCATGTATGACTTATACACTCCGCGCTCAAAATATCACGCCGCCTTGCCAGCAGAAAAAATCTCTCGCTTGGTAAGTTGACTGATTGTGTCACCCCGGCATGTTTTTAGCCGGGGTCCATAAAATCAAAAACCTCTGTGAGCTCTGTGCTCTCTGTGGTGAAAAAATAATTTAAGAGGCTTTTGGTAATTATCTTATTACCAAAATTCTTTGAAATACTTACGGAGTAACGATATGTCTTTCATCAAACTGACTGATCTGGATCTGGCTGGTAAACGAGTCCTGATTCGTGCGGACCTGAACGTACCTGTTAAGGACGGTAAGGTAACTTCTGATGCCCGTATTACTGCATCCATGCCAACCATGGAACACTGTGCCAAGGCCGGTGCCAAGGTTATGGTCATGTCTCACCGTGGTCGTCCGGAAGAAGGTGTTGTTGATGAAGAAAACTCCATGCAGCCTATTGCTGATGATATGTCAGCCAAACTGGGTAAAGACGTCCGACTGATTAAAGATTACCTCGAGAACGCACCCGAAGTAGCTGACGGGGAAATCGTATTGTTTGAAAACGTGCGTTTTAATGCGGGCGAGAAAAAAGACGACGAAGCTCTTTCTAAAAAATATGCAGGCTTATGCGATATTTTTGTAATGGATGCATTTGGTACGGCTCACCGTGCCCAGGCTTCTACTCACGGAGCTGGTAAATTTGCACCTGTTGCCTGTGCCGGTTTGTTGCTGGCGAATGAACTTGACAGCCTGGCCAAGGCATTGGCGGAACCTGCACGTCCAATGGTTGCAATCGTTGGTGGTTCCAAAGTTTCTACCAAGCTGACTGTTCTGGAAGCATTGTCTGAAAAGGTTGATCAGCTGGTTGTTGGCGGTGGTATTGCCAATACGTTTCCTGAAAGCCATGGGTCACAATGTCGGAAAGTCATTGTGTGAAGATGATCTGGTTGATACTGCCAAGGAACTGGTTGAAAAAATGAAGGCACGTGGTGCCAATATTCCCATTGCATCAGACGTTGTGTGCGGTAAGGAATTCAGTGAAACAGCAGAAGCCACTCTAAAAGCGGCGAGTGATGTTGCTGACGATGACATGATTTTTGATATTGGTCCTGATTCTGCAAAAGAACTGGCCGATATTATCGAAAAAGCCGGTACTGTCGTGTGGAATGGTCCTGTCGGTGTATTTGAGTTCGACCAGTTCGGTGAAGGTACCAAAACTGTTTCGATGGCGATTGCCAATTCAGACTGCTTCTCCCTGGCTGGTGGTGGGGACACTATCGCTGCCATTCAGAAATACGATATCTACGACAAGGTTTCCTATATCTCAACTGCTGGTGGCGCATTCCTCGAGTACCTCGAAGGTAAAACCCTGCCTGCAGTTGCCATGCTGGAAGAAAAAGCAAAATAATATCGGGTACGACACTGCTGCAAATCAATTGATAGAGACAGATATATGTTAAGACGTACAAAAATCCTGGCCACAATGGGTCCCGCGACTGATGATCCCAAGATTGTTGATGAGCTGATTACCGCAGGACTTGATGTTGTCAGAATAAACCTGTCTCATGGTAGTCATGAAGAGCATATGGTTCGAGCTGAAACGGTCAGAAACCGTGCCCGTGCCAGTGGCCGTCAGGTTGGTGTATTGGCTGACCTGCAGGGACCGAAGATTCGCATAGGCCGTTTTGTTGATGGTGTGGTTAACCTGGAAGAAGGTGAGCAGTTTGCCCTGAATATGGAACTGGGCATCAATGATGGCGATGTTCGCCAGGTTGGCGTCACTTACCCGCAACTGGCTGATGATGTGGCTCGCGGTGATACACTGTTACTGGATGATGGTGCAGTTATTTTGTGGGTTCATGATGTTGAGGGGCCTATCATCAACTGTAAGGTAGTCGTTGGTGGGAAACTTTCTAACAATAAAGGAATCAACAAGCAGGGTGGTGGTTTATCTGCTCCTGCCCTGACCGATAAAGACAGGGAAGACATCAAGTTTGCGGCCAGTATCCAGGCAGATTACATTGCCGTTTCTTTTGTGCAAAAAGCCGATGATGTGAATGAGGCACGACGATTGCTACGTGAAGCAGGTGGTCATGGGCGATATTGTTTCCAAGATTGAACGTGCTGAAGCGCTGGAATGTATCGATGAAATTATTGAGGCTTCAGATGTCGATCATGGTGGCCCGTGGCGACCTTGGTGTAGAAATCGGTGATGCTGAATTACCGGCTATTCAGAAAAGTCTGATCAAGAATGCTCGCTCAAAGAACACTGTCGTCATCACAGCAACCCAGATGATGCAGTCGATGATTGAAAGCCCGATTCCGACTCGTGCAGAGGTCTTTGATGTGGCCAATGCTGTGATGGATGGCACCGATGCGGTTATGTTGTCGGCAGAAACGGCTGCTGGTAAATATCCGGTCAAGGCAGTTGAGGCCATGGACCGGGTATGTCGTGAAGCGGAAAAAACCAGTATGGTACGTGAATCTGATCACCGTTTGCATACGGTATTTGGTCGGGTTGATGAAGCGATTGCGATGGCTACCATGTATACGGCGAACCATCTTGGATGTTACAGCTATTGCAGCACTGACAGAATCTGGCTCAACACCTCAATGGATGTCGAGAATTTCTTCAGGCATTCCTATTTATGCGATGACCTCACATGTGGCGACTCGTCGCAAAGTTACGCTTTATCGTGGTGTCTACCCGGTGAGTTTTGATGTCACCGGAATGGATAGCCAGAAAGGCCAACGAAGAAGTTATTGAGGAATTACAACGTCGTGGTGCGGTTCGAAATGGTGACCTGGTTGTTATTACCAAGGGTGATCTGAATGGTGTCCAGGGTGGTACAAACGTAATGAAAATTTTACGGGTTGGAGAACATCTACTTCCCGATAAAAATGCAAATTAATCCCTTTTTTAAATTGTAAGGAGAGCAACATGGCTTTAATTTCCATGCGTCAATTACTTGATTATGCGGCAGAGAATGATTTCGGTATGCCAGCATTCAATGTTAACAATATGGAGCAGGTTCACGCGATCATGCAGGCAGCTGATGCTGTTGATGCTCCTGTGATCATGCAGGGTTCTGCCGGTGCGCGTTCCTATGCGGGTGAACCGTTCCTGCGTCACCTGATTTCTGCAGCAATTGAGATGTATCCGCACATTCCTATCGTTATGCACCAGGATCACGGTTCAGAGCCAGCAGTATGTCTGCGTTCAATTCAGTCAGGTTTCAGTTCCGTCATGATGGACGGTTCCCTGATGGCTGACATGAAAACCCCATCAAGCTTTGAATACAATGTAGATGTAACCAGGAAAGTTGTTGAAATGGCTCATGCCGGCGGTGTTTCCGTTGAAGGTGAGCTGGGTTGCCTGGGTTCACTGGAAACCGGTGAAATGGGTGAAGAAGACGGACATGGTGCAGAAGGCAAGCTGGACATGGACCAGCTGTTGACTGGTGTTGAAGAAGCCGCAGATTTTGTTGAACAAACCGGTGTTGATGCTTTGGCTATCGCGATCGGTACTTCACATGGCGCATACAAATTCACCAAAGAACCTACTGGTGAAATCCTGCGTATCGACCGTATCAAGGAAATCCACGAACGCATTCCTAATACCCATTTGGTTATGCATGGTTCTTCTTCCGTTCCTCAGGACTGGTTGGAAATCATTAATACTCATGGTGGTGCGATGGGGCAGACTTACGGTGTGCCTGTTGAAGAAATCGTTGAAGGTATCAAGCACGGTGTGCGTAAAGTTAATATCGATACTGACCTGCGTATGGCATCCACTGGTGCGATTCGTAAACACCTGATTGATAACCCATCAAACTTTGACCCACGTAAATTCCTGAAAGAATCTACCAAGGGCATGATGGAAGTTTGTAAAGCACGCTACGAAGCCTTCGGTTGTGCTGGCCATGCTTCCAAAATCAAGGTTAAAAGCCTGGAAACCATGATTGATTTTTACAGCTAAGTTTTAATCGATTCAGGTTTTCCTGATTAAAAAGCGCCACAGGAGACTGTGGCGCTTTTTTTTGTTCATTTTCTGCAGGAAACCCTCATTGCTAACGATTTTCAAGGGCTTTAATTGACCTGAATCTATCAAGCGCTTTTTTTCAGGTAAACAGCGGGAATCCTTGATTGCAAAGTCCACAAGGTGCTGCCAACATCCTGATATGACAATAATAATGGAGGAAGAAAGATGAGCCAGGAACTGATTGAAAAAATCCGTAACAGTAGTTTGTCACAGGATTTGACTGACGACGAGTGTGCGGTTTTGGCTAGCATCGTCAGTGAAAAAAAACTGAACGATGATGAAGTTCTGATCGAGGAAGGACGCTCTGATGACTGTCTGTATGTTGTAATGCAGGGCAAAATCGGTGTCACCAAGCAAACGGGTGGGGGTGATGAAACGACCTTGCACATCATGTCGAAAGATGAATTTGCCGGTCAGATGGGGTTTGTGGATGGCAAGCATCATACCGCAACGCTGAAAGCCCTGGGTGGGGCTCAGGTTTTGGCCTTGCGTCGTAATGACCTGGAGTCAAAGCTGGAATCCAATCCTCACCTGGTTTACCAGATTATGCGTACCGTGGTTCGTTCAGGCCACGATATTTTACGTGCAATGAATAACCAGTATGTCGAGCTGACTAACTACATTACCAAAACTCACGGTCGTTACTGAATACTGAAAATTTCAGTCCTCAGTTTGTCACTTCCATCAAGGTGATGTGGACGGTGTTTTCTGCGGCGAGTTCCTGGATGGCGACGGACAGGCCCCCTTTCGCTTTACGTATAGATATTGCTGCCTGCCGGCCGAGTTCCGAGGTATGGCCGACTACATGTGTTTGGTAAGTTTGCAGGGCATTAATATAAAAATTAACCACATCATCATAGCTGGCTGACGAACTGTATTGTTTCAGGTTTCCTTTCATGCCGGCCATGTCTGTAGGCAGCATGGAAGCCGCTTCTTTCGCATCCGGGAAAATGGGAATGTCTGACAGCGTGAGTTCAGGGCCTGAGGTGCCGCCACAGGCACTCAGCATCAAAATCAGCCAGCCCAGCAGAATGCTAGTGCTTATTTTTTTCGTCAATAACATCAAATAACTCCTAATGCCGGAAAGGCTGACTACAGCATTTCCGCTTGATCTTCCAAAAGTCTAATATGTTCTTCCCAGTATGCATCGGTTCCAAACCAGGTAAAAGCAACGGGAAAAGCAGGATCGTCCCAGCGTTTTGCCAGCCAGGCCGCGTAATGGATCATTCGCAGGCTCCTCAGGGGTTCAACCAGAATGATTTCCTGCTGATCGAAATAGCGGAACATTTCATAACCCTCGAGAACAGCATCCAGTTGTCGCCGCATTTCGTCATGGTCACCGGACAAAAGCATCCATAGATCCTGGATAGCCGGTCCGTTACGGCAGTCATCCATATCGACAAAATGAGGTCCATCGTCAGTCCATAAAATATTGCCTGGGTGACAGTCCCCATGCAGTCTTATCTGGTGCGGCAGGATATTGTCAAACAAGCCTTCAATGAGCGTCAATAAGTGGTCTGTTACCTGCTGATAACGCTGTGCAAAATGTGCAGGTAAACGGCCCGACGAAAGTAACCAGTGAACCTGATCGCGACCAAAGGTTTCCGGGTTAATGGAGGGGCGGTGTTTAAATGGCCTCGTACATCCGAGTTGATGAATACGACCCATAAACCTGCCTATCCATTTGAGATTATCCATGTTATCCAGTTCAGGCCAGCGGCCGCCCTGGCGTTTGAACAGGGCAAAGCGAAAGCCTTCATGTTCAAACAAGGTCTGGCCGTCGATTTGTTCGGGAGCGACAACGGGAATTTCTTCGGCGGCCAATGCAAGACTGAATTGATGTTCTTCCAGAATGGCCTGTTCAGACCAGCGATCAGGGCGGTAGAACTTGGCAATTATCGGAGCAGCCTCATCCAGGCTGATCTGGATAACACGGTTTTCATAACTGTTCAGGTTGAACAGGCCGCCAGTGACTTCATAACCGGTTTTTTCAACAGCATCAAGAATCAGGTCAGGCGAGAGCCTGTCGTAGGGGTGTATCATAAAGTGCCTGGCAGATTGTGTGTTTTCAATGCCTGTTCCAGTTTATTGGGGTTGAAGCCATCGATCCGGGTTGAACCGACCATGATGACGGGTACGCCGCGGGCTCCCAGGCGTTGGAATTCCTTGAAAGCGCGCTGGTTGCGTTCAATATCAAACTCTACAAAGCGAATTTTCTTTTTTTGCAAAAAAGCTTTCGCCTGGCGACAGTGAGCGCATTGCCGGGTAGTGTAGAGAGTGACTTTAGTCTGTTGTTTCATTTAATAATTTTCACCACAAAGGCCACAAAGAACACGAAGAATAATTTTCTAAATGCGGTTATTTTTCTAGCGCAATAGATTAAGCGAAACCGTGTTTTATTTATTCTTCAATAATTCGACAGTGGAAACTTGAGATAATATTTTACCTTTTGTGGCCTTCGTGTTCTTCGTGGTAAAGAATCAGGAATCGGTTAAAAGTCGCTCAGCTTCACGATACTTCTCGGCTGTTTTCTGAATAATTTCATCAGGCAGTTCAGGTGCCGGAGGTGTTTTATCCCAGTCCAGTGTTTCCAGGTAATCACGCACAAACTGCTTGTCGAAGCTCGGTGGGCTTATACCCGGTTTGTATTGATCGGCGGGCCAGAAACGAGAGGAGTCAGGTGTCAGCATTTCGTCAATAATATGCAAAATGCCATTGTCATCGAGGCCGAATTCAAACTTGGTATCGGCAATTATGATACCGCGGGTCAAGGCATACTCGGCACACTCGGTATAAATTTTAAGGCTGATATCCCTGACCTGTTCGGCCAGTTCCTGGCCCATGAGACCAGTAGTAGCGGTAAAATCGATATTCTGGTCATGTTCACCAAGATCAGCCTTGGTAGAAGGTGTAAACAGCGGCTCGGCCAGTTTGTCTGCCAGTTGCATGCCCTCAGGCAGGGCAATGCCGCAGACTTTTCCGCTGTTTAAGTAATCTTTCCAGCCTGAACCGATAATGTAGCCACGGACAATAGCTTCTACCGGTAATGGCTTGAGTTTTTTTACAACAATAGCGCGGTCACCAAGAATTTGGCGTTGCACGGGGTCAGTGACGACGCTTTCCAGCGGAATATTGGATAACTGGTTGGGGATAATATTTTTGGTTTTATCAAACCAGAAATTCGCTACCCGTGTCAGCACTTCACCTTTACCGGGTATCGGTTGCGACATGATGACGTCAAAAGCAGATAACCTGTCAGTCGTGACGATGAGCATGTGGTTTTCATCTACTTCGTAAATATCGCGTACTTTGCCGCGGTTAATAAGCTTCAGTCCGGGAATGTTGGATTCATATAAGGCATTCATGGCAGGTATTTTCACTGTAGATGAAGTAATGATGGATAACAGCGTTTATTATATCCTTGATAACATAATGACCGGTAGAAAAGGTTTAGAGAATGACGGCAAACCTGGAACAAGCTGATTTTTACAATAAGTTTAAAAATGGCAGTTTTACTTCTGCCCTGCGATGGCACAACCTGGATGCGTTGTGGCAGGTATTGCGAGATGATATCCATGATGACTGGTATATCTACGCCATCGGTAGCGCAGTGCCTGAAAAAACTTCAACGCACGATGACCTGCTCACCTTTATTGAAAAAATTGATCATCTGTTACGTGATGAGCATGAAGAGGATTACTGTGGAATCGTTTATGCAGATGATCTGCAGGACCCGGCGATGATCAAGATTTTCGACCCGCATAATCTTGGCGTAACCTGCGGTTACAGTGACAACCCGCCCTTACCGGGCTGGGTGTTGAGCAAAATTCCTCCGGTTGATCTGGTTACCAACCAGGTTATTCCCAATAATCGTAAGCACTGGTGGCAGCGTTTGTTCTCCTAAGCATTTGAATTTATTACCACAGAGGGCGCAGAGACTTTATTTTTTCCACTCTCAATGACGTAATTCTTCATACCGGCATGCCTGTAGCCGGTATCTTGGTTGTTAAAAATAGACCCCGGCTGGAAGCTCGCCGGGGTGACGCAGAATTTGCTGTGCCTCGGCGGTAAAATAACCACCTAAAATACTGAGGATTTATTGAGTGGAGTCTGTTAATATCCCTGTAAATACTAGTGAAAGCGATATTTGATATGTCTGAACTAAACGTACAGCAACAGGCGGTTTCTGATATTTCCCGTGCAGTAGTTAATTTGCTGGAATCCTGGTCCCTGAATACACAGGATATGCAAAACATGCTTTGTTTGCCGGAGAATTACCGTGCCCGCAAATTCAACAAGTTACGCGAAGGCAGTGAAATCCTGCCCGATGATGAAAAAGTGCTGCGTCGAGCCGGTTACCTGCTGAGAATTTCAGATGCACTTCGTACCACTTATCCCTGTAACCCGGAAATGGCAGGTCGCTGGATACGTATGCGTCACCGCCGCTTTCGTCAAAAAACACCTCTGGACATGATTCTCAATGAAGGGGAAACTGGCCTGATTGCCGTGTTGTCAGAGCTGGATTGTACTTTTTCCTGGGACCTGACCGGATCAGTGACTCCCAAAACCCGTTGTTAGAGCTTTAAACCTCGTTAACTGATAACAGCTTGAAAAAAGCCCGGGCCTTGTCCTGGGTTTCCTGAAATTCAGCATCGACGTCTGAATCGGAAACAATTCCCCCACCTGCCCAGAATGCCAACCTTTCCTGGCTGACTGTCATCGTGCGGATGGCGATATTGGTATCCATGTTGCCGTTGAAGCTGATATAGCCAATTGCTCCACAGTAAACACCGCGTTGGTGTTTTTCCAGTTCCCGGATAATTTCCATGGCCCTTTTCTTGGGCGCGCCGGTTATAGAGCCGCCGGGAAAACAGTCTTGCAGAACATCCAGTGCTGACTTATCCGGAGCTACCGTTCCCTTTATGCTACTGACGAGGTGGAAAACTGTCGGATAGCTTTCAACCTGGAAAAGCTCTGGCACATGAATCGTTCCGGGTTGGCAGCTTTTGCCAAGATCATTACGTAGCAGGTCAACAATCATCAGGTTTTCTGCCTGGTCTTTTTCGCTCTGCAGTAAATCGTTTTTGAGTTTCGCATCCTCAGTGGTATTGCTGGAACGTGGACGTGTGCCTTTGATCGGGCGGGTTTCCACCCTGTTTCCCGTCACCCGGATAAAGCGCTCTGGTGAAGCACACAGGATTTCGGCAAAGGGATAATTCAAATAGGCACCAAAAGGTACGGGGTTGGATTTTCTCAGTTGTTTGTAACTCTCCCAGGTTGAACCGGAAGTATTGGCAAAAAAACAGCGTGCATAGTTGATCTGGTAGCAGTCACCTTCAAGCAGGTATTTTTGAATTTGCGCAAATCCATCCTGGTAAGCCTCCTGGTCAATATCGGTTTCCAGCTGGTCAATGGCCAGCGGGGCGGGAGTCGGAGCGATTGCCGGTAATGCCTGAAAATTAGCTGAGTCCAGAAGCCTGTTGACTGTTTCGCGGGTGAGCGCGTCTTTACCCGCGGAAACCAGGTATGTTTTTGCGAGTTCATGATCGGTAATGATAGCCCAGTCATAAATGCCGATTGCCATATCAGGTATCCCGGAGATACAACTTTGCCGGTCATCAGTCTGCCTGGAGTCGTTAAGCAGGTCATAGCCAAAATAACCGATGGCGCCGCCGCAGAAAGGTATATCGGGCGACTGGCCATGAAAAGGAAGCAAGGTCTTTTTTAACAGCTGGAAGGGGTCTTCGTCTTCATCAATAATCTTGCCTGCACGGTTGCTCAATTTCGAAAGGCCCTGTTGCATGGTGATTTTCAGGTACGGGTCAGCGCTGATAATGTCATAGCGACCGCGCAGGCCGCCGACGTTGCCGCTATCGAGCAATTGCGCCCATGGCATGTGCTTCACAAGCTCAAACAAGTCGGTTGATTCAGCCTTGTAGGGTAGGGGATGTGTGAGGATTTCCGTCATTGAGAAAGAAAACAGTTGATAATACGGTCCTGATTATACGGAAGTTTTTGTTTTGATACTGAAAGAGTGATTGTTGATGAAGTGTGAAGAGTTTGAAAAAAAATTACTGCAGGACCCGTATAACACGGAAGCGCAGTTTCATCAGCATATGGCCGAATGCAAAATATGTCGGGCACATTTTGAAGAGGTTATGAAACTCGAGGCAAAGCTGGTTGATTTATTTAAAGAGGAAGTTGAGCAGGATTTTTCACATCGTCTCGAACAGAAAATGATGCATGAAATAAAGCAGGCCAGGCATCGCAACCGGCGTATGCTGTCAATGGCAGCTGGTGTCATGCTGTTCGTTATGGGAGGGCTGGTTAGCTATCATTTTTACAAAATCCGTTCACTGACAGATTTCGTATTGGCTCATATCGACCATGAAATTGAACAGTTGGATACGACCCTCAGAGTCAGTCAGGCCAACCTGCAGCATTTTTTTGAAAAGTATGACAGTCAGTACCTGCAAGTGCTGCAGGACATCACCTATGTCAAAAAATGCTGGATGAGAACCGGTTATGGGCTGCACCTGGTTCACCAGGGGCGTAATGGTCCGGTAACCCTGTTACTGATGCCTAATGAAACGCTAAACGACTTGTTGACGGTGAAGTCTGAGCGCTTCCAGGGTAAAGTCTATCCGATGCCCAAAGGCAGTATCGCCATCGTGGGTGAGGCCGGCGAACCCATCGAGTTACTGGCTGAAAGCGTGCGGATGGCGATGTAGCTATTCTTTTTGCAGACGATCGTAGAAATAGTTGGTCGCATCCACAAAACCGTCAATACTGCCACAATCGAAACGACGCCCTTTGAATTTTACTGCCAGCACCATGTTGCGCTCGGCCTGCCTTTGGAGAGCGTCGGTGATCTGTAGTTCACCGCCCTTGCCGGGAGGCGTTTCACGCAATATATCGAAAATGTCCGGGGTCAGGATGTAGCGGCCGATAATGGCCAGGTTGGAAGGGGCATCAGCCGGATCCGGTTTTTCCACCATGTTGTTGATGACGTAAATATCTTCTTCGAGTTCGGAAGCTTCAATCACGCCGTATTTATAGGTTTCATCCATGGGCACTTCTTCAATTGCCACGACGCTGCAACGGTATTTCTCGTATACCTTTCTCATTTGCGTGAGGACACTGTCACCGTCTTCGTTGACACACAGGTCATCTGCCAGTACGACGGCAAAGGCTTCCGAACCAATCAGGGTTTCACCGGTCAGAATGGCATGGCCGAGGCCTTTCATCTCGACCTGACGGGTGTAGGAAAAGGTACACTGGTCCAGCAGGGCGCGGATATCTTTCAGGTAACCCTCTTTGCTGGTGCCACTGATCTGGTGTTCCAATTCATAGTTGATGTCGAAATGGTCTTCAACAGCGCGTTTTCCACGCCCGGTGACGATAGCAATCTGGTGGATATCGGCACTGACAGCTTCTTCCACGCCATACTGAATCAGTGGTTTGTTTAAAATGGGCAATACTTCCTTGGGCATGGACTTGGTGGCAGGCAGAAAGCGGGTGCCATAGCCGGCTGCAGGAAAGAGGCATTTGCGAATCATGATAGAAAGGTCCTTGTTCAGTTTCGGATTTTCCAGGTTGGTTTATTGTCAGGGGTAATCAGGTTCGAATCAAGTAACCATTGACGGGCATCAGCGGCATCCCGCTCAAACCATTTGCTGGCTGAGCCAAGCCGAAAGCTGTATCCCCAGGCATCCATTTCCTGCATCAGCCGGGACTGGCTGTTGCCGCTAATCCGGTCAGCCAGCAGAATCTGCAGATAACACACGGCATTTTCTTCATCATAGTCACCGCCTGCATCGGTATGCAGGCCATTTCTGCGTGCATCATCCATGCAGATGTAGTGGCAGGTTTCATGCAGGGCAGAATGTATGGGTGTGTCATTCCTGACAAATAAAACCGGGCCAATCAGTCCGGCCTCGCTGTCCCCCCAGTGAGAACCGGGAATTGGCTGGTTATCAGGTACTTTTTCGAGTCTCATACTGTAGTGTTTGAGTAAATCCTCAAGACTACTATCACTCAGGTTGTTTACATATTGCATGATGTTTATCTTACCGCTAAGGTCAATTATATCCGCAAGGCATTATGCCAATTTTGCCTGAATTGGATTAATTGATTAATAGCCTGGCTAACTGGCTTTGCCGGTAATTATTCGAAAACGCAATTAACACAGGAGATGTAAATGAAAAAAACACTGGTATGCACTTTTGCTGCGATGACACTGGCCATGCCAATGGCACAGGCAGATCATCATGGTGCAAACGTTGCCGAGGCGCGTGCAAATGCGATGAAGCTTGGCAAGGACCTGAAAATGACATTACAGCAGGCTATGAAGGCAGGTGGTCCCATTGCGGCACTGGAAGCCTGTCATACCTCCGCACCTCTCATAGCTGAAAAGGTATCCAGTGAAAGCGGCTGGGATGTTGCGCGAACCAGCCTCAAGTTACGCAATCCAGACAATAAGCCGGATGCCTGGGAACTGGCGGTGCTGAAAAAGTTTGAAGAAAGAAAACAGGCTGGAGAAAAGCCACCGACACTGGAATATAGCGAGACCGTGATGGTTGATGGCAAGCAAACTTTCCGTTTTATGAAGGCGATCCCGACTGGAGAAGTCTGCATGAACTGCCATGGTGGTGATAATGTCAAGCCCGAGGTTGTTGCCAAGTTAAAAGAGTTATACCCGGATGACCAGGCACGCGGCTTTAAAACAGGTGATTTGCGAGGTGCCTTTACCTTGAGCAAATCGCTTTAATCCCGCAATGTTCCAGGTTACTGCTTTTCATCATGCCAGCCTGATTGTCAGTAATACACAAAAGGCCCTGGGCTTTTATGTTGATCTGCTCGGGCTTGAGCTTGATGGAAGCAGGCCTGACCTGGGTTACCCGGGCGCATGGCTGTCTATCGGTCATCAGCAGATCCACCTGCTCGAATTGCCCAACCCGGATCCTTTACAGGGGCGTCCGGCTCATGGTGGGCGCGACCGGCACCTGGCTTTTCATGTCGAAGATTTAATGGCTTTATCTGAAAAACTGGAACTGTCAGGGATTTCATATACGATGAGTCGTTCGGGACGAAAGGCACTTTTTTGTCGCGACCCCGATCAAAATGCACTGGAATTTATTGAAACGAAATAGCTTTTATAATTACAGATTGATACAGGTCATGATTATGCTTCAGATATTTACAGGAAATCGCGTTATTCAGTTGATGCTGGCTTTGGGTTTAGCCATGGCAATGAATCTGCCGGCCAGTGCCAATGGAACTCCTGAAGAAAGCCCGGTATATACCCATATTGTTGAGGATGGGACGTTTGCCGATACCCTGGATGCAGTCAAGGAGATCATCAAGGGGCGTGGCATCAATATTGCGCACACCCTGCCGCCCCGTGACATGCTTGAGCGAACCGGCCCTGCGTTTGGGGTTACTGAACAGGTACTTAAGGATGGTGAGATTATCGAGTTTTGCAGCGCGAAAATTTCTCACCAGCTGATCGAGGCAAATCCGGAAAACATTACCCTGTGTCCATTTACCATCAGTGTTTACGTGTTAAACAGTGACCCGAAAAATGTGCGTCTGACTTTCCGCAAACCCTTTGTCATTGACGATGCCTCTAAAGCAGCTGTTGATGCGATGACTGGATTGATAATGGAGATTATTCAGGAAGCTGCCGACTGGTAGGAACACTATTGTGTCTCTGCATTAATTACTTAATTTGGATGTTATGAAGTTGAAAGCGCTGTCTGTTGCTGTTGTTAAAAAATCGTTGATTGAAAATAAATGGTGGGTGACTGCCGGGGCAAGTCTTTTGTTACTGGTTTTCATACTGGTTATCACCCCGGTGATTATTTCACAGCAGTTTCAAAAATGGGTGCTGGCCAACGGCGGGGAAAAGGTCTCCGTGGAAAATATTGATTTCAATCCATTTACCGCGAAACTGGATATTCAAAATATTGTTATAGAGCGTGCCGGTTACCAGCCTTTCCTTTTGCCTGAACTTAAATTGCAGGCTCAATGGAGGGATCTTTTCAGTCACCGGTTTGTCATTCAGAGTGTCTCCATTATCGGTGTTCAGTTGACGGTCGATCATAGCCAGCCGCAACAGGAACATATTGGCGGCATTCTGTTGGAAAATTTCCTGTCTGGAAAGTCGGAAGCTGATCCGGATAGCAAGCCCTGGCATTTCCAGCTGCACGATTTGCAATTGCAGGACGTTCACCTGGTTTACAAGCAGCCTGGCCTCGAGTCGGTAGTTGATATCACGTCGTTGTCTTTATCCAGGCTGGATAGTGAACCAGTGGCCAAGCCCGCGCTTATCAGTGCCAATGGCGCCATTGATAATGCGCCATTTATGATAAATGGCAGCATGGCTTTATTCTCAGCAACACCAGGCTTTACTGGCAAGGTTGTATTGGAAAAACTGGATATCAGTCCCTATTTGGTATTGATATCACAGGACATGAAGCAGAATCACCTGGTTGCCAGTATTAATAGCCAAATACAGGTTGGGCTGGGAAAAGAACAGGCTCTGACGGCTGAGTACGATGGGCAACTTTCTTTGGAAAATGTGTCCTGGCTGGATCCCGATATCGAATTAAAAGCCCGGCAGTTATCCTGGCGTGGCGCGATCGACCTGTTCAAGTCATCCACATCAGCAATGAAAATCAGGACAAGCGGAAAACTGCAGGCGGATGAATTAGCTCTAGATATGAAGACGGCAACCCTGACATTGGCCAATGATCAGTTTCTTTGGCAGGGCAAGGTAGATACCGAAATTTCTCCCGACACTGATATAGCCATCAACCTGAATGGCCAGCTGCTCAATAATTTGCTTGACCTGGAGCTCGAAAAGCAGGATTTCATTGTAAAGAACGGCAATTTGAATTGGCAGGGTAATGCTGATCTCCGCCTAAAAAACAATGGGCAATTGAAAGTCATTTCAGAAGGCAAGCTGCAGAACGAGGCGCTCAGACTGGAACGTTCCCAGCAACAGGTTCAGTTGATAACAGGTGTGATTGCCTGGCAAGGTAATGTCAACCTGGTGAATGATGCTGAAATGTTTGATATTGCCTCGTTAAGCGACCTGAAATTATCCGGTCTGAAAATGCAGCGTATCGACGGTCAGCAACGCCTGCTTATGAGCCAAAATATTCAGGCCGAAAAAATTGATATCCAGTCTCTTGATGAGATCAGGATCAATGACCTGTCTTTTTCTGGTCTTTCAATCGGGCGACCTCAGAAACTGGAAAAGTTACCCGTAGAGCTCGCTGGATTTATTAATTATGACGAGCTCGATATTCAACAAATCAGTTATTCGGCGGAGCGGGGTATCCACCTGGGTAATGTTATTCAGGATGGTGTAAAACATGTTTTTATTCGCGAAGCGAATGGCGAATGGGGTTTCGACACCTTCATTGGTGCCATGGAAAGGCTGGCGTCAAAATCTGCAGAAGGTGAAGCTGTTGATGAAGGTAAGGCAGAGGCCCAGGTCGAGACAAAAAAACTGCCGCTTAAAATTGATTCGATAGTTATTAACCCGGGTGGTCAGCTCTATTATGTAGATCGCAGCCTGCCCAACACCTTTATTCAGAAGATTGATATCGAGTCGGCCAGTTTGACGGGGCTCAATTCTGAGAATGTTGTTCAAGGCAGTGATTTAAAAGTAAAGGCGAAGCTTGATAACGCGAGGCTGGATATTAATGGCATGGTCAGTGTATTTGCTGCTGAGCCAACTTTTGATCTAAAGGCGGAAATTAAAGCGCTGTCTTTACTTCCATATAGCATCTTCATGGAGAAGGCGCTGGGTTACGAGGTTGATTCCGGTTCATTGAATGCAAAATCCAGCCTGTTGGGAAAAGACGGTAAGCTGGAATCCACTACGGATTTGACATTACATCAACTGGATATCCGGGCGCTGACAGAAAAACAGCTGAAGGCGATAGATGCCAAGTTGAATTCCGGCCTGGAAACCGGCCTTAACATGCTGAAAGACAAGCACGATACGATCAAGTTAACTTTGCCGGTTAATGGCAGTTTCGATAATTTACAAGTTTCCCCAAATGACGTGATTAACCAGGCGCTGGGTTCTGCCATGAAATCCGGTGCCAAGACCTATTTTGCAGCGGCCCTGTTTCCCTTTGGTACCCTGCTGGTCATTGCGGATGCGGCTGCCGATGGTGCAATGCAAGTGAGACTGGACCCGGTTTTCTTTGAGGCGGGTAGTAGTGATATGGCAAGTAAATACCGTGAGTACCTGGCAAAAGTGGCCAAGGTTCTTGTTGAGAAGCCTGAAATTCACGTTAAAGTCTGCGGAGTTTCAACTTCATCAGATAGCCAGTTTATTGAGAATACAATGAGAGAGGCTTTTCTTGCCAGGCAATCGCCTGTGGATGAAAAAGCAGCAGCAATGGACAAGAAAACAGCCGCCCAGACGACGGAGCAGGCAGCCTTTATTGCCGATCCAAAAGTTCTCAAGCAACAGTTAACCGAGCTGGCGGTGAAACGTGCGCAGCTGGTTTCTGACTTCCTGATACAATCCCAGGATGTAGAGCCAACCCGGCTTATCAGTTGCCAGCCAAGAATGGAGCTGGATTCTGAAGAGGCCAAACCGCGTTCTGATCTCCTGCTTTGAGCCGGACTGGGAAGCTAATTCAGCAATATTTGAAGAAACCCCGGAATCATCAGATAATACCACTATGAATATTTCAGGTTTATCCAGTGCTGTTATTCAATCGATTGCCGGTAATGCAACTGTCGATCATGATGCTGTTGTTACCACCGTATTGAAAAAAGCCATGGATATCCAGGCTTCCCAGGCAAGTCAGTTAATCGAGTCAGTCGCCAAGTCGATGCCCCAGTCGGGTAATATCGGCTCAAATATTGACATTCACGCCTAATCCCCGTCTTCTACCGGGAGTATGCGATACTCTCAAAATCTACTGTTGGGTGCCTTTCTGGTCATTGTTGCTGAATTCTGTATGGCGACGATGGGCGCCATGGTTAAACTGCTTGGACAAAGCATGCCGCATGAAATGGCGGTATTTGCCCGAAACCTGGCAGGCCTGATTGTCCTGCTGCCACTGTTGATCCAAAATCGTGGCTTTACCTGGAAAACCGGCTGTTTGCACCTGCACTTATTACGTTCACTGGCTGGTGTTGCTGCGATGTACTGTTTTTTTTACGCAATTATTCACATGCCACTGGCTGACAGCATGTTGCTGAAAATGACCGCACCTCTTTTCATGCCGGTTATCGCATTGTTCTGGTTACGTGAAAATGTCAGTCACTGGACGATATATGCGCTGTTTTTGGGTTTTGCAGGAGTCTGGCTGATTGTTGATCCTACTGGTGAAATGAACTGGGTGGCCATGATTGCGATAGCCGGGGGCGTACTGGCTGCGATTGCCAAAGTATCGATTCGACGCTTGTCCCACACCGAACCGACTACCCGGATAGTGTTTTATTTCGCAACCACGGCAACCCTGGTCTCCGCGATACCGGCATTCCTGGTCTGGATTACACCGGATGGGCAGACCCTCCTGTTGATGATAGCGATTGGTATCGTAGGTACAGTAGGTCAACTGGCCCTGACGCGTGCCTATAGTGTCTCCAACGCGGGAACGATTGCGCCATTAACCTATTTTTCGGTAATTTTTGGCGGTGTCTATGGCTATCTTTTCTGGCATGAAATACCGCATCTGCAATTTATTGCCGGCGCGCTTTTAATCAGTATTGCCGGCTTGCTAACGCTCAAAAAACCGGTTAATTCAACTGCTGAACTGCAGCGGGTCTCCTGATGTGTGGAGGTGTGATTTATGAGTATGCAGGCAAGCGGGTCAAGGCGTATTTCCCGAATCCCGAATCCCGTCTACCAGTGAAAATGAAGCTGGGTGAACCTACACTGATGGCCTGGGGACGAAGAAAGGAACAGCCGGGTACATTGCCTCTCGGGGGCTGGGCGCGCCTGGAATCTATCAAAGACGGGCGCTGGCAAAAATGGCAACCGATACCGGTGAAAATCCCCGTTTCAGATTTTATGGAAAAAGATAACCAGGGAGTAAGCCACTGGTTTGAGCTGAAAGAGGGTGAATGGATACAGGGGCTGGTCGCCAGAAACGATGCAGAATCGCGAGTTTACGTGGTGACAGTATCTCCACCAATGACAGATGCCATTCATGACCGCTGGCCAAGAGTGCTAAGCGGATGATTTGCGGTTGGTGGTTTAGCCTTTATTCAGCAGAACAGAGACTGACAGGTGACCGGTCCCGCATTTTGGGCAGGGGATTGTATGCTGCAGGCTTTCGAGCGTTGTTTCTGGATGTAGGTCCTGTTTAATCAGAAAACGTTTATGACAAAAGCTGCAATAGCTCACTATCTTGTAGCGGCTTGAGGGAAAATCTGAAATTTTTCTTTCGATTGCCAACATTTTGCTATCCGTGCATAAGAGTGTAATTTGTAAAATACTCTTAAAAGTTTATTAATAAATTACAGGTAAAGCAGGAACTTGTCTGTAGGAAAAATCTGATATTGAATCCAATATTGAACAGGGTCTGGAGTGAATATTTTCCAGTTTTAGATTTGAATCAAGTCGTTTCAATACCTAATTCCCCCAGTTTTTGTAGAAAACAATCTTTGATACTGTCTATATTATTTACTCGTCATTATTTCTATGGAGCGAAGTTCTCAATGTTTGAACTGAATGAAAAAGCATTTAAGGAATGGTTCAAGAAAGTTGCAAATGAAAAGCTTGAATATGCCACTGTCCGGCTGCAGGCGTGGGAAGAGATGGAAGAAATGTTCAAAGGCGGGGAAGCGCCTTTCTATGAACTGGACGGGGAATATACCCTGTCAGGAAAAACTGAGGTTTATAGCGGCTAAGTCAGGACCAGCTTTCTGAAAACCCTGGCGTGAGCCAGGGATTAACCGGTTTATTGTACTGACGTATCGCGCAAGTACTCGTCATAAGTACCGCTGTAGTTGGTGATGCCCGTTGACGATAGTTCGATAATGCGAGTTGCCAGTGACGATACAAATTCCCTGTCGTGACTCACAAAAATCAGGGTGCCCGGATAATTTTCCAGTGCGAGATTAAGTGCTTCGATCGATTCCATATCGAGGTGGTTGGTAGGCTCATCCAGTACTAAAACGTTAGGTTTTTGCATCATCAGTCTTCCGAAGATCATTCGGCCTTGTTCACCACCGGAGATCTTGGTGACAGATTTATTGATCTCATCCTGCGAGAACAGCAATCGACCGAGTATGGCCCGAACGGCCTGTTCATCATCCGTGGGTTTCTTGAAATGACTCATCCACTCGAAAAGGGACATATCGTTGCTGAAATCACCGGAGTGATCCTGCGCATAGTAGCCAATGTTGATGTTCTCTGACCATTTAACCGTACCGTTATCCGGTACAAGGTCATGTACCAGGGTGCGTAGCAAGGTTGTTTTGCCGACACCATTAGGACCGATGATTGCGATGCGCTCACCGACTTCGGCCCTCAGGTTAAGGCCGCTGAACAAAGGTATGCCATCGTAGCCCTTGCTTAGCTCTTCGGTTTCCAGCGCATTACGATAAAGTTTTTTATCCTGATCAAAACGGATAAAAGGACTTTGACGACTGGAGGGTTTAATTTCAGTAAGTTGAATTTTTTCGAGTTGTTTGGCGCGCGAGGTGGCCTGCTTGGCTTTTGATGCGTTTGCCGAGAAACGGCTGACAAAAGTTTGCAGCTCAGCAATCTTGGCTTTTTTCTTATCATTGTCAGCATATTGCTGTTCACGGATCAGGGTGGACGCCGTCATGTAGTCGTCATAGTTACCCGGGAAAACACGTAGCTCACCAAAGTCCAGGTCGGCCATGTGTGTGCAGACACTGTTCAGGAAATGGCGATCATGCGAGATGATGATCATGGTGCTGTTACGCTCGTTAAGTATTTTCTCTAACCAGCGAATGGTGTTGATATCGAGGTTATTGGTAGGTTCATCGAGCAGCATAATGTCCGGATCGGCAAACAAAGCCTGGGCGAGCAAAACACGTAATTTCCAGCCTGGCGCGACAGCACTCATTAAACCGGTATGTTGTTCTATGGGAATTTCAAGACCTAATAATAATTCACCGGCTCGCGATTCCGCGGTATAACCATCAAGCTCTGCAAATTCCACTTCGAGTTCGGCGACTTTCATGCCTTCCTCTTCACTCATCTCGGCAAGGGAGTAAATACGGTCCCGCTCTTGTTTTATTTGCCACAAGGCTTGATGGCCCATAATGACGGTATCGAGCACTGTGAAATTTTCAAATGCGAACTGATCCTGACCCAGTTTTCCGACGGTTTCATTGATATCAACAGAAACATTGCCTGATGTAGCTTCTAAATCACCACCCAGTATTTTCATAAAAGTGGACTTGCCGCAGCCGTTAGCGCCGATCAGGCCATAGCGATTGCCATTGCCAAATTTTACGGAAATATTTTCAAATAATGGCTTAGGCCCAAACTGCATGGTGATGTTGGCTGTTGTAATCAAGGGAGGCTTCCGAGGTGATAGATATTGATAATTAAGGGCGCGCATTATGCCACAATGAGGCGCTTAGTGAGCACAGGAAGAGTAAATACCTTAAATTACATCAATTTTTTGGGGTGTCATTAGTGCAGCCCAACAGCCTGCAGCTGTTGCCAACCAGATTCCGGTGGTTGAAGCTTTATTTAATGAGACCCTGATTGCACATCCAGGCTGGTGGTGTAAGCGTGCATCAGGTAAGCTGGACAACCCCAGGCATTGGTCTGGGTGTCCTCAGATGAATTGCTTTACATCTATGACAAGGCTCCTGCAAAGCTGTGGAAACGTGTCCGTCAACTGGTAAATGCCACAGAAATTATTCGCTCCATTCAGCGAAGTAAAGAGAGTTGCTGAAATCGACATATCAATTTGAAATGGATTACTCTTTCTTCAATTTGCTTTATTAGAGAGTAAGTGGCATGAACATAATAATACGAAAATCAAACGAATCTGACTTCCATGCTGTATCGGCGCTGATGTTGGCTGCATTTGGTAATGCAGAAGGTAAAGAAATATCGGGCTTAATAACTGAATTGTTTTTGGATAATAGTGCAACACCCAGATTATCACTGGCTGCTATTTCCGAAGGGAAACTTGTGGGTTATATCTTATTTACACACGCTGGCATTAAGTGTCACGAAAAGAATATTTCCGCCTCAATTCTTGCTCCACTCGCAGTGCATCCAGCATATCAATCTCAAGGAATAGGCGGTCAGCTTATATCAGAAGGGCTTGCAGCAATGTCGGCCTTGGGTGCGGAGCTCATTTTTGTACTTGGTTACCCCGATTACTATTCCAGGCATGGCTTTTCAGCAGCTGGCGCACAGGGATTTGAAGCTCCGTATCCTATCCCGGAAAAACATGCAGATGCATGGATGGTCCAGGCCATACAACCGAATATAATTGGAACTGTTCAGGGAATGGTCGTTTGCGCCAACGCATTAGACGATCCGAAATACTGGATAGAGTAATCATTTAATAAGCTGTCTACACCAGGTTGCCGTCTCGGCCTGTATTTCAAAGTCTGAGGTAAGGGTGTTCATGCGGATGGCATGGTTTTAGTGACTCGAAAAAGAAAAAAACAGCTATTATTTATGCTTATCAACAACGGAAATCATTAATACAGGATAGCCCCCATGTCAGCAGAAACTTCATCAGATAAGCTTGACCGAATCGTTGTGCAGGCTCGCAGGGATGCAGAGAAGCGAGACAAAGGTTACCGAGAGCGGGCGCTGAAGATGTACCCGTGGATTTGTGGGCGGTGTGCAAGAGAATTCACTCGTGAAAATCTTCGAGAACTTACGGTGCACCATCGAGATCATAATCACGATAATAACCCGCTTGATGGCAGCAACTGGGAGTTATTGTGCATCTATTGCCATGACAATGAGCATTCCCGCTACATTGATTCGGAATATGGTAGTGTTGCCTCAGACAAGCAGGAAAATAATAGCACGCATAATCCATTTTCGGGCTTAGCGGATATGCTCAAGGACAAGAAATAAGTTTATTTGCATTGCAAATAAAAATTATCCGATTGCCAGCATCCCTAGTGGAACCGGTGGTTGGAGGATTTCTGGCCTGAGCGTCTTTTAGACTAAGGAGCTCTCATTGAGATGAATTTTATCAAGCTGCTCATAGGTTTTATGCAGCCAGGTTTTAACGCGTTGACGTTCAAGTAAACCCAGGGTGGGGCCCATTTTTTTGTCTTTATTATTGGCAGCTGCCCAGAAACTGGCGCTAATGTGGTCAATTTTGCGCATGGTGGGCGCATGCAGTGCCGGAATATCTATCACTTTGGTATTAAGTGTCGCTATCCGTTGAGCAATTTCAGGTTCATTAAAGTGACTGAAATTACTGCCTCGGCCAAAATTTCGGGCAATGATATATTCGGCCCTGTCACCATAATTATCAAACAGGCTATGTAACAATTGTAGCGAATCGGTCCCATCATCCATGACATGCCAGAAGCTCAACGTCAGGCCAATGTCATCAGCGAGGTCAAGCAGGCCGCTTTCATTTATCCATAACCCCAGGGGACGCGCAGTTTGTGCTGCCAGGTCGACAATTGCTGTTACTCCGGAGTCGGCTGTCTGTTCTGCGATGCTGTCAGCACTTTCAAACTGCGTGATATCCACCGGTTCAGAAAAGCTGGTGTAATAGCGCATCATGGCCCCATGTGACAGGTCAGCATCATAGACTTTGAACAGGGTTTCCCGGTCTATATAATATTGTGCCAGCAGGCGTGATATGACGGACTTGCCGACACCGCCTTTTTCTCCACCGATAAAATGAATACGACTCATGTGATTGTTTTCCTATAAGGTGATATTTCTTACAAGGGTATGCTGTTGATTGCCTGTGACTGCATCTGCATAAGCTCTTCCTCTACGCCGGCCGCATGTGTCAGTTCAGCTACATTCTGCTTGGTAAAAAATCCGTCAAAATCACCAAAGCGCTGAACATATTCTATGATTAAGGATGAATGTTCGGAAGCACTGGAGAAGATTTGCTTGATGCCTTCTTCCCTGGAGCCAATAACGTCCAGCAGGAATTTCTTACCCTGTCTGGTGATGGAGTCCACGACATAGTCGATATTTTCCATTCCATTAAACTCACCATCATTCACACCGATGGCAATATGGTGTAAGCGTGGTCCGTAATTACGTACAAAAGTCTCGGTTGGTGAAGGCAATTTCTCCAGGTGATTGACGAAATAAGGCGTATTGTTGGCTGTGAAAACCTTGGCCGGGCTATGGATCTGGTCTTCAAAGTGAACGCTTTTGGTTACATTGGTAGACGAGTTCTGGTCCTTGATGTCATATGAGCCCCAGTAATAATAACTCGACAATGACAGCCACTCGAGAATGGCAGTCTCCCGGTTTTGACTGTAAATTCGGGTCGCAAGGTGATCTATCGGGTTAAGAAAATTTTCCAGGTTGAGTTCTTCCTTGAGCTCCTTGGCTTTAAGGTAAGCCTGCTGTACGTCTTCACGAATACTCGACATACCCAGCGCATAGGTTCGTAACTGTCCTTCCGGGCGTTCCATGTAAGCAACAATATTGTGCGTATAAGGTGAAGGTTTACTGATGGCAAGATTGCCCGGCAGTTCCATTTTTCGAACTTCATCCTGGGAAAAAAAACGAAATTCCCTTTCCTGCTGCAGGCGGGATACTTCACTCATATTCTCAGCACGCAGAATCTCTCCCATGTAACGACTATTAGGCTTACTGGCACCAATAGGATAAACCTCATTCAGGCTTCGAAAAATCCCGCGGGTCTGTGGGTCCTTGACTTCGCGTACCAGTAAATCCGGTGAATTCATATCGATGCGCAGGATATGCGTCCAGTGTGTCTCGCTTTCGAGAGTCACCAGGTAATGGTAGGGTGTCATCAGGCATAATTCACCAACATATCGAATTGACTGATCAGGATCGACAGTGATCATCAGGGCTTCAATTTGACCAATCATGTCGGTCAAGCCTACCCGGTCACGTTCTTCCAGCAATACCTTTAGGTAGTATTCAAAAAAATCGGAATTTTGTTTATCACCATGACGTGAAAAAGAGAAAGAATTCATGTTTTGCTTTTCCTGATAATTTCAATTTTACGAGCTTCAAAATAGCTTACAAAATTGAATGCAAATCACGTACCAGCCACATATTTCAGGAAAACCTGTTTGAACTTAATCATTTACAGGCTGAAGATCAATCAGCCTGGCTTTATGTTGCATTGTAATGGTGCAAAAAGTAATTTTCAGGCGTAAAGAAGTGCAGATTAAGCTGAAAGTTGAACGGGGAGGAATATTACTTATGAACCGGTTACAGCCGTATCAGAATGTTTTGGGCAATATACGCCTAAAGGATAATCATCCAGTATTTTACCGCTTAACACTCTTGGTACACGATTACTTAATCGTCCCCCGGTTTGAGCAATAAAACGTGTCAAAAGTGGTTTTATTTTAGTTTTTGGATGGTAGATGCCCGTTGGGTAGTCATCAGGTAATTCGGTCTTATCAAGATAGCCTTGTAGCTCGTGTGCCAGAAGCAGCTCTCTTTGAAATTCTGCTACATAGCTGCTTACCAATTCATCGATTTTAGTTTCATACGTCATGACGAATTCCCTGATCAACCAGAGACAGTAAACCACGAGCCAATATTTGCCGCATTAATAATCCTCAAGTTTCTATAAAAATGTATAAGGATGTAATCGGACATTTTAAATGATGAACTTTTTACAGCCCTATCTTATCAATAGGGATTTTTTACATATATTTCAGGTAAAGGACAGGGCATTTAGATGACTAATGAAAATGGGATTTAGTCCTGCATTTTTAAAAATTCACATATGGCCTCTTCATGCCAGTATTTTGCATTCCAGGGAAAATTGCCTGAAACAAAGCCAACGTGACCACCTTTGTCTGTTAATACTAAATGCACTTTATCAGATAGTTCATCCTGGTTTGGAACAGTTGAGGGGTACATAAAAGGGTCATCCTGTGAATGTAAGATACATGTGGGAACAAAGATGCCTTTGAGATACTGTTTGCAACTGGACTCACTGTAATAGTGTTCGACATCCCTGAATCCATGTAACGGTGCAGTTATCTTGTCATCGAATTCCCGAAACCCTCGCAATTTGGCAACATCGACATTGAGAGGTGATTTGAGCGTTTCAAACTTCCTAAAGTATGAAGATCGCAATGAGCGCATTAAATGTGCTTCATAAAAACGTGAAAAACCAAGGCTTAAACGTTCTGCTGCATTTGATAATCTGAAAGGAACAGAAATAGCGATTGCACATTTAAGAGGATTTTCTTTTCCTGTTTGACCAAGCCATTTGAGCAGGGCATTGCCGCCCAGTGAAAATCCAATAGCAGCAAAAACTTCACGTTCATGAACATTTGCAATATGTCTGACTATTGACTGTATGTCGGCTGTATCGCCAGAGTGATAGGAACGTGGCAACCGATTGGTTTCTTCGCTACAACTTCTGAAATGCATGAAGACAGTGGAATATCCTGCATTTGCCAATGCTGTCATTATCGGGCGAGCGTAATGTGAATTTATGGATCCCTCCAGGCCGTGGTTAATCAGGACCAACGGAGCATCGCCGCTACCATGCCAGTCAAGGTCTATGAAATCGCCATCCGGAAGTTCGACCCGCTCGCGCTTTAGAGCAAGTTTTGGGCGTTGCCTGAATATTGCTGGCCAGACTGTTTGCAGGTGAGCGGATGGCAACCACCAGGCTGGCTCGAATTCAGGTAGTTTCATGTCATTTATTTTGTGGACAGTAAAATGCTTAAAAATTGAATTTCATTCTTGAAAAAAATTAAAACCAGTTATTAATATTCTCCCTTGCAATTTTTTGCCTGGCGTCCTGTGAAAGTTGTTCCAGCCAGTCACGTGCAAACTCCACATGCTCCGGCAGGTTTGCCCAGCGCCTGTCCATATAAGTATCCATGCCCAGAATAAATCGTGTGGGATTTGTCTCCAGTAATGTTTTCCATTCGGGCAGAATCTGCCAGTCCTCATCAAACATGTCGTAACGAAATGACATTTCACAGAATAAATTAGGATGTTGTTGTAATGCCTGTTTAATGTCCGCAACAGGATGATCCATGCCGCAATGGGCCCAGATAACACGTACACCGGGTTGTAATTCTATAAGTGTGAGAATGGTTTCGTAATCAGAATGAGCGCTAATAGCCAGCTTATGATCAGCAGCCAGTTGCATGATCTGCTTAACTACTGGAGTATCTTTGTGTTCCTTAAATAAATGAAACTCGCCAATGCCTTTATATATGCCTGAATCTATTTTCTGTTTTAGATGGCTAACGATTGTCGGGTCAGAATGAAAGGTATTTCGATCGCGATAAACACGGTAAGGCATAATAAACGGAATCACACGATCAGGCGCCAGGTTGTAGAGTTTTTCTGTGCCTTCGGTGGGAGTGCTAAACACAATGGCGCGTTTAATGTTGTTCTCGGTTAAATATCGAATCGCACGCTCAGGCGGTAATCGCGACCAGACATCCTCGTTGTAGTGAATGTGACCATCATTGATTTCAAATGCATTGAGCGTATGAGGGAGTAATATCCAGAGCAAAACCAGGCAGTGTGCTGATTTATAAATCATGGTTTGTGGTTTTAATTTTTTCATAAGCGAAAGCACCAGGAAACGAAAAAGCCTTATCTAAGATTACCTTAAAGCAGGTGTTGCGATAACTGCACAGTAATAAATGGATTTTTCCGCCCGGATATCCTGTTTATTTCTCAAGCGAAAATCCTCCAAAGACTGTCAAAGTGAGTAGCGGTCTTCCTTGGTCCTTAGATCATAGTAATGAAACTTTCAACTAATTGTGATCATCTGGATGTAAAGCGTAGCCAGATATAACCCGCAACGCCAGCAATCAATGATGCGAACAAAACACCGGTTTTGGTCATCAGAAGGTTTTCAGCCTGTCCTGCAAATCCCAGATCATCAACTACGGTAAAATCGCAAACAGAAATTCAATAAAATCATTAACCTTGATGCTTTACAGTAAATGCATCGAGATCAGAGTTATAAATACTTGTTTTTACATTAAAGAGTCCCAACAATGAATGTGACAGATTATCATGTGAATGTGGTGACTTAGCCTGTTGCTGTAAATCCTTCAGGTCGAGTTGTTGAGTTTTTCGATAGCTATCAGAAAGCCATGCCAGGAAAGGAATATGGGTCTGTGCTGGAGGAGCTGATTCGTAGGCGGCGCCGTGCAGGTACATTCCTTTCTCTCCTAATGACTCTCCATGATCAGAGGCATAAACCATGAAAGAATTAAATTCACCCTCGTGCCGTCTGAGGATGCCAATGGCTTTATTGAGTACAAAATCTGTATAGACTAGTGTGTTGTCGTATTCATTAATAAATTCATCATTGCTTTTGCATTGCTGATATGATTTTTTTGTGCACTGTGGTGTAAAGATGGCAAATCCTTCAGGTACTCTTTTGTAATAAGCAGGGCCATGACTCCCGAGTAAATGCAAAACAATCAGCATGTCCTTGTCGGTTGAGCGAATCCTATCTTCGATCTGATGCAGTAATACTTCATCAAAATATTCTCCATGACCATAATACGGCAGGTCTTTCGATGGATGCTGACGAATATTAATGTTTTCAATCCGGGTGCAAACGCCTTTACAGCTGGAATTATTGTCAATCCACAAGGTTTTGACTCCGGCCTGTTCAAGTACATCCAATACATTAGACTGGGTTGCAGCTATTTCAGGTGAGTACTGCTTTCTTTCCAGGAGTGAAAACATGCATGGCACAGAAAATTTAGTTGAAGTTCCGCATGCGGTGGTTTCTGGAAAATTGATCAGTTCAATTTTTTCCAGTAACGGGTTGGTTTTTCTATGGTAACCATTAAGTGAAAAATGATCAGCTCGCGCCGTTTCGCCGACAAACAAAATCCCAACCGTGCGTTTAGGTGAACCTTTCTGCTGATGGGCGTCGGAGCCAAGAACCATAAAGGCGTTTGCATCAAATCGGTCCTGCTGTTTCAGGTAGTCAATTACTGACATAAACGTGTAGACCGGATTAACATAGACACGCAGATTTCGATGTTCTCTGCCATATTCTTTGATTGTGTCAATATCAGGTAATATGACTAGAGTGAAAAAAAACGCGATAGTGGCTAGACCAACTGTTCGATGGATGGCTTCCTTCTTCCATGTCGTTTCTGACAACGGCACCAGAATAACAAGTGCTGATGGTAACAAGCCATAAAAAAACAGGTGTACTAACAAGGGTGCTGAGACCAGCTCCAAAGCTTCGTTGGTATTGTGGTCCTTTATGTTCTCCACGATATTACGGATCATATCCAGGTGAAAAACCACTTTCATTTCCTGATTGAAATAATTCACGATAGCTACTGTGATCAAAAGGATGATAGCGACAGACTTAAGTAGCTTATGATTCAGGAAAAACGATAATAAAACCCATAAAATACCGGATACCAATAGAAATATAGCCAGTTGAAGCTCTAGCAGAACAAGAAAAGAAGTATTGTCATCAGTAGTAAGAATCGACCAGAGGGGGATGTTGCTGGTAAAGGCAATAAATGTTGCCGTAAACAGAATGATGATACTTGCGGGCATCTTTTTTAATGAAAAAACTCTCATATTTAACTCACATTTACACCCATTAAGATAACGATATAAAAAGTAAACCCAATAAAACTCTGCCAGAACAAGCCATCAGGTACTCTTCAATAATTTTGTAGATATTACATATGCCAACCTTAAGATTTTCTTAAGGTTGAATATGTAGAATCTTTTACGTACTGAAAATGCTAGGTAGATCAGTGCAGAATGGGGGAGGGTGTCAGATGCCCGTAGTGGGTATCTTAGGTTTGCAGCAGTCTTTTTTATCAGGCAGCTTCCAATGGTCAAGGCCTTCCTCTGCTAATTCACATTAACAGCCAAACTCAAAAAATTATGAAAAAAAACTGTAAATTATTACTGGTAGTCACTGCTATACCTCCGCCATGCTGAGCCAACAGGATGTTCAGGATCTTGCCGCGTTCACTAACCAGGGTACATTTAACCTGAATTCCTGCATTGACCCACGTACCAAGGTTGCCCGGGGGAATGCTAGTAGCGATAAACAGTACTACCAGACGATTTGTGCAACCTGCCATGACCTCGATGGGAAAGGAGAAGATAGCCTGCCGTTTGGGTCTTTAGCATGGGATAACCCATGGGAGGTATTGCACAAAATACTTAATGGACAACCGGACAAGGAAATGCCCGCTCTTAGAGCCTTTGGTATCCAGTCCTCTGTCGACGTGCTGGCCTACATACAAAGCGAACTGCCGAAAAAATAATTGCAGTTATTTAAGTGTAAGGCTTTGGCTTTGCACGTAAGAAAAACACGGCCTAAGACCGCAAGTACCCGAAGATCCCATCAAGGTTTATCCTGGTGGGGTTTTTATTATTTACTAAAGGTCCAGGATCAAATGAGCGGTCGTTAACCGGTTGAGATAGCAGGTTAATAAGACATTAATCC
Source organism: uncultured Gammaproteobacteria bacterium (assembly GCA_963801985.1). GTDB lineage: Bacteria > Pseudomonadota > Gammaproteobacteria > Chromatiales > Chromatiaceae > JABDQZ01. Next base: position 131,944 of record CAWDGV010000012.1, read on the forward strand.
AGTTAAAAGTTTTGGAGCATATCAAGCTCTATCTTCTAGATCATGATCAAAAAAGTGTCCCTGATGCAAAAAGCCATGAACGCTGAAATGATGAGTCGCTTCATCATGATGTGGCGGAAAAACTAACGCTGTAGCTATCGCTCCAATCAGACAAGCAACACCACAAATAGAAAAGGCTAACGGAAAATTTCCCATATCACCTAATACACCACCAAGCACTGGAAAAACTATTCCTCCAACACCATAGGATAGAAATATAAAAGGATAATTTTGACCTATATTACTGTTGCCAAACTCATCAGCTGTCAATGCAGGAAAAAGGGCGAAATTACCTCCAAAATTAAAACCAATTAAAGTGGCACCGAAATATAAAAGATATTCATTACCAGCCATAGATGAAAATGCCAATAGAATTAATCCTTGACTGCCTGCCATGTAAACGACTGATCTTTTCCTGCCAAGCTTGTCACTTAAAGCTCCCCAAACAATTCTACCTACACCATTTGCCAGACTAAAAAAAACAGCCATGGCAGTGCCAGCAATGGCGCTTGATTCAACAGGTGAGTACCCGGCATTTTGCAAAGCCTCCATTGGGTATAGTTTCATTAACCCAATAGACATAAGCCCAGCTCCTGCGCTAACAGCAAATGTTAGAAAAATCAGGTGGAATTGAGGTGTCAATATCATTTCCAGTGGAGTGTAATCTTCGCCGCCAGCCCCTGCTTTGTGATGGGGGGGAGCGTATCCAGCTGGTAGCCAGCCTTTTGGCGGCATATACATCCAAAAGCTGCCGATAAAAACCAGCGTCGCAAAAATTCCACCGTAGATAATAAATGTATGTGCGAGACCGATACTTTCAATCAATCCCCCCCAGGTGCCAGCCAACTTTACCCAACCCATTGCTCCAAATCCAAAACCAGCAACAGCCAGACCAGTGATCATGCCTTTATGGTCTGGAAACCATCTCATACCTACCGCTATGGGAACAACATAGCCCAAACCAATGCCTGCACCGCCTATCAATCCAATTCCAATACAGATAGCCCAGAAGTCAGTACCGCCACCTAGCCCGGCAATGACATAACCCAATCCCAGAGTGAATCCGCCCGTTAATGCAAGTTTTCTTGGTCCCCAACGATTTAACTGTCTTCCAGCAAATACCATAAAGAAAGCAAAAGTTGCCAAACCAACGGCAAAGACAATTTGGGTATCGAGTTTGCTCCATCCAACAGCTTTTAGCTCAGGAGTAAAAACTGACCAGGCATAAATAGCACCGAGACATACCTGAATTAAAACTGCACCAAATACAATCCACCAGCGATTTGGTTGATGAAGATGAGTCATATTGAAGACCTGAATTAAAAAAATTAGATTAGAAAAGTGATTTTACACATTTGGATATGTCAATTGTATCAACTTCCCGAATCATTATTGATACGTCTATCCAGAACAGACAGTTTTTTGAGGAATTGGCAAAGCGCCAATTATCAACGAGCCAGGTACTTCTCCGAGTGCAATTGAACCATCTGGCATTCAATATATTCTCAAGCAGCTAGGGTTCGCCCAGTGATATAGGTTATGGATCCGAATTCTTGCATAGATAAGCCAGGTATTCCCCGAAGTTCTCACACTCGATCTTTAGTTGGCTTTTTTTCTGCGTTCTGGTCCTTTGTAATCTCCCGCTCTATCATTCAGAGGCTCGTGCTCATCGGTTTCATATTCAACGCTATATTCATCGGAATCTTCAGAAAGGTGATTAAACTCATTTAAGGAAGGGTATTGATCTGGTCTTTTAGAATGTCTCATTTTTAACTCCTTACTACGTTGAAATATATTTTCCACGTTGTGTAGGGAATGACTTGTCAGAAAACGACAATCACTTGGCAGAGCGTGCCAATCGTTCTGGCGGGTCTTAAAGGCTGCTTTTGGCATCACAGAATCTTGGACACATGAACAACACCGGATAAGAGGCCCATCGAATTTAAAATGGGCTTAACATTATCCGTCAAACCGGTTCCTGATACTGCTTAACTACCTTAAAGTATTTAATGTCTTCGGATGTTAAATGTTCTTCGAACCACTTAACAACGTTATCGATCAAGTCAGGAAAAACACTCGCTTCATCAAGCATCGCCGATAGGGTGATACTGTTTAAAATCTCTGATATTTCCTCATGCCCGGCTTTATGTTGTTTTAAGCCTCTGTATCCGTACTCTTCCAGTAATGCCTCTTCGAAATCGAAATGTTCCTCTATTGCTCTGGTGAAATTAATCAGGCAAGAAACTAACTCGTCAGAATCAGTCGATGACGTTTGAGCGGTAACTAACAGGTTTAACAGATGAATAATGTTTTTATGCTGAACATCAATCGTATCAATACCTGAAGTCAATTCACGGCTCCATTCAATCCCCATAAATTACGTATCCTAAACAACAAAAATAAGTATTTGCTAATTATCTCATTTACCGGGTATTTTGTCCTGCGTTTACTTTCCAGCAGAAGTCATTCAGTACCATTATCTGGAACTTCAGCTATTGACGCAGACAAACAGAGAGGAGGCATGAAAAAAACCCAATTTATCAGGGGTTTTATTAATTTATCACTCACAAGCCAGTCCATTATTGAGGGGTGTCATACCAGGCAAAAAAAAAGCCTCACAGGGCGGTGAGGCTTTGAAAATATATGAAATGGGTAACACGCCATGAATGTGCGTATCAATTAACAAATTAATAACAAGCAGTTGACTCGTCAATCAGTTAAAGAGCATGTAATTACGAAATTGTGATCCAATCGACATTTATCATATTAATACTTTATAAATATTTTTATGATTGATAACTGACAATGTAAATATTATTTCCATTAGGCATGCTTCTTCCCATGATTTTGAGCAGAGGTGAGCCGGGATATGGATGGCATCATTGAATCGTTGTTTACACCCAATGAGATTGAATCTCTGAAACAGCGACCAAACCTATCTGATCATAGCCACTCCACATTTGTTAAATGGAGAACAGTGCTAACATCACAGACAATTGCAGGAGGCGGTACTATCATCCTGCTAACCAATAAGTCAGGCCTAATGGCCGATCCTTTTGAGAACGTGGTCGAGTGGAATCAATCAATATGTGGACTTTGTTCATTTGGATGCGGCCTGGGAATTGGTGTCGACCATGAAGGTCATGCAGTAGTCGTCCGTGGAAATGGCAAACACCCAACTAATGCCGGTTGTAATTGTGTAAACAGTTTACGCGAGTACAAAGCCCCCAATAATGAAAAGTATCCCGTTGAAAAGCGTAGGGACTTCAAACAGCCAGTTTTAAATGAAGCACGCTATTAACGGACAGCAGTCATAGCGTCCGCTACCTTTTTGAGTCATTCAGGCTTTTGACGTAACTGTCTTTTTTCAGCCCAGTTTTTTCTAACTTGAGCATTTAAATTTAACCTATTTTTAAAGTATATCTATGACGTTAATTTAATTTATTAGGCATATTAATAAATGATTAACTGTCATTAATTACATTCACCTGGGTTATAGCCCAAAACCTCAGCGTGAGAGCAGGCAGTGCAACCACTGCTGTATGTTTTACTGGAACCGTCTGCATGTAATCCGCAGACAGGATCATACTGCATGGTACACATTTGCGGTCTTTCTTCTGGGCAGTGTCGGGCAACTTCAATTATTGATTTATCAATCCTGCTTGATGCGCAACCCGAAATCAAAAGAAGAGATGCGACCAGGATAATTCCGAGGATTTTTTTCATTATTGACTACCTATATTGAATGTTACTTATCGCCGATCAATGTATGTGAAATTGTATTGGAAATACAAAAACATTATCTGTAAAGCCAATATAACGACTACCTCGGGCGCAAATGATTGATAAATTTATTCAGGTTGCATTGAAATATGGCTTTGAATATTTTTAGTATAAAAAGTTATATTATCACTCAGTATCCGTACGCTCGATACTGCATTCATATGAGCCCATTTCAAATTCTCTACAAACCCATGGTCGATTTTCGTAGATAGTGCATAAGAATGTATCGCGATCCAAAGCAGCACACCAACCATCATCTAAACGATTCATGACTTCACCATGCCACTCATTGGTTGTTATGTATTCGTTAGGTACGCCGGTGTCAGAAATAATCAAAACCTCAAGTCGACAGCAGCGGGCTTGGCAATTTGCACAAGTTATTTTTTGTTCAGATGAATTTGTTACTTTAATAGTCATGAATATTTTCGTAATTATTAATCACGAGAACAATAACCTAAACTGGCTATGAGCACTAAAACCATTCCTGTTTAGAAAAGGATGAATATAAAACAAGCAGTTATTAAATTTCGGGAGAAAAGAATTCGATTTTTTAGTTAAGAGGCATCTACTCGACTAAAGCAGAAGTCAATCACAATTCGTCAAAATAATAAGAAATTCTTCACCACCATAACGTGCTGCTAGGTCACCGGCACGATGTACATTTCCCTGAAGTACATTGGCTATTCTTACAAGACCAGATCCCTAACATGATTGCAGCTAATGTGAATATAACAATACGATTTTTCAGTGAAGATAATGGCCACACGGTGAGCAATAATCCTTGTTGTACCCTGGATAACCGTGTTCACAATGAAATCAATAAGCTGCTCCACTTTTTTTGTGAACTGCGAACTCGTAACGTAGAGAGTTTTATCAATTAACGGCAGTTTTTAATATTGCTTTAAATATTTTATGGGAGTTTTAAAACTCCCGGACATGGAGGGTATACCTTGGAGCAACGGACCATTTACATGGGAGTTACGGATTCCAATAGCATCATGCTCCAGACAAAAAAGGCCTACACCTAAAAAAAGATGTAAGCCTTATGTGTGTCGCTAGTCGTCTAGCGCAAGGGTAGCCATTTTCATTACGCTTTCAAATGACTCGGCTCCAGCGATAAATAAACCGTTATGGCAAAACATAGCGTCATCGATACCAGTAGCGTCTTTTAAAGCATTATCTGATAAACCTCCCCAGGATTCCGGGAGCGATTTTTTATCTTCGAATGAACCGGGTTCTACTGGTACTGTTTGTATTCTCCATTGGCCGGTCTGAGATGGGTAAACCATATATAAGGCATCTTGTGATAAAGCATGAACCGTTCTTTTCCATGGTGTGAATTTTTCAAGGACGATGACTCTCGGGTCTTTTGCGTTTTCGATGGCTTTTGCCACGATTTCCTTTGCTTTAACGCCACCATTAGCAGAAACAATGAATCTTTCCAGGATACGAGATGCTAAAGCAACCGCTTCATTGAAACACTCATCAAAGTCACCGTTTTCTTGCCAGGAGGGATTAAACATCGAAATGGTTTGGCTAAGACTAATACCTTCAGCTACGCCTTCAACATGACCGCAATCGATGGCATCAATGGTTGATACAATTCCAGTGTCAACTGCATTGGTTACATCCTGGTCGCCATGGCAAATTTCAAGGCCATATTTTTTCCAGATAAGACCAAAAGACGAGTAGGGGATACCGTTTTCACGCTGGCCGGCACCATCGCGTTGATGGTGGTCGAAGCGTCCTTTATCAGGATCGTACTGGCCGCCCACGTCAACAACAATGTCAGCCTTTGCAATAACGTCTAAATCTCTTGTGCGAATGAGATTAAAAGACGGAAATACTTTCTTTAACGCGGCAATACTGAATACATCATCTGCATGAAAGTTACCATTGTGTGTTGCTATTGTTATATCGCTCATTTCTTTTGTGCCATGTTTAAGTCGGTTAAATAAGGATGCGGCAAAAATATTGTCTCGTAATCGTTGGGCATCGTTTAGTTGCCCAATAATGCATCAACTATTTGATCTTGAAGGAAAATCCCGATGCATAGAGCTGCGGACTGTAATACTTTTACCAGGCATTAAAAAAGCCCCACATTGCCGTGGGGCCTTCTTAAATATGGCTCCCCGAGCTGGGCTCGAACCAGGGACAAACGGATTAACAGTAAGATAAACCCGTCGGGTAAGACCTAAAAAGTGTCAGAATTGTAACGTTTTTCCTGATGGGTGTCCCAGCTGTCATTTCGAACCGAACTTTATTACCGAAAAATCCCGCCGAACTTGGCCGAAACTTTCAGGGCAAAACCAAAAACCGTCATCCGGGCATTCACATTGATTTAGTCAGAATCTGCGAAGTAGACATTCCACGATCTGATTTTTTAAAAAAACAATATTTATCTGGCTATTACTTGCAGAAGGGGTATCGTGTTAATTCCTGAGTGTATTACTTGGTTATTTTAATCAAGCTTTACAGCAGGGGGCATTAAATGATTCAACAAAACCTATCTTATAGCGATACAGCTTGCTCACTATAGTTTTTCCAGACTCATTCCAACCCGCCATAACTCTGCCAATATTTCAACCTGCTCCATGGGGAAAATACACAGAGCTTCTTACTTAAGTTACAAAGGACAATCATATGTCAAAGACAATAAATAACGCTCTATTCACATCAGGATCTTCGGACGAATCTATCAGTCTTCGCCTGACTGAACTCAATGATCAACATTGGAGTCGAAGCAAATCAACAAAACTGGCCACAAAGGAAGGATTAACGATAAATAATGGACACTGGGATGTGATCCAGTATTTACGCAGTTACTATCTTGAATTTGGCCTGCCACGATTTGCAAGGACAACAGCAAGGTCTCTCAACCAGCAATTCGCCATACAAGGCGGAAGCAAGTATCTACGAAGTCTGTTTAATGAAGGACCAGTCAGTCAAGGTAGTCGTTTAGCGAATTTGCCTATACCAGATAATGCATACGATTCGTCGTATGGAACAAATTATTAATATATATCCAATAAAATAGCTAGGATTTTATATCGTGATAATACTAACGAAAAACACGACTTTTTCGATGAACCGTGGTAACAAACAATGACATTAAGTTTTCCAAATCCAAACCGAATTTTTGATGCTGATACCAGTCGTATCCTGTTTTGGGGATACGATAATATTATGGAAGTTTCATTTTATTTAGAATCAAATGCGCTTGAAAAGTTTAATTCTGAGAAAACCAAAACAGAATCTGGATTTCTTAAGATATTCGATACAGTTCGAAACCAAATTTATGAGGCGGCTGATAAAGTCTATGCTCGTGTTGGCAAAGGCAACCACGCTTGCATATTATCAAGCAAAGACCTTTAAAAATCTTAAAGTGTTAGCGATAGATGTCGGCTAACACCTGCTTTTATTCGGCAACGAATGAAGCAGATCACATAAGTAAATCCAACGCCAGAATTTAAATGGCGTTTTTTTTTGAACGTTCTAAACAAGATAATTGATAATGCTGATCAAGCATTCGACAATTAATAGTCAATTCCACTCGAAATCATCAATTTAAACGATTTTAACTATTATCTGGTCACGCCTACACTTCTTATTAACAGCGGTAAAAGTATCAACACCGCCCAAAATTAATCCAGAAAAGGAGATACACAATGTCAGAAGGTAAATGTCCAGTAATGCACGGCGGCGCCACAGAGACCGGTATGTCAAATATGGAATGGTGGCCCAAGGCCCTGAATCTCGATATTTTGCATCAGCACGATAGCAAGACCAATCCATTTGGTGCGGACTTTAACTATCGTGAAGAGCTCGAGAAACTTGATGTGGATGCACTTAAAAAAGATTTGCATGCCCTGATGACCGACAGCCAGGAATGGTGGCCTGCAGATTGGGGGCACTATGGCGGCCTGATGATCCGCATGTCCTGGCATGCGGCTGGTTCCTATCGTATCGCTGATGGTCGTGGTGGTGCCGGCACAGGTAACCAGCGTTTTGCTCCTCTCAATTCCTGGCCCGACAACGTCAATCTGGATAAGGCACGTCGTCTGCTCTGGCCCATTAAAAAGAAATATGGCAACAAAGTTAGCTGGGCTGATTTGATCGCCTATGCAGGCACCATTGCCTATGAATCCATGGGGTTGAAAACTTTTGGCTTCGCATTTGGACGTGAAGATATCTGGCATCCGGAAAAGGACACCTACTGGGGTTCGGAGAAGGAATGGCTGGCGCCCAGCGGTAGCGAAGGCAGCCGATACTCGGGTGAACGAGACCTGGAAAACCCACTGGCTGCTGTAATGATGGGACTGATCTACGTCAATCCCGAAGGTGTTGATGGTAATCCTGATCCACTGAAAACAGCGCATGATGTACGTGTCACTTTCGAACGCATGGCAATGAACGACGAGGAAACTGTTGCCCTAACTGTTGGCGGCCATACGGTGGGCAAATGCCATGGTAATGGCGATGCCGGTCTGCTCGGCCCGGCTCCCGAGGGTGCGGAGCTTGAAGACCAGGGGTTCGGCTGGATGAACAAGACCAAGCGTGGTATTGGTCGTGACACCGTGTCCAGTGGTATTGAGGGTGCATGGACAACGAACCCAACCCAGTGGGACAACGGTTATTTACACTTGCTCCTCAATTATGACTGGGAGTTAAAGAAAAGCCCGGCCGGAGCGTGGCAGTGGGAACCAATTGATATCAAGGAAGAAGACAAACCAGTTGATGTCGAAGACCTCTCGACCCGCTACAATCCGATCATGACCGATGCCGACATGGCCATGAAGATGGACCCGGAATACCGCAAGATTTCCGAGCGCTTCTACAAAGACCCCGAATACTTCTCTGAAGTATTTGCACGGGCATGGTTCAAACTGACACACCGTGACATGGGGCCTAAAGCCCGTTATATCGGACCGGATGTGCCACAGGAAGAGCTGATCTGGCAAGACCCTGTGCCTGCCGGTAGCACTGACTACGATATCCAGGCTGTAAAGGACAAAATTGCAGCCAGCGGCCTGAGCGTCAGCGAAATGGTTTCCACCGCCTGGGACAGCGCCCGAACTTTCCGTGGTTCAGACAAGCGCGGTGGTGCCAACGGGGCACGCATCCGCCTGGCCCCGCAGAAGGACTGGGAAGGCAACGAGCCAGAGCGTCTGACCAAAGTGCTTGCAGTACTTGAAGGCATCGCAGCTGAAACCGGTGCAAGTGTGGCTGATGTCATTGTGCTGGCGGGTAACGTCGGTGTCGAACAGGCTGCCAAGGCTGCAGGTATTGATGTTAGCGTGCCTTTCTCGCCTGGACGTGGTGATGCCACAGATGAGATGACCGACGCAGCTTCTTTCGAAGTGCTGGAGCCTATTCATGACGGCTACCGCAACTGGCTCAAGAAAGACTATGTTGTCAGCGCAGAAGAACTGATGCTTGACCGTACACAGCTAATGGGACTGAGCGCCCATGAGATGACGGCACTGGTTGGTGGTATGCGTGTGCTTGGTACTAACCACGGTGGTAGCCAGCATGGTGTGTTCACTGATCGTGAGGGTGCGTTGTCGAACGATTTCTTTGTCAACCTGACGGACATGAACTATACGTGGAGGCCGACCGGTGAAAACCTGTATGAAATTCGTGACCGAAAAACAGACGAACTGAAGTGGACAGCGACACGCGTTGACCTGGTATTTGGGTCTAACTCAATCCTGCGTGCCTATGCTGAGGTTTACGCACAGGATGACAACAGGGAAAAGTTTGTTCAGGACTTCGTAGCAGCCTGGACGAAAGTCATGAATGCTGATCGATTCGATATTCAATAACGCACAAACAAGGACGGCGTTTTAAAATTCTTTAAAGCGCTGTCCTTATTTACATAAGGACCGTAGTGGACTGATAGCAGAAATCGATCAGATTCAGCTAATTTGCGCTTAAAGACTGAATGACAAAAACAGCTCCAGACTGTGTGAAAAATCCTCTATATAATTAATGATGCTTACTCACTGTGGCGGTTTTCAATGAGCCGATTCCCGTCGGGATAATGCGCAAGCGATCCAGTGAGTCTGCCGTGAGATTGTGTGGATACTATCCTGATCAGGATGGTTCATAAATAAGCATTCGATATTTTCGATACATTCTGGGTATTTTTCTGATTTTTACTTCCCAAACTATCTTTAAGCTCTTTATAGCTTTTATATTCAAGGAGCAATTAATGAAAATCGATATTCAGGCAAGAGATTTTTCTCTGACAGACTCGGTTCTGGTCTTTATCAAAGAACGCATAAATTTCACTTTAAGCAGTCATTTTGATCAAATCCAGCGAATTACTATTCGTCTCAGCGATGTTAATGGACCGCGAGCAGGGATTGATAAGCGTTGCAACGTGAAAATTTTATTACCCCGGATGAAAGAAATCATCATAGATGATGTTAAGGCCGACATTTATGTCGCTATCTTCAGAGCGATCGAGCGCGCAAGTCTTACAGTCAATCGCAGACTGGCACGATTACAAGATAAAAAAAGAAAACTTTATGTCCCTCACAAGACGCCATATGAATTAATCATGAATAGTCGTGTTGTTTACTAACAGGAGATCAACAAATGAATATGCGAGCATTACTTGAACAGTTTTCAAATAGTTCACCTGGTCAAAGTGAAGGTGGAAAAGGCGTTTCTAACGCTATTGCAAGCTAATAACGCATGATGGCTTCGTGGATTCCCCCGGCTTAAAGCCGGGGTGCTTTCAGTGAGTAAATTCGTCAAGTGACTGCAATAGCCACGGTTTTTTTGCATCTAGGCAACCATTTTTAAACCACACCGCTGATTAGCAGGCACTGCAACATCAATTAATTTAGGTGGTTGAAGGTCCAGCGCGTTCATCTGGTCGATATATTCCTGACGTGAGCTTACCTGCAGGCGAGGATTAAAACGCTTTTCCTCGTAAATACTGCTTGCTGTACGCCCTTCGTAGTCATGTGCAGGGTAGACAATGGTATCTTCATCCAGGGTCAGTAATTTTTTGAAAATGCTATCGTACTGTGCACCGGCATCGCCATTTTGAAAATCGGTTCGTCCGGTACCCCTTATCATTAACGTGTCTCCTGTAAAAACACGATCTTTCATCATGAAAGAGTACGAGTCATCTGTATGTCCCGGGGTATAAATAGCCTTTAATGAAATCCCGTCTGCACGGATTATTTCGTCTTCACGAAAACGTATCGTTACACACTCAGCTTTTGCCTGCTCACCCATTGCCGATGCACAGCGGGTTGACATGCTTAGCTTGCCAATACCGGTAACATGGTCTGCATGAATATGTGTATCCATCGCAACAACCAGTTTAAGGTCAAGTTCCTTGATCAGTTCAAGGTACCGGTCTACACGTTCAATGACAGGGTCAATGATCAGTGCTTCGCCACCCCTACGTTCAGCTATCAGGTAGGTATAAGTTGATGAAACGGGATCTATCAATTGTCTAAAAATCATCATGTTTCTCCTTGTTGTATCAATTCAAAATCAGTTAATGGTAGAACTACTTGTCTGGTTCCATGGCATTTCAGCAAATAACCTTGCCAGGCTATAGCGCTCGCAGACGGCCGATACCGCCAGCACAATACCAAGCAACCCAACCAGGCCCATAAACAGGGGATGTAACAAAATACTCTTGAGTGCAAACAACAGGATTAACAAACCCATAAATAACTGTGCCTGTGCTTGCGGTGTCACTGGCAAAAATCTGCTGCCTGCAGAGAATTGTCTCATTGGCAGTTTCCTTTTAGCCCAGGCATTGATGCCGCCTTCAACAACGATCAATTTATGCAATCCTTCGCTCTTGAGTTTCCTGGCAGCCTGTTCGGCCCTGAAACCAGCCGTACAGATCAGATACAAAGGGTTTTCATATCCCGCACTAACACCCAGGTCTCTCGCAAGATGAGTTATATCCAGTTTCTCCATGGGCATAGAATAGGCACCCTGCGCATGTCCAGAAGCATATTCAGCGTCTGTGCGCACATCGACCAGATGTATTGTTTTACCGCTCTTCATACGTTCAAACACAATTTCTGGCTTAACAACCGGAAATAATGCATTCATTTTTTTCTCCTGATTTACTCATTTACCTGCGGTTTAACTTAGGGTCAGGGGAAAAAGAAATAAACCCTAAAAGGCTCGAATTCAGTCCTTTGATAATTCGTTTTTTTCGATTATCAAGCAAGCCAGTCGTTGACAGGAATTAAATCGCTTGCCATTGATCATGCAGAGATGATTAAAAGACAAGCAACAACTAACTCGATTTTTTCGATCTGTTTTATATTTTTGTCTGATTCTATTTTTTGCGCCGAAGTATATTGTTTAACTACAGGCAGGCAATAATTCCTGGCTGCATAAAATGAATCGAGGATATCAACATGACATTATCTACCCTGCTTCTTCTGCTAATCCCTGGTGCTTTAATGGTCTTTAAACTTGCCGCAATGGCTTTTGCGATAGCCTGGATAGCCCGTTCGATTTATCAGCCAGAATCTGCGACGTTAATACCGCTAAAAATTCAGAACAGTCAGCCACTTCACTCCAGCTGACAGCGACAACAAAATGGATCAGTTACTTTCTATTTTAAACGCATGTACGTGATCTGCCGGCACCCCCTGCTTATGGGTTAACGCAAGGAAGTGTTCAACCCATGGTCCAGGGCCTGCAACATAAAAACGTTGTCGTGACAGGTTGCCGGCAGAAGCGGCAATGGCAGCAAGCGTATCTTCGGGCGTTGCTTTTAGTGCCAGTCGACGGTAGAAAAAATTATCCAGCGCATCATCCCAGGAACGGCACAGGTTGCCCAGCAGACTGCCTGTCGGTACATCATCCACGCGATAAAGGTACATTCCAATAGCGTTATCAATTGCTATTGCATGTTCTACTAGACTTTTAATCGCGGCAAATCCTTCATCGACTGCCACAAAAATAACGGGCTCAAGAGATTCTTCCTCCAGCAGGAAATCTCCTTGCGGCCCCCGGATAAGCACGGTTTGAACTTCGCGACCCTGCAGCAGGGTTTCGACAAACCGGTCCTGCTCAAGCCGGTTGAGAAGAAACTGCAGATTAAGGCCGTCACAGGGACAACTGGCAACAGCCAGGTTTCTTTGCAGTCCATTTTCGAGTGTCATGGTGACGTATTGTCCTGCCATGAAGCGCAACGTTTTGGTGCGTGGCGTCTTGACCGATAGCAGGTGCAGAGTGTCCGTCACTGCATCGATATTTTTCACCTGGCAACGAATCTCCTGAAGTGGCAAATCAGTGGCCGCAACGGCCTCGACAGCCTCGAGCAACACGTCTGAAACAGCCGTGTTGGAACAGGCCAGGCAGTAACCCTGATCCTGCTCATGCGCACTTAATACATAATCATGCTCGCGTATCATGCTGACCTCACCTTTGAGTACACGTACCTTGCACTTGCCACAGTTGCCACTGGCACAACCATAATTCAGGTGTAAGCCGGCCTTCAGTGCAGCTTCCAGCAGAGAGTCTTTCCCTTCCACGAAAAACTCATGACCGCTGGGCACCAGCCTGGCACTGACAGCGATAAATCGCAGGATTGCATCCCTCGCAAACAACTCGGCTTTACGATCAGTCTTGTTCTGGGCTTTTTGCAATGACTGCTGCAAGCGCTGGTAAAGTTTCAGTACGGCTCTCTGAAGATCATCGCCATCAATATGAGTCATTTCCTGTAGCTCTGACGTAACCTGGGCCAGCAATGTTTCCATGCTGTTCAAGGTGGACTTTGTCCGGGACAAGACATGCCGAAAATCATGCAAGCGTGCCATCAGGACATCCGGGTCAGGTGTCCAGTTATCCGAATATTTGGATTTTGGCCGCGCATTGGCCTTGATATTTTGAGCGCGCTCAAATACCGCGTCCTGCTGTAGATTCAGCGCAGGGTATGCTTCCAATAAATCCTCACTCGAAACCTTGCCTTCAAATGTTTCAATATTCAGTTCACGGATTCTTGCCTGCAACTGCCCCCGCGATACGTTGACGAGGCGAGCGGCACGCGACATCGATAACATTTGTGGCATACATTTTCTCCTGGCAAAGCGCATTGCAAGCTGCGCTTCTGTTCTCTATTGTTATAGACTTATTTCTGCAGGATACCCAAAAAGGTCAAATGACAAAACACCTGCAAACTGAGTGCTATCTACCCCTTAACTTGACTGCTAGTATCTCTTTAAGTTTTTAATAGTTTATCAGCACGGCATCACATGCATAATCTTAATCTCAAGCATCTTCGTTATTTCTGGACTGTTGCCAGCCATGGTTCGATCGCAAAAGCAGCCGAAGTTTTGTTTCTCACACCACAAACCATAAGCGGCCAACTGAGTGACCTCGAACAGCAGGTGGGCAGTAAATTATTTTCCCGGGAGGGCAGGAATCTGGTTCTGACCGAAACAGGCCACCTGGTTTTTTCTTATGCCGACGAAATGTTCCAGCTTGGAAATGAGCTTCAGGATGTCCTTTCTGGTCGCACACCGGGCTCATCACTGACTTTGAAAGTTGGCATTGCCATGGTGGTGCCAAAGTTACTGGCCTACCGGGTACTCGAACCTGTACTGCAAATGCCGGAGGATGTTCGATTGATCTGCAATGAAGCTCCGCTGGTTGACCTGCTGGCCGACCTTTCCGTCCACAAACTTGATGCCGTATTGGCAGATAGCCCGGTTAACCCGGTATTGAATATTCGTGCCTTTAACCACGAACTGGGAGAGTCGGGGATCAGTTTTTTTGCAGTCCCGGAGCAGGTTAAAGCGCTTAAAGCGAATTTTCCACGCAGTCTTGATGGGACAAAAATGCTTATGCCCAGTGTAGGCAGTAATCTCAGGCGTAGCCTGGAGTCCTGGTTTGAAAAAAAGAATATCAATCCGGTAATTGTGGCTGAATTTGAAGACAGGGCATTAATGAAAGCCTTTGGTGAAAGCGGTAGCGGTGTATTTACTTCACCAACTGCAGTGGAGGAAGATGTCCTGCAGAAATACGGTGTCCAGGTCATCGGGCGCACTGAAGAGATTAAGGAACGCTTTTTCGTGATTTCGGCGGAACGACGCATCAATAATCCAGCTCTCACGATTATTACAAAAGCTGCTCGCAACCAGCTTTTCAGAACAAATGCAGAAAAGAAAAAATAAACCGGTTATGTTTTAACTTAAGCTACCTGTTCAATCGAACTCCCATAAGAAACAGGTAAAACAACCTGCCCCATCGCATTCTGGCCAAGCAGGCAGCCGACACCTCCAAGTGTGGCAAGTTCATGATCTTCAGGCAGCATGTAAATCGGAATGTGGTTGAGCATGGCTAATCTCAGTATTTCCGAAAAGGGACTTTCATGTTTTATCTTTTGCGGGCCACAGGTCACGCAATGATTATTTTCAGGGTCGGGGCCGTCTGTCTGGCTAAGGTTTGAACAGTCCCAGCAACTGGCCTGCCGGTCAATATTTTTAACCATCACCAGTGTGTTTGCGAGATTGCGATGCAGCGATGCAAGTGTGGCATTTAGGCCGATGACAGCATCTCCACGATAACGAATACGACTTATTAGCTGGGCAGCGACATTGGCAGCCAGTTCTTCCATGTGTTGTTTTAAAGCCAGCCTTGATGCATCAACAAGGCCAAGCTGTCTGTTTTGCTGCAAGTCTGCGGGTAATTCAACCAGTCTTTTTCTGAATTCACCAGGCAGGCCGGCACGTAACTGTTCGACAATCACCGGGTCACTGTTTAAAACAAGGTAAGCCTGCTTATGCTCATGGAGCAATTGTTTCAGCCTGGCGATGTGCAAGGCTAATGCTGGAACGGCTGACGATGAACTGTTCTGCAGCTTGATTTGATAGGTCAGACTGTCGGCTTCAACACGCCGGGAGATAGTTGCCCACTGTCTGGCAGACATTGTACCCAGATCCATCTTTGACACCTGCATCCAGCTGTTGGCAATTGTCGCTACCAGGAAGTAACCCTGCTCAAGGTGCACATTGACCAATGGGAAAATGTCAGGCATCTGTTTGAATGAAACCCTGTTTTCGATTGGCAGGCCCAGTGGAAGGGAAAGCATAAACTGTCCGCCTAAAATACCACGGCAGAAGATCGCTACGGATTGTGCCGGGGAATTCAATGTCGTAAGTATATCCATTGTCATCTTGACGGCATTATCAAAATCAATAGTTTCTGATTCGTGGATATTTTTACGCAGACTGTTTTGCAGCCTCGAAAATTCTTCCAAAGCAGCTTCCTTGCCTTGACGCAAATCCAGGTAACAGCTTAAAAATGCCACATCAGTTGCTTCAATGCTGGCAAGCAGCTCGAGCTGATCCTGTAACTCGCTGTTGCTAATGATTGTCTGGTTTGCTGATGCGTTCACGTTATTACTCCGCTATCGTTGCTGATATCAGTAAGACTAGCTCGTATTATGGAGTTTAAAAATTCGAAATCAGATGAGATAACCTTCGTTATTTTCGATGTGTTTGTGAGGCTACAGGGATGTTCCCTGTTCCTGGATACCAGCGCGCGCCAATGCGTGTGAAGCCAGTGGCAGGGTTATGAGCAATACCAATAGTATCGCGAGCAGGCGGAAAATCCAGTCCCAGCCCCAGTCTGACGCAGTGGCAATTATTAGCAGGGCAAGCAGAAACAGACTGATAGACAGGGTGGCTGCCTTGGTCGCTGCATGCTGGCGGGAAAGCGCATCTGGCAGTCGCAGAATTCCCACCGCGGCAATCAGCAGGATGACGATAGCCAGTGTCGCAATAATCCAGCCAAGGCCTGTCATGGCTTATTCTCCTCATGGTTAGAGGTCTGTACCTGAATCAGGCGAGACCAGGCGAGAGTGGCGATAAAACCGGTCAGGGCAAGGCCAATCGCAACATCGAGGTAGACTGTTCGCATACTGACCCAGGCGGCAATCAGGCAAAGGATAATGGCTACTGCAAATAGCAGGTCAAGGCCAATTACCCGGTCAGTGATGGTCGGACCCATAAGTAAACGGTAAAAACCTGCCAATGCACTGAAACCGGCAATGACGGTAAACAACATTAACAGATTCATGTATGCCTCCGATCCAGGATTTGCAGCGGAGCGATGAAGTCATGCTGTATCGCATTTATGACGGCATCCCGCTGCTCAAGGTCGAGCATGTGCACTATAAACTCTTTTTGCTGCAGGTCTATTTCAATAACAGTTGTACCAGGTGTCAGCGTGACTAGAGCGCCCAGTACGCTGGCACTGGTATCACCAAGGTCTCCATAAGACATGCGCGACAGCCCGCTGTGAGCGAACTGCGAATTACGCAAGATCAGGCGGGCGGTATCCCAGCCCGACAGCAGGGCGCTTTTAAAAAAGTTAAATACCAATAACAACAAAGCATGGATATATTTCATGGGTTAATGCTCCAGTAATCAGCGCTACGGGCTTGCAAAAAGGCAATTAAGGAATCCGGTGCCAGCCCCATCATCAGGATCACTATCGACAGGCCGATGGTGGCCGCATAGGCCGCCCAGGGAACGGGTCTTGCGACTACATCGCCAGGAGAGGGTTTCCAAAAACCCTCCAGCCAGATTTTACTCATGGAATAAAGTGTCAGCATACCGGTGAACAAGGCTATGCCTCCCCAGACGAAACGCTCCTGGGCAAATGCTTCCTGCAGTAACAACAGTTTTCCCCAGAAGCCGCTGCTGGGGGGGACTCCCACCAGTGATAAAGCACTGATCACGAATAGCAGGGCAATCAGTGGGCGGGCAGGGAAGAGACCACCGATGCGACGCAGGTCATAATGTCCAACAGCCATCCATATCAGGCCGGCAATCAGGAACAGGTTGGTTTTGACCAGGATGTTATGAAACAGGAAAAAAGAAGTTGCTGTTGCGGCAGCAGAGCTGGCAAGGGCAATACCCAAAAGCAGGTAACCAATCTGGCTGACAATATGGAAGGCGAGTATACGGCGTAAATCCCAGTGGTAGGCAGCTCCGATAACACCGCTTAACATCGTAATGACCGCCAGCCATCCGAGGCTTTCATGCAGTAACTGCAAATCGAAAACCTGGCCGGAAAGACGCAGCAGTACATACAGTGAAATTTTTGTCAGCAAGCCGCCAACCAGAGCCAGCAAGGGGGCAGGCAACGTATGGTAGGTTGCAGGCAACCAGGCAAACAGTGGAAATGCGCCGATTTTAAGTAACAGCGCAATAAACAGCAGGCCCGTGTAGAGTAGCAGGCTGCTACTGAGCGCCTGATCCTGAGAAGCCAGTCGTAATGCATTGAAGTTTAAGTGCCCGGTAGTCGCGTAAATCAGGCCGACAGCGGCAAGCATCAGCAAGGTGCCAAGCATGCTGATCGTAAAATATTTCAAAGCCGCTTCATGATGCTGTTTGCCACCGCCGAGGATAAACAGTCCCAGCACCGTGATCAGCATCAATTCAAACCAGACATAAAGATTAAACAGGTCTGCCGACATGCTAACAGCAATGCTTGCCGCTACCAGGCCATGCAGTAGCGGATAGGTACCTGGCTTTTCAGTAGCCTCGTTCCAGTCGACCTGGTAGAGCAGCACGGCACCACTGACCAAAGCGATGAGTAAAACCATGAGCGCACTGAGTCCATCAACGGCAAACTCAATCGCATAGGGCAACGGCCAGTTACCCAGCGCGATTGATTGATCGCCGTTTGTCGATACCTGTATCAACAACAGCACAGCACTAAGGAACAACAGTCCACTGCTAAAAATATTAATAACAGTTTGCAAACGCCCACGAATAAAAACACTGATCAGCGAGGTTAACAGCGGGATCATGAGCGGCATCAGCAGCATCACTTTTCCACCTCCATCACTGCCGGTTTATCAGGATCTTCAGCAGAGGAATGAGTCAGCGGCTCACTCGTCTGGTAAGTAGCAACGTCAGCATTTGACTGTTCCTGGCTGACGCGCGCTGCCAGCACCAGTGCAAAAGCAAGCAGTGCGAAACCGATAACAATGGCAGTCAGTACCAGTGCCTGTGGTAACGGGTTGGCGGCATTTTCAGCCAATGCTGTAGCGCCCGCTTCAATGACCGGCGGCAGCAGCGTGCCCGGGCGACCACTCAAAAAGACAACCAGGTTAGCGGCACTGCCAAGAATAGCGAGCCCAACAATAATGCGGAAAACATCACGTGACAGCAGCAGCAGAACACCGGCACTGACAGAAATACTGATGACAAGTATCAATAACAGATTCATTGCGATGCTGCCCCCTTCAGGACCTGGGTTTCATTTCTGCCAAGCAAGGCATAGATATATCCGGTCAGGCTGCCCCAGACAGTGCAGAAAACACCCAGGTCAAAAATCATCACACTGGACAGGCTGCCAGCCCAGACATGTCGTAAAAAGCCCGCGCCACTGACTACACCAACCAGCCCACCCGCCAGCGCAAGGCCTATGCCGGCGAATGCCAGCGAAAGCGGCGTTAGCGGCTGGTAACGCTGCGCCAGCTGAGGGTCTCGCAGGATGGCCAGCAGACTGCTTGCCGTGACAGCAACGAGTCCGGCGATAAAGCCACCTCCGGGTTCATTGTGTCCACGCAGTAAAATCCATGCTGCACCAGCAAGCATCAGCCAGTAAATGGGCAGCGCAGCTTTGTCCAGCAGCGGTGAACTTGAGGCTGTTGTGTTGCCGTTTTTTGCAACAGCCAGTAGAGGTAAGGCTGCCAGCAGTGAAAACGCCACCACGGCAATTTCACCAAGTGTATCCAGTGCGCGGAAGTCTACGATGATAACGTTGACGACATTTCTTCCCTGCGCCAGGGCCAGGCTGTTTACCGAAAACCACTCGGCCAGTTGACGGTTGTCAGGCAGATGTTGCAGGTTAAGTAACAGTAAAAATGTACCTGCGCCGGCAAGCGCGGCGAGAAGCAGTTTATAGGGCTGACGTATCAGTGGTTCTGCCAGTGGTGGTGCGCTAAAACGTGGTAACAGGGTGGCTGCCAGCACAACCAGCACGGTTTCAACAGTGAACTGGGTAAATGCCAGATCAGGGGCACCGGCAAACAGGAAGAGCACGGCTGCGCCATAGCCGACCAGTCCACTGGCCATCAGTACGGTGAGACGATTGCGCATGAGTACTGCAGCGGATGCGCCGGCAATGATAAGCAATGCGGCCATGGCCCAGGCAATGGAGTGTGCTGGCCAGTACCATTGAAGGTTGAAATTGACTTCGCCCTGCCAGCCAATATAAAGCGCCATCGCAAGCAAAGCCGTGACCGTCATGGAGAGATAAAAATCTAGACGACCCGGTTGTAAATGACGGGTATGCAAAGCAGCTATTTTTTTCAGTCCACCGAGTAATGCGTCAAAGCTGGCTTCCGGGCCAAATCGATCAAGCCAGTGCATTTCGCTCAATACCTTGTGCAGCCTGTCCCAGGCAAGGAAAATCAGCAGTCCCAGGAAAAGGGTAACGCCAGTAGCGGATAGTAATTTATCCAGTTCATAGGACGTTGATATTTCTGTTAAGCCATTTCCCGGTGAGATACTCTGGGCAGCTGCAAGCAGCAGTGGTTCGGCCAGGTGTGGGAAGAGCTCGAATTCAATTCCTATAAGGGCGATGCCTAGCGGGGGAAGCAGCATGGTCCATGGGACTTCTTGAACACGTCCCGGGAATGTTTCCCGTGGTCCCCAGAAAACCCGTATGGCTGCAACGCCGGCGACTGCAGCTACTGCTGCGTTAACCAGCAAGAAGGTATAACTGACAACGGCGATCAAGTCAGCCTGGTCCTTGGCGATACTTATTACATCCTTGGCAACAAAACCAAAAGCCAGCGGCAGACCTGCCATGGACAATCCGGCTATGATAGCGGTCGCAGCACTCCAGGGCATGGCGTGTCGCAATCCCATCAAGTGATCAAGATTACGTGTTCCGGTGGCATGATCAATGTTGCCTGCAATCATAAACAGGGGGGCCTTGTAGAGAGCGTGGGCAAACAGGAAAGCTACAACGGCCAGGCCAGATCCCTCGCTTGGCAGGCCAATCAATAATGTCAGCGTACCGAGTGCGGATACCGTACTGCGCGCCAGAATGCGTTTCAGGTCGCGTTCGCGGAGTGCCAGTAATGCAGCCCAGAGTGCAGTAATACTGCCGGCTGTTATCAGGATAACTTCCCATAACAGCAAGTCATTAAAGGCGGGATCAAGGCGGGCCATCAGGTAGATGCCGAGCTTGACCATGGTTGCTGAATGCAGGTAGGCACTTACCGGAGTGGGTGCCGACATGGCATTGGGAAGCCAGAAATGGAACGGAAATTGTGCCGACTTGGTGAAGGCGCCGATCAGTATCAATACGATGGCATAGGGTAAGCGTGGGTCATCAATATAGTCAGGTGCGGATGCCAGGATACCTGACAATAACCAGGTATCCGCGATGTCTGCCAGTAATAATAAGCCGCCGAGCAGGGCAAGGCCTCCACCCATGGTGACAAACAAAGCCTGGCGGGCAGCATTTCTTGCTTCCACCTGCTGATACTTGTAGCCAACCAGCAGAAATGACGTGATGCTGGTTAATTCCCAAAAAAGAAACAGCAGGATAACGTCATCTGCCGTTACTGCGCCTATCATAGCGAACATGAATACGGGTAAAACCAGAAAAATTCTTTTCTTTCCCGGATCATGAGCCAGGTAGCCGGCAGCATAGATAAAAACCAGCGTGCCAATACCAGTGATTAAAACCAGCATCTGGGCACTGAGTCCATCAATGCGAAGACTGAGTGAGATATCCAGACTGGGTACCCACGGAAGACTGTATTCCCAGGGTAAAGGAAATTGCACCAGTCCCACTGACAGGGCAGTGAATAATGACAAAGGCAATAGCGCCAGCCAAAGCCATGGCATAACAGTATTAGTGTCTGCCATATGTTTTGTATGTGAAGTCAATGACAAGGCCTTCAGTTGTTAGGCCATTGCCGAAACATAACCGTCTGGTGCCGGACAATTTTGATTCCTGCCATCGGCAACAAAAAGAATATTCTTAAATCTGTTCATGGCCTGTTCCTGTAGTTAATGTCCAAAAAAACTTTCCCGTATGTTTGCATATGTTTATCTGGCTTTAATTAAGACACCACAGTTAGGTTGTGAATATTCGAATGTTTTATGTATTTGTTTCGAATAATTCGAAGTATGGGGTTTGCTCGCGATAGGCGATTATTCCGTTTGTGACCGGTATTTCTTTATTCATAGTACCTTATTTTGTATCAAATTTTTATCTGCTGATCGTTATTGGTTTGGCTCTGATGCTACTTCCTTATTTTTTTAGAATCTGATCGTCGATTGCTGAAGTGCTTCGACCATAAGCACTTGGAGGAGTTTAATTTTTCTATTGCAAAAAGCAGTCATTCAGCGGTTAAGCCTTTAATGACTCAAATTCGGTACATCAGCGCCATTCATCCACAGCATCCATACCAAACCGGCAATGACCGCTATTTGCGATAGCAGAAGGCAGACAAAATCTTTCTATATCCGCTAACGACCTGAAACTGACCTTGACGGTGTATGTCTTTAACTGACATCCAGATATATGAGCCAATTTGACCCCACAGGCCACATCGGTGATCCTTACGGAGACCTACCTCAGGAAGATAACCTAAGCTATGTACGCAACCATAAAGTTATTATCGAGGTCCACTCCGTGAGCCCCACTAAACTTAGTGCTCTCTTCAGTATCCTTCTTGGTATAGCTGCAATCGTTCTCCCTTACCTATTTGGGACTATTGCGGTGATGATGCTTGGCGGAGTGATGTTGGCCAGTGGTATCGTGACGCTGCTATACGTCAATGCGGCTCGCAAAGAGGGATTCCATGTCAGTGTTTTTGCCCCTTGGGTACAAATTGTCTCCGGCGCGGTTATTCTGATATGGCCTGGATTGGCCTTGTGGCTTGTCGCTGTCATTCTAGGAGGTGGCCTCATCCTCAGTGGTGTTAACGGCCTGACAAGCCTACGTGACGCGAGGGTAGTCAACCCTCCGTTGCTACGCAAAATTGAACTATGGTCGAGTATTGCACTCGGAGCACTACTAATAGTTTTGGGTAGCGTTGGCTCTGCTATTCTCCTCGGCGCAGTTCTCGGTATAGCACTGATCGGCACCGGCTTGCGCCAGTGGCGCTTTTCCTGAATCTCTGACAAAAGCAGTTGATATTGGTCATGTATGACCCTGGTTTGGATGTCCGTTATCGCTGAAAAGCACTCACTCGCTCATATAACAATTCGTCTATACGACTGTCGGCTCTGGACTGATAGCGGAAGTCAGGCATAAATCATCTACTTTCACGGTAAACAGTTTATAAGGCTACCCATATAAAACCATTGGTAAAGCTATTAATTGTTAGCGAAGCATCATTACTAATGACTAAAAATATGGTAGCAATGGAGGATGAGGCCAATAATGTAATTGTAGTATTTTTTATGATTGAAATGCCGGGTTTGGAGAGCAGTACTACTGAAGCTAATGCAAATAACGTAATTAAATGCGCGCCCATCATTGGATATGGCAGGCCTTTTGCTCATATTTGATAATTGATAGTGGTTTTTGCAAATACAGAAAGTTCTTGCCAAATAATAATAGCTATAATTAAAGATATTGAGCTTGTGACTATTAATGCGTTATCCCTTTTCAGATTGATCGCTCCATTTTTTGATTAGGCTAACTTTAAATATACTCCATATGCGTCCGATAATACTGAACAATTTTTGTCGCGTATAACTGTTTGCTGGGAACGACTCAAAACTCCTTATAGCAGTCGTCTATAAAACAAAAATCCACTTCGCATGAGATGGCTCTTGTCTTAGGTGATTATAAGACTCGCAGGCCACGTTGTGTTGCTGCAACCGTTTGAAATGATACTGAAAAGTGAATATTGACCAGTAAAGTGTTACAGGTTGTTTCCAACCCTTATTTCGATCTAAGACCGACCTATAATTAAAGTAGGGAGGTAGTTAACGTCAGACCTGCCGTGAAAGGTATCCAGCGCTATTTATTGGCAAGGAGGTCATCATGAAACGCATTATTAAATCTGATAATCGCGTCTTAGTCTTGGCCTCAGCAGGCATGCTCCCCTTGTTGGATTTGATGGAAATGCCACACTGATTGTCGAGGGGGGGAGTACTGCAACCCCGGTTTATCCTTTATCTGGTGCTGTAATGCGGCATAAAGCAACTTTTAACCGAGTATTAGGAGGTCAGGGACATGAAAATTGTTAGACATGGTTTATCGGTAGGTATTGCCCGTATAGGTGCGAGTGATTTCTCTCTTGATATAAAGGCTAGCGGAAAGTTAACCCATGAGGATTATGAAATTATCAATCCACTGGTTGATTCAGCGATGAAAGCGGTCAAAGACGCAAAAGTGAAAGTGCTATTTGATGCTGTGGAACTCGAAGGGTGGGAGCTGCGAGCTGCTTGGGATGATTTTAAATTCGGTCTAAAACACAACAACGAATTTGAAAAGATAGCTATTTACGGTAATAAACAATGGTTGGAAACCTCTTCCAAAGTAGCATCCTGGTTTATGTCTGGTGAGATTAAGTACTTTGATAATCTGGGTGATGCTTTTGAATGGTTACATAGTTGATTTTACGACATCCAGAAGGGATGTTTTATGTCATAAAATCTGTCCTAAGTGATGGGATGGTCAATATCTTTTGTCGGTTTATTAACTGGGTACAGCGTTCATTGAACGTTATTACCTAACCGACATTACCCATTGATATCTGACATATCTTTATTCTAGTTACTCAACTATTTTTTAAATGAGAGGTAGTTAAGAAGATCCCTGAAGAAAAATAGGAGGATTTGTGATGAAAAAATTTTATTATATTTTGTTCTTGATGCTTTTAATCCCTTCAACCAATGCCTGGGCTGACAAGTATCAGGAAACTATTGGCTTATTTAAAAATGCCGGAGAAAGTAGTGCTTTCTTCAACAACTCTTATGGTTACGCCGTTTTCCCGACCATCGGCAAAGGCGGTCTTGTCATTGGGGGCGCTGCTGGGAATGGGCGCGTATACGTCAAAGGCAAGCATGTCGGTAACTCGGATTTTGGTCAGGTGACCATCGGTTTTCAGGCTGGTGGTCAGGCATACAGCATGATTGTTTTCTTAGAGGATGAACGTGCATTTAAAGAGTTCAGCAGTGGCTCTTATAAGTTTGGTGCTGGTGCCTCGGCCGTCGCAATTACGGCCGGCGCATCAGGCGAAGCTAGCACCACAGGCAGTTCAGCTGGTGCCAGCGCCGGCAAAAAGGACGCCAACACAGTGGGCGGGTATCAAAAAGGAATAGCAACCTTCACTATAGTGAAAGGTGGTTTAATGTACGAAGCTAGTATCGCCGGAGGTGGTTTCACATACGAGCCGTTATAGACCGACCACCATGGCAGGATTCCTCCTAATCAGCCGTTCCTGCCATTCACCTGAACTTATTCACTGGCAGAATCGACCTGAACCCGTCATCCAGGCTATCGCGTATGAACGACTATTGTTGAGTAAGCTGATATTGGCGGGTGCAGATCGTTAGATTGCTGTAACTTGATAAAAATGGACACTGGAGAACGTCAAGATAATAAGTTTTCCTAATATAACTTAGCTAGGTTATTAGTATTTTCATTACTGAATATATTGTGACCGTCTACTATGCTTATACATGTTTCAATGGACGGAACATAAGGAAATCATTATGCATAAGGTGGAAAGTTTATGTAGTGTATTTCTCTCTTCTATTCTTCTCTCTACAGTTTTACCGACGTCGGTTGTCGCTGAAGAAACTGCTGTTTATTTATGGCAGAAAAAACGCCTACTGTCTCCAACTGAAAGCACGGTTAAACATGAGAAAGAGCAACAGAAGGTTTTCATTTACGAAGGTCTAACAATAGAGGATGTTGAAAAAGCTCTTGAACAACATTTTGATCGCATTGAACACATGATGTTTGTAAGCACAATTCTTCCTCCTAGCTCTACTGGTGTTCTCAGAACAGAAGAGGATGGCTGTGAATAACTGATTATTTTATCCAGCCCCAACCAGAATTTTTGCCTGTATTAACTGCGGGCATTTTTTTTATGCGTCATATTGAAGAGGATGGCTGCCAGCAAGGAAACTTGTTAAATCGGACAATACCTGACATTCAATCTAATTAACCGAATGAGTGCTTTAGGTTGCGGAAAAAATATCGGGGTTTATAAACACCAGATACTATGGAGCTATACAGACTCCGTATATTTCAATTTACATTGTAGCTGTATATATATTTAACTATTAGGTGTCACTGTGTGGAATTGCCATTACTCTATTTGATCCTTGCTGATGCATTGTTATTTATTCATGTATTGGTTGTTGTGTTTGTCGTAGTTGGGCTTGTTGTTATATATGTAGGTAAGACTCGTGGATGGTCCTGGGTAAGAAATCCTTGGTTCCGTATATTGCATGTCGCAACAATTAGTATCGTTGCATTACAGTCGTGGATTGGTGTTATTTGCCCGCTAACAACTTTGGAAATGTCGCTTCGTAATCAAGCAGGTGATACTGTTTATTCTGATTCATTTATTACGCATTGGCTGGGAGTCTTTTTGTATTATCAAGCGCCCGCATGGGTATTTACGCTCGTCTATACTGCATTTGGGGCATTGGTATTTGCTAGTTGGTTTTTTGTCCGTCCTCGCTCGTTTGGAGGTTCGTAGAATATTATGTCACTTAATAAATTATTCAATCGTCCCATCGACCAAATCCCGGGATGCGAATATCCTGTTCATTAAATGAGCCTTGCTCTGCTTTAATATGGCATGCATTGCAATGACTGAAACTCTTCACTTCTGGGTTGCCGGTTACCATCTGTGCTGGTATTTCATTATGCTCATGTTTGAAATATCCAGCCTCAGAAATACGTATGCGTACATTGTCCATCTGCTCTAAACGGGTAAACTGCTGCGAGCGGCGATACTTTGAATTATCTGAACTGTTATTTATTAGGAATTTATTAATAGCCTGATGTGTTTCATCATCAAGTTCAGCATTGTCACCAAAATGATCTTCAAGTCCCAGCATGACCTTTTCCCATGAAATGGCAGGCAACAGACTTGGAGGGTAAGCCATATGGCAACTACCACACTCTTCTTTATAAAAAGGGCTCTCTACTCTGCCTACACCTGTCGAGCGACGTTCTAATTCCTCATAATCTTGCTTGAGATTGGCAAATCCACGCATTCCATATTCATATTCTTCGTGTTCTTCATGCTCACGCCATTCAAAAGGCCCGTCACTCCAGACGAGTGGTACAGACACAAAAGTCACTGTAAAAATAACCGCTGCTGCGGGTAGTAAATATTTCATTTTAAACTCCTAAAAAATAACCGGCTTACCAAGAAAAAGTAGAAAATCCGTCTTTTCCTGTACCGTGCATTCTCTGCCTAACGTCCATTTGCAGTTGCGCTTGAACCACTTTTCTATTTTTGTGACCTTTGCCAGTCGTTCTGGATTGACCCCCGGTGACATGGGGTGAATAATTTTTCCTGTTTTTACATGCTTGCCCGTTTTTGAAAGGTTTTCGCCATGACAACTCGTGCAACTGCGTTGCTTAAATTCCCCTTTGCCTTCAAAAACCGTAATCCATAATTGCTGCCCACGCTCAGCGTTGCCCTTTCCAGCACCCAGTGTCTGATATTGCTCTAACAGGTTACTGACAGCATTACTGTCTGCCATGGCCAGACTGGTCTGGATAAAAAGTGATGTAATCAATATCAACAAAATATTTTTCATATTATCTCTCTTAATATCTTCATTTCTTTTGTTTTAATCCTGTCAACATCGCTTTCACGAGGTTTTCATGATGAATCATGCTTTCGACGACCACTCCTGCGATATGCACAACTACCAGTAATAGAGTTAAATTAGCGAAAAACTCGTGAACCTCTTCCAGCGCTTCCGCCCAGAAATAAGCTCCACCTTGAAAGAATGACGCGAATGGCCCTGAATGATCTTCTGCTCCCAGTAGAAAAATGCCTGAAGTTGCAGTCAGGACAAGAGAAATCAACAATAGCACCACCATCGCGCCACCAGCAGGATTGTGCCCGAGATAACGTCTGGCCTTTAGGTAAAAAGTATCTTTGAGAAACTGGATTATCGTTTGGGGCGAATAAATAAAATCGCTGAAACGAGCATGCCGTGTTCCAATAAATCCCCAGGCTGTTCTGATGAGTACTAGTGCTAACACAAGATAACCTGCCCAGGTATGTACGGACAGGAGGTTTTCTTCGGTAACATAAGCGATCAGAAATGCTGTTACTAGCGACCAATGAAAAAACCGGACCAGTGAATCCCAAACTATCATTTGAGGCATGTCTTTCATGTGTATCCACTTCCATACATGTTGAGATGTTTGGAAATCTAGCAGCCGAAACTGAAACCAAGCTGAAAAAGAGTCTAAATCTGCCTGCCTAAATACAGAATATCAGGACAAAAAAACGCCGTTAAAAATGACGGTTTACGCAGAACCTGATCGAAATCGGGTCATTATTCCAACTAAATTGTTAAAGGCAGTTACAGGTTGTTACCAGTCAATGCTTTCTCAGGAGAATGGAGCTATATGATCGGATTGCTTCGGCTTCTCGGTAAAACGGACATATTACTAACGAGTCGGGTCGTCGTATGAATCATAAAAAATCAACGCCTGCTTTTGCGTCGACCTTCTTAATTAGTAACTGCTGATTGATTGAGAGTCAACTTTAACCGCCTCACCAGAATCATCTCCACTTGCGACCGGAAACAGACAACCAGAACTTAAATTTTAAGTATGAATTTTTGGTTAAAAGTTGTTCATTCAGCAATCCAATGATTGATTGGTAACAATGTAAATGCAGCGTCTCACTACCATAATGAATATATAGGATAGTGTTTATTCAAGGAGGAGGTTGTGAAAAATATATTCAAATTCATCTTATTAGTCATTCTTACCATTGGATTTTTAATTGTCAGCGATGCTCTAGCGGGAGTTTGGCTTAATAAACAAGAGGTTACTGAACTGCTTTCCGGTAACACAGTCAACGGCTTCTATATGAAGCAGAAAGAATCAGTACTAACTGGCAGAGTGGGGCTTAAACTTAAATTTTTCACTGACGGGCGTGCAGAAAAAACAACCTCTCGCGCAAAAGGCAGTGAAGGCGATTTCACCGAAAAGGGAAAATGGTTCGTCAACAAAAAAGGGGCGCTCTGCATGATTTGGGATGTTGAAAATGTAAAGAAATGTGGTCGAATGAGAAGCGCCTCAGATAGTACCTATGAACTTATTCGCAAAAAACAAAAGTTCGTATACGAGGAAATTATTCCCGGAACCTGAAGATCAGGGAGCCCCCCCGAGTTATTTAATACTTGATGCATAAATAAAAAGCCCTGCCAAAAGATGTAGCAGGGCTATAAAGAATACATGGATCAATAAGGGGGAGTCCATGTTGCACCTACAAAGGGAGAGGAGGTGCTATTAGTTAGATAGTGGCGGAAACGGAAAGTTCAAGATCCAGAATAAAGAAAACCCCAGCCAATCCATAGCCGGGGTTTAGTAGTCGATGTCCTGGTTGGTATCTAGGTTAGTCCTTTTGTCATCCTTGCGGTTAATTGCTTCATGCTATTCCTTACTCGACTTGGGGTAGTTTAGGTTTTTTTCTGGACTCTGTATGTAGGATAAATCTGAAATTTCTTAAACCCTGCCGATGTTACCCAAAGGTGCCGGGTAAACAAGGATATTGCCAAGCACAATGAATTAACACACATTCTATATCGTTGATTCTATTTCCCCGACACTCTATAACCTAGTAAAATACTCAGGAATTATATAGAGGTCATCGCTATGCAAACTGGAAACAGTTCAATCGATAAATTTTTGGACACCGGCTACGAATATGGTTTCGTAACTGATGTCGCATCTGACACCTTTCCGGCAGGTTTGGACGAATCGACCATCAGGGCCATCTCAGCCAAGAAAAATGAGCCTGACTGGCTTTTGCAGTGGCGACTGCAGGCATATCGTCACTGGCTTACTATGGATGAGCCCGAATGGGCACATATTGCTAAACCAAAAATAGATTTTCAATCGATTTCATATTATTCGGCTCCCAATTCCATGAAGGAGGCGCCGGAAAGCCTGGATGATATCGATCCGGAAATTCGCAAAACCTACGAAAAGCTGGGTATTCCGATCGAAGAGCAAATGGCATTGGCTGGT
Organism: uncultured Gammaproteobacteria bacterium; assembly: GCA_963801985.1. Taxonomy (GTDB): domain Bacteria; phylum Pseudomonadota; class Gammaproteobacteria; order Chromatiales; family Chromatiaceae; genus JABDQZ01. The sequence goes on from CAWDGV010000012.1 coordinate 162,010, forward strand.
ATTGCAGTTGATGCGGTTTTTGACAGTGTTTCAGTGGCAACCACGTTCAGGGAAAAACTGGCGGAGTCCGGCGTTATTTTCAGCTCGATTTCTGAGGCTGTTCACGATTACCCCGAACTGGTGAAAGAATACCTGGGCTCTGTTGTATCTTACCGTGACAATTTCTTTGCCTGCCTCAATGCTGCAGTCTTCAGTGATGGTACGTTTGTGTATATTCCCAGGGGTGTTAAGTGTCCCATGGAGTTATCAACCTATTTCAGAATTAATGAAAGAAATACCGGGCAGTTTGAACGAACCCTGATCGTTGCAGAAGACCAGAGTCAGGTGAGTTACCTGGAAGGTTGCACGGCCCCAATGCGCGACGAAAATCAACTGCATGCCGCAGTTGTTGAACTGGTTGCCAAAAATGATGCCACCATTAAGTACTCTACTGTTCAGAACTGGTATCCCGGTGATGAAAAGGGTAAAGGGGGTATTTACAACTTTGTAACCAAGCGCGGTGATTGCCGGGGCGATCGTTCACGTATTTCCTGGACACAGGTTGAAACCGGTTCAGCTATTACCTGGAAATATCCGAGCTGTATTTTACGTGGCGATGACTCAGTCGGTGAATTTTATTCTGTGGCGGTAGCGCGGGGTATGCAGCAGGCCGATACCGGTACCAAGATGATTCATATGGGTAAAAATACTTCCAGTACGATTGTTTCCAAAGGTATTTCAGCCGGGCAGGGGCAGAATACCTACCGTGGCCTGGTACGTATCACCCAGGCTGCAGAAAACGCCAGAAATCACACCCAGTGCGATTCCCTTTTAATTGGCGATAAATGTGGTGCACACACCTTTCCCTACATTGAAAACCGAAACCCAACGGCCAAGCTTGAGCACGAGGCAACTACATCCAAGATTGGTGAAGACCAGCTGTTCTATTGTCGCCAGAGAGGGTTGAGTGAAGAAGATGCTGTTTCGATGATTGTAAATGGTTTTTGTAAGGAAGTGTTTAACGAATTACCGATGGAATTTGCTGTTGAGGCTCAAAAACTTCTGAGTGTGACTTTAGAAGGTGCCGTTGGATAACCGGAGAAATGACAATGCTAACGATTAAAGATTTGAAAGTTTCAGTTGAAGATAAAGATATCCTTAAAGGCCTGTCACTGCAGGTCAATGCGGGAGAGGTACATGCCATTATGGGGCCAAATGGTTCTGGTAAAAGCACCTTATCGCATGTCCTTGCCGGAAAGGACGGTTACCAGGTGACATCTGGCAGTGTTGACTATAAAGGGTCAGACCTGCTTGAACTGGAAACCGAGGAACGTGCCCACCAGGGTATTTTTCTGGCCATGCAATACCCGGTTGAACTGCCTGGTGTAAACAACATGGTGTTTTTGCGTGAATCCTATAACGCTATCAGAAAAGCCCGTGGCGAAGATCAACTGGATTCGTCGGCGTTTATCAAACTGATCCGAGAGAAAGCCGACAAGGTTAAGTTGCCCGGTAAGCTACTCAAGCGCAGTGTAAACAGCGGTTTCTCAGGTGGCGAGAAAAAACGTAATGAGATCCTGCAGATGGCCTTACTCGAACCCAGTCTGGCAATCCTGGATGAAACTGACTCGGGCCTGGATATCGATGCATTACGCATTGTTGCTGATGGTGTTAACCAGTTACGCAGTGCAGACCGTGCCATGATCGTGATAACCCATTATCAGCGGCTGCTTGATTATATCAAGCCCGATGTAGTTCATGTGCTCGCCGATGGGCAAATTATTAAAACCGGTGACTTCAGCCTGGCAAGAGAGCTTGAGGATAAGGGCTATGGCTGGTTGCTTGATGGGGAGGCCGCATGAGTGCAGTAGCGAATAATGCAAAATGGCTAGAGTTATTTAAAGCCGAGCTTGCTCAGAATGCTGATAAGTGTGCTGACACGTTCGATCAATTACGTTGGCAAGCAATTGAAGCGTTAAAATCAGAGCCGCTGCCCTTTCGCAAAATGGAGCGCTGGCGTTATACGCCGGTCGATGGCCTGTTTAAATTGCCACTCAATATTATTAAAGCCGACTCAGCCAACGACGCAGACTATAGCGGTTTATTTAACCTGGGGCTGGATTCTTACCGCTTCGTGGTTACCAATGGCAATGCTTTGTTTCTTGGTAATGTAACCGATTTACCTGAAGGCGTAACGTTTACTACCATGTCTCAAGGTATGCAGGAACATAAACGGCTGTTGTCCCGGTATGTCGGTTCGATAATGAATCATGAAGGTGCTAGGAATACTTTGCAGGCATCCCTGGTTAACAAAGACAGTAAGCTTTTCCAGTACCTTAACCAGTCTGTTACCCCTGATGGTGTATTCATTCACATAGCAGAAGGTGTAAAGCTGGCAAAGCCTGTAGAGGTTGTCTTTGTTAAAACCGGAGACCAGGCAGACCTTGTTCAAACTCACAATGTGGTCATACTGGAAAAAAATGCGGAAATGACATTGCTTGAAAAGCATGTCGATGAAGTCTCATCCCAGAGTTTTTGTAATAACCAGACTGAACTCTTTATTGATGAACAGGCCAGTCTGAAACACTATTACCTGCAGCAACGGGAAATGAGTGCCTGGCACCGTGATGGTATCGATCGCATTCAGGCTGATGATAGTCAATATCATGGTTGGTTTGGTTGCTGCGGCAGCCAGTGGAGTCGCCTGGAGATGAATGCTTTTTTTACCGGCGAAAATGCGGTTAGTAAGGTGCAGGGTATACAGCTGTCTATGCATGGCCAGGTTAACGATATTCATCTGGACACGCGTCATGATCAGCCAAACTGTCACAGTGAACAACACTTTCGGGGCCTGGTTAGCGGTAAAAGCAAAATTGTTTTTGATGGCAACATTACTGTTTCTCAGGATGCACAGAAAACTGTTGCACATTTATCGGATAACAACCTGATGTTAACGCGTAATGCTGAAGTTGATGCCAAACCACAACTGGAAATCTATGCAGATGATGTGCAGTGCAGTCATGGTACCAGCATTGGCGAACTTGATGAGCAGCAAGTCTTTTACCTGCGTTCACGGGGTATAGCAAAAGAACAGGCAAGACGTCTTCTGAGTATTGGGTTTGTTGCCGAATTAATCGAAAAAATTGAACTTGATGAATTCAGGCAGCAAATGCTGGGCTTGCTCGAAAGTCAATTACAGGCTTCAGATGCGCAGGAGGTTGTGGGTGACTGAAAATAAAGCAACTGTTATAGACGCTGTCAAAACGGTATTTGATCCCGAGATTCCGGTAAATGTTTATGACCTGGGGTTGATATACGGGATTGATTTTCCCCGTCCTGATCAGATCGCAATAACCATGACGTTAACATCGCCAGCCTGTCCCGTTGCTCAGTCACTTCCGAACCAGGTGAAGCAGGCGGTGATTACGGCTACCGGTATCGATGATGTGAGCGTCGACATTGTCTGGGACCCACCCTGGAACCAGGATGCCATGAGCGAAGATGCCAGGCTGGCATTGAACATGGTTTAAATAAAATATTTGGAGAGTGAATCATGGCTGTAAATTTAACTGAAAGCGCCGCTATTCATGTCAAGGCAATGCTGCAGAAACGTGGTGGTGGCATCGGTTTAAGATTGGCAACACGTAAATCAGGTTGCACTGGGTATGCTTATGATGTGGATTATGCTGATAGCATAGAAGATGATGATCATGTGTTTGAAAGCAATGATGTCAAAATCATCGTCAGTGATGAGCAGCTGAGTTTTCTTGATGGTATGACGATTGATTTTGTGAAGCAGAACATGCTGAATGAAGGCTTTGATTTTATCAATCCAAACGTAAAAGATGAGTGTGGCTGTGGTGAAAGTGTGTCATTTAACTAGGAGAGCAGGGTGACACTGGACGATTACGTAGAAACCTTTGAACTGTTTGATGATTGGGATCAGCGATACCAGTATCTGACTGAGCTTGGAGACCAGCTCAATGCTTTGCCAGACTCATTACGCATAGAAGAAAATCGGGTCAAAGGATGTATGAGCCAGGTCTGGGTATCTGCCTATCTACAGCCTTCAGGTTTGGTGGGGTTTCATGCTGACTGTGATACATCAACAATTAAAGGTGTTTTGTCACTTTTGGTCGATTTGATGTCTGATAAATCTATACAGAAGGTTTTGGATACAAACCTCGATGAAATCTTTGATCGATTGTCATTAGATGATCATCTTTCACCAAACCGGCATTTTGGTATTTACGCTATCGTAGAACTCATGAAAAAGCAGGTTAAATACCTAAAAAAATGAGTAACAATCCTATGGGTTTCATTTGTAAATTTAAGCTATTAAAGAATTTATATCGTTCGCCGCTATAGGAGTTAACCGAAACAAAATAACTATTTAATAAGGTAAACGGAAGTGCTTGATCCCTACGCTAAAGATCCAGCTCAACAAGCTGGAGAATTTTTGAGACTTGCGCTGGCCTTTCTGTCTAAATATCGAATTCCACCTTCCCCACTGAATTACCAACTGGCTTATGATTATGTATCGGGGAAAAATGAAAAGTTGAAAATAGAGCTGGATGACTATATTGGTCAGTCAGCAATAATTTCTCAGGAAAATCTCTGGGAAATCTATCAACAGATTTATATACAAGATATCGCTTTTATCGAAAAAATGCGGCTTGAATTACGTCATCTTATCGCTAATATTCAGAACGAGTTTGAACGTTCAGGGGGCGAAATAACTGGTTTTTCAAACCGGCTGGATCAGTTTTCCTCAGTCCTTATCTCAGAGAAAAGGCAACAGGAAATTTCGTTTGAAGTAAATAATATGATCACTGACGCAAACTCAGTGGCAGAGTCACAAAGAAAGTTTGATTCTCAAATGACAGACATCATGCATGAAGTGGGATCATTACGAAAAGAAATTGAACAAATTAAAGAAGAGTCATTAACAGATGCTTTAACCGGGATTGCCAATCGAAGAGCATTTGATAATGTTCTTGAGAAATCCATACAGTCAACGATTGAAGAAAACTCCCCATTATCACTGTTGTTGATCGATATTGATCATTTCAAGCAGTTTAATGATAACTTTGGTCATCTGGTCGGTGATAAGGTGCTTCGGTTTTTAGGAAAAACACTTAAGCGCTGTATCAAAGGTCAAGACATTGCAGCCCGGTTTGGGGGTGAAGAATTTGCCGTCATTTTACCTCACACTAGTCACATCGGTGCTAAAGTGATTGCGGAGATGATTCGTAAAGCAATCTCGGCAACTGAGTTACAGGATAACGAGAAAAGTAAGAGCTATGGGAAAATCACAGCTTCTATTGGAATATCTGAATACCTTCCAAATGAAGCTTCCAGTACATTGATTCAAAGATGTGACAAAGGGTTGTATCAAGCAAAAAAAGAAGGAAGAAACAGGGTTGTTGTAACTTGAGATCGCAACCTGTTTCTGCCATTCAGTATTACAATCATATTTTCCGCTTGTAACTGCGAAAGCCGCCATTGGGTATTTCTATGCAATAGTTGTTTCATCAGTGATTAGCGTCAATTTAATAGTAAATATTATAAGTGCCAATCCCTTTAAGTTTTCATTACTAAATAACACGCTAATAATGATATTGTAGATAAACCGTAGTCTGAAAGCTGTTGGGAAATTAGTTTTATTCCGCAGTAAAAAATATTAAAGAGTTGTCAAACTCAGACGATATATAAGAAGAATACTTACAGCTAATAGTCTTGATAGCAGATCAACATGCAAAATCACATATCACTTTCTGTGATATGGCTAACCTCACTATCAATGGATAATGCCAAATACCGCAAATTGTCATGGAGTGTAACGAAGTAAAAAGAGTCAATGCAGAATGAATTGGGAAGCCTGGTTCGTTCTAGCGGTTGTGGTTCTTTGTTTTGGTCTTTTATCCTCGAATAGATTTTCTCCTGATTTGGTTATGATGGGGGGGCTAACGCTATTGTTATTGAGTGGTGTTATTTCTCCGCAAGAGGCTTTGGCAGGACTTGCAAATGAAGGCATGGTTACTGTTGGCGTACTTTACATAGTCATTACCGGCTTCCGTGAAACCGGAGGAATCAACTGGATAGTGCAATCTGTATTGGGCATTCCACGATCTATCAAACATGCACAGTTCAAAGTGATGGCACCAGTCGCCTTTTTGAGTGCTTTTTTAAACAATACACCTGTAGTCGCTATCTTTATACCTGCCATTGGTGATTGGGCCAAACGCCATCGATTATCAGTATCAAAGCTTATGCTGCCCTTGAGTTATGCCGCAATTGCAGGTGGGACTTGTACACTGATTGGGACGAGTACCAATCTTGTTATTAACGGCATGGTAATTTCAGAAACGACTTTCCCGGGATTTGGGATTTTTGATCTTGCCTGGGTGGGTATACCAGTCACATTACTGGTATTGATCTATGTCCTTGTTACACAGCGATGGTTGCTACCAGAAAGACGGCCTCCAGTACTTCAGTTTTCAGATGCACGTGAATACATTGTTGAAATGATCGTTGATCCTGACACCTTGCTGGTTGGTAAAAATATTGAGCAAGCAGGATTACGCCAATTACCTGGATTGTATTTGGTTGAAGTTGAACGCAAGGGACGTATTTTAACTGCAGTATCACCTCAGGAATGTTTGCAAGGCGGTGACCGGCTAGTGTTTGTTGGAGTAGTTGATTCTGTTATCGATTTACAACGTATTCCAGGTCTTAAACCAGCGACGGACCAGGTATTCAAACTTGATGCATCCAGTGAGGATCGCTGTCTCACAGAGGCTGTCATTTCCAATACTTCTCCACTGGTGGGTAAGACGATTCGTGAAGGACGTTTTCGAAGTGTATATAATGCTGCAATTATTGGTGTAGCCCGTAATGGAGAAAAAATCCGTCAGAAGATCGGCGATATAAAATTACATGCTGGAGATACGTTGCTTATGATCTCCCATTCAGGATTTTTTGATCAACATCACAATTCACGAGACTTTTATCTTGTCAGTGGGTTATGTGATGCACAAAATGTGCGTCACGAACGCGCGCCAATTGCCATGATGATTTTGTCTGTGATGGTAATAGTCGTTGCACTGGGGTGGTTGAGCATGCTCAAGGCTTCCATGCTGGCTGCAGGGCTAATGATTATCACACGTTGCACAACAGGTCGTATTGCAAGACGCGCTGTAGATTGGCAGATTCTCGTTGTTATTGCTGCATCTTTTGGTATTGCTACAGCTTTACAGAATTCCGGTGCTGCATCAAGTATTGCAAAATGGCTGGTATCTTTTTCACAAGAAATACCTTTATTAGCTCTTGCAATGGTTTTTACGGCAACGGCTCTGTTTAGTGCGGTGGCAACTAACAATGCTGCTGCAGTAATAATGTTTCCTATTGCCCTTTCTACTGCTGAGAGTCTTGGTGTTAATTTCATTCCTTTTGCAGTAAGCATTATGGTGGCCGCATCCGCCAGTTTTGCGACGCCAATCGGCTATCAAACCAATCTGATGGTTTATGGTGCAGGAGGCTATCGTTTTAAGGACTATTTATACTTCGGTGTCCCTCTGACGATATTAGTAGGAATATTAACCGTCTGTATTGCTCACTTGGTGTGGCACTTTTAATAAGCAATATTTACAAATATTATTAATTCGACTGTTTAAATCCATTTTATAGAAAGCGGGCCTTCAGGATCTCTATTACAAACCTTCAATTGCCAATCATCAGCGGTGAAATATGATTTTAGTTCTGATGATTTAAGAAAAACATTCCTGTGCCGCTATCCTAATAAATCATATATTAGGAAGATTCATGTTATTTCGAACACGAGCAAATAAAAAATTGAAGTCCCTATGGTAGCAGTATTTTACTTCCTTACTGTTTGAATTATTTTGAGTACATGATCGATTATGTTGCAACATTTAAATATAAAAGCTGAGCTGAAAGAGATCAAAGACCCTGTTCTTCGATTAAAGAAGTTATATGAACTCAGCATGACAGTGGCTGGTGACCCGGTCGATGTGTTTAAACGCGTTGCCAATATGATAGGTGAGGTTTTCGATGTGCGAGTGGTTTGCTTGTCAGAAATCCGGGGAGAAGAACTCTTTTTCATTAGTGTCTATGTCGATGGTGAAATTTCAGTCGACGTTGGGCATTGTCCATTGAAGGTGACGCCTTGTTCAACTGTGGAAAAAGAAAAAAATTTAAAGATATATGACGAGGTTATTAAAAAATTTCCACAAGCCGGTTTTTTAAAAACGCACAATGCCTATTCTTATTGTGGATTTCCAACCCTGGGAAGTAACGGTGAAGTTATTGCAGTAACCTGTCTACTGGATGATAAAGCGCATGATTTTACCGAGGAAGATCAGGACTTATTGCGCATCTTCGGTCAGCGCATCGGCATGGAAATTGAACGAAAGCAATATTTGGATGCTCAGGCTGAATCGGAGAAAAAAATCAGGCACATGGCATTCTATGACTCACTGACTCAACTGCCTAATCGTTCATTGTTGCTTGATCGCTTGCAACAGGTGCTTAATCTGGCTGAGCGGCATGATTTTCTAGGAGCCATTCTATACCTAGATCTGGATCGTTTCAAAAGTATCAATGATTCACTGGGGCATTCTGTTGGCGATAGTCTGTTGAAGAGCGTAGCCTCAAGATTACAAGAGTGCGTGCGCGTTGAAGATACAGTGGCGCGTCTTAGCGGTGATGAGTTTATCGTAGTTTTGACCAATCTGGGTGATGATGTACAACATGCCGGGGATCATGCGCAAACGGTCGCGGAAAAGATATTGGCTAAATTATCGGAATCCTACTTTTGTGATGAACATGAAATACATACCACCCCCAGTATTGGTGTCGTGCTGTTTCCTGAAGGCATCAGTAATGTAGATGATCTTCTCAAGCGGGCTGATACCGCTATGTATCGTGCCAAGGCCCGTGGCTCAGATTCAATCCAGTTCTTTGAGCAACATATGCAGGATGCCGTCCTGGAAAGATTGTCACTGGAAAAATATCTGCGCTATTCAATCGAGAAAAATGAACTGGAACTCTATTTTCAGCCCATTGCCTCACTAGCTGAGAAACAAGTTTTAGGTGCAGAAGTGCTACTACGTTGGCATCATCCTGAACTAGGTATGGTACCGCCAGACAAGTTTATCCCGATTGCTGAAGATACCGGGCAGATACTCGCCATTGGCGACTGGGTATTCAAACAGGCAGTACAACAGCTTAATAGCTGGAAACAGGCAGGTTTTGACCATCAACTTTATGTCACAGTAAATGTAAGTGCGCGACAGTTTCATCATGCAGATTTTGTTGCGAACATCCTTTCAACTTTCAAGATTAATGACGTCAATCCAGGAGAAATTACGATCGAGATTACTGAAAGCGTGGTTATGTCAGATATTGATGATGCAGTCGAAAAAATGAATCAGCTTAAAGCGCATGGCATCTCTTTCGCCATTGACGACTTTGGAACAGGTCATTCTTCACTGGCCTATCTTAAACGTCTGCCCCTGGACGTTCTAAAAATCGACCGATCTTTTGTGCAGGATGTCGTTGATGACAGCGATAATTGGGCCATTGTTGATAGTATTTTATCCATGGCCAAACATCTTGGTCTCAAGATTGTGGTTGAAGGCATCGAGACTGAAGCGCAATATGAATTTTTTAAAGATCGCGGAGCAGAGTGTTTTCAGGGGTTCCTGTTAAGTCAACCAGTTCCTGCTGAAGAATTTGAGCGGGCATTTATTACATAATAGCGGATGCATTTCGGCTCCTATCATAATGTTCGCTTTTATATGCCGATTCAGACGGTTAAAGCTGTCATTGCCTTGCTCTTGTGTGCAGGATTGATAATTAAGGATAAGCTACGTATTCCCGTAGTCGACTTTGAAGTTGCGATTGCAATACAGTGGAATTTTAAAAAATCTATAAAACGAAAAGCTATTTATCATCATCGGTCTCCAGTTCACCTGACCAGCCTGCTTCCTTGGCTTTTAGCACTGCAGTTCCATATATCCTCTGGTGACGCTCAAACAGATCTTCCGGTAAATGACTGGCTAGACAGCCATATTCATCCCATTTTTTACTAACTTGATCTAGTAGTGCATTAATACGTCCATAGTTCCAGTCTTCACAGGTTTCATCTTCTGGCAAGATACCAAAAACCCAGGCATCTCGAATTAATTTTCCTATGGTCGTCATTCCACCATTTACATCTTTATGTATCCCAACGTATTTATCCGGTTTTGGCATTTTGATTTCCAAGTAAGAGAAAAAACCTGCGGAAACAACCTTGTAAGGGGCTTTTTATCAGGTTCTTGAGCGTTTAAAACAAACTGAATTACAAAGCCTGTTCATGATAGATTACCATGGAAAGCGCATAGATACTGGGTAAAGTTATCAAGAACGACTGGAAAGTGTCTAGGTTAATGGTGGCGATTCAGTTCACTGGCGCGGCCGACATCACCTTCCTTTGCTACCATCCTGAAATAATGTAGATATTTATAGTAAATCAAGATTTTTAGTTACTTCGTAAAATACGAACAATTTAGTAATAATATTCGACTTTTATATGCTTCTAATTAGTTTAACATAGGCTTCAGTTTTAGCCGATGCAGCATCAAGATGCTAGTCGATATTCAAGCCCGTGATTTTCTCCTGATTGTGCAGACTTTATTAAATTCAAACCGGTGAGACTAGCTGGGGCAGCTTATAAGTGCCATGAATAACAATGAGTGAGCAAGGCAACTAAGCGATAACCGAGAGTTAAACTTATTAAATCCACGAAAATAGGTAAAGCAATGAAGCGAATTATGTTATTTATTTTGACCAATATTGCGATTATGGTCGTGTTGAGTATCACTTTACGTCTATTAGGCGTTGACAGCATATTAGCTGAGAATGGCTCAGATCTTAATATACAGGCGTTAGTTATACTTTCAGGTGTGATTGGTTTTGGAGGTTCATTTATTTCTTTATTGATATCTAAATGGATGGCAAAAAGAATGACTGGCGCGGTAGTTATTACAAATCCAAATACAAATATAGAAAAGTGGTTGATCAGTACCGTTGAAAAACAGGCGAAAATTGTTGGTATCAACATGCCTGAAGTCGCAATTTTTCCATCGCCTGCGATGAATGCCTTTGCTACAGGTGCCAGTAAAAATAATGCCTTAGTCGCCGTCTCTCAAGGCTTACTTAATAATATGTCACAAGGTGAAATTGAAGCGGTTGTTGGACATGAAATGAGTCATGTTGCCAATGGCGATATGGTGACTCTGGCGTTAATTCAAGGTGTAGTGAATACCTTTGTCGTTTTCTTATCCCGTGTCGTTGGACATATTGTTGATCGTGTGATCTTAAAAAATAATCAGGGTCATGGTATTGGCTACTTTGTGACAGTGATGATATCGCAAGTTATTTTATCCATAATGGCATCAACCATTGTTATGTATTTTTCAAGGCAGCGTGAATACATTGCTGATACCGGTGGTGCTGATTTAGCCGGCCACCAGAATATGATTAATGCGCTTAAGCGTCTTGGGCAGGTCGAGCCTGAAGCTTTACCTGAACAAATGGCTGCATTTGGCATCAATGACAAAAACGGTATCATGGCATTGTTTTCGTCGCATCCCCCTATTGAAGCCAGAATTGAAGCGCTGGAAAAACGAGCAATGTACCATTCTTAAAAATTACTTGGATAAATATCACTTAATACAAACAAACTGATTACACAAAATGAATACTTCAACTACAAGCAGACCTGAGTCACAGCGATACAAACCTCGCCCAATGGTCGACCTGTTAATCAGCATTATTATTCCTTCTTTCATCCTGATGAAGCTTAGTGATGCTGATAATCTTGGCGCAAGCGGCGCACTAATAGTCGCACTCGCTTTTCCCATTGGCTGGGGTTTGTTTGAGCTACTCAAATACAGTAAATTTAATTTTATTGCCTTACTCGGGTTAATCAGTGTGGTATTAACCGGGGGCATTGGCCTACTAGAACTTGATACGCAATGGCTTGCGATTAAGGAAGCTGCCATTCCAGGATTGATCGGCGTGGCAATATTAATCTCTACTCGCACACGCTACCCGTTAATCAAAACCCTGGTGTATAACCCAAAGATTCTAAATGTAGAAAAGATTCAGCAGAAACTTGACGAGCATGATAATAGCCTTGCATTTGAAGCGCGTTTATTAAATGCCACTTATCTGTTGAGCAGTACTTTTTTATTTTCATCAATAATGAATTACGTACTTACCAAGTGGATAGTCACCAGTCCCAGTGGCACTGCCGGGTTCAATGAACAACTCGGTCAGTTGACCCTGTTGAGCTACCCGGTTATTGCGATTCCTTCAATGTTAATGATGATGGCCATTTTTTATTATTTATGGCGAACCATACATGGCATGACAGGGCTGAAACTGGAAAAAATCCTTGTTACACGACAACCGGAAAATCATAGTTGATAACTATGATGCAGTCTTGCTACGATTTTTGACTGACGGTAATAGTCCATAACCGGAAGTCTGAAAAGATGAATCATCTGTAATATTGATCAGGCAGCTATTGGTAGATAAGAGGCATCCTCGTACTCATGGCAGAGATTATCCTATACCCAGAGAGTTCATCGGATTATGAAGAAGTGGGTTGTTGCCAACTCAGAGCCCAAGCAGTATGGCCAGCCGCATTTGATATGGGAGACTGCACGACAATGGTTAAAACAATTGCGGTGACCGCTGCATCCCTCGTGGCCCTGGTTGCACTGGGCTTCCTTTTGACAAAGGGTGTCGGAAAACCCATTCCCACCGATCTTTCTGTCATTGGTCAGGGCAAGCCGGTTCTGGTTCTAGCCTATGAGAACTTTTCGCCTACCGGCGGAGACGCGCTAAATCGCCTGCGCCAGGTTAGGAACGATTACGATTCGCGGCTTGATTTTGTGGTGGCCGATATGGGAACTCCGCAGGGGCGCGCGTTTGCCAACCGCTATCAGCTGGTGGATGGTCAGGCGGTGTTCCTGAAGCAGGATGGTCAGCTACTGTCGATCACAAGCATACCGGCAGACGAGTGGGAGTTACGCAGTCGTCTGGAATTCAAGTTGGCGGCTGTGGAATGAAGACATTTAAAGCCTACCCTTGGGGTACAATCTCCAGCAACATAGGTTTTTTTGGATACTTCCATGTGTCCACTTTCCTCTTTAGTAATATACGTACTCTTATCCAAGGGCGTATTTATCATAAAACAATCATTTAGCCATATACAACCTGTCATACACGACATAAATTGTTCAGTATGATCGAACACATGTGAAGTTTATTTATAGTCGGGCTTTAAGTGTCAGAATATTTGGCTATCTTTAATTTAAGAGTAAATATGAAAAACAAACTAAGAAAATTACTTCAACCAATTCTTGCTATGTTTGAATCTGGAGAGGGTGAATTTGATTATAAGTCGTCTCATAGATTAATACTTAAGGTTGTTGGCGGTTTGTTCTTGGTGCTATCTACCTTATCTCTAGTGGGAGGAATTGTTACTTCACAGATGGGCGCACTCATTCCATCTTTGGTCTTTTTTTTGGTTGGGTTTATTTGTTTGGTTGTCGGCTTCTTGGGTAATGATCGGGCGGTAGCTAGAATATGGAGTATTAGATAGTCAGTAGTGCGTTAATAGGCTGGTGGTAGAATGATTTTGTCCAACAAGTTCTTAAACTTCGTTCATGAAGAGGACATTATTAATAACTGAAAATTACTTTCCAACGGGCAACTTCGCGGCTATTTCAGGCAGTCATATTTTTTGGTTTTGTCAGTCGAAAATAATTTACAAGAGACTAGTAAAATTTCGTAGCAATCAAAAATCTGATGAGGTATTTTTAAGCCTTGATTCCCCTCCATGAAAAACAGTTAAATCTGCATTATATGAAAACAACTCTTTACGCGATTACGATCTTTTTAAGCTCTGCCTTACTTCTGGTCCTGGAAGTAGTAGCGGGTAGATTAATTGCTCCTTATGTCGGAGTCTCACTGTATACCTGGACAGCTGTAATCGGAATTATTCTGGCTGGTCTTTCACTGGGCAACTGGATTGGCGGAGTCTGGGCTGACCGTGGAGCCGATGAAAGAAGTGCGGCCTTTACATTATTGGGCTCCTCTGTTGCCAGCTTTTCTATTCCATTAATCATTACCATCGTTGCACCAACGATACAGACTAATGAGATGAGTCTTTTAACCTCGAGTCTATTATTGGTTCTCTCACTATTCTTTATACCGGCTGTTTTACTTGGCGTGGTTACACCATTACTGACCACGTTAGCCTTGAAGCTTTCCAATAGAACAGGACATATCGTCGGTATGATGCATGCCCTGGCGGCTGTAGGTAGCATTTTTGGTACATTTATTACCGGCTACTGGCTGATACAGCAGTTTGGTACAAGAAACGTGATAATAGGTACCTCAGTCCTTCTGGCAATGCTTGCCATACCATTATTAAAAGGCAAAAAAACAACGGCTAGTTTACCCGTTATGCTCCTCATGTTTTCGGTCATTACAATTACCACCGTTACACGAGATGGCTTTGCTGAACCCTGCCAGGAAGAAACTCAATATTTTTGCATCCGGGTAATTGAAGAGCCCTGGGAGATGCCCCAAGGCACCATCAAGTCCATGGTTCTGGATCATTTGCTGCATGGCGTAAACCATAACTCCGAACCCGCCCTGCTCGTTTCGCCCTACGTTCATCTCATGGATGAAATTGTTTTGGAATACTTTAAAGAAACAAGCAACCTGTCATTCTTTTTCATAGGAGGTGGCGCATATACGCTGCCAAGAGCCATTCAAAAAACTTCCCCGCAAGCTGATATAACCGTTGCCGAAATGGACCCGGAAGTAACCATGGTCGCAAAAAGAGATCTGAATGTTGATACGTCCACTATGAATATTTTCCATACGGATGCACGCATACAATTACAAAAAGAAACGAGAAAATTTGATGTCATTATTGGAGATGCTTTTCATGATATAGCCATTCCACCCCACCTGGTTACACGGGAAATGGCTGTGTTGATAAAAAACAAACTCAATGAAGACGGCATCTACATCCTCAACGTTGTCGATGCCTTTCCCAACTCTAAAATGGTTATTGCCATCATGAAAACATTAAAAAGCGAGTTTAAATACATTGATGCATGGCTAGACAGCATACCTGAGTCTGAGACAAGACTGACCTATGTTATTTCTGCATCAGAAAGACCAATATCAAAAGACCAAATTCGATCAAAAAGAGGACTTTCCCGACAATGGTTTAAAGTTACTTCACCTCTAGAAAAAGTAAGTAGTCATATCGGCACTATACCTTTGCTAACGGATGATTACGCCCCTGTTGAAAGCCTTATGAGCTCGCTATTTCTTACAGATGTAGGTAACTGAATTGATACTACGGGTTAATGTTAATCCAACTTTAAGACAAGGATTTAAGACTCTAGGGAAATTGTCAGTTTGAGTTCAAACCGTCATATCCTCAAGAATAGCGTTGGAAACCTGCCCAATGTGGAAAACATGGATATCCAGTACTTCCAGACAGCAATCTTCTCATCATCCGATTTCACTTTCCCCCAGGCAATAAAAAAACCCACATTGCTGTGAGGCCTTCTTAAATATGGCTCCCCGACCTGGGATCCAACTGACCTTCTCCCCAAAAAGCTAACGTTTTTTTCTAAAGCAAAAATCTCAAAACGAACCTTTTCGAACTATGGGGGGGTGGAGAAGTGCGAACAGAATTTGAAACAATTCGATATAGTTCAAGGTCTCATATTCTATATTCAAAAAAAATCCGAGGAAACACATTGCATTATAGTAAATTTTTACTGCTGATATTTTTCCTATTTCAGACAGCAACAAGCTTTGCTGTAGAGGAAAAGCCATTTTTTGATTTTGATGGGAATCCAAAGTCAGTTGAGGATTATTTTACCTCTGAGAAATGGACAGTCTTAATGATTTGGAGGCATGACTGTCATATCTGTAACCAGGAAGTTGTCGGTTATTCCTTCTTTCATGATGATAACGAACAGGCACAAGTCATTGGGCTAAGTACAGATGGAATGGCTAAAAAGGAGCAGGCAGTACAGTTCATTACCAACCATGATTTGTCATTTAACAGCATCATTGGAGAACTTGGGTCAGTCATTCGCTATTACCAGAATAAAGCTGGTACACGCTTTATCGGAACGCCCACTTTCATGGTATTCAGTCCACAGGGGAAACTGATGGCTGTCCAAGCGGGTGCAATTCCACCCGATGTGATAAGCAATTTTATCAACAGCCAGTCTGAATGATTATCTAGTATCCAGGTTAAAAGACTCGAAAGACTGCTAACCAGGGTAAAGCCGTCAGTGGAGTTTTTTCGCTTTTAGCTTATTTTCAAGCAGCTGTGAAAATATCGAATGAGTGCTTTCAGCTGCGGTCTCAATCGGTCAACGCAACATCCAGTCTCTAATTATAGAGAGGAGGATGTTGAAAATGAAAGGCTGAACAAGACTTCATTATGCCGAAGAACAAAAAACCATGATGTTGGGTCGCTGGCAGAAAGGCGAGACGCTGGAGAAGGTCAAGAGAATAAGTTTTCCTAATATAACCTAGCTAAATCATTAATATTTTCATTACTGAATATATTGTGACCATCTACTACCCTTTAAAGATATCTCTATGGATGGAACCTAAAAGGAAATCATTATGCACAAGGTACAAAGTTCTTGTAGTGTATTTCTCTCTTCAATTATTCCCTCTGCGGTTTTATCAACATCGGTCGTCGCTGAAGAAACAGCTGTTTATTTATGGCAGAAAAAACAACTGCTGACCCCAGATGAAAGCACTGTTCAATATGAAAAAGCGAAGCAGAAGGTTGTCATTTATGAAGGTCTAACAATAGAGGATGTTGAAAAAGCACTTAATCAACAGTTTGATCGGGTTGAACACATGATGTTTGTAGGTACAGTTCTTCCTCCCACCGCTGATGGCGTTTTCCAGAAAGAAGAAGATGGCTGTGATTAACCTTTCTTCATCATAAGAAAATCAATTTACCGGCCCACCCTGGGAGGACATGAAATGAACAATCCTAATCAAAGACGTCTTTTTCTAAAAGGTGTTATAGCTTCAGGTTCTATTAGCGTTGCAGTTTCAGCAGGTTTATTAACACCATCATTTATTCTCGCCGAATGGTCTGAAGCGGCTTTTCGTTCAAAAAGCATCCCTGATGCTTTAAATGGACTGTTTAATTCGGAAGCTGCAACCGATTCTGACAAAATCACCGTTAAATCCCCTGATATTGCTGAAAATGGTGCCGTCGTACCGGTATCTGTCAAGACAGACCTCGAAAATATCGGGATGGTTGCGTTGCTGGTGTCAAAAAACGCAACGCCATTAGCCGCCACTTATGAATTTTCACCTGGTATGAAAGGCTTTATTTCAACACGTGTCAAAGTGGGTCAAACTTGTGATCTTGTTGCTGTTGTTAAATCTGATAGCAAGCTCTTTACGGCCAAGAAAGCGATCAAAGTAACTTTGGGCGGATGTGGTGGTTAATGCTTGAAATCACATATTGAGAAATCAAGATAAGAGGTTGAAATCATGGTAATAAATAACGTAAAAATAAGAGCTAAAGAAAAATCTGGCGAAGTGACAGTAAAAATCTTAATGACCCACCCAATGGAAACCGGTTTGCGTAAAGATAAAAAAACAGGCGAGATGTTTCCAGCCCATTTTATCGACACTGTAATTTGTGAATCTGCGGGCAAACCTCTGTTGAATTCTAATTGGAATGGGACAGTTTCAAAAAACCCGTATTTATCATTTAAATTCTCAGGCAGTAAAGGAGATGAGTTCAAGATGGCCTGGAAAGATAATCAAGGACAATCCGGCGTGGCTACAGCAACAATAAAATAACTCGCAATTATTTATTCCAGATCTCGGCTTTTAATTCTTTGCTGTAATTTAAACGTGGTCTACGGGCCATTTTGCAACACTCCTTTTTTTCTTCTAAAGATAGTGTGTTGCATTGATTAGTTGAGATCACCCCGAGTAGCAGCCCTCGATAAGTCTTTACCCAATGCCAGCTTTCTCATAAGCCGTCGTTCAAGCGCATCTCCCTGAAAGACGAGGTCAGGTTGTAACCTACGTATCTGAGTGATTTTGGTTAAAAAAGATCAAAATCCTTTCAAATTTTATTAGTCAAATGATAGGCTTTTGGATCGCCAAGCAATAAGGTGAATGAACATAACCAAAAAAACCAAAGGAATGAAAATATGAAAAAAGCTTTATCAATTGCAGTCGCCTCTTTTATCTTCGGTTCATCAGTCGTTACTGCTGGAGAACGCCTCAGTAATGATGAATTAAAGTCTTTCTATACAGATAAGACCGTTACAACTGTACATTTTAAACTTGGTCCTGGTAAAACGTATTATGGAGCCGATGGTTCAATTCATAGTAAATCTGATAGTGGGGATGAGAGAATCGGAAAATGGTGGATTGATGAGGGTTCAAATAAGCGTTGCGTGAGATGGGATAATAAAAATAAGGATTTTTGTCACTATACTGAGAAGAATAGTGATGGAACTCATACTCTAATTCACGGTAAAAATGGAAAAAAAATTGTTGAGCTGAAGTCTGCACAAGATGGTAATAGCTTATGATTTAGCTCAATAACTTTAATATGATCAAACGCCACCTCATTTGAGGTGGGTTTTTCGTTTTAGATGTCAGCAAAAGTTGAATTGATGCCTTTCTTCTAAATTAGCCGACTCCTTCTTATACCGCAGGCCGTGTAAAAAAAAGAAAATATTTTGAAGCAAAGGGATAGGAATACACCAAGAGTTAAATTATTTATCCATGTGCAAACCTTAGTTCCACTTTGACTGGGTTTGAAGCGATAAAGCGCTTGCATTCCCCACCAGTATTTTCTTAGATGAGCTTTTACACAGGCTGACCGATGCTGAGTCATTGAAGCCTTCATGATCCAATGACTGCGTTCCAGTTTTTCCCCTCTCCACCCACCCCAGAAATCTGCAGCCCCGAGGTTGTAACTCTCGAAGATTTTCCTGAATAGGGCAGGGCTGAGTGATGCCCATGGGCCAAACGTCCCAGATAGCGAGATTCTCGAGCTGGTGGTGGGCGACTGGTGATTGCTGGCGAGTGAACCTGTGGTTGTAAAAGTCTCAGTCTGAGCAGGTTTTGAGATTCTAGGCCTAGGAGTAACGGACTATTGCCATAGGAGCAACAGACTCCAATACTTTTATCCAGGCAATAAAAAAGCCCCACATTGCTGTGAGGTCTTCTTAAATATGGCTCCCCGACCCGGGCTCGAACCAGGAAAAAAAGATTAACAGTAAAAAGCGCAAATCAGGTTTGGCCTGCCAATTAGATGAATTGTAACGTTTTGACTCAGAGGTGTCTCAGCTGTCATTTTGAGTCGAACTTTTCGCCGAAATACCTCTTCGTACTTTGCCGAAACTCTCGTATGACCAAATCATTATAATTCAATAGAAAATTTGGAGTAGGGGATTGCTGAAATCGAACTCGGTAAAAATAATCCATTTCCCTCTTCATAAAATATCGTTAGCGGCAATCGAATATTTATATAAGAAAAAACTAATAAATATTGAAGGATTTTAATGTCTCAATCATAACCGGCTCATATACTTCAAATAGGGAATAGGAATTTAACTATTCGAGGAGGTCGTCATGTTTAAAAGGATTCTCACATTATTGTTAGTGGCTGCGGTCTTCGGTCTTGCGAGTCCAGCATGGTCGTATGATGTAGCATTGGCAGGAGGTTATGCTGATTTGTTTGCACCCGCGAAGGGAGCTGCTGTTGGTAAAGAGCTGCACTTAATGAAGCCGGACAAATTCGTTGAAGCTGTTAAGGCTAAAACACCTATGGTAGTAGTGGACGTTCGAACTCCGGCAGAAACAAATATCATGGGTGTAACTTTACCTGGGGCTCTGGCAATCCCCATTCATGAGCTTTTTACTAAAGCTAATCTGGATTTAATTCCAACTGACAAAAAAGTGGTTATTTTATGCAAATCAGGCACAAGAGCCACAGCAGCTGGAACTGCACTTCGCCATATTGGATTTCAAAATGTTTATATCCTCAAAGGTGGATTAAAAGGCCTGATTGGATACCTGGGTCCTAAAGAAGCTAACTCACCAATGAAAAAGGTAGAGAAAAAATAGTTCGTAGCTTATCCCCGGATTAATTCTAGAGAATCAATCCGGGGATTTTAGCAAGCTCCGCTAGGCTGTTAGTTTTTTTGTAAAGCCTGACGCACGTCAACGGTGAGTTACAGATAGACGCAATAAAAACTAGCTTTAGTCTGGACGAAATGACATACCATGATCAAAGTTAATGGATCCATCTTCTTCAATGATGGCGGTAAAACTGTTTGTATTATCGTGTAATACTGGCATTACCGGCTGAAACAGCGGCCTCCTGACAAACCATAAATACCAGCCAATACTTTCAAGTTTAAGGAGGGTGGTCATTTGAAGTTTATTGAGAACATTCTCTAGTTGGTTTGGAATAGGTTCCTGTATTGTTCTTCTATCAATTCGATCTGACATTTTTTTAGCTTCACTTTATTAGTATTATTTTGGAAAAAATAATGCAAATAAGATGCCAATGAATATCGATAACAGCTTGTTTTAAGAATGTTGATAGCTGTCAATGTTATTTCTCGAGAACACTTCATAATTTTATATAGAACATGATGTAGGAATGGTAAGTGAATCAGCAAAAAGGACAAAATTACTGGCAAGCTGCTGTGTACACTCGACCGGAAAAAGCCTTTTCATCGCCTACCGGGAAACAGGTCTATACCGAACTATTTCCAACCAAAGATGAGGCGGAGCGTGCTGTTTATAAGCTATGTCAGAAAATAAAGGGAAGAGGGTTTGTGTGCCTGAAGATTGAAACCTAAGTTCTACTTACGACATAAACCGGCTATTTGGAGCTATTTTGCCAATGTCTGCTTTTGAATTTGAAAAATCGCTTTAAAAAATTATGATGCTGACGGCTTTAGTCGAAAAGCTGAAGTCACTCATTATTTCCTTACACGAACTCAGTGTGTCCGCCAGTATTGGAATATCTCTATTTCCAAGAGATGGGACATCGCTAAAGGAACTTATACAAAAGGCGGATATTTCAATGTATCAAGCCAAAAAATCGGGGCGTAACCAATACCGTCTTTTTGATGAAAAAAATTAATAATTCAAGATTTTTATGCCTCGTTAGTCGATAAATATGTAGTTTGAATTTCTGCTTTTATAAAACTACATACGCAGTTCACAAACTCAGCATCAGCTTAAAAGTGAACCTAAATACTACCACTCTTCTGTCGTTTAATAGCAATTGCCATTAAACTTATTTTGATCATATTTTTCGTGGTATTCACAATTCACACTGCTGATGAGATAGACCGCAGCAAGAACAGTGAAAAAACCTAACAAGATGAATAATAATTCCATTTGACTAGCCTTCCTTAAAGCTGGTTTTTATCGAGCTATTCCTCATCCATAACTTCGTAAATTACCAGCAATAACACTTTTTACAAAAGTAGCATCTTATAGCTATAGCAATGAGGAGGGTTATTAATGCCATCCCAAGCCAAAACAAAACTCCCATGAGTCACTCCAGGCTTTACGTCCTTTCTAAATATAAAGATAGACCAATGAATAAGTAAATACTAATAGATTAGTTGACACTGGTTCATCCAGAGAAGTTGACTCCAATGTAATCAGTGGTTACCTTTTCAGGGGATTGATGTAAAAGCAGGCATTGAACTTTTTTCATGATTCATACGACCCGATTAGCCCCACCAAATGAGTGGGGCTTTTTTTGTGGTTTCGATTAATGTCCTTTTCCAGAACCACCACCTTTTTGACCGCCAGCAGCACCTTTACTACCCATAGGGCCGGCAGCTTCACTGCCTTGTGCACTTTTTTTCTGCTGGTTCTGATCACGATTTTGCTGTTGCTCCTGTTCCATCTGTTCCTGCTTCACCTGATTTTGTTCCATCTGGGCTTCAGATTTGGCATGGTCAGCTGCTAATGCAGGACTTGAGATAACAAGTGCCGCAACTACACCATATAGCAATGTCATTAATTGTTTCATGAGGTTCTCCTTCATTCAGTTTCTTCAGCGTCTGGGGTATCTTCATCAGAGCAAACAATGATTTTGGTTGATTCACAAAAGAAAACCGTCACACCTGCTTGAGGAGGGGCTGGTACTTCTTCACAAGTTTCACTGTCAACACCAGGTGGAAGAGTTTCCACGCAGTTATCGCCAAAGATAGGGTTTTGGGTTTGATTTTTGCCTCCCGCTGCGAATGAGAGGGATGCCAGGAGGCTGATCAGCAAGGTTGTTAGTAATAGTCCGTATCTCATTTCCTTTCTCCATTCATACAACATCTATATTTAAAAAAATGGCTCAAGAAGGTCAGATTTACATTGTCGGATATCAATACCCGAAAAAAATTAAGCAGAAAGGAATCTATAAATGCGGACTGGTTCACATTTCAATGATGAATATTCTATAAACAAACTTAGACTGACACCCATCAATGCAGTGCTTATTGGTAATTGATAAATTAATAAAGTCCTAGAGAAGTTAGGATTTTTTCATGTTTCCTCCTTATAGCCCCATCTCCCCTGGTGGGGCTTTTTTTCTCTCTTATGAAAGTAAAAAGTTGTATAGATCTAATTATATTTACTATATAATTATTTTATAATATAATTTATTTCGTTTTCAATCTAAGGGCAAACCTAGGCGAAAGTCAGGTACGCAAAGCCACCAGTCTAAGAGTTCATAGGAGCTTATGGCAGTGGGGCTACTGATCCATGTTTTGCCCTAAGAGAAGATTTAGAGGGTAAAGATGGAATATTTAATTGGATTTAATCTCATTGCGGCAACCATAGCCGTAGTTTATGCAATTCACTATTTCCATTGTAATCACTGTCATTGTTGTGATGATGATTCATAGGGGATGCTGATATGACGGTAGTTTTGCTTCTAATGAGTTTCTTTGCTTTATTGGCTATTGCCTTTATTGCTTGCAATACATTTTGCGATTCTTAATGTAGCCAAGTGATTGAGAGAGCTTAGCTGGCATCCTTCCTTTTCCCTGTAAGCTACTTATCAGAGTGGATATTAAGTCCGTTATATAGATTGGTATACTGTTGCTAATCGCTGATATATGGACACTTTTCAGAGCGGTTAATTGTGTTTTCTTCTTGAGAATGTAATGGGATTTATTAATGCTATGGCGCTTAAATGGAATAAAAGTTTATCTTCAGGTATAGAGGAAATTGACCTTCAGCATCAACGTATTCTGGATTTATTAGACCAGTTAGTGATTGCGAATCAGTCACCAAATGACACAGAAAGGCTTGTTCATGCTCTTGATGAATTTACCAAAGCCTTAAAGGAACATTTTGATTTTGAAGAAGCCTTATTGGCCAAATCAGGTTATCGAGATTTAAAACGGCATAAAGCCGGGCATGAAGAAATATTAGAAACATTACAGGGTATTACTACATCGGTTATGCTTGACGAATCTGATATTTCCAATGAAATGATTAACAGGGTTGTAAAGTGGTTTGAAGACCACTTGACGTCTGAAGATCCAAGGTACTTCAAGGTGGTTAAGCGGTCTCAGAGTTAGAAAGCCAATTACTGTAAAGTAAGCATTTATTTTTAGATCGAAAGTCGGCAGTGATTGGCACCTAACGAGATGACGGCTAACTGCTTTTTAGGTGCCAGAAATAATATCCTCGCAGATGTACTTTTGTTTTTTGCGAATAAGTTCATAGATTCCATCTGTAGCACTTTTCAGTCGACCACATTTCTTTGCATTTTCAACATCCAACATCCCACATCATGCAGAGCGCACATTTTTTATTGACGAACCATTTGCCTTTTTCGGTAAAATCTCCTTCACTGCCTTTTGCACGAGAAGTTGTTTTTTCTGCTCGACCGTCAGTAAAGAATTGAAGTTTGAGACGCACTCTGCCAGTCAGTATTGATTGTTTCTGCTTCATATAAAAGCCTTGCAACGTGTTACCCGAAAGTAGTTCGGTATCCTCCTTGCTGAAATTAGCTACTGAATCTGGCGAGCTTTAATTGGAAAATTTTGATGGAAACATTAGAGCAGTATACCTGGTCTTTTGTGAGTTCCGCTCATTGCCTATATTTGGATATAACAGTAAGATTGCTTAAAACCTGAAGTGGTTTTTTCTGTTCACTATATGAACAACCAGCGAGAAATAGGAATATCAAATATGGCTATAGATCAACTCGAGGCATTTTTAAAGAAAATGCAGTCTGAACCTGCACTTAAAAATGAAGTTCTTCAAGCATCAACTGCAGATGATGTTGCGCGAATAGCACTAAAGCTTGGTTTTGAATTTTCAGGTGATGAATTATTGAGAATGTCAGGTAAGAAAGTTGGCAAGGTTACTGTTATAAAAAACGATCTCCCTGGTGAGTACAATTAACAGCTTTATTGAATATCGAATTTGTACAGACCTATAGTTGATCTAACATTTTTACTTTCCAGTTTTGACTGGATCATACCAAGAGGTCATTCAGAAACTCAGCGCCAATCGACTTTTATAACCAGCTCGTTTCCAAACCACTTCGAGCTGATTTGTCGCAAAGACCTGAAGCCGATAATCACCATTTTTCCACATCATAAAAAATCCACCTCCACCCGGTTGAATTTCATCCGCTTTACCTGGTTTATCTGATGACCAACGTTGAGCCTGGGTAGGAATGGAGATGGCTGAATAACGTTCCTCGAAAGACAAGGGCTACTTTATGTAGCCCTTGCAATGTTTACATTTGAATTAATCAAATGGTTTTGGTTGAGGTGTTTTATCTGTTGAAGGTGGCAATATTGGTAACAAGAAGGATGGTTGATCACCTGTTAAAGTTTTCAAAAATGCAACAATCTGAGAATTTTCCTTATCAGTGAAATTCTTACCTAACTGCAAACGGCCCATAACATCAACTGCTTCGGTTAATGTTGCAGCTTCACCATCGTGGAAATATGGGTAGGTCATTTCAACATTGCGCAATGTTGGAACCTTAAACTTAAACCGGTCTGCATCTTTACCAGTAACTGCACTCAACCCTTCTGCTGGGCTTTTTGCTTTGTATGGTTCAACTACACCCATTTTCTGGAAAGAAGTTCCACCAAGAGCTTCTCCGTTATGGCAAGCTGTACAGCCACTATTCTTAAATATTTTGTAACCAGCTAATTCATTTGCTGTGATTGCATCTTTATTGCCAAGCAGATACTGGTCAAATCGTGAATTAGGTGTAACCAGTGTTTTTTCGAATTCAGCAATAGCCTGGGTTACCTTATCAATATCAATTTGATCAGCACCAAAGACTTGCTTGAACTCAGTTACATAGGCAGGAATTGATCTAATCACATCCAAAGCAAGTGTATGAGTTGATGCCATTTCACCGGGGTTGGCAATCGGACCACCAGCCTGTGCTTTCAAGTCTGCTGCACGCCCATCCCAGAACTGAGCAACGTTTAGGCTGGAATTCAGCACTGTTGGAGCATTAATTGGGCCTTGTTGCCAATTATGACCTATCGAAGTTTTCAAGTTATCGGTTCCGCCCATACTCAGGTTGTGACACGAGTTACAGGAAATAAAACCGGACTTTGAAAGTCTTGGGTCAAAATAGAGTTTCTTGCCAAGCTCAACTTGAGCCAGATTAATATTTTGTACGGGTTTAATCGGGGTTACTGGTTCGTTTGCGATAATGCCAGTTGAAATAAATACTGTCGTTGCCAGTAAACCAGAAAGTAACTTTAGTTTCATTTTCATACTTGGATTCCCTTGATTTGCAAGCTAATGTAATTTCACTCCTGACTCGATTAAGCAATACAGGAAACTTCTACGCTATGCCGTAAAAAGTTCAAACATCGTGCTGCTGGACTAAAGTTATTTCATTGATAATTTTCAATCGTTTTTCCAATCCACAAGTTTATTGATGGGGGTCAATAAATATTATAAATAGACTTTGAAAATGAATTGGTGAAATTAATGTAGATTTTATGTATTCAAGTGATTGCTATGCAGCAACTGCGGCCTGTCACCATTATAGAAATCCAGTTTTCTAATTGACCGCTTCCAGTGTTTTTTCCAAGTGAAAATAAAAAGCCTCCAACTGAATGAACTGAAGGAGGCTAAAGCAACACTTCATGAACTATAGGGGGAGAGGAAGTTCATGATATGGAGTTATTCGTACCTTGGGATGATCAGGGGAATTTCAAGAAGCCAGCAAGACGAAACCCTGCGGTTGGAAGGCAGGGTTAGGTCTCTTTGCATCATCTCAATCACTTGATGCTGAACCTACAACATCAGTAGGTACTAAATAAAATATATATCTGAACGATTTGGTCCACATTGACCTGGATCAAGTAGTGATATTGTTAGGTCCGGTAAGGGGGCGGAGTTTCCCTGGTTGCGCCTTTCCGCCAAAATTTCTCCGCGCCATCTCCATGGCCATGCTTTACCCCCAAACGACCCAGAGACGAGCATTCTCGGCCTGAGACGATGCGTGAGCGGAACAGGGCGGGGTGAATTTCAGTCGAACTCGCCAGAGCAGTCACCTAATGCCTTATACCCAAGTTCCCAAGGGGGATATTCCAATGGATAGACCAACGGACTTTCAATCCATTGACCCCAGGCGAAAAAAAGGACCTACACCGAAATGGTATAAGTCCTTGTTTTATATGGCTCCCCGACCGGGGCTCGAACCAGGGGCAAACGGATTAACAGTAGCAGGAACAAGATTTCTAAGTTGAAGACTTCTAAGACCGTTTTAAGAAGTCATATATCCAAGCGAACCATTTTCCGAAATTCACAGCCAATTCTGGCGAACTTCACAGGGAAAATTTCAATGGAAACATCGGAGTAGGGTATCGGTCGCGCGAGCTTTGGCGAACGGTAGGTATCCCATGTTTTTTACTTCGAAAAATCCGATGCTTATTCGATAGGTTTCCGAATTTTCACAAAGCTCTCACACCTGCATGATAAGCGCACAACCCGTTTTAACTTTTAATACGTGTGACGAAAGGAGAGTAGGTATGAGCTTATTTGCCCTTAGACGCGAATATGAGCGTTCCTTCTATAGGATTTTTGAAGATTTCTCAGTTCACTCTCGAGCACAAACTGAGCCGTCTTCCCCGGAGGAAGTGGAAAGTAATCGCCACCGGTCAGTTATCAGTCTGGGTAATCAGCTAGAGCGTTATGAGCAGCATGAAATTCAAAACGCCATCACACCCCAAGTGGCGGGTGAATATGAATTCATCCAACGCGACGTCAAAGCTTGGGGACGTTTTCTGGATAGCAAGCGCAAGGAATAATCCGAGTTTAACGATTCAGGGTCTGCTTATCACCGTTGGCCGCCGCTGACCCTGATTCCCTGAACGACAGCTTTGGTAGCTATGCTACCTTTGCAGGCATTCGCTCTGATCCGGTCAATGTAAAAATATAGAGAAAGCTGTAAGTCACCAGCAGCTATGAGGTCATAACCAGACGATCGATCATGACTATTCCCAAAAATGCATCAGGTAGGAATTTGGTATTTCCGGTCATACGTCAGGATTAATCGACCGGCAGCCACGTGGTAATAGCCGACGTGACCTTCTTTTATTTGCTACGACTTTCGTTAATCAAAATTGCTATATAATCGAAACATTAACCCACCAACCACAAGCCCAGAGCCAACTGACCAGTAAACATCACCCGATGTCCATCCGATGTAGGCAGCAAGCCCACCAAGCAAGATGCCCATAATTGCTCCGCTTAACCAGTTAGGCATTTTCCTCAAAACCCATATGGTGCCAAGCAACGCAGCAATACCCAACAAGATGACCTGCCACATTTCAAAAGGAAAAATGTTGCTATTCCACAATAACGCGAAGGTGGCAGCAAAGCCTAATATCAGGATGACAAGTTGTGGCGCTTGCGGGTCTTCCTCTCCAGAGAGAGGTTTGTCCTCGGCAGCCAAGCGTTCTTTGATTCCGCGAGCATAATCAAACGCTCCAGCAGTATCATTGGATTCAGTAGGACCCAGGCCTTTTCTACCAGCATTGTAATCTTCGTAGCTCATCATTCCCTCGATAAATAGAAAAACTTAATTATTAGTCAATGGCTCTATTAGTTCGCTAATAACCTTATAACCAATCACATGCTTTTCAAAGACCAGGCTTACGTAAATTACATTGCATTGTGAAGAAGGTGGAATCGATAATACTCCATTGATCACGTCCTTTTGACTTAAGTTTATCGCAACGTTTATTGACTTGCTCTAGATGATCTTCAAAATCTTCATTCCAAAAACTCAGCGCCAATCGACTTTTATAACCAGCTCCCTTCCACACTACTTCGAGCTGATTTGTCACAAAGACCTGTAGCCGATAATCACCATCTTTCCACATCATAAAGACGCCCCTGCCACCCGGTTGAACTTCATCCGGTTTACCCAGTTTGTCTGATAGCCAACGTTGAGCCTGGGAAGGAATGGAGATAGCTAAATAACGTTCCTCGAAAGTAAGCTGTCCTAGTTCATCATTTTCCATTGTCGATAAAGTTACAGCACCTCCATTACGTCGCTCCCTTTTGTACTTTTCCCAGTCTTCACGCTTTACAGTAAAAGCACTAGAGTCTAGAGTTGTGCCGCTAGATTCGAAGTCCCAATCTTTACGTAATTTGGCAACAGTCTCATTTTTACTCATTCCCGGTCGTATACCACCAATCGACAAATCTTCAACTTCGTCACCTTGGAGCAGCCATGATAATCGCCTGGTTAGGTCAATTGGCTTCTGAGCCTCGGCCTTGGCTTTGGCTTCCTGTTCAGCTATTTTTGTGTTGATAATCTGTCGTTTGTTTTGGAAGGCTTGATCATAAGACTCTTTTTGCTCTCGATTCATACTTCCAATATCGGTTCTATATGCAATTCGGCTAAGCTGCATAAGGCCTGCTTTCGTTTCTGATACGCCGTTAATTTGATTAAGAAGCGATTGATGCTCTTCCGGAGTTAGCTCATTTTGGGACTTAATTATCCTGCTGGTTTCTTTATCCGATGTTGGTTCAGCAACATTTTGCCGACGGATATTTTCTTTTTGTAATGCTCTATCTGTCGCTATCTGCTCATGTTTTTGTTGCTTGGCAGCCTTACGTTGTTCAGCCCAAATGTTTCTCATGGAACGTGATGCCAACTTAGCCGATTTGATCACGGCATATAACTGATCACCACTGGCCTTGTCTTTCTCGGCATAAGCTTGTTTACGACACTGCGCAAGCCATCCTTGCAGTTGTTTTATGTCGGATCGTTCCCACTCCAGAATTGATTTACTAAAAACAGGAACCAATGCCTCATCTTGAAAGACTGTATTGATCTTGACTCCAGGCCGAGGCTCAAATTCTTGTTTGGCATCATAGTTTTCGGCCCATGATTTCAATGAATCACACGTAGGTTGATCAATTGCTGCTAAAGAAATCTGAGGAGTGCAAATAATTAGTGCGGAAATAAAAATTAATTTCAAAATAAACAATCTCATAAAATCCCTCTATGGTGATGGTTATTTAGATTCTTAACAGTTTATTAGGATTAATAGGATAGTCCAAAAATAATAATAATGACGCTTAATATGAGAATTATGACCCTGTCTATTTATCAACGTAAGCTGTTGTCTTGCTTGAATTGGTACGATGCTACCTGACCTCGAAGCTGATAAGACTGAAGATCAAAGCCCGTAACCAGCAATGACCGCTATTCAGCCAGGCCGTGGCTAAAGCAACACTCCATGAACTATAGGGGGGAGAGGAAGTTCATGATATGGAGTTATTCGTAATGATGACGATAAGTACGCCAAGCAGCGTGAGAAACACACTGAGTACCGCGAAGAAGGTAAAGGCTCAGAAACAGGACAAGCAAGCAGGGAAGAACACAGCAAGAAATGGTGGAAATTTTGGGAATAGCCATGATCGATCGTCTGGTTATCACCTGATAGCTGTCGGTGACTGACAGCTTTCCCTATATTTTCACATTGACCGGATCAGAGCGAATGCCCGCAAAGGTAGCATAAGAGCCAGTCGGCCATATTCCATGACTTCCGCTTGTACCGATTTTTAGTCATTGGTAAATTTGCCATAAATGACAGCTTTCTCATAAGCAGTCGTTCAGATGCGATAGCTTGGATGACTGGATCAGGAACAGTCGTTCGCAATTTTCAGCAATTTTGCCCAGCATCCAGATAGCTGTCATTCGCCTGGTTTACTTCTACATAGCGGCCATAGAAATCAGTGGTTTTGGAAAGTGTGACGGGCTCTTCTTTGGTAAAAGCGGAAGTAAGACATTTTTACCGATTTCCGCTAAATGTTACGGTCGCCTAGAGTTCAATGACTTTAGAGTTTGATTTTATTCGAAGATTCAATCAACCTCACAACAAATTAATAATCACGATATGTCACACTCCCATTATGAGTAATATCTTAGAAGTTTTCTGGCGGTTTCTGGCCCTTGGCTGTGTCAGTTTCGGTGGCCCTGTGGCTCACATAGGTTATTTTCAAAAGACCTTTGTACAAAAGCTGAAATGGATCGATGAGGCTGCCTATTCTCATTTAATTGCCTTGAGTCAGTTTTTACCAGGCCCTGGTTCCAGTCAGGTTGGTTTTGCTATTGGCTTGCGAAAAGCAGGCCTGGCTGGTGGCATTGCTGCTTTTATTGGTTTCACATTGCCATCATTTACTTTGTTATTCATTCTAGCCATGACTCAAACCACACATTCATCAGAAATATTTACTGGCATCATTTCTGGTATGAAATTACTCGCTGTCGTAGTTGTGGCCGATGCTACTTACAGCATGTTTAACAGCTTCTGCAAAAATAAGTTATCAATAACCCTAATGGTTTTGACTACTGTTATCCTGTTATGGCTGCCAGGTATCTGGATACAAATGCTTGTACTGCTCATAGCAGGGTTTGTTGGTGCATTTTATGGCAAACCAACGGTTAAAAATGCTGTTTCAGGAGGGCGCATCCACAAGCTACCCTTGCTGATCCTTGCCATTCTCTTTGCCGGCTTGCCTCTGCTGGCAACTTATTCAAAAGAAGTCGCGGTCTTTTCTGATTTTTTCCAGGCTGGAAGCTTAGTATTTGGCGGAGGCCATGTTGTACTACCACTTTTACAACAACTGGTTGGTGATAGCATCACAACAGATCAGTTTTTATTAGGTTATGCCGCGGCCCAGGCCGTTCCCGGCCCTATGTTCTCCTTGGCTACCTACTTAGGTGCAGAGGTCATGCCAGGCACTCCTTTTGTTGGGGCATTGATTGCAACCTTAGGTATTTTTCTTCCCGGATTATTATTGGTACTTAGCCTTCACTCTGGCTGGGAAAGCCTGGCTTGTCGTCCCCGAATCGCTGGTGCAGCTTGGGGTATTAATGCAGCTGTAGTTGGTCTGTTGTTATCTGCCCTGTATCAGCCAGTATTTATTAGTTCAGTTCATTCGCCGTTGGAAATGGCACTTGTCATTGCCGGATTTTTCGCTTTGCGAGGTTTGCAGGTTCCAATTGTTGGATTGGTGGTTATGTTTGGCTTGGCGGGATATTTGATTTCGATTTATTGATTTCTAGCAGCTTAACGTTCCAATAAAAGGAGCAATCTGAACGACCGCAAACGAGAAGGAGGCTGTGGAATTTAGTTCGTAATTTCCGCTTTTCAGCAACTATCACCTGTCACCATTATAGAAATCCACTTTTCTGATTGACCGCTTCCAGGGTTATTCCAACTGAAAATAAAAAGCCTCCAACAGAATGAACTGAAGGAGGCTAAAGCAACACTTAAAAGAACTAAAAGGGAGGGGAAGTTCTATAAGTATTAGTTAGATGGTGATGATCTGGAGAAGTTCAATAGCCCATAAACGAAAAAACCCCAACTTTTGGTCGGGGTTTCAGTGATTGCATCGTTACAACCTCAATGCGAGTTCCTCTGGTAGGCAGGAACTGGTGGCAACTTTAGAGCTTCTACATGAGGGCGTCATTGATAAACATCAGTTCTTGGGTGGGGAGAGCTTTAGACTAGCAACCTATGCAAAGTTCTCAGCGCTATCCCTTTGGCCCGGCGACATTTCATGATCACCGCGAAGTCCAGCGGTTTTCACTGATCGATGCAACACATTAGTGAAAATGAGTTATGCTAATCCAACGCACTCATTAATCCTGGATTATACAGGAGCATGAATACTAGTTTAGTTCATCATTTTTCCAGTATTTTGTACCCTTAACAGTAGCCTGTAATGCTAGGCCACTTTCTGTTAGCTGGTAGATTGTAATCCCATCTATCAGGATTTCTCCACCAACAGCAGCCCCTTTATCACCTGCCTTAGCGGCAGCATCAGCATGTGCGCCAAATTCCCAGCCACTATTGATAAAATTGCTCATCGTTGATCGATCATGAAAAACAAATACTGCACGGAAATCTTTTACACCGAGCCCAAAACCAATACCGACTTCCCCCATATTCATATAAGTGTGCTTACCAGTCTTATTATCTTTTACAACGCCTTGTCCACCACTAAAACTGGCAAAAATAACATTGATATTGGCATTGCTAAAAACAGCATACCCTGAGCCATTGGATACAACAGACCTTGCTCCAGGCCTAACTTTAAAAAGATCAGTGAGTACCTGTTGTTTCATGTTAAGGATTGCCTGGCGTTTTTGTTGGGGAGTTGTAGCTCCTGTGGTAGCACAACCAGTAAGTGCCAATAGGGATAATAAAATAATACCATTGATGAAAGTTTTCATATGCTTTTAAACCGGCTGAGTATTTAAACTGAATAATTTTCAGTTACTTGTAAGTACATCCAGAATGACATCTGTTGAGTCCATAATCCTGATAATGCGATCATCTAATTGTCTGACAGAGGTGCCTTCAATGTTTTCTAATTGATCAAGGATGCTATTGGGTAGATTTTCTGAAGCGTCATACATCTCCGCATCCAATACTTCGCCTCTAGCCACTTTTTTTTGCCACCCTGGGGGCAACTGACCTCCACGGTCGATTTTTTTCTGCAATCCTGGCGGGAGTTTTTTCTTTTTTTTGTCTTTGTGTTTTTTCTTACTTTGCTTTCTATCACTGCCATTGTCATCATGATAATTTTCATCGTTATTCTCAATACCTTGCGTTCGAAGATATTCATGAAGAACGGCCTTCTCAGAAGCTGTAAATAGTTGATCTGACACACCAGTTACTTCATCAGTACTTTTCCAGAGTTGCCACCATGGGCTAGTATTTTCTGCATATACTGTAGATGCAAAGATTAATAACGCAGTGATAAATAACCATTTCATAATTTAGTCCCAGTTAAACGTGTTAACTAATTTTTAATCTGAATTATTTTTTAGCCTTTTCTGTTTCTTTTCCTTTTTTCTGATTTTTCACGTCAGCTTCTTCTGCGGAACCCTTACCTTCTTTTCTTTAGTGCCAGTCCAAGCCCTTCCTTTTTCCTTGCCGATTTCACCAACATGTTCATCTCTGCTGCTAATCCCTTTTTCTTTGTCCATTTATGCAATAGCTGGTGAAACAACTAAAAACATCAAAATAATAAGCAGTAAATTACGCATGACCGAATCCAAAAGATTTGTATCTATAAAATTTAACTTATTAAGTTAGCGGCTAAGTCCTCAATTTCCTGAACTAGTAGCTATTTTTTTTGAACTTAATCACACTTTATGAATAAAAAGCCTTAAAAAATCATCTTTTTGGATTATGTGTCGCTAATACATTCAAATCTGATTAGGTAGGAAAAATCTGTGTTTTCATCGACTAAAAAAATAACATCGGGACTCATACTGCTGGTTTCACTTGGTATTTCCGGGTGTGATCCAATAAGCTTAACAGCAGCATCATTGGGCGCTGGCATTGGTGCCAACCATGCTTTGGGTGGCATGATCTATAAAACCTTTACTGCCCCTGTTAAATCAGTAGAAACAGCTACTGTTCGGGCTATGAAGGATATGGGGATTAAGATCAAAAGCCGTGAATACAATGAAGATGGTGAAAGAATGATTGTGGCAACTGCCAACCAGCGTGAAATCGAAGTACGCCTGGAATCATTATCTAAACGCACCACGCAAATGCGTGCAGTTGCTAATGACGGTATGTTTTATGATAGTGCCACAGCGACAGAAATTGTTATGCAGACAGAACGCGTGCTTGCGGGTAGTTAAAATAAAGGAGAATTACATTGAAACCAATTTTCACAACAGGGACCCGCACACTGGCATTACTCATCACCATGCTATCTGGTTGCAACTTGCATGCTGAGGAAGCTGCCAGCGCCGAAACCCCCATTGACACTGTCTCATCAATCGGAACATCAGTTAATACTGAAAGCAAACTAACTAATGAATTTTCTGAATTTCTCGGTAGTGAAGAACAGGCAGCGATTGTTGTCGATGGCTTAAGACAAGGAAAGAGTTTTTCCTATACAACAGGCGAAAGCGAAGTTATTGAACCTGAAAACCCTATTGCGGCTAATAATATGCCGACAGCAGAAAACCCGATTGAAGTTGATCCTAACATTATCGACCCTCCAACTAACTCGATGGGCTATGGAAATGTAAAGTTAACGCTCAAACTAGCCGAAAGTAAGCTGGCTGAAATGGGTATCACTCAACCAACTAATGAACAACTTTCAGCTGTTTTACTTGGAGGCAATATTGATGGACAGGCAGTTGAAGGTGTTCTGGTGATGCGGGCTGATGGCATGGGCTGGGGTGAAATTGCACATCAATATGATATGAAAGTTGGCCAACTGATGGGTAAAGCAAAGCCTATGGCCACACCAGAAACCACAACTCAATTAAGTTCAGCTAACAGCAAAGGGTATATTGCACCTTATTCCAGGAAAGGTTCAGCAGGATTTTCAAAGCATCATTCGAATGGTTACATCCCCAGTTCAAAAAATCATGTTTCAGGTAAAGGAATGATGACTGCTAATGGGGCGTCAGCGCATCAACCTGGATATATTAAGAACAATGGAAAAATTAAGCCTATTAAAACGGCTAATATTCACCCAGGGAACAAACATAGCTATATTCCGAGCAGTTCAGCTGCAAGTTCCACAACCGTCTCAGGCGCTAGAGCAGCAACACATTCATCAATGGGTAAAGCCAAAGGCCATATACATAAAAAATAGTATTTTATTTGTCTGCTGACGACTTGGTCTCCTTGATCAGACTATTGCGCTTTAACCTATAAATTGCATCAACCGGTTGAAACCGCAGTATCAAGCGGAAGTTCAAGTAATTTGTTCAGGCATTATTCCTATGCTAGTTGAACAACCGTAGCAGACATTAAAATCGGTCAAATGCCTGAGCATAAGGCGATATGGCAAGGGCTAATACTAGAAATGCGATTGCTGCAATCCAGGACCCTATTACTCTGATACCAATTCTCTGCCAAGGTTTGTTATTAAAATAATCAGCCAGACCCATTGGATACAATTGCAACAAATAGAGTCCAACGCCAGTTCCCAATAAAGTGGCAGCTTTCTCTCTGCCAGCTAAAGTTTCCTGAGTTGAATCCATACCAATTGCAAGCCCGGTGAAAAATGCTATTAATGAAAGCCATGTTGGGTTGAGTTTAAACTCAAGCGCAACCAACAGACCTAGTGTCAATGCGCCCCCAAGCAGAAATACTTCCATTTCAACGGCAAAGGAGAACCACGTAAGCGTTAAACCAAAAAATGTTCCGAATGCGAATGTAGCCAGTGATAATAAATTTTTATCGATACCTTTCTGACCTATCAACAAGCCAAGCACTGATAAAAGTAACAATTGCGACGGGACAAAAACAGGATGTAAAACCCCATTGTAGAAGTTACCAATTCCTTTAATTGGTCCGTGTGCAAAGACTATTTCTGGAATTAGTAAAATGGGGCTAAGGAAAAAAGCTCTGTAGCGAAATTTCATAAAATGCCGGTGAGAAAGCCAACACCCACCAGAGATATGACACTACCACCAGCCTGAACTGCAATCTTGCCAGTGGGCCAACGCACTAATAGACCAAAAGCTATACCTGACAAGTGAAGCAGTCCTGTAGCTAGTACAAAGCCAATACTATATGCGATTGGATTAGCCGCACTTGGCAGCTCAGTGCCATGCGCATGACCATGAAAAATAGCAAAAGAACCAACGATGATTGCCGCTATCCATATTGGCGGGCGGATAGCTAAAGCCACCATTGCGCCTAATACTATTGCGGATACTGCAATTCCAGTTTCAACAGCAGGAATAGGAATGCCCATCACTCCAATAGCCCCTCCAAATGCCATTACCATAGGAAATACAACAGGCAGTAACCAGATAGCAGGGCTACCGAGGAATGCCCCCCATAAACCCACCGCAACCATTGCTACAACGTGATCCCAACCGAGAACAGGGTGCATGAGACCACTGACAAAACCGCCTGCAATACCGCCATCTGTGTGTGCAAAGGCTAAACTTGAGCTGGTAAAAAGAATAAATGAAAGGGACAAAGTATAAAGCTGCTTCATTGAGTAGGTCATGATCTGATAAGACTTTTCGATATTGTTAAATGGATTTCAGCGATCATTTTATCAAAAAAATTTTGGGGATCACTAAGAATAGTCAAAATTTTCCTTGATTGACCACTTAAGGTGGCAACCAGAGTTTGGTATAAAACTTATACAATGACTGCTGTTCTACAGTTACCGTCATCCATTGAAACTTGTTCACTGTCGGCTCTCGACCTTAACCTGCCTCCCAGGGTGATGCGTTTGAACGACTGCTTATGAGAAAGCTGCCATTCAGGTGATTTTAGCGAATGAGTGCTACTCGGTAAAAGCAGACATCATGCGAATTCTTTTTATGTGTTCGTTGTTCTGCAATATACATGACTTTAAACTAGTTTCGAGGAGCTATAAATTTGAAATATCGGGCATTTGGTATTGACTCCATATAGCAGTCTATTGGATGAAATGTCGCGTATTCATCATTTTTACTGAACATTGGTAAAGATGAATAACTCCATCCTGTTACCATTGGCTTTCCAGCAAAGTTATATCTTGCCCGAAAAGACCAACAATATTTCTGGTTTGCTCTGAGTTTTTCTTCCAACTGATGGCTGGGTTCGGGTAACTGTATTCGCTCATAAACTAATTCATCACATTGCTTTCCATCCCATTTCCATATTTTCAAATCATAATTAACTTGATCAATTTGACTTAATTTTTCTTCGTTTTCATCGATTAAATCTCTAGGTCTAGGAAAGGATTCCCAAATAATTTGGGGTTGACGTGATGATATTGGAGTAAATTTGATCTCAGCTACTTTAGTAACACTCTTTATTCCTAGAAATGATTTGGTGACTGGATGTTTATATTCCAATTTTGGGTGTAAAGGTTTTAACCAGCAATAATTATCATCTTTGTCTGTATTTTTAATTTGAACAGGAGTTTGAAGATTAAAGATTTGTACAGGTGTATAAAATGGCCAATAGGGCGGTGGCTCAAGTAATTGTTGAAATATACGATTCGATAAGCTTTCATACCCATCCATTAAAGCATCTCTTAAGTATTTCCCTTTATTACTGCGCCATGCCGGTATAGCGCGCATTGGGCTGGAATATTTGAACTGATGAGTATCAATAACATTATTATCTTTAACTCTAATCAATCTACTCTGAGCGGTTATGTATAGAGACATTGAATTATGCTTTACACCTCCAGTATTAAACCCGGTATGTGTCACGCTAATTTCCAAAACAGTATCTATACCTTCCTCTATCAAACCAGAATAATCTGGAAATTGATCAGGTTCTGCTGGCCCCACTCCATATAAAACACCATGTTTTATTTGTGGTGTAAAAATAGAATTATTTGCCAAATGAAGACTAAGCTTTCCAGACATGTCTTCATCCTTCACAGCGTTTTCAATTAGTAGTTCAATGAGTTCTGACTGTTCTTCTGATGTATTCATTGAGATTCCACCAGCGATCCCAATTGGAATAGTAATTGGCATCATAATGATGCCAATAAGAACTCCAGCTACAGGATTCATATGTCTTGCTGTTGCTGTACCCGCTTCCACACCAATATCTAGCCCACCACCAATTCCCATGCCCACACCTTTTATTGCACCAGCGAAAGGGCCTCTAGCAAAAGTGATAAACTGAGTTTCTGGGTTATAAAGGGCAGGAACTATTGAGATAGTGCCGTACTTTGTTATTGGATTGTCAGGCGGAGTACCGGGCACACTTGCACACCCAGCCAAATAGATAAGGCTAACTGCAATTAAGAATGAAATAAAAGAACGCATCAGATCATAATAAGCTAATACATAGGTACGGAAAATAGTATTGTCGAGCATCCGCTAAAGTAGCTGATGGCAGGCTAAAAAGAGAAACTTTTACTTTGCCTGCTTACGACCTGAAGCTGACATCTGGACGAAGTATCCTTTAATGACCGCTAACGCTGAGAAGCACTCATCCAGAGAATCAGGTTTTCCTTGCTGCGACTGGCAGCTACGGACTAGTAGAAGCCATTTTGAGTTATTTCAGGTGACTGTCCGCTTTTCTCGGTGCAAAACCTGTGTAAAAAATCCTGACACTGTCGGCTCTCGACCTGAACCAGCCTTCTAAGGTGATGCGCTTGAATGACAGCTTATGAGAAAGCTGACATTGGAGGGATATTTTCAGAGGGCAGCTAGTCGGTATTTCCGGTCATACGGCAGGATTAATCGACCGGCAGGAACTTGCTATAAGCGGAAGTACGCAGATTTAAGCGACCGGTTGAACCCGCATACCAAAGCCGTCATTCAGATTTTATTGGAATCAGGAGGCTGAGCGGTAGAAGCCGACATCAAGAAATAAAAAAGCCCCACCGAAGCGAGGCTTAATTCTATTAGCTGCTTGAATTTCAGTGGTTGTAGTTAATCTTCTTGCCCTGGCATATCTTTGAATATGACTTTGCCAACTTTAAAATTTGGGATACTAAGTGATGCTAGGAATTCTCTATACTCATCAAGTGACTCATAGGGACCATGAATACCCTGCATTTTTTCCCATTTTCTTCCTGTACCGTAATCCATTATATAAAGCTTACCTTCATAGTCGTATGCGGTAACCCAATGATGAGGACGACCTTTATCATTCCAAATAAACACCCATCTAGCATTGTAATCAGGATTGATCATATTTAATGAGGTTAAAGCAAAATTGGCAGAGTCAACACAATAACCTCGGTTATTATCTTCATAGAGTGTCTTTGGGTTTCTGACCAATAGACCGGATGGACCCTGCTTCTTAAGGCGTTTTCCAATTTGTTTTTGCCTACTTTTATCAAACGAAAAATTATTATCTAGCCATCTGGCAACATCTTCATGTGATTCCCATTTTGAGACAGTATCTTCATATGAACCCGCACTAATATTGCTAGTGAGAAAAGTAAGTAGAAGTAAGGATAGAACCATTATTGTAGTTTTCATATCTTGTTTCCTTGAAATGAGATTTAATCTTTTTAATTTTCCGTAAGTAACCGTTGATATTAAACGACACAACTCAAACCGTCTGTAGAAAAATCTGACAACATTACTGGAATATATTGAAGTAATAATATCTGACTGAACAATTCTTTATAAGTCAACTTTTCAGCATAAGCAGGTATAGATAATGGCTATCACCAACGTCCATTTATTCAGGGCAAAACCAAAGGTCGCAAAGCGGAAATAATCAATAAAACGCCGACGACGGCTTCTAGCAAGAAGCACTCAGTCACATTTCCAAAATTTAGCGATTTGAACGGCAGCTTTGTAGAAATTCACTCTTAATACCCTTGAATGTCCGCTTACGGGAAATCTTTCGCAGTACTAGAAACAAAAACCAACTACGGTTAATTGCTGGAAGCAGAAGATTAACTAATTTTTATACAATGACTGCAATCGCTGCAGGCTGTGTAAAAACGTGAGTTAACTATACTAATACTAACTTCCGAGGAGGTCAGTATCGTGAAACGTTATATCCAAGGCGATAACCGGTATCAAAGCCTGCTTTTTCCCGAAACGCTCGATGAATATATCAGCGAAGACAACCCCGTCAGGGTGATTGATGTTTTTGTAGAAGAGCTTGATCTAGCGAGATTAGGTTTTGAACTGATACCCGCTGATACAGGCCGTCCCGCCTATCATCCAGCCATCATGCTCAAGCTTTATATTTATGGTTACCTCAACCGCATTCAATCGAGCCGGCGATTGGAGAGAGAAACGCAGCGTAACGTTGAAATGATGTGGCTGTTGAGGCGACTTCAGCCTGATTTTAAAACCATTGCTGACTTTCGCAGGGATAACAATCCGAACATGATGACAGTGCGACGATCCACTGTTGAGCATCCGTTTGCAACGTTAAAAGCCTGGATGGGATATACCCATTTCCAGATGAAAACATTAAAACGTGTCAAAGCAGAGATGAGCTTGCACGTTCTGGTCTACAACATGAAACGCGTCATGAATATCATGGGATCGGTGAAACTGATGGAGACAATCCGGGCGTAGCCTGGATTTTTATCCGGTTAAAAATCATCGCTCCCTTCTATAAAAGCAATTGGTAACGCCTGCTGAGGCCGAGTTTTCACACAGTCTGGTTTAATACCGGTCACCGTATAAGCTATGTGTAATCAACAATAGTCAGATACAATAAAAAAGCACTAACTTATAATTTCGATGTTTGTGTTAATTACGCATCGATTATTTTTTGTAGGCTGGGTGCCAGTATGCCAATAAAATCCATCAAAAATAACTAACCTACCTTGCTTTGGTGTAACCCTTACCTTTTCTGTTAATTCGTTAAGTTCAGGTCTTTTATTTTTTTCCGGACTGTACATGTTTTCAAATATCACGGTATCTCCGTCTGAATCACAAACGTAATATAGAAATACAATATGTTTAAAATCCACATCGATATGATGTGAATCATACTCTCCACCATTAACACCTCTAAGGGGCACTTGTAAAAAAGCTCTGGATTTTATAACTGAATATTTAGCTATGGAGTTTGTTTTTTCTTTTAATTTGTTTAGACCATTTTTCCAAAGATACTGGAGCATATTGCCATGATGTTTTTCTTCTTCAGGATTGAACTTTCCATCAAAAACAAAACTATGATTAAGTCCGGGTCGTTTTATTTCGGCCTCTTGACTAGTGACATCAGGTACATAAAACCAAGGAAACCGATCACCAAGTAATTTCTGTTTTATTGCTTCCTGAGATTCCTCAGGTATCAAGTCATCAACGACCCATACTTTTTTTTCCCAATTCATATCGACTACCTTCAAACCGCATTTCTAAAATTGTAAGTGTAAGTTATATCTATGATATCTCGCGACAAGGATTTTTTCGATGAGGCTTATTTAGCCAACGACCGTAATTAACAAGTTACTGTGGCTTTGCGTATTTAATGACTGACGGCTTTTATAGAGCAGTTGCCTGTCAGAATTTCCAGATGACCCAAAAAATAATTTCAGCTTTGTATATACACTCAGATTCAGCGCTGACTGACTGCTTTCCAGTTCTATCTTTGACCTTCTCCCTTGAAATTCCCCGTTTCCCATCACAAGCTGACGCTGACTGCTATTTTTCCACCGCAGCTATCCTAAGGCTATGCCTCATCCTCAAATGTCCCAGAGAAAATAAAAAGCCCCCAACAGAATGAACTGAAGGAGGCTAAAACAACACTTAAGAGAACTAAAAGGGAGGGGAAGTTCTATAAGTACAAGGTTAGATGGGGGTAGACCTGGGAAAGTTCAAGGGGCCATATAGCAAACAGCCCTGCGAGTAATCAGCTCAACAGGGCCTACCGTGTGTCGGTGGTTTATCCGCTAATGGAAGCGGTTATTTATAAGTGTAGTAGGGAAATGCGGTGTTGCAAGGTGTGATGCTATTTCAGCGAGTCTCCCAGACTGCTATTTTCTGCCCAAATTTCCACCAGGGTATCACCGAGGTAATGGGGCAGGGATAAATGCCCCAGAGACGGCCACTCTGGGCCAGAGACGGCGAGAGCCGATGTTAGGCAGGGGGATTTTGGTCGACCCACCGAGACAGCTTTTCAAATGCCCTATATCCAAGTTCCCAAAGGGGATATTCCAATGGATAGGCCAACGGACTATCAATCCATTGTCCCCGGGCGAAAAAAAAGGCCTCACGCAAAAACTTACGCAAGGCCTTGTTTTATATGGCTCCCCGACCTGGGCTCGAACCAGGGACAAACGGATTAACAGTAGCATGAACAAAATTCCCAAGCTGAAGAAGTGCAAGGGTTTTTCCAAATCATAAATTCCCCAAGCGAACCTTTCCGAAACTCGATTGGCGAACTTTCTGGGCTGTCTTATATGGAAAATTTAATGGAATCATCCAAGTAGAAGATTGCTCGGAGCGAACTTGGCGGATTTTGAGGCGAAAACTGGCGAGCTTTTTCGAACTTGGTAGAGGAGGGGGACTCAGAATGGAAGACTGGAGGGTCGTTTACAGAGTGGAAGAAACTTTGCTGATCATTAACCGAAAAGTTTTAACTTCCCTGTACTGCAAATTGCTATCAGTTAGAGGATTTTGGAGTGATTAGCAAGTTAATTTGTTACAGATTGCTTCAAATCAATGCTTTATCAGGAGGATGAGACTATATAAATATATATGTGGAAATGAATTTCGCACCCTCGTTGGTGGATGATCGGAATTCACGATTTTTTTGAGGTTGTCTTTATTCATAAGCATTATTGAGGAAATAATGGTGAGACAGTTGAAAAATATTTATTCTGCGTTTTTTCTCATCTTTTCTATTTTTTTGCTACAAAGTTGTAATTCTTTACCGACAAAGCACTATCAAACTTTCCCTGTTTCACAACAAACTAGCCCTGAACTGCTAAATAAGACTATTCTGACAGCTTTGGAAAAACTCGGCTATCGAGTCGAGAAAGGCACCGGTGATCCAATAAAGTATGTTGGCTTAATGAAAGTGCCTAAGGATATCTGGAATAGGGATTACCGTCTGACAGTCCACAAAACGTCAGGGCAAAATGGTAATAATGCTTTACTCGTAGAGGCGCAACATTGCGATGGTTGTGTCGTCACCACCGGTGATCAATTGTCACCCGTAAATCGGGTACAGGCATTTACCAGTACATTTTCACATATGCTTACCAAACAGACTCAGGATAATTCTTTAAAAATATCTCGTGGTAAACCGAATTTATCAATTTATGAGCAGTATTTTAGCGGTGAGAAAGTCAAACAGCCTGGGAGACCAATCGAAAAATCAATTCAGCGAAATTCCAGAAGAAAAAGCATTGTCAGAACCTTTAATTAGTTCAGAAAACGCTAAACAAGCAAATACTGAAAATGTGCAACCTATCAAGTTTTCTGATGAGCCAGATAAACCTTCAATAGAAATAGAGTCACTCGTTGTTAAGCCACTGAATGTTCATGCTGCAAGTACATTCGATGTTTCATTTGTTTTCATAGTCAGTGACTCAATGAATGACAATACTGATCTTTCTGTGCGGGTCCATTATGAAATTTGGCTTGCTAAAGATCGTCTTTTTGCCAGTGAAAAAACACGTATCTCCGTATCTAATGGGGACCGGGTAAAACGTGTGGAGCACGTTAGAGCTGGGGCGATTATTGGTGAATATAAAATTCGCATAATTGTTGCTTACCAGGATAACGAGGCTATAAAGCAAACTAATTTCAGAATAATAAACGCAGAAAACTGATGACAAATATCAAGCGATCATATTTATTCAATTATATTCATGTTTTTCTGTATGGTCTTGATGTCAGCTGTTTCGGTCTTGTTGGCTGAAAATACTCAAGAAATTAAAGGGGAACTACTAAAGGCAGAGATACTGATAGGTGAAAAATCTTATGAGGAAGCAGTTATCTCTCTTTCAAAGGTAAAAGGTTTTATCGAGTCTTACCATGATGATAATACTGAATTGCCTCCTGACTATTCGTTGATCGACCAAAGAGCTAATAGAGCACTTGCCCAACTTATAACCGAATCAGAATTTAAATTACAGGAACTGGGATTTGAATTTCGAGGCAGGCTTTCCTCGTATGGTCTTCAGTATGTGTTTCTAGGTAAAACGGATGTTACAAATGTCAGGCAACATTGGCCGTCATTGCCATTAAACAACCTTCGCTCATCAACAGGTATCGAGAATATTGAGTTTTTATTAGATAGACAGGATTATTTTGAGGGTAAGGTTAATAATCATGAGTTTGTCATTCTTTCCAAACAATCACCTGGAAAAATATCAGATTACTTGCAAGCGGTGCAGGTCAATTCTGATAAAGCCTGTGAAGCTAAGGTATTGGACTCTGCTGTAAATCACAAGCAACAAGCAGAATATTCAAGCAGGGAAATCAGTGGCTTAATGGATAAAACAGCTGATTGGGTAAAGATACGATACGGAGG
Organism: uncultured Gammaproteobacteria bacterium; assembly: GCA_963801985.1. Lineage (GTDB taxonomy): Bacteria > Pseudomonadota > Gammaproteobacteria > Chromatiales > Chromatiaceae > JABDQZ01. The sequence continues at coordinate 206,577 of CAWDGV010000012.1, forward strand.
TCAGTACAAGCCTGGTTTGCCTTTTAGTAAGCTTAATGTGTGGCATCGAAGTCATCTAGGGTCCGAGGTAGGGATCGAAAGCCAACAATTAATCCTAAAAAGTCTCCAACTCGGTTATTCAAAAGATATGGAGCTTCTGATGAAGCTTAATGCAATAGCGGATAGGGTGAAAAAAGGAACTCATGTCAATGAAAAAATAACCAATTTGGTAGCTCAGCAGAATGCTTCAATACAAGGACTGATAACATCGTTGAGACTTGCACGGAAGCTCTACCCCCAATCATCTTCAATAGGAAAATACGGTCAAGATCAACTTTTTTTGGCAAGAAAATACGCTGACGAGATTAAGAATTCATATCAAACCTTTTCAGAGGCATACTTAAAAGAAGGACAGCTGGTAAAAGAAGCAAATCGACTAAAAAAAATTGCTGATGTTATCAAGGACGTTCGCAATAGAATCTCCGACATAGGGCTGGTTATCCAACAAACAGACCGTTTTTATGAAGCACTGTTAGATGCTTCTAAACAGGCACAAAAATCTATCCAGCGCGCTGATGAATGTGTCAGGCAGCTCCAAATCAATATAAACCAAGCTTCAATTACTGGTAATACAAAAATAGTTACCCAGAAAAAGGCAATAGCTACAAACAAAGCAGTTATTGAGAAAAAACCTTCTGATACAAACTCAATAAAAAAGAGTAATTCATCTAAACATGTGCAAGTGCCCACTTCTACTCCAAAAGGTGATGTCTCGGGTGGTATCAGGATAGTCGGAAAGGATGAATTGTTTGTTGGGGAGGAGACGCTTTACAAGGTTGAAGATTATGGCGGTAAACCGTTCATGGATGCACGCTGGAATACCCTTAGAAAAAACCTTCGCATGTTTGCGAATGGCAGTGTACTCGCCCTTGAGCCAGGCGAAGCGATGATCATGGTTCGCAGCGAAGGAATGACGGCTTTTAAAACAATTTTAATTAAGAACAAACCTGGTCCAGTATCAACTCTGGGTGGCTCTATTGACGATGCCGCTACCAAAACTGTTGATTCAAGCACTGGTGGCTTTAGCTCAGAGGGTGGTGAGACAGAAATTATAGATAAAAAAGAGAAAAATGTGAGTAACCAAATAACAGGACCAATTGATATTGGGGATGGAGGGTTTTCATCAGAAGGAAGCGAAACAGAACCTGTTGCAGATTCGGATAAAGTGATCGCCACCGCGGATGATGATAAAAGAACCGGTGAATTTCAGTCCGAAGGAGGTAAAATGGAGTTCATGGGCGTATCACCTGAAGACAGTGATGCCCCAGGTCAAATTGTTATCCAGGTCGATAATAACGATGTTTTAAATGAGGCAGGGGACTCCACCAGGAGTCGGATAATACTGGTACTGATGATGGTGCCAACTCATCAGCTTTTTCTCCAGATCCGATAAATACGGATCCTGTCAGATTATTCGGTGCTGGTGGACAACCTGCGGCATATCATATTTTTGCAGCCTGTTCGCGACTGGGTTGGGCAGCAGGGCTTTCCCGCTATACGGTAGGAAATGCAGATCAGGATATCGTTGAGCACCTGATGACTGCGGGTGAGCACATTATGTGGGCAAATCGCACCAGTTACCCACCTACGCCCGCTTGGCCGGATTGGCAATCGATTCGTAGTAAATACCAGAGGCTGGCAAATGGCCTGGCAAACAATCGAACTTCAATATATCGCAACCAGTTGGCAAATCGATTGAGGACTTCTTATGAGCCTCTGGCATCACAATTGGATTTGCAGACTGTAAAGGAGGTTTATAAGACAACATCATGTGATGGGCAGTACTGCCGGATTGGCTACCAGCTAGCTTATGGGCAGCAGACACTTTCCATTGCTGAAGGGGCTCTGGTAGATGGTAATTTCCCGTTGGCACGCCAAGCTACACCGGACGGTAAAAATCATGTTGCTGCTGCGCGAAAAAGTATTGAGAACCTCAAAAAGGTTCATCCAGCAAGCGGAAGATGCGCTGTGTTAGAAGATGTTCGCCAGAAGCTGTATCAGGCCACAAGGGCTGATGCACCGGGTGATGCCAGACATATTACACAGCAGCTATGGCAAGAAACCTTGCAACGCATTCAGGCGATGGGTATTCCGGCTTCTTCAGGAGAAGAGTTAGCTGGCACCTTGTATAACGAAAACTCCGGAGTCCGGCATTTAGATCAGAAGCAAATAACTGAAAATAAACTATCTATAGCAGTTAATAGTTTGGATGGTTACTGGAAATTCGTTTGGTCAGATAGTGGGAAGAAAACTAGGTTTCAGGAAAAGGTATTCAGTATTTTGCATCCTAGTAATGTCATCTCTCTCCATCATAAAGATGGTGGATATAAGATAAAAAGTTGTAGTTCAGGTATAAAAAAAGCATGGGGTACATTCAGAAAGCAAAATGAAAGCTATATAGGCAAAGTGTCTAGCTTTTTCATTATTTTGACACAAACCCGACTTCGGCAAAGCTAAATGAGGTCGAGCAGTGTTTAAGTACGTCAGGATGTAACCCGAAAGGTATAGATAGTGAAGGTTATCTTAAAATTATACTAACACCTCATGATGAAGAAATTTCGGTGATAGTATCCGGTGTCATTTATCCATGGAATCGTTTCAAAACTGAAGGGAAGATGGTTAGGATAAACTATAATGGAAGCTGTGGAGGCAATAGTTACGATGAGTGCCTCGCGAAGTATTGTGGTCAAGAATGTGTGACTTATAATCAAACTAAGGTATTTCTATCCGGTTTTCCGAATCAAAAATGTGAGCAATGTGAAGCCAGTAACCGAGATGCGATAAGACAGTGTGTTAAACAGTAAGCAAAGAAGCTGTATATGAGTTCTAGAGCCTGTAAATAATTCTGTGTAACTGCTTTGGTTATACATAGTCAGTTAAACGATCTTCGAACTCGATCATAAAACGATTCAGTGCCAGTTTCCAATTTCTGATTGGCATCGTCCATTTTTTTGAAGCCTCCTGTATTGCCAGGTAGACCACTTTTTTTGCAGAGTCATCTGACGGGAACAGCTTACGTTTTTTGATGACTTTGCGGATCACACTGTTGAGTGATTCGATGGCATTAGTCGTGTAGATGGCCTTGCGGATATCTTCAGGATAGTTGAACAGCGTGTTCAGATTATCCCAGTTATTGCGCCAGCTGCGGCTGATCTGGGGATATTTATCGTCCCAGCGGTGAGCAAACTGATCCAGCGCCAGCAATGCTTCTTCCTCAGTTACAGACTGGTAAATGCGCTTTAAATCGGCCGTGACAGGCTTGTAATCTTTCCAGGGTACATACTTCACAGAATTGCGTACCATGTGAACGATGCAAAGCTGTATTTGGGTTTGAGGGAAAACAGCCTGTATCGCATCAGGAAAACCCTTCAGGCCATCAACACAGGCAATCAGAATGTCTTTGACACCACGATTTTGTAGTTCGGTTAAAATACCTAACCAGAACTTGGCACCTTCATTTTCAGACAGCCACATACCCAGCAGTTCCTTGTGGCCTTCCATATTAATGCCAAGGGCCAGGTAAATGGACTTGTTGATGACCTGCTTGTCCTGGCGGATTTTAACAACGATGCAGTCCAGATAAACGATGGGGTAAATCGCATCCAGCGGTCTGGATTGCCATTCTACTACCTGCTCGATGACAGCATTGGTGACTTTGGAAACCAGGCCAGGAGAAACGTCGACATCGTACATTTCCTTGAAACTGGCTTCGATCTCGCGTGTGGTCATGCCCTTGGCATACAGGCAATGGATCTTATCATCCATGCCCGTTAACCGACGCTGATGCTTTTTGACGATCTGGGGCTCGAATGAACCATCACGGTCACGGGGTACATCAACCTCGAAGCGACCATCTTCACTGATGACGGTCTTGCTGGAATAGCCATTTCGGCTGTTGTTGTTCTCAGAAGGCTGATGCTTGTCATAGCCCAGGTGATCATCCAGTTCAGCATTCAGAGCCGCTTCAACGGTAATCTTCTTGAGCATGCGGGAAAAATCACTCAGATCTTTCTCGGTCTTGATGGATTTGGCAGCCTCACGTGCAAAGGCTTCCAGCTCTTCTTTCTTCATCTTGCTTATCTCCTTTATAAAGGTAATGATAAGCAGATACACAAATTAATTTACAGTCTCCGGCTTTAAGGTCGCCGCTTTGAATATATTACCAACAAAATTGACGGCCGCTTTTATAGAGTTTCCGCCAGTCGGGTAACACATTCTGATGACGGCTTCTACCGAGTAGCTGCCCTCTATAAATCCCGTCCCAATGACAGCTTTCTCATAAGCTGTCGTTCAAGAGCATTACTCTGGAAGGCAGGTTCAGTTCGAAACAGGACTCTTTTCAAAACTCACATTAATGACTCTTAACGGCTATGCAGTCTAGTCGTAGTGAACGCAGTGACGACTATATTTCTGAATAATAGATTACCCCACTCAAGTGGGGCTCTTCGGAGTTAAAAGGCAATGCCAAGACCCAGATACATACCGCTGGCTTGCATATCCCATACAGTACCACTGTCCTCGTAGTCCCAATCCAAAACGCGATAACCTATCTTGGCAGTATAATCCTCCTTGAACTCCCAGTTTACACCGGCAATCAACTGGTATGTCAGGTCAGAGCCACCCGCGCCTACATCTGCATAGCCGACTAGGGACACCTCATCTGAGACTGGATGCAGCACACGCATACCAACCACAGCATCAGTCCAGCTTTCAGAGCCGCTAGCACTCGTCGCAGCACCCGGAAAGACGATACCAGGGGCAGTATTGATTACGACATCAGCATCTATATCAATCTTCGTGTAACGTAATCCACCAAGCAGGTCTACTTTGGTTGTATCGTCCTTCAGTCGATAACCAACCGTTCCCTGATATACATACATTTTGGTAGTCAGTTCCAGTGCTCCATCTACTGTCACTTTTCCGAACAACGGACCGGAAACCGACGTAGAGCCTTCATCTTCCAGTTTGAAATACACAGCTTCCAAGCCATAGAACCATCGGCCCTTCTGCGCCGTAAACATTCCCATGAAAGCACCTTCCAAATCGTCCCAAATATCGCTGAACGACATATCGATATCGGCGGTTACGCCACGGACACCGGCTTTACCATCCAGCCCAGCAGCAAGAAAGTAGGGGGTCACTTCGTATTGCCAGGCATCAGACTCGGCAGCTTGGATGTTATGGGTAATTCCAACACCCATGAAAATCATGGGTAGGATAAAGGTAGCATGTGTTCTCACTTAATATATCTCCTGATGGGTTAAATTGATCGTAAATTCACTGCGTACTTTCAAGCCAGCTTCGAGTTTTTGTGCGGATGTAATAGCACTTTAATGACTAGTATACTTGACATTATTTGACACTGATTGGATAGATGTTGACAGGTCTGAAATTCAAAACCATATGACTGAATAGCCATGAGATGACACAAACTTTCGTAGGCGGCAGCTTGTGCATCAGTACTCAGGATCCTGAAAGGCTGGCTCCCGGTCTTCGGTGAAGGCAAGGATTCCCTCGCTGCGGTCGGGATGGACCACCGAGCGCCAGTGCTCATCCATCATGATCGCGATGGCCTGCTCAACAGGCTCACCCTGTCCCATTTGAACGGCTCGCTTGACTGCCTGTACCGCAGTCGGGGAGTTATTCGCGATCTTCTCCGCGATGCGGAGCACTCCGGCCATTAACTCGGCTTTGGGGTAGATCTCGTTAACCATGCCGAGTCGGTGCGCCTCTTGCACCGTGATGGGTTCTCCCGTCATCAGCATCTGCATGGCTTTACCCGGCGGGAGTACGCGAGGCAGCAGGACCGGGGAGCCACCACCGGCAGACAAGCCAACCATCGCTTCAGGCTGGCCGAAGGCAGCATCATCAGATGCGATAATAAAATCGGTGCTGATGGCAATCTCACAGCCACCGCCATATGCCATTCCATGCACGGCGGCGATGATCGGACGTCGCAATTGGCGCAGTGTGTAGAGCACGCGATCGAAGACCTGACGCTGGCGCAGCCACTGTTCCTGTGTCATCTGCTTGCGCTGATACAGATCGCCACCGACGGAGAAGGCTCTGTCACCGGATCCGGTAATGATGGTGACACGCACAGAGGGACGGGCTGCAATGATCTCGAGGACCTCAATGAGCTGCGCTGCCAGTTCCGTCGTGATGGCGTTATCGGCATGGGGCCGATTGAGGGTGATGATGGCTATGCACCCGTTAGAGACGTACTCGACAAACACGAGCTGATCGGGTTCCGTCGCATCGGTCGGCGCACGGTAGCCCATCTGCTGCATGCGCGTTTGGGGCTTGGTTTCTTTCATGGTGTTTCCTAATACTCAAAGCCAGCTCACGTCGGGGAGCTTGCGTTCCGGGATCCTCAGGAAGGTTTCGGCAGGATACCCGAGCAGGATCGTTCCGAAGGACACGGTGCCTTCCGGCAGACCAAGGAGCTCGAGCAAGGGAGGGTACGCCTGCGCGGCGGTGTTGATGCCGCCGCTCCAACTGCTGCCGAGGTCAAGAGCGTGCGCCGCCAGCTGAGCGTAGGCCAGAGCGATCGTGGCCGCCTGAGGTGCGGTGCGTTCGTCCTTGGGCGCCCAGGCCTGGATGAAGCAGGGTGCCCCTCGTGCTATCTGATCCTCACCCTCGTCCCACGCGCTCGTGAAGAGCTCTAGCTTGGCCTCCTTGTACAGTGCCGGGTTCGAATCACCGACGCTCTTCATCCAGTCGATAGTCATCTGGGCCACCTGGTGAACTTGTGTGGGGTTACTGATTACGACCCAACGCAGGATATTTCCCCCACGGTTCCCACCGCTCGGTGCGAAGCGGGCGACATCCAGCACTTGCTGGATCTTCTCCTTCTCGAGGGGTTTATTGATGTAGACACGGGTCGAACGCCGCGAGATCAGAAACTGTCTGGCCTCTTCCCAGCGGGGAATCAGATGAATATCGATGGGTGCGCAATCTTCCGGCTCCACGGTGCGCTGGTGCATCGCTCCGGTTGGGCAGACGGCCACACAATGGCCGCAGTCAATGCAGAGGTCCCACGAGTTTTCGATGGGAACAGGGAAATCCTTTTTCGTAATCAATCCGGCCGGGCAGGTGCGGATGCAATTACCGCAGGTAATACACAGCTTCTCATCAACCATGATAATTGTGTCGAATTTGTAGGACGTTCGCATTTATGACCTCTCATACCCAAATAACGATATAGTGTTATCATTACAACTAGAGACTGCAGCACTTTGCCAATAAGCTGCTCTACTCTGTAGAAACACTAAATTACAGTTCTACGCTATATTACGATTACCCGTGCCGTCTTCCTGATTTCAGTGTACTAGCTGCTTTGGGAAGTTTTGCAGTGGTTCTTTTCTTCCATTCTTCTTCCAGCAATTCCCTGGCGGCCTGTTCAAGGAATTCCGGCGCGGCCCAGTCTTGCACATCAAAATCATTCTTGATGTAACCATGGCTCAACATGAAGTCCTTACCAATTTCGACGGAAGCCAGGTTTTGGGGCGACAGGTTGGGCACGAGGTCAATGGGCTTGATACCTTCGTATGTATCCTCAGCATCCAGATAAAATGTCTGCCTGTCGAGGATAACCGCGGCGGCATGCTTGTGCTCATTGGCCCAGCGCCCCACCCTGATCATGCCTTTCATAAATGCAACAGCAAGCTCTGGGTGCTTTTGGGCCATTTCCTCGGTGCAGGTGATGGCGGCGGGAATGTTGGCCGCCTGCAGGGTCCAGTCTGGATACCTGGATAGATCCTCAATAGCCTTCATCTTGCCCGTTGCCTCCTGCAGATGCTGGAAGGGTTTGCTTTGAGTATAAATTGCATCAACGACACCATTCAGCAGTGCGGTTTCCAGTGGCCGGAAGGCCAGGTCATGTTTGTGGTCACGCTGCAGCCACAGATCGGAGGGGTTAATCATGGGGTCCAACATCTTGGGATCATTGTACCAATCATCCGCATAAGGAAACTCTACGAGTTCGATGTCATCCATCGTCATGCCGTTCATCCGGAGCATCAGTTCGATACCCTGATGCTCCTGGACACGCCACCAGTCGTTTTTAATCTGGTTTAGACTTTTAGACAGGCCAATTTTTTTGCCTTTTAAGTCATTCATCAAGTAGATGTCGTCCCTGGAGCGTACCATCATGCAGCCGCCTTCGGCTGGGGCGTGGGTCACACCCAAAAGTCTTGTTCGGCGAATGTCGGCGTTGACATGAACGGGTGGGAACAAACCTCCAAAGCGGATCAGGTTGTCAAGGTTGTGAATGTAGTGAGGGTACCAGTCGTTCTCGCGGACAGAGCGCAAAAAGGAGTAATTGACGCCAAGTTTCTTGAATTCTTCCCTTGTCCAGCCCAACTCCTGGTCGACATTGCTAGCGGATATGAGAGGACAATTGGTGTAGTACACCTCTTTCCAGTTCAACTTTACCTTGTTCAGTTTTGTGTTTTTCAAAGTCGTAATTTTCATTTCTTTGGCGGGAGTTGCAGCTTTTTTGGTTGCTTTGGCCCTGGTTGGCTTTCTACCCTTACCTTTGGTCTTAGCTGGCGCTGCATTCTTAGAGAGCTTGCCAGCGACCAGCTCAGCAATTTCCCCGAGGTCCTCTTTCAAGTGTGGTTGAGTTGCGAGCAGCTGAGTAATTAATGCGAGCCCATCTGTCACGCTCGTCTGGACTGGGTTATTTGCTTCCACTTTCTGACTCTTGGCGGGAACCTTTTTTCTGTTCGTTTTCTTTTTTGATGTAGCCATATTCAGTTACTCCCATTGTTTCGTTGTCACCATCAAGCGGTGATAGTGACTGTGTTTGAGATTAGATCTAGTTAACCTTGATTCATTGTGTTTGCTTGGAAGAGCCTTCTTCAAGAATGATCTTCTCGGGGTCAATTGTGTAAACCCAGGGAGCAGAGTTCTTCCAGCCATTCCTCATCCTTTTTCCATTAAAGACGCTTCCGGCATCTTTTACCTTGTCACCTTCAAACCCATCAGTAATAGTGTAGGCATTTTTAAACCCTGCTGCCGCAAGGTCGTTGACGGCCCTGGCACTGCGGTCTCCTGACCGGCACATGACGATCAGAGTATGATCCAGCCCAGCCAGTGTTTTGACTTCGTCAACAAAGCTCTCATTCATCTTTGGTCCGTATTCAGTTTTGCCGTTCACTCTCTTATAGGTCACAAAGGCAAAAGGAACATTCCACGCCATTTCCGGATGGCCGATGAAGGCGTACTCTTCCGGGGTGCGTACATCGATGAGCATGACCTTTTCTGGTGCAGCTTTCACTTTTTCGTATGCCTGAGCAGCGGTTACATAGAGCCCCAGGCTAGTTTGTTTGCCCTTGGGCAGTAGAGCTTTTTCGCCTGCCGCGAAGGTTACCGTTGATGCCAGTAGAATGGTTGCAACAGCGAGACTCGATAGCCATTTTATGTTCATAACTTATTCCTCTTTTCTGGTTAATACATTAATAACTACAATTCAGTATCGGAACTCAGCACGAGAGGCCCAGATCACATCTGATTTGATTGCCTTTTCTGAAAACACTAAACTGATCGGCGTTCTGGACATTAAACATCCCCAAGTTACATTCGACCCTTGTGCTTTCTATGTAGCATTGGGGTTAATGCTCAAATAGACATTTGCAGACAGTAATGGGATATTTGAGGAAATTCTCTCAATGTGTTGACCTGGATCAACAAAAGAAAAAAACAATGACACGAAGCCCGGTAACGCTCGCAAATAAAAAAACTGAAGTGCGCATATCCACCATAATGGCACTTCCTGCTATTCTGAGGCGCCTGGGTACCAACCCGACTGAGGTGTTTTCCGCCGCAGGAGTTGACCTAAAGTTGTTTGACGATCCTGATAATCGACTTTCTTACGCAACCCGGAACCACCTGATTGCACATTGCGTGTCAAAGACTGGCTGTCAGCACCTGGGGCTGTTCATCGGTCAGCAAATAGGTTTGGAATCTCTGGGTATGATAGGACTGCTGGTGAGATATTCGCCAAACGTGGGAGGAGCCTTAACGAACCTTGTAAACAGCATGCATCTTCAAGTCCGTGGTGCGATGGTGAATCTGGAGAAAGTCGGCAATACAGCAATTCTTAGCTACGAAGTCTATCAACCTGGAGTCGAGGCTACTGATCAAGTTGGGGATGGCGCCATCGCTGGTTTTTATAACATCATGCGATCACTCTGTGGCCCTGACTGGAAACCTATAAAGGTCCAGTTTGCTCATGGCACGCCGTTGAATACCCGACCGTACCACGAGTTTTTTCATGCGCCATTGCATTTTGACTCTGAACTCAATGCGGTGGTGTTCGCTGCCGATTGGTTGAAGCATGACTTGCCAGAGAATAATCCCGAGTCATGTCGTGCGCTTAAAAGTCAAATCAATGCGCTGGAAATCAAATATGGTGACGACTGGCCGGGGCTAGTGCGGGGTGTGCTACGAATGGCTCTTGTGACAGGTCAATATAAATCTGACCAGGTCGCCGCAATTTTCTCGATACACAGTCGCACGCTGAGTCGACGACTGATGGATTTTGGCACGAGTTTTCAGGAACTCCTGGATGAAGGCCGCTTCGAGATTTCAAGGCAGTTGCTCGAAGACACTCGGCTAAGCGTGCTCCAGATCGCCATGACGCTCGATTATGACGATGCAAGCTCCTTCATTCGTGCATTCAAGCGTTGGAGCGGCACAACGCCTATGCAATGGCGAAAAAATAGAAAAGCAGATAGCGTAAGAAAACTTACTAATTAGTCTGCTTTTACCACGTTCCTGCCGTTTGATAAAACTTGCCGAACGGCTGGAAATACCGATTTTGAGTCATTGAAGCCTTTATGACCCAATGACTGCTTTTCAGTTTTTCCCTCTCAACCACCGGCCCCTGAAATACCCAGTTCCCTAGACTGCCACTCTCCGCAATTCTCCGGCGTGGGGTAGGGCTGAGTGATGCCATGGGTCAAAAGTCCCAGAGATCGCATTTCTCGGCCAGAGGGTATGCGTGAGCGGGTGGGGCAGGTCTACATTTCGGGCGAACCGGCTGGGTGATTCCCAATGCCCTATATCCAAGTTACCAAGGGGTTTTCTCAATGGCTAGGCCAACGGACTATCAATCCATTGTCCCCGGGCGAAAAAAAAGGCCTCACGCAGAATCTACGCAAGGCCTTGTTTTATATGGCTCCCCGACCTGGGCTCGAACCAGGGACAAACGGATTAACAGTCCGCTACTCTACCAACTGAGCTATCGGGGAATAACTCGAAGGCGCATATGGTACCTGCGAAGGTTTTTTTGTCAATAGATATCAGCCCAATTGGCAGGGGATATTTTCATCATTAGCTAATTTTTTTGAAAGCCGGGCCCTTCCGCTATTCGAAAGGATTAAAGCCTTGCCTGGAAGAGAGCCCTGGTTAGTGCAAAAGAGCACTGTTGTATTGCTTCCGGGCGATCGTCCTGAAGGTCTGAAAATGATTTTTCTTCTGCCACTGGAAGTTTTAATGCTCACTGAGCCGTGGGCTTTTTCAACCACGGAAATAATTTTCTCACCGGCATTACGCTGCTTGTCCATGTTGTTATCTGTGAAGGCGATATAACCGGAGTGCCATTCGAAACCTCCCGTGCAATCCTGGTGGTTAGTGGATGGGCAAAGCACAACCCGTGATAAATGGTTGACGGCGTGATAGCGGGCCTGTGCCAATATTGTGCTGAACTGGTTGATAGATGTTGTCTGGCGATTTCGACTCAGTAAATATTCATAGCTGGGTAAGGCAATGCCGGTTGTAATGACCAGAACAGCGACTACGGTGATTGATTCGATCAGTGAAAAGCCATGAAATTGGCGTGAAAGACTTGGGTAAGCCATAGTGAACTCCTCCATGAGTTTTGAATGGCCAATCCGTGGCCATTGTTGATTTGAAAATTGCCGGTTAGCTTAATCAGCTAATGAACTTTTCTATGCGGTCCAGCGCTGACTTGAGATTCTCCATGCTGGTAGCAATAGAAATTCGCATATGATTTGGTAGTCCGAAAGCGGTACCTGGCACTAATGCGACCCCGGCTTTTTCTATTAGAAGTTCTGCCAGGTCCAGATCGGAATTTACATCGGGCATGTTTGCCAGCATGCCAGTGATGTCAGGGAAGCAGTAGAATGTTCCATCTGATGGGAGGCATTCAATGCCGGCAATGTTATTCAGTCGGTCAACCACGTAGTCATGTCTTTCCTTGAAGGCGGTCAGCATTTCGGCAATACATTCTTGTGGGCCGTTTAGAGCGGCTTCGGCTGCTGCCTGGGAAATTGAACAGGGGTTTGAAGTGCTTTGTGACTGGATTTTCTTCATCGCCTTGATGATTTCAGCCGGTCCGCCGGCGTAGCCAATACGCCAGCCTGTCATTGAATAAGCCTTGGATACACCATTAAGCACCAATGTTCTGTCGTACAGCTCCGGAACGGCATTGAGAATGTTAGCGAATGGTTTGCCGGTCCAGAGGATATGTTCGTACATATCATCGGTAGCAATCAGGATCTTGGGATATTCCAGTAACACTTCTCCCAGAGCCCTGAGTTCTTCCATGGTGTAGGCCATGCCGGTTGGGTTGGATGGACTGTTAAGGACAAAAAGTCTTGTGTTTTCATTGATCAGTCCACGTAATTGCCCGGGAGTGATTTTGAAGTTCTGATCTGCCTTGGCCTTGGCAATGACGGGCTCGCCATTTGCCAGTAAAACCATGTCAGGGTAGGACACCCAGTAGGGAGCCGGGATGATCACTTCGTCGCCAGCATCCAGTATTGCCTGGGCAAGGTTGTAGAAACTCTGTTTGCCACCCGACGAAACCAGGATCTGATCAGGAGCATAGTCCAGCCCGTTATCGCGCTTGAATTTATCAATGACGGCCTGTTTCAGGCTGGCTGTGCCATCAACGGCGGTGTACTTGGTTTTACCGGCCCTGATGGCTTCAATGGCCGCTTCCTTGATATGGTCAGGTGTATCAAAATCCGGTTCGCCTGCACCCAGGCCGATAACATCTTCACCTTTGGCACGTAATTCTGCAGCGCGTGCGGTGATGGCTAAGGTAGGTGAAGGTTTGACTGCTTTTACGCGGGTAGAGAGTTTGTAAGACATGCCAGTTTCTTAATCCATGCTGTTAGACTAAAGGGTATTTCTGCAGATAACCGGGTCGGTGATATCTACCCTGGTCCGCAACTTATGAAATAATACCTTAAAAATCTCCCATGTCGTGCTTCATGTCAAAAGAATTTGAACTTGTTTCGAAATATCAGCCATCCGGTGATCAGCCGAAGGCAATCAAGCGCCTGATAGAAGGTATCGAGGATGGTGAAGCTGGCATGACGTTGCTGGGGGTGACCGGCTCGGGGAAAACCTTCACGGTTGCCAATGTGATCCAGGCAACTCAGCGTCCGACCTTGATCCTGGCGCATAACAAGACGCTGGCGGCTCAGCTCTATGGTGAGATGAAGGAGTTTTTTCCGAATAACTCGGTCGAATATTTCGTTTCCTATTATGACTATTACCAGCCGGAGGCCTACGTCCCGGCCTCTGATACCTTCATTGAGAAAGATGCATCGATTAACGAACACATTGAGCAGATGCGTCTGTCGGCAACCAAATCATTGCTGGAGCGAGGGGACGCCATTATTGTTGCCACGGTATCCTGTATTTTTGGTCTTGGCGATCCGCGTTCCTATCTGAAGATGGTATTACATCTCAGTCGTGGGGAGTTGATTGATCAGCGCCAGATACTGCGGCGCCTGGCTGAGTTGCAGTACACGCGCAATGATACCGAGTTACATCGTGCAACGTACCGGGTGCGTGGTGAGGTGATTGATATATTTCCTGCTGAATCAGACGGAGAGGCCGTCCGGGTTGAGTTATTTGATGATGAGATTGAAAATATCACGGTCTTTGATCCACTGACGGGGGAAACCCTCAAGAAACTGCCGCGCTTCACTATTTTTCCAAAATCCCACTATGTCACGCCACGTGAAACCATTCTTCAGGCAATTGAGGATATCAAGGTGGAGCTCAAGGAAAGACTTGAGCAGTTGTACGAGGTTAACAAGCTGGTTGAGGCGCAGCGCTTGCAACAGCGGGTGCAATTTGACCTGGAAATGATGCAGGAGCTGGGTTATTGCTCGGGTATTGAAAACTATTCCCGGTACCTGTCGGGACGCCTGCCGGGTGAGCCGCCGCCCACACTGTTTGATTACCTGCCTGATAATGCCTTGCTGGTGATTGACGAGTCACATGTGACAGTGCCGCAAATTGGTGCGATGTACCGGGGCGATCGTTCCCGCAAGGAAACCCTGGTCGAATATGGCTTCCGGTTGCCATCAGCCCTGGATAACCGGCCCATGCGCTTCGAGGAGTTCGAGGTGCGTGCGCCACAAACCATATACGTTTCGGCAACCCCGCGTGACTATGAAGCTGAGCATTCCGGTGCCATTGTCGAGCAGGTGGTGCGTCCAACCGGTTTGCTGGACCCCGAGGTTGAAGTCAGGCCGGCAACAACACAGGTGGACGACCTGTTATCTGAAATCAACCTGACGGTGTCCCGGGGTGACCGAGTCCTGGTGACCACGCTGACCAAGCGCATGGCTGAGGATCTTACTGAGTACCTGATGGAACATGATGTTCGAGTGCGCTATCTGCATTCGGATATTGAAACGGTTGAGCGTGTGGAGATTATTCGAGACCTGCGACTGGGGGAGTTCGATGTGCTGGTGGGGATCAACCTGTTGCGTGAAGGGCTGGATATGCCGGAGGTATCGCTGGTGGCAATTCTGGATGCGGATAAGGAGGGTTTCCTGCGTTCGGAAAGCTCACTGATTCAGACCATTGGTCGGGCAGCCCGAAACGTAGATGGCAGGGCCATTTTATATGCAGACCGGATAACCGGCTCAATGGAACGTGCGATGGGGGAGACCGAGCGGCGTCGCGCCAAGCAGCATGCTTATAACGAAGCTAATGGCATAACCCCCAAAACGGTTCGTAAATCAGTTGCTGACATTATGGAAGGCGCCTATCCCGGTGGTGGTAAAGGTCTTCGCAAGATCGGTAAAGTTGCCGAAGACCAGGCTGATTATAAAGCGATGTCGCCCAGGGAGATGGGTAAGTTTCTAGTGTCGCTGGAAGAGAAAATGTACCAGCATGCCCGTGACCTGGAATTTGAGGAGGCTGCCGCCGTGCGTGACCAGATCCATGCCCTGAAAAAAGTCATGTAAGCAAAAGACTGTGTGGCTCGATTTCCTCGTGCTTATTATTTGCAGGGGTATTGCTTGAGCATTATTTCACCGAAAACTGCCGCTGCCGGCCACTTGGCGTGTGCCGGATTGCGTTCTGCATGGTTTGTGATCATCAGTGCCTGCTGCTTTATGCTGACGCTGTCCGGGACGCAGAATGGCAGGTGTTCCAGTATTTTCTTCATATCAGGTTCAGAGGTTTCCTGGCTGGCCTGTTTAATTGCTAACCAGGCGAGTGCTTCCTGGAAACTGTTGAGATAGGTCCAGCATTTTTCTGCCTGGATCATTGCGTGCCAGTCTTTCCTGATTATTGCCGATTCGCCCGCTTCGGAGAGCTGGACAGCCGTTTTACAGTTTTCCGCCAACTCGCCAAATGTGTTTCCGGCAGTTACCTGGCTGGAGAGCAGGAGAAGAAGGCTAAAGAGGTAGAAGCGTTGCATGTTGTTGTCCCTGGAGTGTTTAAGTGGCAGGGATTATCACATAACTGTCTATAAGAATTAGATAAAATCGTTTCTTTCATCAATTTGACTTATTGGTTACAGTTTGTCTGGTCGCTGGACTACACTGCCTATTAGTGTGGTTATCTTTGACCTTCGGTGACATGAAATAACGATAACTATGAAGGATGGTGCAATGCTTGGAGGAGTAACAGAGGATAAAAGAACCGGTCAATCCCCGATACCGGAAGATCTGGATCGGTTTTTAAACCGGATGCAGATGATGACGCTGAAAAGAATTGAGCAGTTTGGCTGGCGTCTGTTGTTTGTGCGCAGGCCGTTATTCCAGGAGACAATAGCGGTTATTGCTGACCAGGAGAAAACCTTTACGGCAATTCTTGAAGATGATGGAACCATGAATAAACATCATGATCTGGTTATTCGGCACTGACAAAACAAAAAAAGCCCGGGCAAATGCCCGGGCTTTTTTTGTCTGGTAGGCGCGAGTGGGTGAATAACAACCGTTGTGACTAAACGTCACAACGCAGTGTTATGAACGACCAGCCAGGACGGCTGGGCTGGCACTAACCCACATGGACGTGTCAGAGTATTTTTGATGCATAAAAAAAGCTCAGCAAATTGCTGAGCTTTTATGTTTTGGTAGGCGCGAGTGGATTCGAACCACCGACTTCCACCATGTCAAGGTGACACTCTAACCAACTGAGTTACGCGCCTGCTGTTTCACTTAATCGTGAAAGAGCGCGCATATTACAGATTCCTGAGGGAGCCTGCAATATTCCAGGGGCAACTATTTTTTTGATTGTTCCGTCTGTCTTACCCTGTTGCCGGATTTATTTGACAGTGTGTAAGTCAATAAAGAACCTGCCAGGATCAGTACAAGGGTATTAAAAATTACCAGAAATTCCATTGTCATCAGCCATTTATTAAATACAGTAAAATAATCAAGATAAGCTTATTAGAATAGTCTGATTAATTAAAGCCTTTGGTAGCATGGTTTTTCTTTCAGGAGATTCTTTGTCTTTAATCTGTAATTTCTATTGTACCGGATGCGAACACGCTGACTTTCTGTGTGCCGGGTTCAAAGCTGGGGGCAGTAACAGAGTCGCTGGCCAGCATGCCTCTTGCCATGCCTTCCATTGGGCGGGGATGCGATGGTGAGTTAGTGCTCAGATTAATTTGAACAATTTTGTAGGTTTTGTGTTCCAGTGCCTGGGCAATACTTGCGGCTTTTTGGGAAAATTGAATTAAAGCCTGGTCCGTCAATTGGTCTTCCAGTTGTTTTTTCTTGTCGCTGGTGACCTGGTAAGTGGCAGACTGAATCTGTAATTGGGACTGCAATTTACCCATTAATTCACTCAGGTCTTCAGTATTGGTGCTTTTTAACGACACTGACTGGGAGACTTGCCAGCCGGTTTGTTTGCCTTTGCTGTAGCTGGGCTGGGTCTGGTAGTTCAATGTCTGGGTTTTGATGTTTTCGTATTTACTCGCTTCTTTTAATGCCCAGGCCATGGTTTTGTTGACCTTGTCAGCCAGTTTTTTCAGTTCCCGGCCATTTTCCAGTGCTTTCATGGTAATGACCAGCAGGTCGTTGGCAATCTCCGCTTCCGAGTTCACAGAAAAACTGACCTGGTTGTACCGATTTTCTGTTTCAGCGGCAATTACGGGTGATGAAAGAAAAAATAAGGCAATTATTATTGGCAGGTAAGAGGGCTTCATAAGCGTTAATTGTGTGGTGTCGATGTCAATTACTGGAAAATAATAGTACAGATTAATGTTACTTGGCCGATAAACTTGAAATTACTGGAGTAAATTAATTTAAGTATTTGACTTGACAGGGGATACATGCCAATTAACACTACCATATTATGAGTAAATCGGCATGAAAGACCGATTGAGTAGTAAAGCTGCCGGGGGGTAAATGTGTTTTCCTTTTTGAAAAGGAAACAGGATCAGGATAAGTGTCTGGGTGTCGGGTTTCACCGCGATGGTATTTCTTTGGCACTGGCCTCCAGAAATCGCCAGAATGAAATTGTCCTTGAGCATCTTGAATACCGCTCTATTTCAGATACAGAATCCATACCGGGTGAAATCAGGCGAATGGTCAGTGAGCTGGGTCTAAAAGGCGTACCCACTGTCTTCGTTATGGATCATATGCATTATTCCCTTTTGCAGGTTGAGGTTCCCGAGGTCAGCAGCGAAGAACTTAAAAATGCTGTCAGGTGGCGTATCAAGGACCTGATTGATTTCCATATTGATGATGCTGTAATCGATCTGATCATGTTACCGCAAAGTAAGCGTGCCGGTTCGCCGAAGCTTATGTATGTTGTCGCGGCACGCTCAACTTATGTGCAGGATACCGTTCAGCATCTTGAATCTTCCGGTTTGCCGATCAAGGCGATCGATGTGGCAGAGCTGGCGCTGAGAAATATGACTTTTGCCGATGCTGATGAGAACAGGGCAGAAGCCATGCTTTATCTTTCCCGTAACCTTAGCCTGATTGAAGTCTGTGATAACGGCTGCCTGTTTTTAAGTCGTCATATCAATCTTGATACCAGCCGACTGAATGCAGAACAGGATGAGGGCAGGACGGAGTTGATGGACATGCTGTCTCTGGAAGTGCAGCGTTCGATGGATTATTTTGAAAGCCAGTTTGCCTATGGTGCTGCTTCCAAGCTGCACATGGTTGCTGAGAATCAGGCCACGGTAGATGAGTTTATACAAGTGGCTGACAGTTACCTGACGGTACCGGTCAAACGGCTTTCCGCGTTGGAGAAAATCAAGGGAATTGATGCATACGATCAGGAGCTGGTAGCCAGCTGTCTGCCAACTATTGGCGGCGCTATCAGGGACTATGCATGGACAAGTTGATCCAGCAGGTCAATTTATACCAGCCAGTTTTCCGGCGTAAACGTGAGCCATTCAGCGCGGGAGTCATGAGTGTCATTATCTCGATTGCTGCCGCTTTCCTGCTTATGGCTACTTTTTTTTCCCTTTACCAGGTACAGGAAATGAAGCAACGCGCCGACCTGGTGGAGCAGAAAAACCGGGATATGCTGGAAAAACTGGAAGAGCTCAGGGAAAAACTGCAGCCACGGGAAGTTAATCGTCTGCTGGTTGCCCAAAAAGATAACCTCGAAATTGATTTGCGTGATGCGCGTCGTCTTTCCAGGATGCTTGATTTCGAAATGCAGGAAAACATGCCGCCTTACTCGGCCTATTTCAGAGGGCTGGCTGAAACCTCAGTTGAGGGTCTCTGGCTGAAGCAGTTACAGATTAGCCAGGATGGTGAATTTTTGAGCCTGTCCGGGCATACCCTGAAACCCGAGTTGGTGCCGCGCCTGTTGCAGTTACTCAAGAACAAGCCCGTATTTGATGGTCACAGTTTTGGTGAAGTTCAGATGACTCGTGAGCAGGATAATGGACTTGACCGGGCTGTCATGTTTCATTTGCAAACAATAAGCACTTCAGAGGAACAGGCCAATGCGGGATAAGTGGGATTGGCTAAACCAGAAAATTAACAGCCTGAGCTTGCGTGAGCGTGTGCTTGTTTTGGTTGCCATCCTGATCGCAATGCACCAGGCATGGGATTCACTGGTCTGGCAGCCAATGGTTGATCAGAAAGACCGGATGCTAAGTCAGGAGTCGCAGGGAAATGATGCGCTGGTGCAGACCCAGGTTGAACTGAAAATTCTGACTGCAAAAGCCAATGCGGATCCGGACCTGGCAACCAAGCAGCGGATTGAGAGTCTTAACACTCAGCTGGCCTCAATTGGCGAGCAGATTGATAAGACTTCCGCTTCCCTGGTTTCACCCTCAGAAATGGCGAAATTACTCGAGCAGTTATTAACAAGTGAAAAAGGTCTTGAGTTGATCAATCTGCAAACTTTGAAATCAGTACCGTTGATCACTACAGCTGATAAAGAGGCTGTCAGTACTAATTACCAGATTTACCGTCATGGTTTCACGATAGAATTTGCCGGTAGCTACCTGGCAACGCTGAAGTATATCGAGGCGCTGGAACAACTGCCCTGGACGTTTTTCTGGGACGGCATTGACTACACGGTAGAGGAATACCCTGTAAGCAGAGTACGTCTTAATCTGTACACGCTAAGTCTCTCGGAGGGATGGATTGGTGTTTAAATGCAAGCCAACAATTAATACAGGCCTGTTACTTGCTGTTGGTTTGTTAGCCCTGCCATTACAGGCTGAATTGCGCGACCCAACCAGGCCGAGTGGCTTTCATGGTGCGGAAGATACCGCTTCGGGCATGCTGACATCAGATGAGCTGAAACTACAGGCAATTTTTTACAATCCGGAGAGTCCGGGTGCGCTCATCAATGGCCGGCGCTACGTAGTAGGTGATCCGGTTGGTGATGCTGAAATAAAGGCTATTTATTCTGACAGGGTTGTGCTGATAACTGCTGTCGGTGAAAGCGAACTTACTATGATGATGCCATCGGTAAAAACACGGCCAGCAGAAACCCTGAACGGGCCTGCGAGAGGAAAAAAATAATGACGATTTCTCTGCGACTGATTGTGACTTTAACGTCGTTTTTTGTGTTGACGGCCTGTCAGACACAAGCACCGAAAGAAAATACCTCGATCCAGGATATGCGGGAACAGCTCATCAAAGGGCAACAGGAAACTCTGGCGGGGCCAGCGGTTATTCCACCATCAGAAATCAGTGCTGCGCTGATGCCATCGATTGACCTGAATCTGGGTGGCCAGCAGGAAGCCATGATGCACCGGTTTGATGTGCGCGTAAACAATGCGGAAGCACGTGAATTTTTCATGGGGCTGGTTGAAGGCACTCCGTATAACATGGTAGTGCATCCCGATGTAAAAGGAAGCATTTCATTGAATCTTAAAAACGTCACCATCCCGGATGTAATGGCCGTCTTGCGTGATGTGTATGGATATGAATTTAACCAGACTTCTGCCGGTTTTCACGTCTTGCCGGTCAGGTTGCAGTCGAAAATTTTCTATGTCGATTACCTGAGCATGAAGCGCTCGGGTAGTTCTGATATGTCAGTCAGTTCCGGTCAGATAACTAAAAGTGTTGGTTCTGATAATGGCGGCGGTGATACGACTCTGACTGAAAACGAGACTTCAGCAAAAGTCAGCACTTCCAATGAAACGGATGTCTGGTCTGAATTACGTGCCTCGCTGGCTGGAATTATTGGCTCCGGAGAAGGCCGGTCAATCACCCTGTCTCCCCAGGCGGGTATCGTGGTGGTGCGTGCGATGCCATCAGAGCTGCGTGAAGTGGAAAGCTTTTTAAGGGAAGTGCAAGCCAGCCTGCATCGCCAGGTGATTCTGGAAGCCAAGATTATTGAGGTGGAACTCAGTGATGGTTACCAGGCAGGTATCAACTGGTTGAAAGTTGCCAAGGGTGATGGCGGTGACAGAAAAATTGGGATTGCCCAGACTGGTGGCGGCAGCATCTTTGACTCGGGCGTGAATTCCGAGCTGACTGGGAACGTGGGTAACCTGGGCAGTGATGACAGCCTGATAGAAGACCTGGGCTTTAAGGCTTTTGGTGGTGTATTTACTGCTGCAATCAAGCTGGGTAGCTTTAGAGCCTTTATTGAGTTACTGGAACAACAGGGCAATGTCCAGGTTTTATCAAGCCCGCGTGTCTCAACCATGAATAACCAGAAGGCGATTATCAAGGTAGGACAGGACGAATTTTTTGTCACTGATGTATCCAGCGATACCGTTACCGGAGTGACAACAACCACTTCACCGGATATCACCTTAACACCATTTTTTTCCGGTATTGCCCTGGATGTCACGCCACAAATTGATAATCGTGGTGTAGTCACGATGCATATTCATCCGTCAATCAGCGAAGTGACAGACCAGACAAAAACCCTGGTTATCAGCGGTGAAGAGCAGTCTTTGCCCCTGGCGCTGTCAACGATCAGGGAATCAGATAATGTCGTGCGTGCCCGTAATGGCCAGATGGTGGTTATTGGTGGCCTGATGAAAAATGTCACAAGTGAAGACATCGCTTCTACACCGATTTTGGGCGATATACCTTTCTTTGGTACCGCATTCAGGCACACCCGGCAGATTTCGAGAAAAACCGAGCTGGTTATTTTACTGCGTCCACTGGTGGTTGATAACGCGAAAGTCTGGGCCGATGCGATGTCGGGTTCTGCGCAACGTATTGATGCGCTGGACCGTGGTTTTCACGTGGGGGGGTTGCCAGAGGTGTTTGGTACTGAAGGTGAAAAGAAATAAATGTACGAGCAGTTCTTTGGTCTCGATGAACAGCCTTTCAGGTTAACGCCTGATACCAGTTACTTTTACGGTTTTGGAGATCACCAGGAAGCCTTAAATACGCTACTTGTTGCGCTCGATATGGGTGAGGGTTTTATCAAGGTCACCGGCGAGGTTGGTACGGGTAAAACCTTGCTGTGCCGCAAGCTGTTAAATGAACTATCTGGCAGATCAGGATACGTTACTGCCTACATTCCCAATCCCGCGATAACACCGACTGCTCTGAAGTATTCCCTGGCGGACGAACTGGGTATTGATTATCCACGTAATATTGGCCAGCACCGCATCATGAAGCTGATCAACGAAAAGCTGGTTGAGATCAAATCGCTTAACAGGAAAGCTATACTGATAATTGATGAAGCCCAGGCCCTGCCGGAAGATTGCCTGGAAGCTGTCCGCTTGTTAACAAATCTTGAGACGGAGAAAAGCAAGCTGTTACACGTGGTGCTTTTCGGTCAACCTGAGCTGGATGTACATCTTGAAAAAACTGCTGTCAGGCAGCTGAGGCAGCGTATTACCTTTACTCATCGTTTAACCCCCCTGGTTGACTCTGTTGTCTGCGATTACCTGGCCCATAGGTTACAGGTGGCGGGTTATAACGGACCGGCAGTATTTGATGAGAAAGTTTGCCAGAAAATTTACAAGGTCAGTGGTGGGGTGCCAAGGCTGGTTAATATTCTTGCGCATAAATGCCTGTTACTGGCTTACGGTGAAGGTACCTCAAAGGTGACCCGTAAGCATTTGAAAAAAGCAGTCGCTGATACAGAAAGTATACCTGTTGATGCGCATCCAAAGCGTCGCTTCTGGTTTGGCATGCTGGGTATGACCGCTTCAACAGCTACGTTGGCTGGTTTTTACCTGCTCACTGGAGTTCAGTTATGAGCCTGATTAACCAGGTACTCCGTGATCTGGATACCCGCGAGCCATTACAGGATAAGCCGGCCAATGTCAGGCCAACGGCCTTGGCATCTGCCAATGCTGCTTCAACTGACTGGGTTCGCCTGGTTGTCTGGGCATTGACCGGGTTTCTGGTCATTGCTTTTGTTGCCTATATTTATCTCATTGAGAAAAAACTGCCTGCCCCTGTTGTTATCGAACCGGCGGCTACCCGGGTGGTGCCAGATCAAATAAAACCCCAGAAAAAAATACCACCTGAGCCAGTTGAAGTTGCAGAAGTGCTGCCTGCAGACAAGACTGTAAATGCACCACTACAGGCTGTTGCTGAGATACCGCAGAAAGCGGCTGAGGCAGAAAATGATACACAGCCCGCCCACGCAGAAGTGGCTTACCTGCCATTACATGATGATGGTAAAAAGATTGAATTGGCGCTGCCGGTAAACAGTGAACAGCCAGAAACCAAATCGGAGATTGTTGTAACCAAAGCTGTCCAGGCTCCTATTGTTATCGCCAGGGAACTGGTGGGTAATGGCCGCCTGACCGAGGCGGAAGCAAAGCTGAAGCAAATAATCAAAGACAAGCCATCGGATGTGAATGCCCGTGAATTATTAATTGGCCTGCAATTGAGGGCTAACAGAACAACAGAAGCGGCAGCCCAGGTTCAGGAGGGGTTGAAATTTTATCCGCACAGGGAAAACCTGGTGTTGCTGCATGCCAGAATATTGTTGGATAAACAGGATGTTGATGCTGCCATTACAGTTCTGGAAAACCAGGTTCGTATGAAAAAGGCAGGCAGTAAAACGCTGGCAATGCTTGCACCGTTGTACCAGAAAAAATCCAGGTTTGCGTCTTCGGAAAAACTGTATCGCAAACTGGTGCAATATAACCCGGCAGAAGCGTCTTACTGGGTCGGCCTTGCCGTCAGCCTGGAAGCACTGGCCAGGTCAGGTGAAGCTGTCAGTGCTTACCAGCGGGCACTGAACAGCGGTGGTCTTTCAGTATCCCTGCAGCAATATGCGGTGCAGCGAATGAGCAATATCAGGCAACAGGATAAGAGCAATGAATGAGATTGCCAATCAAGGCGAAAATCCTGAACAGCAGTCTGCCGAAAAATTCAGGAAAAAAATACGTATCGGTGATCTTCTTGTTCAAAACAGGGTGATATCGGAAGTTCAGCTTCAGACAGCCCTGGCCGAACAGAAAAAAACCGGCCATAAACTGGGAAATACGTTAGTTGAACTAGGTTTTATTGAAGAGCATAAACTGCTCGAGTTTCTCTCCCAGCAGTTGCAGATACCACTGATCGAGCTTGATACGACGCCGATCGACCCTGCGGTTGTGCAGACACTTTCGGAAAACGTGGCGCGGCGTTACCGGGTCATTGTGCTGGAAAACCGTGAGCGCGATGTGCTGGTTGGTATGGCGGATCCAACGGATCTGTTTGCCTACGATGAGTTGGGACGTATTCTGCATAAACGCATTCGCCAGGCGGTGGTGCGGGAAGCGGATTTGCTGCAGGTGCTGGATAACATGTACAGCAAGGCCGGTGAGCTGAATGAGCTGGCCGGGGAACTGGATGATGAGCTGGCGCAGAACGACATCGATTTTGGCTCGATTTTAAAATCCAGTGATGCCAACGATGCTCCTGTTTTCAGATTGCTGGAAAAACTGTTTGAAGATGCTTTGCGTGTAAAAGCCTCAGATATCCATATTGAGCCAGAAGAAGACGTTCTACGTATTCGCCAACGTGTGGACGGGGTTTTGCATGAGCAGGTGATGAATGAGGCCCGCATTGCTTCAGCGCTCGTACAGAGACTGAAATTGCTGGCAAACCTGGATATCTCTGAAAAAAGATTGCCCCAGGATGGGCGCTTCCAGTTGAAACTCAAGAATCATTCGATTGATATCAGGCTCTCAACAATGCCGGTTCAGGCGGGTGAGTCCGTGGTGATGCGCTTGCTTGACCAGTCATCCGGGATTCTAAGTTTCGAACAGCTGGGTATTGATCCGGAGATGAGGAGACGGATTGAAAAACTGATCAAGCGTCCTCATGGTTTATTGCTGGTCACCGGTCCTACCGGTAGCGGTAAAACAACAACGCTGTATGCGGCTTTAAATGAGCTGAATTCACCTGAGAATAAAATTATTACGGTTGAAGACCCGGTTGAATACCGACTGAAACGCATTAACCAGGTGCAGGTGCATGAGCAGATTGGACTGACTTTCTCCAAAGTATTGAGAACGGCCTTGAGGCAGGACCCCGATATTGTCTTGATTGGTGAGATGCGAGACCTTGAAACAGCGCAAATAGGTTTACGTGCTGCGATTACAGGTCACTTCGTATTGTCTACGCTGCATACCAATAGCGCGATTGGCACTATCAGTCGTCTGCTGGATATGGGGGCACCAGGCTACCTGATGGCAACAGCATTACAGGCGGTGTTGGCCCAACGCCTGGTTCGGAAAGTCTGCGCTGATTGCAAAATAGACTATGAGCCTGATGAACACCAGAAAAGCTGGCTTGAAGCCCAGCTTGGTGCGGATTTGCCACTCAGCGGCTTTGTTCAGGGCACGGGGTGTAACAAGTGCAATAACACGGGTTACCGGGGACGTGTAGGTGTCTATGAGTTGCTGGAGATTAATGGTGAACTGGTTACTGCGTTAAGAGATCAGAATATCAATGCGTTTGGTGAAGCGGCATTCAGGTCTGAAAATTTCGAAACCCTGACACAACAGGGTATCAAGCTGGCAATGCAGGGAACGACTACGTTGCAGGAAGTGATACGTATCAGTGGTGAACAGAGTGACTGAACCCGAAAAGATGTTGCAGTTAATGGAGATTTTGAATGGCAACATTTGAATATCGCGCGCGCAATCGCCGCGGTGAAGCCCTGAACGGCACCATGGATGCGGAGACCGCTGACCGGGTTGCCGAGCAGTTGTTTAACAGCGGTATAACACCGATTGATATTCATGAAGTCGATCAGGAATCCGGAGAGACTATTGGTGGCAGCCGGCTGCTTGGTCAGCTGTTTCAGCAAAAGGTTGATCTTGATGAACTGATTATGCTGTGTCGCCAGATACGTACCTTGCTGCGGGCGGGTATTCCCATCCTGAAAGGGCTGTCCGGCCTGGCCAGCTCTGTCGATAATCCGACGCTTTCCAGGGTCCTCACTGATATCCTGCACCAGTTGGAATCCGGGCGTGAGCTTAACGCGGCATTGGCGCAGCATCCGGATATATTCATGCCTTTATTTGTTGCGTTGGTACGAGTTGGTGAAAGTACCGGCAAGCTGGATCATGCGTTTTCCATATTGTCCGAATACCTGGAGGCAGAAAAGCAGACCCGGCAACGGATTAAATCCGCTTTGCGTTACCCCTCCATTGTCATTGGCGCCGTCATTATTGCGATGGTTGTCATTAATATCTGGGTTGTGCCCGTGTTTGCCAATGTCTTTGAACGCTATGACGCGGAGCTGCCCATTATGACCAGGATTCTTATGGGCAGTTCTGAATTTATGCTGAACTGGTGGCCTTGGTTGCTGTCAGCATTGGCAGCCGGGATTATTGCTTTCAGGTTCTGGCTGGATACCCGGGAAGGGCGTTACCAGTGGGACCGGTTGTTATTACGTGCCCCGTTGATAGGACATATTCTGACGAAAGCGACCCTGGGGCGATTTGCCAAGTCGCTGGCACTGGTCATTAAATCCGGTGTTCCGTTGGTGCAGGGGCTGACAGTGGTTTCCGGAGTGGTTAATAATGCCTACGTGGCAGATCGTATTTTATCCATGCGTGACGGTATCGAAAAAGGTGACACCATTTCCCGTACGGCAGCAGCAACCGGTCTGTTTACCCCGCTGGTTCTGCAAATGCTGGCTGTTGGCGAACAGACCGGCGCGGTTGATGAATTGCTGGATGAAACCGCAACTCACTACGAGGCTGAAGTGCAGCATGCTCTGGACAATCTCTCGAGCGCGATTGAGCCTATTGTAATTACCATTCTGGGACTTATGGTGACGGTGCTGGCACTGGGTGTCTTCCTGCCAATGTGGAATCTTTCCGGCGTTGTTGGTTAAACAAAACAGTAAGTTATAAAAAATATTAAAGAATTTACCGAATGAGTCGATACACTGAGAGAAATTAACAGATAGGGTTGGTATTGAAGAGGTTAACAATGGGTATACATAATCGAACAAAACAGGCTGGTTTTACTTTGGTAGAGCTTGTTGTGGTAATTATTATTCTCGGAATTCTGGCTGCAGTCGCCTTGCCGAAATTCATGGATGTGACAGAAAAAGCGCATTATTCGGCTGTTGCCGGCGCAGCTGGCGGGCTGGGTTCCGGGGTTGCCCTGTTTCATGCGCAATGGGTGGCAAATGGTAATACGGGAGCGCAGGTCAACATTGCCGGTTTTGGCTCTGACGATGTTGATGCAAACGCTAATGGCTGGCCGGTCGATACAGGTGATACCACGAATGCTCCGAATGCGCAGGATTGTGAAGATGTCTGGTATGGCGTGATGCAAACGCCTCCTTCTGCTGATACTGCTGTCGGTACCGATCCGGATTACCTGGTGACTGTCGCTGCCGGGGTCTGCACGTATACCTACCGACTTGATAATGCAAACGCCCGCAGCATTACATATAATTCCAACACGGGTGAGGTAAGTACAATTAATCCCAAGCCCTGAGCCAGATTTACTCATGGTGACGTAGTTTAATGGGATTGATAATTGGAAACTTAAGGACGCGGCCTCAGGGTCGCGTTTTTGCTTGTCACGGTTTCACCATGGTTGAATTGATCGTGGTGATTATCGTGCTGGGTATTCTTGCGCTTGTTGCAGGTTCGCGTTTTTTTTCTACCAGTCAATTTACCGAGATGGGTTTTGCCGATACCGCGGCCAATTCGTTTCGCTATGCCCATAAGATAGCGTTAAGCAGTGGCTGTGATACGCGTGCCCAGATAACAGCAACCAGCGTCTCGTTATTTCAACGCGCCAATAACTGCAACAGCGGTGCTTTTACTACTCCGTTAAAGCGTCCGGGCGGTACCGTCTGGTCTGAAACTGTGCCTTCTGGTGTCAGTGTCAGCAGCCTGGATATCTATTTTGATGCCAATGGCAGTCCGCATGCGCATCCCAGCGGCACCAAGCTGACGTCTGCGAGTGGTTTTACGGTTGGCACGCGCACTATTACTGTTGAGGCTGAAACCGGGTTTGTGCATCAATGATGAATTGTAGCCGACATTCCTGTGCTCGAAGCTGTACCCAGCGTGGTACAACGCTCGTTGAGCTGATCGTATCCATTCTTATTTTATCGATCAGCGCTGTTGGTATCATGATGGTGATAACCCAGACAACGTTGAACAGTGCCAATCCGATGATCCGGGCCCAGGCAACGGCCATTGCCCAGGCCTACATGGAAGAAATCCTGGCCCAGCCGCTGACTGACCCGGCCGGTAGTGATACCGGCGGCCCCGAAAGCGGGGAAAGCCGGGCAACCTATGATGATGTCACCGATTATAACGGGCTGAATGACGCCAATGGCGCCAGAAACCAGACGACTGCATTAATTGCCGGTCTTGAGGGTTACAACATTTCGGTCGCTGTTACGGCGACAACCTTGAATGGCAGTCCTGCCCGCCGGGTTCGGGTCACCGTTACTTATGATGGTGATCCTGATTTTAGCCTGCCAATGACGGCCTACAGGTTAAATTGATGGGGAGGCATTTGATTAGCAGGCAATTACTTCAGCGGGGCTTTACCCTGGTGGAGCTGGTTGTTGTAATCATCGTTACGGGTGTGCTGTCGACTGTCATCCTGCAATTTATCACTGCACCGATTGAATCCTATATGGATGTCAGTCGCAGAACGCGCCTGACTGATATCGCTGAAACGGCGATGCAGCGATTGTCTTATGAAATTCGCAGTGCACTGCCTAACAGTATCCGTGTTGGGTGTGCCGGCAGGTGCATGGAGTTTTTAAGGGCACCAACAGGTGGCCGTTACCGGGCTGCACCTCCAGGTGATACGCTGTCATTTAATCCCGTCGATGCGGATACTTCCTTTCCGGTGCTGGGGCCACTCAATTATACATCAGAGGTTGTCACGGGAAGCGGGGCCAATGAATGTGCCGCAAACACCGCTTCCTGCGTGGTTGTCTATAACACCGGGCTTGCCGGTTCCAATGCCTGGAGCCTGGATAACATGGCGACGCTGACCGGCATTGGTGGCAGTCCGCTAAGCGTATCGTTTAATAATGCCGGTTTCTCCAGTGGTAATATGGCTTTTCCGGCAAGTTCTCCCTATCAGCGTTTCTACCTGGTTGATACACCGGTCAAATATCTTTGTGATCTTGGCGGTGGCACGTTGCGGCGTTACCAGGGATATAATGTGGTCAGTGCTGAAACCAGTGTGGATACGCATGCTGAATTGCTGGGCTTGCCGAATTCGGCAGAACACGCGTTGTTGGCTGACCAGGTCACTGACTGTTCTTTTACCTATGTATCCGGTACACCCAGTCGCAATGCTGTCTTGAGTATTTCCCTGACTGTTGCAGAAAGTGGTGAGGATATCACCCTGTTACAACAGCTGAACGTGGTGAATATGCCATGAAGAAATCGCAGTCAGGTTTTTCGCTGGTAACCACGTTGTTTATTATCGTTGTACTCGCGATACTGGGTTCCTACATGGCTTTAATGGGAACCACGCAGAACCAGTCAACTGCATTGTCGATACAGGGCCTGCGTGCCTGGTATGCGGCGGTCAGTGGCTATGACTGGACGGCTTACCGGATCAATACCACTGGTTCCTGCCCGGCTGTACCGACAACGATGAATATCGAGGGCTTTACCGTCACCCTGACGGCCTGTACCCCTTATATTGTCAACGAGGCAGGAGACACTTATTCAATGCATGATGTGTCAGTTTTGTCTGAACGTGGCAGTTTTGGTGATGTGGATTATGTCTCCCGTTCCCTGAGAGCCACCTTTGGTGGTCCTTAGTTGTTGGGAACCGGTCCTCAACTTTTATTTCTTTTTGCCGCTATATATTCAGATAGAAGTTGGATTTTTTAAACATGGCTGTAAATCTGAAAATTCGTAAATTTCTCCCTGCCTTGATTGCAGGCAGCGCATTAGCGTCATTGCCGCTGCAGGCCGATGACCTGTTAAAGCCTGTTTTGGGGAGTTATTTCACCCATATTGACAAGCAGTACAATTCATCGACATATGCTGCCGCCAACCTGCTGGACGATAATATTTCGACGCGCTGGTTATCCAACCGGCGCGATAATGACCTGATTCTTGGGTTTGATGCTGGCCTGAATGCCCGCTGCTTTGACGAATTCATCCTTAACAACTACGGCAGCAATCGTTCGGTCAGGCAGTTCATGCTGCTGTATGCCAATGACACCAGCCTGTCCTCAGATACTGGCACGGCTGGCTGGACACCCATTCCGCTTGATCCGGCACCCGTGGGTCCGGTGAATCACCTGCACTGGGGGCAGGGTGGCCGGATGACTGCTGTTGATCAGCAACTCAGCACAACAACCTGGGCCGGTGAGCATATCAACAACGGTAACCCGGGGGATTTTTGGCTAAGCAACCGGGGCAATAACACGCTGGATTTTGCTTTTGACACTGACTGGGACGGTAATACCGGCGATGCAATAAATATTACCGAGTTAAAACTGCATAACTATGGCAGTAACCGGTCAATAAAATTATTCCAGGTAGAAGTCAGCGAGGATGGCAGCAATTACCAGAAACTGGAAGTGCCGGGTACCGGCCCTGGAGACCCGGATTTTAATTACGCGTTATCACATGAAGGCGGAACACTGGATCTTATCAACACGCAGCTCAATACAACGTCCTGGGCTGGTGCCAATATTCATGATGGTGCAGCCAGTAGTATCTGGTTAAGCAGCCGTACCAATAACAACCTGGATTTTTCTTTTGATCCAGATGGTGATGGGATGGTCGGTTTGGCCGGTGATAGTGGTGATTATTTCCAGCTGGAAAAAATTGTGCTGGAAAACTATGGCAGTAACCGCTCAGTCAGGGAATTCCAGGTGCTGGTCAAAACGGCAGCCAACCCGGACTGGACTGCGATTCCTGTGCCGGGTTCTGTGTCTGGCCAACCGGATTTCAACTTCCTGTTGGCGTATCAAGGTGCTTCGCTAACGGCAATTGATGCGCAGTTAAATACTACGTCCTGGGCGGCGGCCAATATTCATGATGGCAGTCAGCAAAGCATCTGGTTAAGCAGTAAAACCAATAATATACTGGATTTTGAATTTGACCCTGATGGTAACGGTACGCCGGGAGAGGTCACTGACCAGTTCACCATTGAAAAAATTGCGCTGGAAAACTATGGGACCACCCGTTCTGTTGAAAATTTTCAGATCGAAGTGAAAACGGCGGCCAATGCGAACTGGACCAAGCTGGAAGTGCCGGGTACCGCAGCCGGTGACACAGACTTTAACTTTCTTTCCAAGCATGAAGGCGCGGCACTGACGTTTGTCGATCGTCAGCTAAATACAACCAGCTGGGCAGCAGCTAATATTCATGATGGCAGCCAGCAATCGATCTGGCTGAGTAACCGGCCGAACAATACGCTTGAATTTGATTTTGACACTGACCTGGATGGCACACCGGGAGATGTGGTCAATTTTTCAAAAGTGAGAATACAGAACTACGGTAGTGCTCGTTCAGTCCAGACTTTCGAGCTGGATGTCAGAAAGGGGGGGAGTCCTATCTGGCAAGCAGTGAAAGCTGCTGATAACTCAACTGTGTTTACTGCAGCACAATCGAGTGCAGAGCAGGAGTTTGCGGTTAAAGAGCAAAAAAATGTCAGGGCCTTCAGAATTCGTACGTTAACCAACTATGGCGATCCTTACACCGGTATTCGCGAACTGGAAATTCTGGGTGATTCAACCGGGGCAAGTCATACGTTTACAGCGTTACAGCCAAGTGCTGAACAGGTGTTTGAACTGGATGTGGTGGACCAGCCTGCCAATGTCACAGAACTAAGGTTTCGTTCAATTAGTAACTATGGTGATCCTTATATCGGCGTGCGGGAGCTGAAGGTTCTGGGAAGCAGTATCACGCGCAACCATACCTTTGTGGCTTTGCAGGGCTCGACTGAGCAGGTTTTCAATATAGATATTGCGGATCGTCCAGCTGATGTTACCGCGGTGCGTTTCCAGACGATCAGTAATTACGGCGATCCTTATATTGGGGCGCGTGAATTAAGACTGCTGGGTGAAGCGGTCACTGCTTCACATACTTTTACCGCGGACCTGCCATCGGCGCCACAATCCTTTGTGCTGGATGAGACTGACAGGGTAACTAACGTTGTGGCAGCACGCTTGCGCACGATTACCAATTACGGTGATCCCTATATTGGAGCACGGGAATTTGAATTGCTGGGTGACCCGGTAGCCCCGCTTTATATTTTTGATGCTTCCCGGGATTCTGCACAACAGTCCTGGAGTTTCCCTGCAGTGACAGGCAAGCTTTTCCGTATACATACTTTTGATAATTATGGTGACCCCTATATCGGAGCCAGTGAAATTGGGCTGCTGGAGTCTTCCGCATGTTATCCCGCTCCGGTTGGCGCATGGTTGATGGATGAGAATTCCTGGGGTGATGTCATTGATTACAGTGGCAACGGGCTGGATGGAACGGCTTTTAATGGCGCAACAACAGATGATGCTTCACCAGTAATATCAGGGACGCCGGGTACCTGCAGTTACGGTGTGTTTGATGGCGTTGATGATTATGTCTCTATACCGCATAACAGCCTGCTTGATGGTACGACAGGATTGACCTATACCATCTGGATTAACCCTAAGACGTGGTCTGGCAGTATTCGCCAGGTCATGGCCAAGTCCGTGCATGGTGGTGGCAGTGGTCGTGCGCAAATGGGTATTTTTTCTGAAGGCGGTGTACTCAAAGGGCGTGCTGAAACCCTGAATGGTCGTAAAGATATTCAAACGGCCTTGCCGGACACAGATACCTGGAGTCATGTTGCTCTGGTGTTTGATGGCAATACCCTGAAGCTCTATGTCAATGGCGCGGTTGCTTCGGATGGTTCGTTTGCTACAACCGAGCTGGTAACCAATCCTGATCCATTGGAAATCGGACGTCGTACTTTATCTAATAACTATTTCTTCCAGGGCTTTATGGATGAGGCGCGTGTATTTGACCAGGCCTTGACCGGCAGCGAGATTAGCTACGTCATGAACCGTACGCACCCCTGCGCTCTTCCGCCAGCACCTGATCAGCCAGCTTTTGCCTTCAACTGTGTTGAATCAGGCACGGATGCTATCAATGGACGCTTGTATACCAAGGTGGTTGGCCAGGATTTTGATGTGGATGTGTATGCGTTAAAGGATGCAAATTCAGATAACATAGCCGATGGTGTGGAAACAGATTTTGCCCAGACAACGGATCATACTGTCACGGTGGAGTTAGTCGATACATCGGGTGGCCAGGCTTGCGATGCCCGTCCCGTGTTGAGTCCGGCGGTTTCGCAATTGATGACATTTTCGTCTGCGGATTCCGGTGCAAAAACCAGTGGGAACTTTGCAGTTGACCGGGCCTATCGTTCAGTTGGCTGTAGGGTCACGGATGCAACCGACTCGCCAGTTGTTGTTGGTTGTTCATCTGACAGTTTTGCAGTCAGGCCAATTGCTTTCAGTTTAAATACGCCGGCTCTGGATAATGCCGGTTCCGTTGGAACGCCGATAGCCAAGGCCGGGGACAGCTTCACTTTGCAGGTTGGTTCAGCAGCAGGCTATGATGGTATCCCGCTTATATCAGCGACACCACTTGAAGCGCACAGCGGGGGATCTGCAGGTATTTTGAATGGCGGTTTCTCTGCTGCTGATATCGCAACGGGTACGGCAGAAGGCACTGCATTCACCTATTCAGAAGTGGGTAACTTCCGTTTTCTTGCCGATGCTATTTATGACGACAGCTTCACTGCCATTGATCAAACTGGCGACTGCATTGATAACAGCTACTCCAATGGTCTCAGCAGCGGAAAGGTTGGTTGTGATTTCAGTAATACGATAGCAAGCGACTGGATAGGAAGGTTCACGCCTGATCATTTTGAAGTTTCTATTGATGAGCATGGAGAGTTGCTGAATGTCTGTACAGGCTTCAGTTATTCCGCTACTGATATTCCTTTTTCAGCTGATCCGCTCAAGCAACCGGAGCTAACGATCACGGCGCTTAACAGCAGTAATGTGACCACGGTGAACTACACCGGGGCATATGCCAAGCTGGTTGCCAGTGATGTCAATATGCCGACAATAACCGGTGATGGCTCAACCAATGGCGTTGATGGGGTAACACCCGTTTCGTTAACCTGGAATACAGGCTCAGCCAACCTGACTGATAATGGTAATGGGACTTTTACTTTTAAGCTGTCAGGTGACAGCTTTACTTATGGGCGGGGTGGCAATGACCTGGTAGCTCCATTTACCGCTGATGTGAATATGGTGATTGACGCAGTAACAGACAGTGATGCTGTATCCGCAACCGGTTTGCCTCAAACTATTGAGCCTGCAGGTGTGGAAGTTCGTTATGGGCGACTCAGCCTGCTGAATGCCTATGGCTCCGAGCTGCAGACTTTGCCAATGACTTTGCAGGTGGAATATTACAATGGCTCCGGCAGTGGTTTCGTGCCGAATACGCTGGATGCCTGTACTACCATCAATAATATCGTCATCACCGATGCTGATGCCGGAGACGGCCTGGCAGTGAGTGAAACCTGTATCTGGGATTCTGTGGGTGAAAGTGGTTCGTTTAATTGCGCCAGTGCAGGTAACCCTGCAGACCAATATAGTGCAATACCGGTAGCATCCAATTTCAATTTGAACCTGATGGGGCCGGGAGTCGGCAATACCGGCGTATTAAATGTCACTGCAAATTCGCCAGGACATCTGGACTTTGACTGGCTGGGAGCCGGTTTGAGCGATCCGACAGGAACAGCCAGTTTCGGTATTCATAACTCCAACAATCGCATGATCTTCATGAAAGAAGTTCGTTAACAGGTTTTTCACCACAAAGGATTCGAAGAACACAGAAAAAATAATATGACAGTACCGTCACCCCGGCGTGCTTCTAGCCGGGGTCCATTACTCCGTTTGAGAGAGATTCCGGCTAACAACATGCCGGAATGACAAGGAATTTTGTATTCTTCGAGTCCTTTGTGGTGAATTTACCTTTCCTTCCGTATAATCGCGTTTTTTTCACGTGGCCTCTCGTAAGGGTCACCACTGACGGCTTAGGCCAAAGGAATAAACATGCCTGTAATTACCCTTCCCGACGGTTCTCAACGCGAATTTGACCATCCTGTGTCCGTAATGGATGTGGCGACCGATATTGGCCCTGGCCTGGCCAAGGCAACATTGGCTGGAATTGTTGATGGTGATATGAAAGATGCATCATTTGTTATTGAAAATGATGTCGACCTTTCCATTGTGACAGACAAGAGCGAAGAAGCCCTTGAGCTGATCCGTCATGATGCGGCACACGTGATGGCGCAGGCAGTGCAGGAACTTTATCCCGGTACCCAGGTGACCATTGGCCCTGCTATTGAAGATGGTTTTTATTACGACTTTGCCCGTGAAGAAGCTTTCACACCGGCTGATCTGCAGAAAATTGAAGACCGTATGCGTGAAATTGTTGGTCGTAATCTGCCAATTGAGCGCGAAGTCTGGGACAGGGAAGCTGCGAAGAAAACCTTTGGGGAAATACAGGAAGATTACAAGGTTCAGATTATCGAGGACATTATTCCTGAAGGGGAAGAGGTCTCAGTTTATCGTCAGGGCGAATGGTTTGATGTTTGCCGTGGTCCGCATCTTCCCAGTACCGGTAAATTGCCCAAGGCTTTCAAGCTGATGAAGCTGGCTGGTGCCTACTGGCGCGGAGATTCCAACAACGCAATGCTGCAGCGCATCTATGGCACTGCCTGGCGTAACAAGAAAGAACTCAAAGAATACCTGCATCGCCTTGAAGAGGCTGAAAAACGTGATCATCGCAAGATCGGTAAAACGCTGGACCTGTTCCACAGCCAGGAAGAGGCTCCGGGCATGGTGTTCTGGCATGACAAGGGCTGGTCAATCTACCTGGCTGTTCAGGAATATATCCGTGAAAAGTTAAAGCATCACGGTTACCAGGAAGTGCACACGCCACAGGTGATAGACAGGAGTTTATGGGAAAAGTCAGGTCACTGGGACAAGTTTGGCGACATGATTTTCACCACGCACTCGGAAAACCGCGATTACGCAATCAAGCCGATGAATTGCCCGGCGCATATCCAGATCTATAATCACGGTCTTAAAAGTTACCGCGACCTGCCGTTGCGCCTGGCAGAGTTCGGTTCCTGTCACCGCAACGAGCCATCCGGTACCCTGCATGGCCTGATGCGTGTGCGTAACTTTGTACAGGATGATGCGCATATTTTCTGTACAGAAGACCAGATCCTCTCTGAAGTGATTGCTTTCAATGACCTGCTGTTTGAAGTTTATCGGGACTTCGGCTTTGAAGACGTGCTGATTAAGTTATCGACCCGTCCGGAAAAGCGTGTAGGTTCTGACGAAACCTGGGATAAGGCCGAAAAAGCACTCGAAGACGCGTTGAATTCAGCAGGGCTTGACTGGGAGTTGCAGCCTGGAGAGGGCGCCTTCTATGGTCCGAAGATTGAATATTCCCTGAGGGACTGCCTGAACCGTGTCTGGCAACTGGGTACTATCCAGCTGGATTTCTCTATGCCCGAGCGTCTTGGAGCTCACTATATTGCTGAAGATAACAGCAAGAAAGTTCCTGTTATGCTGCATCGTGCGATCCTCGGTTCACTGGAAAGGTTTATTGGTATTTTGATCGAACATTACGCCGGTGCGATGCCGCTTTGGCTGTCTCCAGTGCAGGCCATAGTGATGAATATCACGGACAAACAGTCGGAATCTGTGAAAAATGTTGTCAAATCCATGCAAAATAATGGCTTACGGGCAGATTTTGACTTGAGAAACGAGAAAATCGGCTTTAAAATCCGCGAGCACACTTTACAGAGGATTCCTTATTTGCTGGTTATTGGCGATAGGGAAGCTGAAAACGGCGCAGTCGCTGTTCGAACCAGGTCTGGTGAAGATCTGGGTGTCATGCCTGTTGAAGAGTTTATCGTGATGGCTCAGAAACAGATTAAGGCACATCAATAGCGGTATGTATTGAATGAAGCTTGTCAGGAGACCCCTTAATACGAAGACGGGACTCGACAGGCTTTTGGTTTTTTTTGGAGGAACCTGTTATTTCTAAACAAGCTAAACGTAATCGCATTAACGATGACATTACGGCAACACAAGTCAGATTAATTGGCGCAGATGGCGAGCAAGTCGGCATTGTAACGATTGAAGAGGCAACCGATGCTGCGAAAACTGCAAAGCTCGACCTGGTTGAGATTGTTCCAACAGCTGAGCCGCCGGTTTGTCGAATCATGGATTACGGTAAGTTTTTGTTTGATGCGAAAAAGCAGAAACAGCTGGCCAAGAAAAAACAGAAACAGGTTCAGGTCAAGGAAATCAAGTTTCGTCCCGGAACGGATATCGGGGATTACAATATCAAGCTCAGGAACCTGATAAAGTTCCTCGAGGCAGGTGACAAGACCAAAGTCACCATGCGCTTTAGAGGTAGAGAGCATGCACACAGGGAGATTGGACTGGAACTGTTAAGGCGTGTTGAAGCAGACCTGGCCGAATATGGCGTGGTTGAGCAGCAGCCGCTGATGGAAGGTCGTCAGATGGTGATGGTGCTGGGACCGAAAAAGAAATGATTTTATGAAGTTAAATTAGTCCATATATCGTCATTCCGGCAGGCGCTTTTAGCCGGAATTTTATGGATTAATTGCGGGATACTGGCTTGAAACATGCCAGTATGATGAATTGCAATAGTTTTATCGTGGTAACCGGGCCAATAGGCATTGCCTGGGTTACCCTGAACTCAGCCCTTCGTGGGAATAGCTATATAGGAGAAGAAAATGCCAAAGATTAAAACCAACCGGGGCGCAGCCAAGCGGTTTACCAAAACTGCTGGTGGTTTCAAGCGCAACCAGGCGCATCGTCGTCATATCCTGACCAAGAAAAG
The DNA here is from genome assembly GCA_963801985.1 of uncultured Gammaproteobacteria bacterium. Taxonomy (GTDB): domain Bacteria; phylum Pseudomonadota; class Gammaproteobacteria; order Chromatiales; family Chromatiaceae; genus JABDQZ01. The sequence continues at coordinate 244,669 of CAWDGV010000012.1, forward strand.
TACCAAGCGTAAACGCCAGTTACGTGCAGATGCCATGCTGCATCCTGCAGATGTTGCATCAGCCCGTCGCATGATGCCGTACGCTTAATTGAGTTAAGGAGAATATACGATGCCAAGAGTTAAACGTGGTGTACAGGCTCATGCCAAGCACAAGAAAGTTTTAAGTGAAGCTAAAGGTTATTACGGCGCGCGCAGCAAGGTTTACCGTGTTGCCAAGCAGGCTGTTATCAAGGCAGGTCAGTATGCCTACCGTGATCGCCGTCAGAAGAAACGTCAGTTCCGTGCATTGTGGATTGCGCGTATCAACGCTGCAGCCCGTCTGAATGGTTTGTCATACAGCCGTATGATTGACGGTTTGAACAAGGCAAATGTTGAAGTCGATCGTAAAATACTGGCTGATCTTGCCATACATGATGCAGCTGCATTTACTGCGCTGGCAGAACAAGCCAAGGCTGCGCTCTCTAACTAAAAAATCCCTCCCCCTTGCCAAAGGGGGAGGTTAGGAGGGGGTAACCCCACCCTGACCCTCCCCTTGGTAAGGGGAGGGGATGCAAGAGGGAAGGGCCTGCTGGCCTTTCCCTTTTTTTCGCTTTACAGCCTTTAACAAGACAGCCCAATAGATAAAGGGAACAAGCATGACTATCGACTTGGAAACACTGCTTCAGGAAGCTCATGAAAAAGTAGGCTCTGCGGCTGACCTGCGTGCACTTGATGATGTCAGAGTGGCCTACCTGGGTAAAACAGGCGCAATTACTGAACAACTGAAACAGTTGGGTAAGTTGCCTAAAGAAGAGAGGTCACAGGCAGGGCAGGCTATTAACAAGGCAAAGCAGACTGTTCAAAAAGCGATGAAAGCCGAAAAATCGCACTGGAGCAGGAAGTCCTGAATGCGCGCCTGGCATCTGAAACGATTGATGTCACACTGCCGGGGCGTAACGCTAACAGTGGTGGATTGCATCCGGTTACCCGTACGATTGAGCGTATCGAGAAACTTTTTGCCAATGCCGGTTTCAGCGTGGCCGAAGGTCCGGAAATCGAGGATGACTACCATAACTTCGAAGCGCTGAATATTCCTGCGCACCATCCTGCACGCGCGATGCATGATACGTTTTATTTTGATGAGCACCTGTTATTGAGAACGCACACTTCGCCGGTACAGATCCGGGTGATGGAAAATGCTGAACCCCCATTGAAGGTTATTGCGCCTGGTCGCGTCTATCGCTGTGACTCGGATCTGACGCATACGCCCATGTTCCACCAGGTTGAAGGCTTCCTGGTTGATGAAAATGTCACCTTTGCTGATTTGAAGGGCATTATTCATGATTTCCTGCAGGGCTTTTTTGAAAAAGACCTGAAAGTCCGTTTTCGTCCTTCCTATTTTCCGTTTACCGAACCATCGGCGGAAGTCGATATTGAATGTGTCATGTGTGAAGGCGAGGGGTGTCGTGTCTGTAGTCAGACCGGATGGCTGGAAGTACTGGGGTGCGGCATGATTCATCCGGAAGTGATGCGTCATGTGAATATCGATACGGAAAAATACTCCGGATATGCCTTTGGTATGGGTGTCGAACGACTTGGCATGTTGCGCTACGGCGTGAATGACTTGCGCCTGTTCTTCGAAAACGATCTAAGGTTTTTAAGGCAATTTGCATAATAATATTCACCACGAAGAACACAAAGTTCACAAAGTTTTTTAGGCAAAGCCGGGGTTGATTTTCGTGATGCCTGAGCGATTAAAAAGGTTTGGAAATTAACGCACTACAAAATTGGGGCTCCAGTCTCAACGATTAATTTTCTTCGTGTTCTTAGAGTCCTTTGTGGTGAACAATTAATGAAAGGTAACAACAATGCGTTTTAGCGAAAGCTGGCTGCGTGAATGGGTCAAACCCGAAGTCACGACACAGGAACTGGCTGACCAGTTAAGTATGGCCGGACTGGAAGTGGATGGAGTTGAATTGGCGGCGCCCGGCTTTAATGGTGTTGTCGTTGGTGAAATCCTGTCCCGTGAACAACACCCGGATGCTGACAAGCTGGGTGTTTGCCAGGTTAATGTCGGTGCTGAAGAAAACCTGCAGATTGTATGTGGTGCAAGTAACGCTGCTGCAGGAATGAAAGTGCCGGTCGCAACCGTGGGTGCGAAACTGCCTGGTGATTTCAAGATCAAGAAGGCCAAGTTACGTGGTGTACAGTCGCTGGGCATGATTTGTTCAGCGGCTGAACTCGGTCTGGCGGAAAGCGCGGACGGCATTATGTCGCTTGCAGCCAGTGCCGAAGTTGGCCAGGATTTTCGTGAGTTTCTGGCGCTGGATGATGCATTGATTGAAGTTGACCTGACGCCGGACCGGGGCGATTGCCTGAGTATCGCCGGGATTGCACGTGAAGTCAGTGTGATTAATGCAGTAGAGCTGAAAACACCGGAAATTTCCGCAGTGGAAGCTTCTCACGAAGAGGTGTTCCCTGTTGATGTGCAGGCTTCCGAAGCCTGTCCCAGGTATGTCTGCCGGATTATTCGCAATATTGATGCGAATGCGGAGACGCCTGTCTGGATGGTTGAGAAACTGCGTCGTGGTGGTATTCGGGCGATCAACCCGGTTGTAGATGTGACCAATTACGTCATGCTTGAACTGGGTCAACCAATGCATGGCTTTGACCTGGCAAACCTGAATGATGGCATCATTGTCAGGTTGGCCGAGGCAGGCGAGAAACTGACATTACTGGATGGCAGTGAAATCCAATTGTCTCCTGATAGCCTGGTGATTGCTGATCACAAGCATCCTTTGGCACTGGCCGGCATCATGGGTGGAGAGGATTCCGGAGTTTCTGCCACAACCCGGGATATCCTGCTGGAATCCGCTTTTTTTAATCCTTTATCCATTACGGGAAAGGCCAGGGCTTTTGGCCTGCATACTGACTCTTCGCATCGTTTTGAGCGTGGTGTTGACTGGCAGTTACAGGTAACTGCCATTGAGCGGGCTACTGCTTTGTTACTCGAAATAGTTGGAGGAGAAGCGGGGCCGGTTAAGGAAGTGGTTGCTGATAGCCATCTGCCAGAACAACCGCAAATTCACCTGCGAAGCCAGCGTGTGCTGCAGATACTGGGCGTCAGTATTGAAGATGATCGTATTGCACAGATCCTGGACCAGCTGGGCATGTCGTTAACCAGTACTGATTTGGGCTGGTGGGTAACTCCGCCATCCAGTCGCTTTGATATCACCATTGAAGTCGACCTGATTGAGGAAATTGCCCGTATTTTCGGATATGAAAATATCCCGACCAATCGTGCGATTGCTTCGCAGGATATGCATCCGGGCAGGGAAGTTGCATTCGATTTACTCAGGGCCAAGCGGCTGCTGGTTGCCCGTGATTACCAGGAATCGATTACTTACAGTTTCATCAGTCCGGAGATGGCGGAGTTAATGACGCCGGGCGAGGAGCGCATTGAACTGTCCAATCCGATTTCAGCGGACATGGCCATCATGCGAGGTTCTTTATGGGCAGGTCTGGTTCAGGCCATGCAGCACAATGTCGCCCGTCAGCAGAACCGGATTCGTTTGTTTGAATCAGGTCTCAGTTTTAAAAAAGAGGGTGAGATAAAACAACGGCCAATGTTTGCTGGGCTGGCCAGTGGTCCGTTAGAGGCTGAGCAATGGGATGCCAATAAGCGTCAGGCCGATTTCTACGATTTGAAAGGTGACCTCGAGGCGGTGCTGACATTAACCGCTGATCCTGAAAGTTTCAGCTTTGAATCGGCAGAGCATCCGGTATTGCACCCCGGTCAAACCGCACAAGTGCTGCGAAATGGCCAGGTAATTGGCTGGATTGGCATGTTGCATCCGCAACTGGAGAAAAAACTGGGTCTGGGTATGCGTGCCTACCTGTTCGAAGTTGAACTGGATGCATTAGCTGATGGCAAGCTGCCTGAATTTGAAGCGTTATCACGTTTTCCTTCGATTCGTCGAGATTTGGCATTGGTTATGCATAAGGATCTGGAGTTCAGTAAAGTTGAAAAATGTGTCAAAAAAGCGTCATCAGCAATTATTAAAGACATACGCTTATTTGATGTCTATACTGGGGATAATGTAGATTCTGGTCTAAAAAGTTTGGCTTTGAGCTTGATTTTACAGGATTCTTCCAAGACACTAACTGACGATGAAGTCGAAAATGCGACAGCAGAAATACTGTCTGCATTGTCTTCTGAACTGAATGTTGAATTAAGAGATTAGTTTAAGAGAAAGACAAAATGGCACTTACCAAAGCAGATATGGCAGAACGCCTGTTTGAGGAACTTGGCCTGAACAAACGTGAAGCCAAGGAAATGGTCGAAAAATTTTTTGAAGTCATTCGCATCTCTCTCGAAAATGGTGAGCAGGTCAAACTGTCCGGTTTTGGAAATTTTGACCTGAGAGAGAAAAAACAGCGTCCTGGCCGTAACCCCAAAACCGGTGAAGAAATTCCAATTTCTGCCCGTCGCGTGGTGACTTTTAAAGCAGGACAGAAACTGAAACAAAGAGTTGAGGCATATGCTGGATCCGGGGCACAGTAGTAGTAACGAAAATTTACCTGCCATACCAGGCAAACGTTATTTCACTATCGGTGAAGTAAGTGATCTGTGCGAGGTAAAACCGCACGTCCTACGTTATTGGGAGCAGGAATTTCCACAGTTAAAACCAGTTAAAAGACGTGGTAACCGTCGTTATTACCAGCGTCATGACGTATTAATGATTCGTCAGATTCGCAGTTTGCTGTACGAGCAGGGCTTTACGATTGGTGGAGCACGTCAGCAATTATCCGGTGACGATGCCAAGATCGATCAGAATCAGAGCCAGCAGATCATCAAGCAGCTGACATCCGAGCTTGAGGAAGTTTTGCAAATTCTGAAACGTTGAAATAATATTTTCCACGAAAGTGGGTGGTGTAAAAGCCGGGAGCTAATAAGCCCCGGCTTTTTTATTGGACAATTTCCAGGCTGGTTCCGACAGCATGGGGCCTGTAGTTACTACATTTGCAAGGTTGCGAGATTTCCTAAAGCCTGCCTGATTTCAGCGAGCGTAGGTGGCTGGGCATCCCATGGTGGTGCCAAGGCTCCACGACATGACAAGCGCATTATGTTGCTATCCTCACCTTCAAGGTAAAAATGCATACCCAGGTAAATATCTGAAGGGCTGTCATCTACTCCAGCAAGTAGAAGTCCCGGGATTTGTCCCTCGGAATCCAGGAATGCCAGATTAACAGTCTCGCCTGGATTAAAACGAACTACCTGTTCCAGGGTATTCTGAATCGAATGGATACGGTATGAGCCTGGATTGATGAACTGGAAATTATTGTCATCCCTTTTTCTCACCTCAAGATTGCAGTTGTGTTTGTAATGGTTAAATTGACTGACCACAATGCCATCCTGAATAAAGACCCGGGTGTTTTCCGGCTTTATGCTGATTTGCTCATTAATGGTTAATGATGCTGTATCGGATAAGGGGACTCCGCCAATTGTGCGGGGTGATAGAGAAAAATTACAGGCGCTAAGTAATGCAAGACTGGCAATGCCCGTCCATGTGATAAAACGACGCATGCTTGTGCTATTGAATGACATGGCGGTTCTCCTGATATGAGGGCTGTCTAACTAGTTCGTGAGCTGTTCATGCTGATAATGACCGTCATGAAATCCTGAGAAATACTCGTCAATCAACGGGTGCTTGACAGGAGCTTTGACTGTATCTGCTTCAAGGTTGCGCTCAGCAACATAAGTCATTTGGGCTGTATCATGCACCAGTACGTGATACCAGGGCTGATCCTTCGGGGGCCGGGATTGGGCAACCTTGTCATACCACTCTTCAGATAATTGAAAATCCGCATCAACATCCACGATAACACCACGGTAATCAAACTTGCTGTGATGAATGATATCGCCAACTGAAAATTTTGCATTGCTGATAGCGGGTTTTGATTGATTCATGTTGGCCCTCTCCTGTGGCAGAAACTACTTCTAATATTAATCTGACAACATCGGCAAATATATGTTGCAGATTGCGCGATTTAATTTACTAATATTCGGTAAGGCTGACAGCCAGGCCTCCCGGTGATGTCTTTTTGTACTTGTGAGACATTTCCATATTAAAGAATTTTAGTGACTTTTTTCAGTGGGAAAAACCAGCTACGGCTTGTGTGGGATTCACTTTGGGCCATTTATAGGCTTAATGCTAAACGCGGCATTGAGCTTCCGGGCTGGAAACAGTAGAATTGCGCGCTTATTCGGAGCGTAGCGCAGCTTGGTAGCGCACCACAATGGGGTTGTGGGGGTCGAAGGTTCAAATCCTTTCGCTCCGACCAATTAAAATAAGCACTTACAGTTAGGCTGAAGTGCTTTTTTATTGGTAAGTCTGACCCTGGTGCTTTAACCAGCCTCCGGTATGAAGATTGTTTGGGTCATGATGGGTCCAGTGGATGACTCCTCCTTTGGCGTTCCATTCATATTCTCCATAAAACTCAACTGTATCGCCTTTGCCGAGATTTCTGATTCTGGGGGCCAGGTCTATATTGTGCGCCACCAGTACAGTCTTGCTGTTAGCCAGTTTCAAGATGAACTTCTGATGTCTTGATCCATCATTGTCATCGGCCAATAACCGGCTGACAATACCTTTGCCCTGAACCTGGATATTACTTTGTCGATTTGCATAGGCAGTTTGCACTGAACCGGTTGAGCGTTCAGCCTCATGTAGCTGGGTCGATTCAAACAGGTTAGTTTCCTGGGAAACTGTGTAAGCTATTACGATAGCTATAATGACTGGAAACAGTTTTTTCATGGGTGTCTCATCAAGGGTTATGGGTAAAATGAATTTTCAGCCTGATTTTAATACACTGGACCGCTTTTCCGTATGGCTGGGCCTGTTGCAGATTACAGCATTGCTTGTCTTTTGCCTGAGTATTATCAGCCTGGGTGGTTTTTCCTACTGGATACTCGAGCTGACGTCTCATTTCAGGCTGTTGTATCTCCTGGGTGCCCTGGTCTGTTTTCTATTGTTCCTGCTTATCCGGCACTATCTGTCAGCGCTTACCATGTTTCTACTATTGATTATCAATATTTTCAGTGTTGCTCCGATTTTTTCAATAGTTGAAGAAGCCAGGGCAGGCGAATTTTCGCCAACACTGAAAATTTTTCACAGTAATGTCTACAGTCAAAACCGGGAATATCATTTGCTGCTGGATGCGGTTGCATTTGAAAATCCGGATATTGTAATACTGCAGGAAGTGACGCCACTTTGGGAAAAAAACTTATCCTTACTAGTGGAAGACTATCCTTATCAGAAAGTGGTAGCCAGGGAGGGGAATTTTGGTATTGCCATTTTGACCAAGCTACTTATGGTGGATCTTGAGGTGGTCGATCTCGCTGATATAGGGCTGCCTTCAATCCAGGCAACAATTCACCTGGATAACCAGCCGGTCAGGTTGTTGACTACGCATCCTTTGCCTCCGGTGACGCCATTACTAAAACAGCAGCGTGATCGCCAGTTAAATGCAGTGGCTGATTTTGTGATGCATCAGCCACTGCCGGTTATTGTCGTTGGTGATTTGAACGTTACCCACTGGTCACCCGATTATTATTCACTGGTAGAAAAAACCGGACTCATCAATGCTCGCCAGGGATGGGGTATTTTACCTACCTGGCCAGGTAAACTCTCCGGTATCGGCTTGCCCATTGATCACTTGCTGCATTCTGAGCCATTGCAAGTGAAGGCTATTCACACTTATCCGCATGTCGGTTCGGATCATTTGCCCCTGGTTGTCGAGTTGAGCCTTAAAAAAACAACTTAATCCATGCTTTCCATTTGTATCCAAACATAAAAAATTCGGTTGAATTGTATATTGGGGCCTGATTAAAGATTTTAAGTCACTTGCCGCTATCTAGATGACGGTTAGGTCGTTTTTGTATCTATTGCCCGATCTTGCTGATTTAAATTAACGAATAAAGAAAAATCGTCATCAATACTCAAAAAACAAAACAGTTTTACGAATTTCTGCACAAGCAGATTCTGGTCATGCTTGGACTTTCTTTGGGGCCAGGCCTTGGCTACATTTTGCTTGGTATTATCCAGGAAGTTGCAGTCCGCTCAGTTGCCTGGTACCTGGCTTTACTGACAGTTTCGGTCTGGGGATATCGTCTCTACAGAGATTATAATTTCAGTTCCATGAGTCATCAAGGCCTGGCCGACTGGTATCGGCAGGCGAGTTATTTTTATTACACCATTTTTACACTCTGGACAGTTATCTTCCTGTTATTCGTACCCCTGCATCAAACAGGACTGCATTATGTAGCCATATTTACCCAGATCGGTGCGTCAGTTGTTGCTTCGTCCCTGTTGTTCAGTGATCGCCGGTTGTTTGTGCCGATTATCCTGATCCTGATGATTCCCCTTATCTTGTATTTTTCCCAGGTGGGGACCTGGTATGGCTATGTACTGACAATTTTCAGCAGTATCTTTCTCTGGGTGCTTTACTACGCTTCTTCGAGCAGTAACAAACTCATTGAGAAAACCAATTACCAGGCTGCGCATGACCAGTTAACCGGTTTATATAACCGAAATTACTTCATTGATGTCATGCAGCGCGTGGTTAATACGTTGAAAAGCAATGGTGGTTATAGCAGCCTGTTGCTGATTGACCTGGATCATTTCAAAACGATCAATGACTCTCTTGGACATGATGTTGGCGATATTATGCTCAAGGAAGTCGCTCGAAGGATGAACGAAATTGTGCCTAGAGATGCTGTCATTGCCCGTATGGGGGGTGATGAGTTTATTATAGTAGGCGGTATCTGTGCTGATCATGATGTCTGTTTCGAACGGGCCATGAGCATAGCTGAAGATCTCAGGGAAGTTTTAAAGCAGGCATATCATATCGATAAACATGATCTTTATATCAGTGCCAGTATTGGCATGAGCCTCATGCATAATCCTGATCAGGATGCCAGCCAATACATCAAGGAAGCTGATATTGCGATGTATGAGGTTAAGGACAAAGGCCGCGATGGTGTCGTGGTGTTTGGTGATGAAGTGGCAGAGCGGGTTGAAAGAAACCTGGAAATAGAAAGGCTGCTGCACAATGCGTTAAATAACAAGGAATTTATCCTGAATTATCAGCCACAGTTTAATAAGGCTCATAAGATCGAGGGTTGTGAAGTATTGCTGCGCTGGAATAGTGAAGAACTGGGTGCTGTTCCTCCGGCCGAATTTATTCCTATCGCTGAAAAGACTGGGCTGATTATCGAGATTGGTAATTTCGTTATTGAAGAGTCGTTTAAAGTATTGCGTGATTGGCATGCGCAGGACATTAATCTTAAACAAATATCGATCAATGTCAGCATGCGGCAATTTTTTTATCATGGTTTTAAAAATGACGTCGAACGTCTGAGTCAGAAATATCTGGATAAAGAGTTAAGGAATAAAATTGTTTTTGAATTGACTGAAAGTGTTATGGCTGAGGAGTTGGATACGCTGGTCGAAATTATGGAAAGTATGAAAAACAATGGTTTTTCATTTTCCATTGATGATTTTGGTACCGGCTATTCTTCCTTGAGTTACCTCAGGAAAGTGCCGTTGGATGAAATCAAAATAGATCGTTCGTTTATCGAGGAATTGACTGAAAATACCAGTGACCAGTCCATGATTGAAATGATACTGAATCTCTCCAAGGTGTTTGGCCTTAAGGTCGTGGCTGAAGGTATCGAAACCCAGGAGCAGGAAGATATTCTTGTCCAGGGTAACTGTGACTTGCTGCAAGGCTATTTGCTGTCAAGGCCGGTCAGTCGGGAGCAGTTTGAAGCGCTTTATGCCAGCCAGTAAAAAAGTTATATGGCTTCTCAAATCCAGCTGGGGCAATGTTTTGGATTGTCAGTCATCCTGTAGATGGTAACGGTTGCGGCCAGATTTTTTTGCTTCGTACATGCTGATATCTGCTTTGTGAAGCAGTTCTTTGACTGAACGGCCATCTCTTGGGAAAAGAGTAATGCCAATACTGGCAGAAATGTTCAGTTCGTAATCCTCAATTTTAAAAGCTGAGTTTAATGACTGTAATAGCTTCTCGGCAATTACATTAATATCTTCAGTCTTGTCGATATCTTCAAGGATGATGACAAACTCATCCCCTCCGAAACGTGCCACGGTGTCCTGCTTCCGGCGTGAAGTCTGTAAACGCTGTGCAACATGTCTGAGTAACTTGTCACCGACAACATGGCCCAGAGAGTCATTAACCTGCTTAAAGTCGTCAAGATCAAGAAACAAAAGCGCACCGAACCGGTTATGCCTTTTGGCACGGGTAATAGCCTGTTGCAGCCTGTCTTCGAGCATGGTTCGGTTGGGCAGACGGGTCAATATGTCGTGAGTTGCCATGTACTCAAGCTTTTGGCGGGAATTCCTGACTTCGGTTATGTCGGTTAACAGGCCAACAAAATATTCAATTTCGCCCTGGTCATTACGTAAGGTATCCAGACTTAAAAGAATGTGAATTTCACCACCCTGTTTTTTGTGTACAGTGACTTCGCGACGAAAGTGATCTGCATTATGAGCAATATCGCAGATTTCCTTACAGGCATTTTCATCCAGTTCGTGGCGTAAAAAGCCTTCTCCCTCATTGACAAGTTCGTCACAGCTAAAGCCGGTAATTTTTTCCATGGAGGGGTTGGCGTAAAGGACTTTTTTATCATTTCTGACGATAACCATGCCTTCCGAGGCGGACTGCATTACCATATCCAGTAATTGCGCGCGATGGTGGATCTGGTCGGTCTGTGTCATGGATTCTTCCCTGATTTTTTGTATTCCATTTACAAGCAGGAATTTATTTAAATTATTATTCTCTGATAATAACTTATGCTCTTGAGTAGGGGTAATTTTCCAACCTGTTTTTTAGAAATTAAATTCTCTTTTTTCTTCGATCGACAAGTCCAAGGCGTTAGCTTTTGCCGTATTTTTCTACGAATTCCACAACATCAGTGGGACAGATGGCCTGGTTGCCACAGACTTTTTTTACAGCGACGTAGTCAAGTGCCTCGAGAAGCCTTTGCTGAACATTTTCGGATGCTTTAATGGGTTGATTGGATGCATCAGTCCAGCGATCCAGCTTCAGGTGGTGGGTATTTGAGCTTACCTGGCAAACCAGGCTGGCCTGGCCGGTAATGCCAGATTCAAGATCTCTAATGGGTACGAGGACTTTGAAATCGCCATCGTCGTTGCTTGAACTAAATTGACAGTGTTTACAGTCGACTTCAATGTCGTTTTTTTTCAGGCTCATATTGTTTTGCTATTGTACTTCCAATTTACGGGTCTTAACGCTTCTACCATCTTCAACTTCATTGCCGGGGTGGTCAATGAGAATTTCATCTTGCTGCAAGCCGTCGAGAATCTGCGCAACAAGACCATTGTGTTGTCCGACTTTAACCGGGCGAAGCCTGGCATGGTTATCTTGAATCACGTAAACAGCCCAGCCAGACCCATGGCGAAACAGGCTGCTGGCGGGCACCTGTAAGGCATCTTCCTCATGCCAGATTATAAAACTGGCCTCAACCCGGTATCCATCCCCCAGAAGTTGCCATTGATCTGCCGGCGAGGTGAAATCTGAAATAATCAAAACGCGTTGTTCTTCAACGCCCAGTGCCGAGATTTTGGTAAAGCCTACGGGCTCAATGATGCGTACGACGCCTTCCAAAGGTTGGTCACCACCCCAGCGATCGAAGCGGACTTTCATGCCGGGTTTAATTTTTACCGCATCAGCTGACAACACATCCACTTCAATTTCGAGTGCGGTGGGATCACCAACCTCCAGCAACGCTTCTCCGGTGCTGACAGGACCTTCACACTGCCGGTCAATTTTGAGAATCCTGCCGGTGATAGGGGAACGGATCATGATGCGTTCCAATGTGCCATCCTGGCTGATTTGGCTGCCGCTGTTGAGTAATGCCTGTGCCGCTTCCAGTTCATAGTGTGCAACTTCAACGTTGAAATCAGCACTGCGTTTGGCGGCGCTGCTGGTATTGGCCCGGGTTAAGGCGTTATCAAATTCACCCTGTGAGATCGTGCCTTTTTTTAATAGTGGACGTAGTCTCTGAAGGTCACTTGCAGCCAGTTTTTCATTTTCTGTAGCTGAGATAGCCTGTTCTTCAGCAGCGTGCAGGGCTGATTGCGCGGCTGCTACTTTTGCCTGGGCCTGCGCCCGGCTGCGAGGATCAAGTACCTGTGATGCCAATGGTGTAATGCTGAGTAAAGCCTGGCCTTGTTTGACGGTATCACCGACATCCAGTTGCACCCTGCAGGTCACACCATCAACGGGTGCCGCTACCACGTAACGGTCTATCACTCGCGTACGGCCTTCTTCCTCAATCGTGACGGTCATGGCGTCACGCTGGACGCTTACCGCTTCGACCAGTATTGCCTGCGGCCAAAAGCCATAAGCCAGCAGTGCGATTAGCAGCAATGTTATCAGCGTAATGACAGGATGCTTGTGCATCAGTGGCCACATGGATCTATTCCTTGGTTTTGAGTACAGCTACCATATCGAGTTGTGCAAGATTGCGCCAGATCATCAATGCAGAAATTATCGATGAAACAATGACCACCAAGGCGGCAAAAGCATAAACCTTTATCCCCAGTACCAGTGGAATTCGGTACAGGTCGGTATCAAATTTAAAGGCCAGGTAAGCGCATAAGCCATAACCTATCAGCATGCCGAGGGGTAATGCGAACAGGGTCAGTAACGCTTGTTCGCCTAGCAGAATATAGGCAACTTCAGCGCGTTCAAAACCCAAAACCCGCAAACTGGCCAGTTCGCGGTTTCGTTCTGACAGGGCGATGCGCATACTGTTATATATCACGCCAAAAGCAATGCTGCCTCCCAGCAGGGTGGTTATAAAAGTAAAGAACAGGATGGTTTCATCCATGGTCTCGTAAAAGGCGTTGATAGCGGACTGCTGCTCTACCACGCCGGCTATTCGTGGCATTTTTTTCAACTCACGATAAACATTGTTCTGGTATAGCGGATCGACTTTTAGCCTGGCTCCGGAAATTGCATTACCTTCCCCGAGTAAACGGTTTAATGCACCTCGCTGCATATAGGCATTTACACCCAGATATTCTTTGGCTGTTGCGACAACCGGTACCTGTACTACGGTGCGGTTTCCTTCCAGTATTTCAATGCTGAGCATGTCACCAGGTTTGATATGCAGCAGTTCAGCCAGGTAGTCTGTCAGTACAACACCCTGTTGCGGCAGGTCGATGGTTTTCAGTTGCGTGTCGAGCAGGTGCATCAGGCTGCCATTGGCCTCGATACCCTGCACCGAGGTGCGGTAAAAACGATGTTCAAACTGCAGTTTTGCCGCTACGGTTCGAAAGCCTTCAACATGCTGGGCACCTTGCAGGCTGCGTAGGGAGTACAGGGAGCGTAGTGATGTGGGTTCCGTGTAAAAGGCAGTGATATCACTCCGCTGGCTCAGGTTGTACTGTACTTCAACCATGTGGTCGATAGCGCCTTTCTGGAAGCCGCCGATCATCATGGTGCCACAGGCCATGCTGATACCCAGGGTTGTCAGGAATGACTTTAGCGGACTGCGCTCGATGTGGCGCAATATCATGCGAGTTGGTTGGGTAAACCAGTGTTGCAGTCCAAGGCGTTCCACCAGCGTGGCATGATACATCGCTGGTGGTTCAGGTCGCATGGCCTGGGCCGGTGGTAACGCAGCTGCAGCATGTACCGCATGCAGGGTGCCGATCATGGCAACCGTCATGCTGACCAACGCTGCGGCTAACACGACCTGCGGTTTAAGGGTGTAAATCATGAATGGCAGGCTATAGTATTCCATGTAAATATTACTCATGCCCTTACCCATCCAGATACCAAAGCCGGTGCCGATAACAACGCCCAGCGCGACGATCAGCAGGATCAGCTTGGTGTAATGCAGTCCCACTGCAAAATTGCTGTAGCCAAAGGCCTTTAATGCGGCAATTTGTTCCCGCTGCAGGCTGATCAGCCGACTGGTAACAACATTCAGTAAAAATGCGGCAACGCCGAAGAAAATCAGCGGGAAGATAGTGGCAATGGTCTGCTGTTGGCGCAGTTCTTCTGACAGGAAGCGATTGGATAACTGGTCTTTGCGACCAATGGCACCGGTACCACCATAGGGTTTTAACAGTTCATCCAGTCGGTCAATCACGTCCTGGACATTGCCCTCCCGGCTTAGCGTGAGGGCGACATTGTTAAAGGCGCCTTCCATGTCATAAGCATTGGCCAATGGCTTGCGAGCCATCCACAATACACCGTAACGCAGGTAATCAGGAAACATGGCCCCTGGTGCGATCTGGTAGATATATTCGGGTGATACCGCCTGTCCTGTTACCCTCAGGGTTTTGCTGCGTCCATTGATGGTGGCACGTATTTTGTCACCCTGCTTAAGCCTGTGGGCCCTGGCAAATTCTTCGCTGAGCAAAACTTCGTTATCCCGGAGAGCATCCAGCAGGCGGCCTTCCCGCAGGTAGATCTGGTTCAGCAGGCCAGGGCTGTTGTCCGGTAACGACAGCAGGTGGCCGCTGACCGGGTCATTAAAGCCCTCTACATCGAGATTAACGTAGGCAACTACGCGGGTTTCAACTTTATCGACGCCGGGTATTTCACGAATACGTTCTACCAGGGAAAGAGGGGCGCGTTTGAGTGAGGCAAAAATATGGGCGAAGTGATGGTTGCGATAAAAATTTTCGCGGGTTTCAAACAGGGAATCCAGTGTGCTGAGCGACATGATGAAAATGCTGACGCCACTGACAATGACCATGGCAATGGCCACGACCTGCATGCGCATGCCCCAGAAATCACGCCAGAGTTTCTTATCAATGGCTTTCACAGGCAGTGAATTCCAGTCACTACCATTCCAGTTCGCGCGGTGACAGGCGGTGATGATTGATTTTTACTTCGGTAATCAGACCATCGGCCATGTGGATTACCCGGTCGGCCATGTTGGCAATGCCGGCATTATGGGTAATGACGGCGGTAGTGGTACCAAGCTCCTGGTTAATGCGTTGCAGTGCCTCCAGTACCACGATACCGGTTTGTGAATCCAGAGCACCGGTGGGTTCATCACACAACAGCACGTCCGGGTTTTTGGCAATTGCCCTGGCAATGGCAACACGCTGCTGTTCTCCGCCAGACAGCTGGGCAGGGAAGTGATCCATGCGTTCAGTCAGTCCTACCAATGCCAGTGCCTGCTCCGGCTGCATTGGTGACAGTGAAATTTCAGTTACCACGGCTACGTTCTCACGCGCAGTCAGGCTGGGTATCAGGTTGTAGAACTGGAATACGAAGCCCACGTGATAGCGTCGATAGCGGGTCAGTTCCCGCTCAGAGGCGTGCGTAAGGTCATTCTGGCTATAAAAAACGTTTCCGGCTGTTGGCGTGTCCAGGCCACCCAGAATATTCAGCAAGGTGGATTTTCCACTGCCTGAAGCGCCCAGGAAAACAGTAAATTCACCTTTAAACAGTTCCAGGTTGATGCCGCGCAGGGCTTCAACCTGTACCTCTCCCATCTGGTAAATCTTGGTGAGATTTTCGACATGAAATACCTGTTCGGCATTTGAAGCGTCATCATTACCCTGTAGGTTGTTGCTCATAGTTTTCAGTATGTTTAACTATTGCTCTAAAGCGCTCGACATATTCCAACGTTTTCCTGATGCGAGCAGTTTCTGAAATTCTTGCGCAGGTACAGGTTTGCTGTAAAGGTATCCCTGTAGCAGGTCGCAATGATGGTTGGCAAGAAACATTGCCTGTTGCTCTGTTTCAACACCTTCGGCAACCACTTTCAGGTTAAGGCTTCGTGCCATGGCCAGAATGGCGGAAGTGATCTTGACGTCGTCATTATCCCCTGGAATATCCTGTACAAATGAGCGGTCAATCTTGAGTGACTCGAGTGGGAAACGCTTCAGGTAACTTAATGAGGAATAACCGGTACCGAAATCATCAACTGACACACCCAGGTTCATGTCCCTGAATGACTGCAGGGTCGCAATGGTGTCATCGATATTACGCATGATAATACTTTCGGTTATCTCGAGTTCGAGATACTCAGGCGCCAGGCCTGATTTTTTTAAAGCCTGTTTGACTTTCTGCTGCAGGTCTTTCTGAATAAATTGCAGGCCACTGAGGTTAACGGCAACGCGTATGGGTGGCAGGCCGGCTTTCTGCCACTGGGCATTCTGCTGACAGGCCTGGTTTAAGACCCAGTCACCAATTTCCAGAATCATGCCGGTATCCTCGGCCAGCGGAATAAACTCGGCAGGCGAAATCATGCCCAGTTCTGACTGTTCCCAGCGAAGTAATGCTTCAGCGCCAATGATCTGGCCGGTTGCAGAGCAAATCTGTGGCTGGTAATACAGCTTCATTTCGTCCAGCGCTAACGCCTTGCGCAGTTTGCCTTCAAGACGGAGATGTTCTGCCGCACGAATTCCCATATGTTCCGAATAAAACTGGAAATTATTTTTGCCCACTTCCTTGGCATGGTACATGGCTGTGTCGGCATTCTTCAGCAGTTCGTCCACTTCCTTGCCATCATGAGGGAATATTGCAATACCGATACTGGGTGTGACATAGACCTCGGAACCATTCAGGTCGAAAGACCGGTCAATATTCTGCTGTATCCTGCTGGCTACCAGGCTGGCATCATGAATGTCCTTGATTTCGGTGAGTAATACAGTGAATTCATCACCACCCAGTCGGGCAACATTCTGCTTGGGAGCTTCATCTTCTAGGGAGTAATGCGAGATCGAGTCATTGTCGCGTACCTGTTCAAGCAGCCGATGACCAACTTTCTTGATCAACAGGTCACCAAAATCATGACCCAGCGTGTCATTGATGCGTTTAAACTCATCGAGATCGATAAACAGGACTGCGCCAATACGATTGTTACGGATCGCAGACTTGATGGCCAGGTTCGTCTGGATTTTGAAGGATTGGCGGTTAGGTAAATTGGTCAGTGAATCATAGTAGGCCAATTGCCTGATCTGTTTCTCTGCTTCCTTTCGTTGCGTGATATCGCGGGCGAAAATACTGAGAATGTATTCATCGCCAATAAAGGAGATTGAGGCGGAAAGCTCCAGGGGAAATTCGTTACCTTCTTTATGCTTGCCGGTAACTTCAATCTGGAAACCGGGTTCTTCCGGGTTCGCAGTGCTGAAAAATTCAGTAATGAATTGGCCGTGTTTGCGTATGGCATCCGTTGACAGGATCAATGGCAGCAGTAGCTGACCTTCGACCATATTTTTATCATAACCAAAAGTTTTCTCAGCTTTCTGGTTCCAGCTCAGGATTTTGCCGTTGTTATCTGTGGTAATAACGGCATCAAAAGCTGTATCAATGACCTGGGCAAAACGTTCGCCTTCTTCAAAAATGGCAATCGCGGCTTTCTCTTCTCGCAGACTGGCAATACGGCGGATCCGGTAAATACCAAATGACAGGGAAATAATGACAATTGTGAATAACAGGGCAGTGGCCAGTTTCCAGGCATTGATTACTTCATATCCAACATCACGGCTCAGCGTGATATTCATGATTTTCCCATAGGCCTGAATAATTTGCTGAGACTGCTGTGAGAACAGCTTGGTGGGTTTGGCGTTTTTAACCAGGCCGCTATTTCCGGCAAGAGGAAGGTTTTTGTCCGGTGCGTCGCTGCCGTTGTGTAGCAAAGCAATGGCCAGTTGGTGCTCATCAAAAGGAATGCCGTCAAAAAACTGCTCGGGTCGCATTTCAAGCGCGACCAGGCCGCTGAGCATTTTACGCCTGTCTTCAGGTGTTTCGGGTGGATACCTGCCCTGGTAAATGGCTTTGAAAACCAGAAAGGACAAAATATCAGGCTCGGTTAATGGAATCGGGCCGGAAGCCGTGATTTCACCTGAATCTATCGCTTTTGTAATGGCGTCAATAGCATTGCCTGAAGTGGCAATATCATAGCCAAGCGCCTTGGCTGATATCGGAGTGAGTGGTTCAATGAAATTGATGGCTAATTTCCAGGGTAAATAAGCCTGGCTGTCGTTTGCAAAGCTTTTGAGTCTAAAGCCGACAAAGCCCTTTTCTACCATGCTTTCAACGAAGCTGTCGGTTTCACTGGCAGACACTTTTTCAATGCGTAATATCGAGGAGATGAACGGGTAGGCTGTGAGTATTTCCTGTGCGATGCCGCTGAACTCAGCCACATTCAGTTCGTCGCTGGAATGATGTATGCCAACCATGGATATCAGCACGGTTTCCAGGCTGGCGATGCGCTGGGTAATGAACTGTTTGACCAGTGTGACATCTTTATCAAATTTATCACGGACACGTTGCGTATCTGTCCAGATAGAAATGCCCGCAATAATCAGTGAAACCAGCAAAATGGTTGTCACCAGAAATGCCAGGTTTTTACGGGAAAAGAATTTTTCGTTCTCGGCTAAAATCCGCATGGAGGCACGTCATCAATTCACTTTTTTGGCTTTCCGGCTAATATCCTTTGGCAAGGCTATCCCGGTGTTATTTAATATTGACGGATTCAGCCAAATCTCCCATTTCCGGTTTGAGATAATGGGAATATCGGTGGGGGCAGTGCCTTTTAGAATATGTAATGCAGCCTGTGCAGCCCATTCTCCCTGTTCTTCAGGGATTTTGGTCAGGCCCAGAATCGTATAGGGCATCATCCAGTCATGATTGGTTACAGTCATGACCCTGGTGGACGAGTTAACAAGTTCCAGAATCTCTTCATGCTTCCAGTCATTTATCCCTGATTTACTGCCGATAATCACAAAATCAGCTTGTTGTGCCTGTCGATAAAAATCCATCCACTCAGAATTGCTGCTGGCCAGGCCGCTTTTTATTTCAATATTTCTCTTGTTGGCGGCTTTTTTGAAACGGGCCAGGTTTTTTGTTTCTGTCAATGTATTTGCGCCAATATAGAATGCGGTGGTGGCTTTGCCTTGAATGTGCTGAATCCTGTCAAAAAGGGGGGCGATGGGTGCTATTTCGACAATGCCAGTCGTGTTGCTATAGGGGAAACCGTATTCGTCAACACTCCAGTTAATACCGCAGAAGACAAACGGTGTTGGGTGATCCCTGAAATAGGGTTGAATCAGGTATCTGGCGGCGTTGTCATCTGAAGTAATAACAACATCCGGCTGCCAGCTTTCGATTAACTGTTTGGCTTTTAAAGCAGCGGCTTTTTTATCAGCTTCACTTTTATGACGCTTGGTGTCCATGTCAAACTGTCTGAGTTCACATTGATTGCCAATAGTTTTCCTAAGTCCGCGTTCAACACCATCTGACCAGGCATAGCCCTTGTGGTAAGACGAAATATACAGGCATTTTTCAGCGACCGCCGATAATGGTAGAAACGCCAGAATCAGGAAAAAATGGGGCAGATAATGGGTGTGAAAAAATCGGGTGAGCACAAAACTCTCCTTGTCATGGAAGGCCATTTTTCAGGCACAGCAATAAACTTGTTAAAACCTTACAAAGAGCAGCGGCATTTTTTTCGGAAACTTTAATTTCAAGCGCGCTTTTTTGTTGGGAAACGGGGAAATATCTGGATAGAAGGAATTGTTCCCGGAACTCAGCCGGTTTGTCCTGCTGAGCAGTCTGGCTGATTGTGCAGTTGATAAAACAGGGTTAAGGAAAAATCGGGTTAAGTACACTCATCGGCTTGGATAGTTGGCGCACGTTATACTCCATGCCGGTCATACCGCTTGTCATGTGGTACATATTGAGGCCGATATCATCGATAGAAGCTTTCATGCCACCCATGTCATGATCTATGGATTGCATGCTTTCGGTCATGCTGTCCATGTTGATTCTGATCAGTGGCAGGCTGGATGTTATGTTGCCTATGTTATTGGCAATAACATGCATATAGGTAATGTGGTTATCGAACTGTTCTACGGTGATTGCTATTTCAGTCATGTCGTCATCGATCTGGGTCAGATGCGAGCGCATCGAGTCCATGTTGTTAACGATGCCATCCATATTTCTGGAAAGTACCCAGACCAGGTAAACATTAATGAATGCAACAATAAGTAGCAGAATCGATATACGCTTGATGACTTTGTCGGTGATTTTGAAGTGCTTGTGGCGTTCATCGATGTGCAGCTGGGTTTCCCTGCCCACTCTGGCCATAACTTCAACAATTGCTCTGCGTGGATCGTCCTGCATATGGTTTCCTGGCTGGTCCTGTCAGGGTATCGGGAAGAACTTGTTAATGGAGCGGGCGGGTTCGGCCATGCGGTTCATCTCGTAGTTTATAACCTGAACTTGCGAATTCATCTGCCTGATGGTAATTGCAATATTGTTAATGGTCTGATGCATGTCAGTAAACTGGTGGTCAATTCCCATCACACTGTATTCCATTGCATTTATATTTGAAGTGATCTCATCCATTTCCTGACTCATGACCGTGGTATATTGCTCGATGTCAGACATGAGGGCAACCTGTGACTCCATGGCAACCATATTGTTCTTGATATCATCCATTTTGGCAGAGACAGCGATAAAGTGAACATTCATATCACCTACCACGTGCGAGATTCGACTGACCTGTGAACTGAGCATCAGTAACAGGATGAGAATTGACATGGCAACCAGGCTCAGGATAAACAGGCCGGCACGGATACTGTAATTAAGACGGTCACCCAGCTTGTTTTTGACTTCAATTTGCCCAAGGATAATACCCTCGAATGAGCTCATTGCACGGAGGTACTGCTGCTGTAGTACAGCTTCGTTATTACTTGCCTTGGGGCTGTTTATTTCTTCTTCTGTCACCCTTATTACCTACAGTTTGCCATGATCTTTTCAAATGGAGAAAGATTTCTGGCGTATTTCCCGATTTTATGGGAGTAGAGCCAAGATTAACAGGGTTATTTGAATAAATACGTAACCTGTACAAATCAAGTGTCCGCAAGAACCGAGGCCTGTTTTCCTTCCTGTTAACGGCTACAAAGAAAATATCCTTTGATATGTGGGAACTTAATTCCTGTTTGTCGTGCAAGAAAAAACCCAACTGGAAAATCCGGTTGGGCTGAAATACTTCAAGACTTCTAACGGGAGTAGTTAATAAGATAGTTCAAAGCGAAAAAAGTTCTGTGAATAGCATCACAATTTCTTTTCGGGTTTCAGGTCCGTCTAAAGCAGCAAAATTGCGGCTCGGTAAATCTTTCAATCTGTGGCACAATCGCGAACCAATTTTTGATTTTTCAAGACCTTTCAGCGGTGACTTGAGTATAACCTGCTCACTGCCTGAGTGTGGTTTCCATCAGGCTGAATTTAACGAATAAGTATGCAAGTACAAGTCAGTGAAATAATAGTCCGGTTCATGGAGAAACTGGGTATCCAGGCAATTTTCGGGATGCCTGGCGCTCATATTCTGCCGGTCTATGACAGCCTCTACGATTCCGGCATCCAGAGTGTATTGGCTAAGCACGAGCAGGGTGCGGCCTTTATGGCTGATGGTTATGCCCGCGTTTCCGGTAAAATTGGTGCCTGTATCAGCACAGCTGGTCCAGGAGCAACCAATCTGGTTACCGGTATTGCCAATGCCTATTCAGATAAACGCCCGGTCCTGGTAATTACCGGTGAAGCTCCTACACATATTTTTGGCAAGGGTGGCCTGCAGGAAAGTTCCGGTGAAGGTGGCAGCATTGACCAGGGATCTATTTTCAAGGGGATTACCTGTTATCACAAGGTCATTGAACGTACAGATTACCTCGCCAATGTGCTTAACCATGCTGCAAAAGTCTTACTTTCTGAAAAACCTGGTCCCGTCTTGTTAAGCCTGCCTTACAATGTACAAAAAGAGCTGGTTGAAGAAGAGATACTCGAACGGGTCAGGATTCCTGCAGGACACCGGTCTGCAACACTGGATTATGCAGCGATTGGGCAGTTCGCCGAGTTATTATGTGCCAGCAAGGCACCAGTGATTGTCGCTGGCTATGGATGTATTCTTGCCGATGCCCAGCCACAGGTAAAAAGCCTGAGCGAGACCCTGAATATTCCGGTAACCAGTAGCCTGAAAGGTAAAGGCGTGGTGGCGGAACAGTCGCCATTGTCTTTGGGTAGCCTGGGCGTGACATCGACCGGGTATGCCTACCAGTATATTGTTGAAAAAGCTGACCTGGTGATATTCCTGGGTGCCGGGTTCAATGAACGGACCAGTTACCTGTGGGATGATGGTTTGCTGAAAGACAAGAAAGTTGTCCAGGTGGATATTAATCACGAACAACTGGAGAAAGTGTTTCATGCCGATGTTGCCATTTCTGCTGATATTGGAGCGGCCCTGTCGAGCTTGCATAAAGAACTGACGGCGAGGGCTTGTCCGGCCAAGCAGCTGAATGACTTTTCAGGCTATAAGCAGCAATTGGAACAACAGGCCAGGCAACAGCATACAACCGTTTTTCAGGATGAATTTGCCTTGGTAGAAGCTTTTTATCAGCACCTGGAAAAGTATTTTGAATCGGGGCTGACGGTTTTCGACGATAACATCATATTTGCACAGAATTTTTTCAACGTCGCATCTGGTAATCACTTTTATCCCAATTCCGGTGTTTCGTCTCTGGGACATGCCATACCTGCTGCCATAGGGGCAAGTTTTCAGACAGATGATGCGGTGTTCGCCATTCTGGGTGATGGTGGCTTCCAGATGTGCTGCATGGAGATTATGACAGCCGTTAACTATAAGCGGCCCCTGACTATTGTGATGTTTAATAATGCAACTATGGGCCTGATTCGCAAAAACCAGTACCAGCAGTATAACAAGCGTTTTATTGATTGCGATTTCGTCAATCCTGATTACGCTGAGCTGGCTAAAGCTTTTGGTATTGGTTATTCGAGGATTGATTCAGAGGCAGATATTGCCGCAGTTTTTTCATCCATGAATTTTACCAACAGCATTAACCTCATCGAGATTCCCATCGACAAGGATGCCTTCCCCAATTACCAGTCACGTCGTTAACGCTTAAGTTGATGCCAGAGACTGCCAAAGAAAACCGGTTTCAGGCCCTGGAGTCCCTGTTCCAGAAGCATGCGGAGTCCGAACGGGTCAGGCAGCTGGAGGCTCTGTATGTCTCGACTGCTGCAAACGAATACTCCCGGCTAGTCTTGCTCTATGAGCAGACGATTGAATTTTACGAGTCAGAGATCTGGCGGGAGCGTTCGCCATCTGAAGACCAGCTTGCTGTTTACCAACAGTTGTTTCGTGAGCTGGAAGCCTTGCAGCTAAAGCTGGAGGATGAGCGTCATCGTTTTGTTGTTGTCATTCCGGTGGCTGACCGGCCGGTACACCTGAACAGTTGCCTGCAAAGCCTGTATGACTTGTGTTGTTTGTATCATTATGGCGGCCAGTCCCACGGTATGTATAACAAGGTTAGCGTGATGATTGCGGATGACTCCCTTGAACCGGACAGTATTCTGCAGCATCGACGTCTGGCTGAAAAATTCACCCGGCAGGGCTTGAAAACAGAATATTTTGGCCTGGATGAGCAAAGCGCTTTATTGGCAAGCCTGACTGCCGATCAACGTCTTGCATTGAAAAGAGTTGTTGGAGTGGCAAACAGTCAGTCTGTGCCACACAAGGGCGCATCCATGATGCGAAATATCAGTTACCTGAAACTGCAGCGGATTACCGCAGAGCAACCTGACAGCCTGTATTTTTTCATCGATAGTGACCAGGAATTCTGTATCAGGGTAGCTGAAGCTGGAACAGACAAAAAGCTTGCTGCGGTTAATTATCTTTATTATCTTGATCGTATATTCAGACAGCAGTCAGTCAGTGTTTTAACGGGTAAAGTGGTGGGTGATCCACCAGTTTCTCCGGCTGTTATGGCGGGCAACTTTCTGGAAGATGTCATCGGCTTTTTGCAGACGCTGATCAGCGTATCTCCTGATGAAGCCTGCTGTTTTCACAGCCAGCTGCAGGAAGTTGAACATGATGCGGCTTATCATGACATGGCGGATTTATTTGGTTTCAAGGCAAAGATCAGTGCCTATGATTACCATTGCCAGCTGACGGATTCTCATACCATGCTTGATGCATTTAATGCATTTGCTGGCCAGTTACAGAATTTCTTTTACGGAGAACATCCAACCCGGGTGAGTTTTTACCATTACCAGCCAGTGATTGAATCAATTCAACCTGCACGCACTATCTATACCGGTAATTACGTCTTTAACAGTTCCGCGTTGAGCTACTTTATTCCTTTTGCGACCTTAAAACTGCGTATGGCTGGACCTGTGTTGGGTAGAGTTATCAAATCCGAGCTGGGTGATAAATTTGTATCAGCAAACCTGCCCATGTTGCATAAACGCACAGTAGAGCAAACGGGCCGCTCTGAATTTCGACCGGGTGTTAACCGGGAAAGTGAACAGATTGATTTGTCGGGTGAGTTTGAAAGGCAGTTCTATGGAGATGTCATGCTGTTTAGCATGCAACAGCTGTTGGAGCAGTTTGCGGACAGGCCGATGGAAAAGAACCAGGTTGAAGCAGTTGTTAACAGTGTGAAACAGGACATGCTGCTAAAATACCAGGACAAGCAACAGGCAACCCTGGAGAAACTCAAGCAGCTTGAAGCATTATTGCGGGACCCTAATGCCTGGTGGAATAACCGGGAAGAGACTCTGCAGGCCGTTAACCGGTTTGCTGTATTTGTCGATAATATTTGGCGCAATTTTGCTGAGGATGCCCCGGGTTTTGCCTTGATCCGGCGGGTAGAAAATCAGGACAGGCGTTGTGCGCAGATTGTTGATGGGTTAATGCAATATCCGGCGGACAGGAAAAGCTGGGATACCGTTCTTTTAACAGGAGTTTGAGAGGTATTGCATTTTCCAGGTTTGATTCTGGAATTGGAAGAGAAAGCCGGGCTAGCGGGACTCTGGGTTTAGCGATTTATCCAGTTTCTGGCGCTTTCAATATCTTGAAATAATTCCACATTCCATTGGATATGCAGTTTCTGACTCAGGTCGAGATATTGCTGGTAGATGGCCTTGGTATCGGGAGCTTTTGCAACCAGTGCGATTTTGAGATCTTTCAGGTAATGGCTGGAGGCGTAGTCAAGCGCAGCAACGGTTGCGATGGTATTAGAGAGTATTTCGAAACAATCGATTTTTGAACAGTCAACCAGCTGGTACCTTGCGTTGTCTGAGCGTTCATCACGATAGAATTCATCATTCGAATTCAGGATATCTTCATGGGTAACAGTACCTGAATACTTCCAATAAATTCCTTTCTCTTCCCACTGCGTCGAATACGGCATTAATAGTCTTTATTGTCAGATGTCAGAGAACATTCAAGTTAGAGAGTAACGGGTAAAAATTCAATGCCCCGGAAAGAAAAAACCCTCTCCGGGGAGAGGGTTTATTTAACACCTTGAGACAGCTATTTATTGAGCTGGCATTGGAGCTGGTGCTGGCATTGGAGCGCCGTAAGGAGCAGGAGCGCCGTAAGGAGCAGGAGCGCCATAAGGCATTGGAGGAGGACCGTAAGGCATTGGGCCGCCGTAAGGCATTGGAGCGCCGTAGCCGTAAGGCATACCCATGCCGCCACCGTATGGGCCACGACCGTAGTAGTAATCGTCATCGTCGTCCCAGGTCTGTTCCATTTCTTCCATCCAGTAGCGTGGATCCCACTCATCATATGGGTTACAGTCTGGAATCTTGCCGTATGGGCCATAGCATTTCCAGTCATCATCGCTGTCCCAGAAAAAGGCTGAGGCATTGCTTGCTGCAGCTAAAGCTGCGATAGCAGCAAGAGAAATAAGTGATTTTTTCATTAGTAACTCCTGAGTGTTTTAAATTCCGTAGGCTAATACTAGCCTATTTTTTAACAAAGTCATTGCCTTAAATCAATAAATTATCAATTTCTAATGAACATTCAAGGATTCTTGTTACTAATTGTTAAGAATTCAAGCAATTTTGTGTATGCCAGTTCCAGGTTTTCCTGCGCCTTGTTGGAAATTTCATGGCCCAATTCGAAATCATAGCCCCTGATCGCAAGCAGGTAACAGTCCGGTAAGACAGAATCATTCACTTGTTGGCTGATACTTAACAAGGACTGTGGCGACATCGCATGACTGGTAAAACTGTCATCTTTTTCAGGATATATCCGTCTTAGCTCATAGGGTGGTGTAGCAGACAGGCTGGCATCAACGAAGATTACTTTTGAGCGGTCTGCTATATCGGTACTGTGTTCAATTTGCAGCTGAAAATCGGTAATGACTTCAACTCCGGGCAGTTCCCGCTGTTCAAGCCGATCAAATACAGCGGGTCCAAGTGCATCATCACCCCGCGACGGGTTTCCCCAGGTAAAAACCAGCACAGGATGGACGGGGTTCATTTAGAGAGAATGTTCAATCTCGCCATCACTGCGTTTGTGCATGCGATCAAGGACTTTTCCTTCAGCATTCACCAGGTCAATTTGCAACGGCATTTTACCCATCGCGTGGGTTGCACAGGACAGGCAGGGGTCGTAGGCCCTGATAGCTACTTCCACCTGGTTGAGTAAAGGTTCAGTCAGTTCCTTGCCGTCAAGATAAGTGCTGGCCACCTGGCGGATGGATTCATTCATTGCCTGATTGTTGTTGGTTGTCGACACAATCAGGTTGGCTTTTTCAACAATGCCGTCATCATTGATTTCATAGTGATGGAAGAGGGTGCCACGAGGAGCTTCGAGGACGCCGATACCGCAGGATTGCAGTTCACCCTTGTTAACCAGGTCTTTGCCTTGCAGATCCGGGTCATTTAACAGTTCGTCGATAGCTTCAGTGCAATATAATAATTCAATCAGGCGTGCCCAATGATAGGCCAGGGCGGCATGCACATGCCCGCCATTGCCGGCCTGTTTAAATATTTGTCGCTCGGCTTCTGCCGCTGGTGTAGGGATAAAGTCACAGTTGTTTACTCTTGCCAGGGGACCAACCCGATACCACCCATTCTCAGCGCCTATAGAACGGATGAAAGGGAATTTCATATAGCTCCAGTTCTTGATACCTTCGCTGATGTATTCGCTGTATTGGGTAACTGGGACGTGGTCAAAAATGCTTTTACTTTGACTGTCAGTGGCCCGCAATCCACCATCGTAAATATCAAAGGCACCATCATCAGCTATCATACTCAGCATATTGGTTTCGATGGTTGCGAAGCTCATGTGGTACTCTGGCTGTTGCCCGATAATCTGCTTAATTAATGCAACAGCATCCTTGGCCCACTGAATAATCTGGTCTATGTCTTTTTTCAGGTAACGGATTTCTTCCTGGTTCAATGATTTATTAACACCTCCAGGAATTGCGCCCGTTCCATGCACGCGCTTGCCCGCTGTCAGGCGAATGACTTCCTGGCCATATTTGCGCAGCAGTACTCCCTGCTTGGCAATTTCAGGATTGTCTTCAATGACACCAATGATATTTCTATGTCGGACTTCATCGTCAAAGCCAAACAGCAGGTCAGGTGAACAGAGGTGGAAAAAATGCAGGGCGTGTGACTGTAGTGTCTGCCCATAATGCATCAGGCGGCGAATTTTCTCGGCCGTTGGTGTCAGTTCTGTTGTTCCAATCAGCATGTCGGTTGCCTTGGCTGCGGCCAGGTGATGGCTGACAGGGCAAATACCACATAAGCGTTGCACCAGCACCGGCAGTTCCCAGTAAGGACGGCCCTGGATGAATTTTTCGAAACCGCGAAACTCGGCTATGTGCAGGCGGGCTTGCTGTATATGATTATTTTCATCCTGTAGCAGGGTGACCTTGCCATGGCCTTCTACGCGCGTAACCGGCTCGATAACAATGCGTTTCAGTTTTTCGGGATTTTTTGCTGTTTCTAAATCCATGCTCTTAGTCCATAAGTGGGGCTGACCCCGTATCAATTTATTGAGGACGCCGTGAACCCGTCCATGGGGGCTTGACGACAGCATCCCTGCTGTCGACACCTCCATAAATTGACACGGGGCCAACTCCTGGTGAATACCCCGGGCTTGTTTGGATGCAAATGATCAAGCCCGTTAGTCATAATGAATTTGCTCGTAAGGGAAGCTAATTGGTTTCCCTTCGATGAGTTCGGTAAGAAAAGTCCAGATTGTGTCAGCTGATGGCGGACAGCCGGGTAGAAAATGGTCGATTTTTACCACTTCATGCACCGGATGGACCTTGTTCAACAGCATCGGAATTTCCGGGTCATTGGGTATCATCGGATTATCGATACCGATACCATTGATATAGGATTCTTCCAGGCACTCCCTGAGTTCAAACGAATTGCGCATCGCGGGAATGCCGCCGTTGACGGCGCAGGCTCCCAGGGCAACCAGCACCTTGCATTGTTTGCGAAATTCCCTGAGTACCTCCACATTGTCTGCGTTAGCGACACCACCTTCAATGATGCCGACATCACAGGGACCGACTTCCTTGATATCAGTAATTGGACTGCGGTCAAACTCGACCAGTTGAACCAGCTCCAGAATGCGCTCGTCTATATCCAGGATCGACATATGACAGCCAAAGCAGCCGCACAGGGAAGTTGTTGCAAGCTTGATTTTTTCAGTCATTTTTCACGCTCCCATCGGTTGCTGTTGCATCGTGTGCAGCGACATCGCCAACGATGCTGATGGGCTGCCTGTCATACAGGCGTTGGCCTATGGGCTGGTCGTAACCCTGTTGCCTGGAAAGAATGGCGCCAACGGGACAGACATGCGCGGCTTTATCCGACGGGTCAAATCTTGTGTCACCAAGTTTTCCGGAAGGTGCGTTAATCGTCAGGTGTCGGTGAATACCACGGCCACTGATGGAAAAAATATTTTTGCCATCGACATCCCGGCTGGCCCTGACACAGAGTTCACACAATATGCAGCGATTGTAATCAATAATGAAATCAGCATGTGATGCGTCCACTTCACGACGTGGAAAAAAATGCGTGAAATGCGGTGACAACATGTTGGTATAGTAAGCGACTGCCTGTAACTGGCAGGCTCCACTTTTTTCACAGCCCGGGCAGACATGGTTGCCTTCCACAAACAACATCTGCAGCAGGGCGCGACGCTGGCTCATGAGCTCTTCACTATTGCTTTCGACTTCGGTATTTTCGATTGCAGGCTGGGTACAGGAGGAAATAGTTCTGCCATTGACCTTTACGATGCAAACCCGACAGCTTCCATGTGGGACGAACTCGGGATTGTGACAAAGGTGAGGAATATATTCTCCGGCACGCAAGGCCGCATCCATGATGGTATCACCGCTTTGAAACGGAATTGGTTTGCCATCCAGCTTAAAGCTTTGCTGCTTGTCATTCATGATTCTGCTCCCAGGTCAGTCCTGATATGGGCATCAATATCATCACGTCCGGTAATGTCGCGGGCTTCCTGCAAGGCTGCGTCCAGGTCGAATGCCGGCTCGTAGTCACTGTGTGCCAGCCTGCTGTTAACCAGGTCTTCAAACTTGCTGAGCAGGTCCAGCAGGGCATTGGGTGCTGTTGCGCCCAGGCCGCAATGGCTGCTTGCTTTCATTATTTGGCCAATGTTTTTTATTTCCTGCAGGTCATAAGCAGTGGCGTGGCCGCTGATGAGCTTGGTGACAAGGTCTGTCAGCAGTGAGGTGCCAACGCGGCAGGGTGTGCAAAAACCACAGCTTTCATGCACAAAGAAATCGCTAAAGTTTTTCATCATGCCCAGCAGGTCTCGGCGGCTGTTCAGGATCATGAAGGATCCGGCGGTGGCAATATCCTCAAATGAAATTTGCCGGTCAAATTCGCCGGGTGTGAACAGGTTTCCGGCAGCGCCCGCAATTTGAACTGCCTGTGTATCTGTCGCCTTGCAATCCTGCAGGATATCCCGAATGGAAACACCAAAAGGGTATTCGTAAATGCCGGGATACTCACAATCACCGCTGACACTGATCAGTTTTGTACCGGCAGACTGTTGTGTGCCTTTCTGGCGGAACCAGTCAGCATCGTGTTCGACAATCCGTGCTGCGGCCATAAAGGTTTCAACATTGTTTACAACAGTTGGTTTGTTACGGTAACCGTTTGTCACTGGAAAAGGGGGGCGTTTTCGGGGAATGCCACGTTTGCCTTCAAGTGATTCAATCAGGGCTGATTCCTCGCCGCAGATATAGGCGCCTGCGCCCAGATGGATGTCGATATCAAAATCAAATCCCTGTTTACCCAGAATATTGCTGCCCAGCAGCCCCTGGTCTCTACGCTGTTGCAGTACCTCTTTGAGTTTTGGAAGCAGGTAGCGGTATTCACCTCTCAGGTAAAGAAACCCCTGGTTTGCATTGATGATGCCAGCGCACAGGGTCATGCCTTCAAAAACTGCATGTGCAAAAGAATTAAGTAACACACGATCTTTAAAGGTACCAGGTTCACCTTCATCGGCATTGCATATCACGTAATGCTGGTTTGCCCGGGCCTGTCTGCTGAAACGCCATTTGCTAGCAGTGCTGAAGCCCGCGCCGCCACGTCCACGCAGACCGGATTGCTCCAGTTCATCCAGGATACTGTCAGCATTGCTATCCATGAACGAAGCTAACGCACTGCCATTTTTGAAGTCAGTTGAAAGTAGCAGGTCACGTTTTTTGATGTTGTCGGCAACTTCAAATAAATCGACGGGCCAGTTTTCAACAGGGATAGCCTGTTTGATCAGTCCGCAGACTATCTCGGTTTTCTTTTTGTTCATCCCGGCTATGGTCTGGCCATTTACCAGTATTGCGGGGCCCTGGTCGCTCATGCCAATACAGGAGGTGGTATCAATTGAAGCATTGGCGCCTGCGGCCACAGTCGCATTCAGCTGTTGTAGAACGGCAGTATTGTTCTGTATCTGGTCAGTAATGTTGTTACTGACAAGGATGTCGTAATTTCCACGCGGCTGGGTGTGTAAAAAACTGTAAAAACTGATTACACCCTGTATTTCTGCCGGGCTAACCGACAGGCTGTCACTGAGTTCGGAAATGCTGTCGGCCGGTATGCAGGAATACTTTTTTTGAATGGCCAGCAGGTACTGGAGTAGCAGCAGGTGTTGTTCGTTATAGTTGGCTGTTAGGTCGCTGCTGGCTTCGGCAATAATGGCTTTTAGTGTCATAGGCAGATTCAGCTCGGATTAGGAAAGCATCTTAGGTATATCACATGTCTGAGCTGCTTAACATATCTATAAATTTTTCATACGGATTCAGCTTGATCTTTTACTCTGGTTTACCAGGTGAATGCGTTAAATATTAGTAACTCGTTTTATTAGGGAATGCTGTTTGTAATTTTCTGAAAAATCGCCAGAATGATTACACCTGAATATAAATAATAATGATCTTAGGGGTGGGCATATCTTATAAAATTATGCTCTTGATCATTGTTTTTCCAGGGACATGGGGTGTTGTTGTGTCTGCATTAATACCTCAATTACCAATAAAAATTACACCGAGGGGGAACTATGCAATTTAGAATCCTGGCTACATCCGCATTGGCCGCACTGTTTGTTGCGGGCTGTGCATCGCAACAGAAAGCAGAAACAGCAACTGCACCGGAACCAGCGCCAGCTCCGGCACCAGCCAAGGCTGCACCCGCAAAACCGAAGCTGCAAATGGGGGCAAATGATTCGATGCTGGCTAATACCTGTGCCGGCTGTCACGGAACCAATGGCATTAGTCATGGTCCGGCAGCGCCAACCATTGCGGGTCTTGAAGCGGATTACCTGCTGGAAACCATGCAAGCCTATAAATCAGGTGACCGTCACGGCACGATTATGGGACGCATTGCCAAAGGTTATACAGATGGCGAACTGGAACAGATTGCTGATTTTTACTCCAAGCAGACTTATGTAGGCTGGACCCAGGCTGCTGTTGGGCCTAAAGCCAAAATGGGTCAAAAATTTCATGAAAACTACTGTGAAAAGTGTCATGAAGATGGGGGTACCTCTGTGGAGGATGTGCCGATGGCAGGTCAATGGATGCCATACATTGAGTGGACAGTTCTGGATTACCTGAATGGTAAAAATCATCCTGAAAAAGATATGAAGAAAAAACTGGACGCGCTGATTGCCGATCATCCTGGTTTGAGCAAGGCAGCGATGGCTCACGACTTAAGCCACTTTTACGGCAGCCGTTCAGCTGATGGTTACAAACGTGTACCTGGCCGTTTGAAATAAACCATTTGATTAAGAATTTAGGGAGAATTAGTCCATGAAAATTACAAGAAGAGGTTTTATCCAGGCGGCAGGTGCAGCTACGGCAGCAGGCATGATTGGTACGCCTTACCTGGCACTGGCTGGAACGAAAAAAGTAGTTGTTGTCGGTGGTGGTACCGGTGGAGCGACTGCAGCCAAGTACATCAAGATTGCGGATCCAAGTATTGATGTCACCATCGTAGAAGCCAATAAACATTATTATACCTGCTACATGTCCAACGAAGTACTAAGCGGTAGTCGCAGCATCGACTCGATCCGTTTTGGTTACACGGGACTTGCAGCACATGGTATTAACGTGATTCACGATACTGTCACCGGTATTGATGCTGGTAAACGCATGGTAAAAACAGCTGGTGGCCGGAGCCTGTCTTATGACCGCTGCATCGTTTCGCCAGGTGTTGATTTTAAATGGGATGGTATTGAAGGCTACGACGTTACAGTGGCAAAGGACATTCCACATGCCTGGAAAGCCGGTGAGCAGACCATGACGCTGCGTAACCAGTTAAAGGCGATGTCTGATGGCGGTACAGTCTGCATCTGTCCACCACCTAACCCGTTCCGTTGCCCTCCAGGGCCTTATGAGCGTGCATCCCAGATTGCGATGTACCTGAAGCACAACAAGCCTAAATCCAAGATTATCATTCTGGATCCCAAGCCCAAATTCTCTAAAATGGGCCTGTTTACCCAGGGTTGGGAAAGGCTGTACGGTTATAACTCAGACAATTCAATGATCGAGTGGAATGGTACCCCGTCAGGGTCAAATGATAACGTGCTCCAGTCTGTTGACGCGGCGACACGCACAGTTACAACAGAGTTTGCTGAAGTTAAGGCAGATGTCCTGAACGTTATTCCAGCCCAGAAAGCGGGCAAGGTCGCGTTCGCTGCCGGCCTGACTAATGACAAGGGATGGTGCCCGGTTGACCTGAAAACCTTTGAGTCAACCATTCATCCAAATATCCATGTTATTGGTGATGCTTCGGTGGCAACCGGCATGCCCAAGTCAGGTTATGCGGCAAACAGCCAGGCAAAAGTCACAGCTGCAGCAGTGGTCTCTTTGCTGAATGGTCATGACATAGGTACACCTTCTTACGTGAATACCTGTTATTCCATCGTCGGCCATGACTATGGCATTTCAGTAGCTGCAGTCTATCGACTCAATGAAAGCGGCAACAAGATCACCAAAGTCAGTGGAGGTTTGACGCCGGGTGATGCGGATGCTGATACGCTTAAACGCGAAGCAGCCTATGCGCATAGCTGGTTTACCAATATTACCAATGATATTTTTGGCTGAGTCTGATCTCAAACCTGAAATAAAAAAGGCCCGCAGTTATTGCGGGTCTTTTTTTTTGCGTTATAGTTTTTTTACCAATAGTTTAAGGAGTAAACACCAATGCATAAATCTCTATCATTCCTGGGCGGACTGACTGTCGCATCAACCCTGCTGTTATCCAGTTACGCTGTTGCGCAGGACAACCAGATGCCGATGAACATGGGTTACCCGGTGCCACCTGCGATGTCGTCGCCCCAGAGTGGCCATTATCCGGCACCTCCAATGAATCCGCAGATGATGCAGCAGATGATGGCCCGGCAAAAGCAAAAAATGCTGGACATGCAGGAGCAGCAAAAAGCCCAGGCTGAAGCCCGGCAACAGGCAATGGCTGAAGAAGCAAAACAGAACAGATCGAGCCTGAAGGGTGAAAGCTGCAAGCACCATGGCAAGAAAGCTGTCATGCATGAACGCATGGCTCAAAGGGATGCGCACATGGAACGCGTGGAAAAAAGCCTTGCCAATATCGAAAATCTGATGCAGGAAATGATTAACCTGATGAAATCCAAATATTGATATGGTAACCGTTGATTACTTCAGTGATGTTTTGTGTATTTGGGCTTACGGTGGCCAGATACGTCTCGATGAGCTTGAACGTCGCTTTGGGGACCAGGTTGAATTGCGTTATCGCTTTATTCCGATATTTGCTTCAGCCAAAACGCAGATTCAGAAAAACTGGGAAGCGGAGGGTGGCTATGAAGCTTTTAACCGCCATCTGCAGACAGTTGCGCAGGCCTGGACGCATGTCAGCTGCCATAACAAGCTATGGCTTGAATGCCAGCCTGCCAGTTCAACAACGGCGCATGCAGTTTTAAAAGCCGTGTTACTGCTTGAGGAGCAGGGACTCATTGACCGGGAGCCGCATGAACGTTTTGAAGACAGGACCTGTTTCGAAGCATTAATGTGGAATATACGCAGGGCCTTTTTTGAATCGGCACAAAATATTTCTGAATTTAAAATGCTGGAAAAGCTTGTTTCAGAAGTAGGGATTGACTGGCAGGCTGTTTTCCAGCTGATAGAAAACGGTGAGGCTTATGCCGGTTTGCACCGGGATGATCAGCTCAAGGAAGAATATTGTGTGAAAGGCAGCCCCAGCTTTGTGTTGAACGAAGGTCGCCAGGTTCTCTATGGCAACCTTGGTTATCGCATCATCGAGGCAAACGTTGACGAGTTGCTCAAACGTGAGGGCGGCATGGAAGATGCCAGCTGGTGCTAGGCAGGCTATATAACAACTTTTCAACTTGTCTATACTGTCAATTGCTGTTTAAAACCAAGGAGGCCGTCCACAGGGGGATATATGGCTGAAGATAAACTGGGAGAACTTTCACCCCGGCAAGCCTGGGATTTACTGCAGGAAAATCCACGCGCGGTACTGGTTGATATTCGTTCTTCCATGGAATACCTGTTTGTTGGTCATCCTGTTGGTTCAGTGCATGTTGCCTGGATTGATGAGCCTGACTGGAATGTTAATCCTGATTTTGCCAGGGAAATACGCAAATTGATGCTGGGTGGTTTGTCAGCATCTGATGAGGGCGAAAATGCGCCTGTGGTTTTAATTTGTCGCAGTGGCAAACGTTCTCACGAAGCCGGAGAGCTGCTGGTCAGTGAAGGGCTTAAGAATGTCTATCATGTTGATGAAGGCTTTGAAGGTGACCGGGATGAGAAATATCACCGCAGTACATTGGGCGGGTGGCGATTTCATGGATTACCCTGGGAACAGTGTTAGGTCAAAAATTCTGGTGCAGAACCAACTGTCTGAAGCTGGAATGATTTTCCAGTAATATGTCTTCAACCACTTTCTGGCTCCGCGGTTTTTCTTCCGGTTTGCCAAACATATAACCCTGACCGTAGTGGAATCCACTGGCGATAACCAGGTCCAGCATGGCTTTATCTTCGATACCCTCGGCGACCAGGTGGTGACCGGCTTCTTCAATCATCTGGGCAAGGCGGGTAATCATCAAACGCTGTTTCTCATCCAGCAGGCACTGCACCAGGGTAATGTCGAACTTGACGACATCAACAGGCATGGAAGCGAGATATTTGACGGATGAGTAGCCACTGCCGAAATCATCAAGTGCGATGGTGAAATTCATCTTTCCCAGTGTTTTTAAATGCTGGGTAACTTTTTGAATTTCAGTGATCAAGGCAGTTTCAGTCACCTCGAGCACGATTTTGTATTGCGTGGTAAATTTTTTTAACGGTTCCAGCCATTCGATAATTTCTGGCTTGGTCAGGGTAGGTGCGGAAAGGTTTGAGAGACGCCGGTGCCGGCAGGAATTTTTCCTTCCCTGAGATCTTGGGTCAGTCTTTTGATAACAGCCCGGTCAAGTTCAATTTCAAAGCGCCGTGCTTCAACCACATTAAAAATACTTACCGGTGAAATCAGTTCGCCATTGGCCTGAATACGCACCAGCGCCTCAAAGTAACTGATTTTACTTTGGTTGAAATCAATAATTGGCTGATAAAAAAGCACCAGGCCGATACCTTTGTCGATTGCCTGGTAAACCGTATTACTTAGCCAGCTGGACAGCAGGCCTTTTGAGTCTTCCGTGATCTTGTCATTGTAAACAATAATATCAGATGTTCCTGGACGTTTTGCAGCGTACATGGCTGCATCCGCCTGCCATTGCAGGTCTTTCAGGGAGTCTTAATCATCGCTGGATGCCTGGGAAATTCCTATGCTGACCCTACTGGTTCGGGCATGCCGATGGTTTCAAATGGGAAAGCGTCAATATTGTCAAGGCAGCGCTGGGCGACATCTATGGCCGTTTCGGTACTGGAGTCAATCAGGAAGCTGGCGAATTCATCACCACCCAGTCTGAACAGATGTTCACCTTTTCGGAGTGAAGCGGTGATGCATTTTACAATGGTTATCAGGACCTGGTCGCCGACCTGGTGGCCATGGGTATCATTGATTGACTTGAAAAGGTTTACATCAAACAAAATAAAGCTGATATTGACTCGATGTTCGGCTAACAGGTCATTCAGGTTCTCCCACTGGTCATCAAATGCTCGCCTATTATAGGCACCTGTTAATGCATCATGATGAGCCTGGTCCCATAATGCCTTGTTTTTTTCATCCAGTATCGCATTGGTGTCAAACAGTTCTGAATGATAAGAACGTAAAGAGCGGCTGACGTTCTGCAATTCTTTAACTTCAAAAAAGTTTTCGTATTTGAAGTCGTCATTGTATTCAGGAGAAATGCGCAGTTTTTCCAGGTAATCGCTGATGCTGTTGATGGGTTTGCTGATGATGTAAACCAGAAGACTGTATAAGACCAATGCCGGCAGGATGACGAGTAATATCATTTGGGTAATGGAATTGCGTAACTGTTTTTCGAGCTGCAGGATTTCCTCGGTTTTCACCGTAGTAAAATGAAAGTAACTGGCATCCACGGTATCGACCAATTTGCCAACTGTTTCCAGCTGCAATGACAGGCTGTCTGGCTGGACATAGTAAAAGCTGGCCTGGTGCTTTAATAAGTCAATTAAACTAATACGCACCGAAAGATAACCTGCAATCCTGTCAGAGTCGGTTATGTCATAAATCGGCAGCGTAATAAATCTGGCTGTTCTGGTTATCCAGTAGATAACTTTCCTTTTGAGGTTTGGTTGCCAGTGAATAGGGCAGGCTGTTATCCGATAGCTTGGCCAATGCGATGCCTTCTGCATCATAAATCATGATATCAGAGATCAACTGTGCTAATTCCTCGCTGGTCTGCCCTACACGAACATTATACCAGTAGGCAAAATAGGCTGGATTATTCAGTTGTTGATGAACCTCTTCCCATTGGGTGAACTTAACAGCTTTACCACTCAGGCTCTGGAGATTGATAATGATTCAATGTATGCAGTAGTTTCTTATTGGCTGCTAACTGTTGGGAATGCTCGATTTTTTGTCTTGTATTTTCAAACTCTATATAGGAGCGGGAAGTAAATCCGACGATCATCAATAGCGTCAGCAAGACGAACAGCAAAGCATATTGGCGAATGCTTAAGGACATGAGACTTTAGGACTCGCTGTGCCAGCAGGTCCTCTATGGCATCCAGCAGGTCAAATTCATGCGCCTGATCAAAAAAGTGGTTGGCGCCCTCGATTGCGATAACGGATAGACCGTTTTGTTTCAGTTGCTCCTTCCAGTCAGCTATCAATTCGTTGGTCTCCCGTGCCAATGATGACTTGAGATGTTCGAATAACTTGCTGATATGTCAGCCACTTTTTTACGGTCCCATTCGTAATAGGAGAGAAAGTCACCTGCCCTGGTTGGATAAGTTGTGCAAAAATTCAGGGCATAAGTGTCCAGCGAGTTATAGCCCTGTTGCAGCGATTTGTGCTCTTTGGGCCAGTTCAGGTGTTTCACTGGCCGTCGGTCCCTGGGAGAAATAGGTCATACTGATGAAGATGGCTTTATCGACTTCTGGTGTCACAGTGAAACATGTAGCCAACAGGGTCTGGCTGCCAGCGCTGTGACCAATTAAGGATAACCGGTTTACCTGTCTTTTCACTGAGCCAGTTAACCCATTGCTCGTAATTTCGGCAGTGTCGGACTGGGTGTTATGCGTATGGATAGCTTCACAGGCCAGGCTTTTCTTGCGCTTGTTGAGGCCAAGTGTGAGTGTCGGTGTCAATACTGTGTAGCCGGCTTCGTTCAGGGAATTAGCCAGGCGATTGACTGTGGGGAATTCACGGGTTTGCAAAAAACCATGCAAAATCAATACAGGATTTGCATCATTATCCCCTTGCAGATAAGTTGCTTGTGCAATTCTGCTGTTCCCCTGTTTCAAGTTCAACGTTTCAGCAGCAAGGCTGCCGGTAACATTAAAAGAATACTGGCCAAAATAAGACGATTTAAGCTTTCCATTGTTTCCACTCGAAAATTTCCTATCCAAGTTTGTATCGGAAGGGATTGCCAAATCTTTAGTAAAAACGCGGTATATCGTTTTCCCGGTTTTTTATTTATGGAAAAACAGGCCGAGAATGTATATTCTGTGCGGCTATTTTAGGGATCTCTCAATAAACTCGGGAGATCCAGGAAACCGATCAGTTCACAGAATTTGGCTGAAAATAATGAAAATTGGTGTACCAAACGAACATATTTCCGGTGAGAGCAGAGTTGCGACTACACCGGAAGTAGCAAAAAAGCTGGTAGCTAAAGGCTTTGAAGTCCTTATTGAAGACAATGCCGGCAGCGATTCTCATTACACAAATGCGGCATATGAAGAAGCCGGTGCGACAGTTGTCGATACAAAAACGGCTTTTTCAGCGGATATTGTTATCAAGGTCAGGAAGCCGACGCTGGATGAAATTAATCTCATGGCGGACGGTACCGTAGTCATCGGCTATATCGAATCCTGCGAAGATGATGATGTGCATCATGCGATTTATGCAAAAAATATCCGTTACATGGCGATGGAAAAAATTCCACGTATTTCCCGTGCCCAGTCCATGGATGCCCTGTCTTCACAAAGTAATATTGCGGGATACCGTGCGGTGCTTGAAGCATCAGTGAATTACGGGCGTTTTGTTCCCCTGATGATGACTGCTGCCGGCTCAGCCAAGCCCGCCAGGGTGGTTGTATTGGGTGTGGGCGTGGCAGGTCTGCAGGCGATTGCCACGGCAAGGCGTCTTGGGGCCGAGGTTTACGCCTATGATGTCAGGCCCGAGGTAAAAGAGCAGATTTGTTCCCTGGGAGCCAAGCCCATTGAACTGGATCTTGGCGAAAGTGGTTCCGGTGAGGGCGGTTATGCCAAGGAACTTTCCGAGGAAGCCAAGCAGAAACAGCAGCAATTACTGGCTGATGAACTTGCCAAGGCGCATATCATTATCTCGACTGCTCTGATTCCATGCCGTCCGGCGCCAACTTTGATCACTGAAGATGTCGTTAAAAATATGCGTGAAGGTTCGGTCATTGTGGATTTGGCTGCAGCCAACGGCGGCAACTGTCCACTAACCGAAGCCGATCAAATCGTCACCCGGCATGGTGTCATTATTATTGGCTATACAAACTACCCTTCCATGATTGCTGCTGATGCCAGTGCTTTTTATGCGCGTAACATTGCCAACCTGGTCGACATTATGGTGGACCGCGCTGATGATGGTCTGGTTTTTAAGGACTTTGATGAAGATGAAATCACCCGGGTCGCCCTGGTTAAAAAGGCTGAAGCCTGATTTTGAAACCCTAATTTGTAAACAGCTCACAGATACAGGATTACAACATGCCTGAAACACTCGTTGCTTTATATATCTTTGTTCTAGCCTGCTTTATTGGCTATTACGTTATTTGGGGTGTAACGCCTTCTTTGCATACACCATTGGTTGCCCTGACTAACGCTATTTCAGGTATCGTCATCGTAGGTGCCCTGCTGGTGACCGGTCTTGAAGAAGCAGGTGCATGGGCTGAAATTATCGGCTTTTTTGCGGTGTTACTGGCTTCCATTAACGTGTTTGGTGGTTTTCTGGTGACTAACCGGATGCTTTCCATGTTCAAGAAAAAAGACAAGAAGTGAGGTCTGAATCATGGAATTAACGGCTAACTCACAGGCTATTGCCTACCTGATTTCTGCAGTTCTGTTTATCTTTGCGCTCAAGGGTCTGACCCATCCGTCTTCTGCGCGTAACGGTAACTATTTTGGTATGGCCGGTATGGCGATCGCGATTGGTGCAACACTGCTCGGCAGTGAAGTGCAATCTTATGGCTTCATTATTGCCGGTGTCGCTGCCGGTGCGGTTATCGGTTCTGTTTTGGCCGCCCGGGTTGAAATGACTGCAATGCCGCAACTGGTTGCCGCATTGCACAGTTTTGTCGGTATGGCAGCAGTCCTGGTTGCTATCGGAACCTTTCTTAACAAACAGGCGGCCGGTCAGCTGAATGCCGTTTTAATGGGGGAACTGTCTGCAGGTATTATTATCGGTGCGATTACCTTCAGTGGCTCTGTGATTGCATTTGGCAAGCTGCAGGGTCTGATATCCGGTGCTCCGGTCAAATTCAAGGGTCAGCATGCTCTTAATGCCGCAATTGCTATTGCAGCCATAGCCTTCGGTGTGCACTTTGCTTTAACCGGCAGTATCAGCTCGCTGGTTATTATCTGTATTTTGGCCTTTGTACTTGGCTTTACCCTGATTATACCGATTGGAGGTGCCGATATGCCGGTGATTATCTCCATGCTCAACAGTTATTCTGGATGGGCGGCGGCAGCAACCGGTTTTACATTACAGAACAACCTGCTGATTATTGTCGGCGCTATTGTCGGTTTCTCGGGTGCGATCCTGTCTTTCATCATGTGTAAAGCGATGAACCGCTCAATCATTAATGTGGTGTTTGGCGGTTTTGGTTCAGAAAGCAGTGGTGAATCCAGTGCCGCGGCCCAGGCGATTGAAAAGGGTGTTAAGTCGGCCTCGGTCGAAGATGCCATTTACTGGATGGAAGACGCCAACAAGGTCATTATTATTCCGGGTTATGGTATGGCCGTTGCCCAGGCCCAGCATGCCCTGAAGGAGTTTATGGAACTGCTGGAACAGCGTGGGGTTGAGGTCAAGTTTGCGATACACCCGGTTGCCGGGCGTATGCCAGGTCACATGAACGTGTTATTGGCAGAAGCCGATATTGACTATGACCACGTGCTGGAAATGGATGAGATCAATCCTGAGTTTCCGACTGCTGATGTGGCACTGGTAGTGGGTGCGAATGATGTTACCAACCCTGCGGCCCGTACAGATGCCTCCAGCCCGATTTACGGCATGCCGATTCTTGACGTCGACAAGGCGCGGAATGTTTATGTTATCAAGCGTTCCATGAACCCAGGCTATTCCGGTGTGGATAATCTGCTTTATTACCAGGATAACTGTTCGCTGATATTTGGCGATGCGAAGGATGTGTGTGAGGGGTTGGTGACGGCCCTTAAAGGCGGTGGTCACTAGCGTTACGAAAGCCTATTTTCATCATTGCTGCGTTGGAAGACTCTTCAAGCTGCTCATTTACTAATTGTAAACTGCGCGTCTTCATCCTCTTCCGTCTTGCACTGATAAAAATATTTCTTTCGTGAGGACACTTGTCAGTTCTTTGCGTTTTTCTGAACATCCGCAATCCTGCGTAGCATGACCTGGTTTTCAGACTGAACGGCATCAGGTAATTTAAACTGTCCAATAAATGCCAGTTCCTTGTCTTTGTATAATCCGTACAGCAAGCTGTAGATTGTTTTTCCCTTGTAGCTGGTCTTGATAATTTTTGCCTGGGCTCCCAGGTTGTGTCTGTTGCTATATTTTTGCAGATGAGCCTGGTTTGAGTGGGACAGGATTTGTATCGTCCAGGCGCGCGGGTTTTGCTTTGCCAGCCAGGCATTGTCAGTTTTTATTACCGGCTTCATTTTTTTGGCTGCCAGTGCCTTTTTTTCGGCTATAAGCTGGTTCACCTGTTTTTGTGCCTGTTGTTTTTCAGTAATCAGCTGTTGAATCTCCTGTTGCCGGGCGATCTTTTGTTGTGCTGATGTGTAACAGGAAAAAATATCCTTACCCTTGTTGAGTCGCAGCCTTTTCAGCTCATTGCCAACTGATTGAATAATGCTGGCAGTTTGCCGAGACTCAAGTTTTTCCGGAAATGACTCTTTGCTGATGCTGTTTGTTAACTGGTCGAAATCTGCCTGCAGCCGGGCGTATTGATCATAAAGCTGCAATACCATTTCAATCCGGGTTTTCTCCAGGCCAATGACTCTTATCTGGTTATCCAGCGATTCATCCAGTCTGTTGAACTCCAGTGATTGCAGGCTTGCTGTGTTGGCGTTCAGACAACTTGCCAGGCTGAACAATTCCAGGCTTGTCAGATACTGGGAATAAGCCAGTCTGCCACGGGTTATGGTCGCACTGGCCAACAGGTAAGACATATCTTCCCGGACTTTTTGTTCCTGCTTAAGTAACTGTTTGCGTTCAAGCTTGTCGATGCTGTTGTATAAATCAAAAGCAATATTTTTGCCGGTCGATAACCATGGCATGATATCGCCGTTTGGGGAATCAAGCCATTTCATTGTCAGTCCGGGTGTGATTGCGGCCAGGTATTTCTCAATATCCTGCATTGACACCGGGACTGGTAGAGGCAGCATTGCCAATGCCCGCGCATCAACTTTTTCCGGAGCAATGCTAAGAAAGGGTATAGGCAGGTTTTTTTCCGGCAGGAACACGCGTTTGTCGATGTTCGCTTTATCTGTGCCCAGCTTCGATGCAAGCTGGGTTATGGTAGCGTCATTTTCAGACTGAATTTGTTTTAAGGCGGCTAGCAATTGCAGCAGCTGGTCTTTTTGCCTGTCAGCTGAATCTGTATTGGAATAAATAAAAGGTTTTAAAAGTGTCTGGGTTTTCTCGATCAGTTTCCTGTTTTTTACATCCACGGTTTTAACGCCGACTGCACGCCAATACAAGGGGATGGTGGCCTGCATGATTTTCTGGTTGGCGCGTTGTGCTTTTTGTTTTTCGTATAATTTCCTGTCGGGTTGTTGTCGTGCTGCAATTTCGGCAAGCCCATCATCAAGTAGTCCAAGAATAATGTCAGTTTCATGAGAAGGGCTTTGCAGGAGTTGTGGTGTTGCTGGCTTGCCCTGAATTCTCCGCACTGATTGACTGACCCGGTACTGGGCAATACCCAGCTGATCGAGCCTTGTCTTGTTATTAATGATTTCATCATCATGTTTATCCAACTGGTCTGCATGGCCATGCTGGATGGCCCCGGCAATAGCTTTTTCAATTGAAAAAACATGCACAGGTTTTTTTGCTTTTTCAGCGGCAGAAGCTGACAAGCTGCCGGTGGCTCCCAGAAAAAACAGGGCT
The DNA here is from genome assembly GCA_963801985.1 of uncultured Gammaproteobacteria bacterium. Classification (GTDB taxonomy): domain Bacteria; phylum Pseudomonadota; class Gammaproteobacteria; order Chromatiales; family Chromatiaceae; genus JABDQZ01. The sequence continues at coordinate 287,980 of CAWDGV010000012.1, forward strand.
AGCAGGGTTGAATTGATTGATCTTGTAGGCATGTTATTAATTACTGCTTGTTATGTTTTCAGGCTTGATTCATTTAAAATAGCTTATCTTGGTTAAATTTCTTTATTACTGGTCCTGGCATGGATGATAAACAAATTGAACAGTGCCTGCTCATCCATCGACACGCCTTTCACCGTCGTTTTAAAAATCTCTCACAACGTAAGCAGAAAAACCTGGCCTACGAGGAAGGATTTGAACGTCTAAACCGCCAGATAGAAGAATCCATTGCGGTTGCCCGACAGCGGGATGTGGCGCTGGCAATCCGTTTTCCGGAAGAACTGCCCATCAGCGCTGAACGGGAAAAGATCACCAGCCTGATAGCGCAGAACCAGGTCATTATTTTGTGCGGGGAGACCGGCTCGGGTAAATCAACCCAGTTGCCGAAGATTTGCCTGTCAATGGGGCGGGGGATATTCGGGCGAATTGGCCACACCCAGCCGCGTCGCCTGGCTGCCCGCAGCCTGGCATCCCGTGTCAGCGCTGAACTGGAGCAACCACTGGGTGAGGCTGTTGGCTACAAGGTACGCTTCAGGGAACAGGTAAAATCGCAAACCCGCGTCAAGCTGTTAACCGATGGCATGCTACTGGCAGAAATCCAGCAGGATAAATGGCTCAATGAATACGACACCCTGATCATTGATGAAGCGCACGAACGCAGTCTGAATATTGATTTCCTGCTGGGCTATCTGAAAAACCTGTTGAAGCATCGCAGGGACCTGAAGCTCATCGTGACTTCGGCAACGATTGATCCGGAGCGTTTTGCAAAACATTTCAATGATGCGCCAATTATCAATGTCAGTGGTCGCACCTATCCGGTTGAAGTGCGTTATCGTGAACCCGAAAATGCTCCTTCTGAACGTGATGAGGGTCTGCAGCAGGCGATTGTCGAAGCCATCGATGAATTATCCCGTATCGACCGGGGTGATATCCTGGTATTCCTTTCCGGCGAAAGGGAAATTCGTGAAACTGCAGAAACCCTGCGGAAACACAAACTTGGCCTGACCGATATCCTGCCTTTGTATGCGCGCCTGAGTCCTGCCGAGCAGGGGCGGATTTTTTCCGCATCGAATAAACGCCGCATTATTCTGGCAACAAACGTTGCAGAGACATCCTTGACGGTACCAGGTATCCGCTATGTCATTGATGCCGGTTTTGCACGTATCAGCCGTTACAGTCATCGATCCAAGGTGCAGCGCCTGCCGGTTGAAAGAGTCTCCCAGGCCAGTGCCAACCAGCGTAAAGGGCGTTGTGGACGTGTGGCAGCCGGAATCTGTATCCGACTCTACAGTGAAGATGATTTTGCAAGCCGTGTGGAGTTTACCGAGCCGGAAATTCTGCGTACCAACCTGGCCACGGTTATCCTGCAGATGAAAGTGCTGCATTTCGGTGATATCGAGACTTTCCCTTTCGTGGAACAGCCTGATAAACGCATGATCAAGGATGGTTACCGCGTGTTGCATGAGATTGGTGCTGTCGATACCGATAACCGTGTAACCCACCTGGGTAAATTACTGGCACGTCTGCCCGTCGACCCCAGAATGGGGCGGATGTTAATGGAGGCGGCGCAGACGGGTTGTTTGCGCGAAGTTTTGGTAATTGTTGCTGCCTTATCTATCCAGGATCCGCGTGATCGCCCCATGGACAAGCAACAGCAGGCTGATGAAGCCCAGCAGGAGTTTCGCCACGAAACATCTGATTTCCTGTCGTTCTATAATTTATGGCAGCACCTGGTTGAAAAGAAAAAGCACTTGTCCAGGCGCAAGTTCACCCAGTATTGCCGGCAACGTTTTCTGTCGCCAACCCGCGTGCAGGAATGGTTCGATATTCATCACCAGATGCAGGGCCAGATGCACGAGATGGGTTACCGTGAAAACGACAGGGACAGTGATTATGATGCGATTCACCAAAGCCTGTTGACGGGGCTGCTCAGCCATATCGGCTGTAAATCACAGTCCAAAGAGCGGGATTACCTGGGTGCGCGAAATACGCATTTTCACCTGTTCCCCGGCTCGGTGCTGTTCAAGGGGCAGCCGAAGTGGCTAGTGGCTGCTGAACTGGTGGAAACCACGCGTTTGTATGCGCGTACGGCAGCCAAGATCGATCCTCGCTGGATCGAGTCATTATCGGGCCACCTGGTTAAACGCAGTTATTCTGAGCCACACTGGCAGAAAAACCGGGGCCAGGTTGCAGCTTTTGAACGCGTAACGCTTTATGGCGTCACCATCGTCAGTGGCCGCAAGGTTAATTACGGGCCTATCAACCCTGAAGAGGCGCGCGAAATTTTTATCCGGTTTGCATTGGTGGAAGGCGACTTTGATACTCGCGCCAAGTTCTGGCGGCATAACCAGGAACTGATTGACTACGTGCATGATCTGGAGGCCCGTGCCAGGCGCCGGGATATCCTGGTGGATCCACAGGTACTCTATGAGTTTTATGACGCGCGCATTCCAGAAGGTATCTATAGCACGCCACAGTTTGAAAAATGGTTGAGAAAGGCAGTCGCCAGTCAGCCTAAATTACTGCATCTGAAAGAGGAAGACCTGATGCGCCATGCGGCCGACCGGGTTACCCAGGAGCGTTTTCCCGATTCAGTCAAGCTGGGCAGTCTGTTGTTGCCGCTGGAATACCATTTTGACCCGCAACAGGCACAGGATGGTATCAGCCTGGTGATTCCGGTGGCACTGATCAACCAGGTATCTGAAACAGAAGGTGACTGGCTGGTACCCGGGTTGTTAAAGGAAAAACTGATCGCCCTGCTCAAAAGCCTGCCCAAGCAATACCGCAGGCAACTGGTGCCGATTCCGGATAGCGTAGATCGTTTAATGCAGCGCCTGACACCATCCAGTGATGTACCCCTGGTTCAACTGCTTGGCGCTGAGATTAAACGTATGACAGGTGTACATATTCCAGAAGACCAATGGAATGAATCCATGCTCGACGGGCATCTGCGGATGAATTACAAAATTGTGGATGCCAAAGGACGACAGCTGGCGGCAGGTAAAAATCTGCACGATTTACAACAGCGCTTTGCCGGCCAGGCAGAGCAACAGTTCCAACAAATGCCGGTCAGCACGGGTGATGTGTCAGGTTGCAAAGACTGGGATTTTGGTGATATCCCGGAAACCCGGAAAATAGCACAGGCTGGTATCAACATGATGGGTTTTCCAGCCCTGGTCGATGAGGGTGACAGCGTTGGTTTGAAAGTTATGGATTCCAGGCCGACAGCCTTGTTATCACATCGTAAAGGCTTGCTCAGGCTGTTTAAAATCAAGTTGCCGACACAGGTACGTTACCTGAAAAAAAATCTGCCAGGTCTCGATCGAATGCGCCTGCAGTATGCGAAAGTGCCTGCTTTGACATCCGCCGGTTCAAACAATACAGATTTACAGGAGGTACTGGTCGACTGGATTTTAAGCCAGGTGTTTTTGTCAGGTGATAACGGTATTCGCAATCAAGCAACATTTAACCAGGTTTTGGAAAGCGGCAAGCAGGATATCATGGCAGTAGCCAATGACAGCTGTCAGCGCCTCGGGATGATACTCGACCAATACCAGAAATTGCGTAAATCACTCAGCCAGGTCAAGCAGATTAACTGGATGGCATCAGTTGCTGATATGAAAAAGCAACTCGATGGATTGGTATACCAGGGCTTTCTTGCAACGATGACAGAACAGCGGTTTAAGGATTACCTGCGTTATCTCAAGGCGATGCAACTGCGCCTGGAGAAACTTGCCCATGCGGCATCGCGTGACCAGCAGCTGCTGCGTGAAATGGGAAGGGTGCAGGAGCGCTGGCAGGAAAGACAGGAACTGGCAGCGAAAAAAGGGCGTGTTGATGAGCGACTGGAAGAGATACGCTGGATGCTGGAGGAATTACGTATCTCCCTGTTTGCCCAGGAAGTTAAAACCGCATTTCCAATATCGGTAAAACGTATCGAGAAACGCTGGAAGGAACTGGGGCTATAAAAGCGGGCGCCACCTTTATATACATTTGTTTATGAATGTTTCAAAAGGTAATTATTTATTTCTTCGGTAACCTTGGAGCCTGGCTTGATGCTGACGGTAAAGGACCGCTCCTGATCTGATAATGCCTGTTCTGATGCAAGCTGCCTGTGAAGTATTTCTTTATTGGCTTCTGATGCGTCAGTATTGTTTTGCAGACGCTGGTCGATACGGCGTTCCAGTTCCTTAATGTCGCATTGCATATCAAGAATGATAAACGGGCACGCCAGTTGTTTTGCGCGTTGTTGTACTGCTTCCCGTTTGTCTGCTTCCAGGTAGGTCGCATCAAGCACAACGCTATAGTGGTTTGCAGTTACATTGCCTGCCATTTCAAGCAGCCTGTCATAGGTTTTTTCGGTGGCTGCTTTTGTATATCGTGTCCGGGTATCGGTAAACATGCGAATGCGTTCGACATCAGAGCGAATGCGAATGGCGTTGAATTGTTCAATGACCTGTTGTGATGCGTATGACTTGCCCGAGCCCGATACGCCATGGGTAATCATCAGGAAATGGCATTTGCCAACAGTCAGTTGCTGTGCCAGTTTGACATGCTCGGTGATACTGCTTTTTTGTTGCTCATACTCATCTGAATCCCCGGGCATTTGGGACAGGCGCAAGGCTGATACTTTTGCACGAACCATTGCCCGATAAACCTGGTAATAAGCCAGAACCTGTAGCCCCTGGTAATCACCGGTGGCTTCAAGGTAGTGGTTCAGTAATCGAAAAGCATAGTCGCTCTTTCCATGGTATTGCAGGTCCATCAGCAGAAATGCCAGGTCACTGATGACGTCAATCCAGCGGAACTCATTATTGAACTCAATGCCGTCAAAGATGGTGATTTTATCTTTTACCCGGGTGATGTTGCCCAGGTGCATGTCGCCATGGCATTCACGTATGAAGCCAGCATGTAATCTTTGCGCGAGGAAGGGAGCCAACAGCTGGAACTGTTTTTGTGTCCAGTTTTCCAGCGCTTTGATGTCTGCCTGAACAGCGGCCGGAATGTGTTGCAGCAAAGGCTGTATCTGGTCAAAGTTTTCCTGTACTGCATGGCGTACTGATGCTGGCTGAACGTAGTGTTCGTTACCCTGGGCTGCTGGAATAACGCGGTGGAAATTGGCAATGACAGTGGCAAGCTCATCAATATGCTCCTGTTTGAGACTGCCGGCATCCAGTAAATGGTCCAGTTCATTGTGTTGCTCAAAGCGTTGCATCTGGATCATGTATTCAACGACATCAGCCGTTCCGTCAATTTGCGGGTCATCGATTGTGCCGGTAACGGTTAATACCTTTTCATAGAGTACGGGTGCCAGTCTTGAGTTTAATCTGAGTTCTTCCTGGCAATAGAAGTGGCGCTTATCCAGGGTGGAAAAGTCCAGAAAGCCGAAGTTAACCGGCTTTTTTATCTTGAAGGCCTTGTCTGCTACCAGCAGGATGGTTGATATATGTGTTTCGATGCGGCTGACAGGGGCAGAAAACCGCTTTTCCATTTGTGGCAGCAGTTTGCTGATTAATTCATTTTGCTGTTCTGCTGTTATTTCCATGCGGAAAGGTTAACAGAAACAGCTAGTATCCTACTCCGCTTTTTTCTTTTTTCCGTGGTGCTTTTTTATCTTGCTTTTTTTGTCTCCCGACTCTTCCTGGCCAAGTCGGGAAATGTTGAGTTTTCTACCGCAAACCCAGACATTTTTGAGATCCATAAAAACCTCCTTGGGCATACCCATGGGCAGGTCGATAAGGCTGAATTCATCATTGATTTCGATAGAACCGATATATTTTGATTCCAGGCCGGCTTCGTTGGCAATTGCACCGACGATATTGCCGGGTTTGACATCGTTTTTATAACCGACTTCAAGCCTGAATCTTTCCAGTCCTTCATCAGGCTGTTCGGGCATTTTCTTGGACGTATTTCTGGGTTGCTCGTCCCGACGTTGCTTTTTATCCCTGCGTGGTTTTGCGTCGGGCTGCTTGCGGGGTTTCCTGTCTTCTTTAAGCAACAGCGGGGTATCGCTGAATGAAATCTTGGCAAGTGCCGCTGCAATTTCGATTGCAGGAATATCATGTTCCTGCTGGTACTGTTCCAGCATGCTTTGCAGAAAATCGAGCTCGCCTGTTGCAATGGTATCGGTAATCTTCTGTTTGAAATCGGCTACACGTTTATTGTTGACCATCTCGGTGGATGGTAATTCCAGCTTATCTATTTTTTGCCGGGTTGCTTTCTCGATGGAACTGAGCAGACGGCGTTCCCTGGGGGAGACAAACAGGATTGCATCACCCTTGCGACCGGCGCGACCGGTACGGCCAATGCGATGGATATAGGCTTCGGTATCATAGGGAATGTCGTAGTTGATGACATGGCTGATTCTTTCCACGTCCAGGCCACGGGCAGCCACGTCGGTCGCCACCAGGATATCCAGTGAACCCCGTTTCAATTTTTCAACCATTTGCTCGCGACTTTTCTGGGCCATGTCACCATTAATGGCGGCGGCGGAATAGCCTCGTGCAGATAATCTTTCAGCCAGTTCGGTAGTAGCAGTTTTCGTGCGCACAAAAATAATGAGCCCGTCAAATGTTTCAACTTCAAGAATGCGCGTCAGTGCATCAAGCTTGTGCATGCCGCTGACAAGCCAGTAACGCTGGCGGATAGTGTCCGCAGTGGCGGTTTTGGCCTTGATGGAAACTTGGACCGGCTCATTCAGGAAACGGCGTGCAATGCGTTCAATTTCCTTGGGCATGGTTGCGGAAAATAAAGCCAGCTGGCGTTCTGCCGGTGTCTGTTCCAGAATCCATTCCACATCATCAATAAATCCCATGCGCAGCATTTCATCGGCTTCATCGAGCACAAGAGCCCGCAGCCCATTCAGTTTGAGTGTGCCTTTACGCATGTGGTCCATGACTCGGCCGGGAGTTCCCACGACTGCCTGCACACCCCGTTTTAACTGGCGTATCTGGCCGGAATAATCCTGTCCGCCGTAAATTGGTAAAACGTGAAAGCCCTTGACTTGTGAGGCGTAACGCTGCAGTGCCTCGGCAACCTGGATGGCAAGTTCACGGGTTGGCGTCAACACCATGAGCTGTACCTGTTTACTATCAGTCATAATATGAGACAGTAAGGGCAGGGCAAACGCGGCTGTTTTGCCCGTTCCGGTGGGAGCATGGCCTAACAGGTCATCACCATTCAGCAAAGGTGGAATAGCCTGGCTCTGGATAGGTGATGGTGTTTCGTAACCAATTTTCTCTACCGCAGCCAACAGGGGGGCGGGCAGGTTAAAGTCGCTGAAACTGGTTACGGGTTCTGTAGATAAGGGGTTTTTCGACATCAGTGGTTCCTGGTGTGGTGAGAACGAATACACACACAGGCGTGCGCAAAGCCCGCAGAGTATAAGTGTTTTATAAATTAATACAATAGGGTTATTGGAAAAAATATGGTGTCTCAACAGATATGGGTCGATGCGGATGCCTGCCCAAAAGTTATCAAGGAAATCCTTTTTCGGGCAGCAAACAGAACCGAAACCCGGCTCAGCCTGGTAGCGAACCAGTCACTCCAGGTGCCGGCATCACGATTCATTAATACAGTTCGTGTCTCAGCCGGTTTTGATGTTGCGGATAATTTCATCGTGCAGCAGGCAAAACCGGGTGACCTGGTGATTACCGCGGACATTCCGTTGGCAGACGAGTTGATTACCAAGGGTTGCCTGGCGCTCAGTCCGCGTGGCGAGCTGTATACAAAAGAAAATATTCGACAGCGCCTGAATATGCGTGATTTTCTCGATACCCTGCGCAGTAGCGGTATACAAACCGGGGGGCCGCCAACTTTAAGCCAGGGTGATCGCCAGGCATTTGCCAATCAGCTGGACCGTTGGCTGGCGCGGCAGCAGGGATGAACTATACTTTTAACGGAAATTTTGGTTACTCGTTTGGGGTAGGTGCGTTATGGAAAAAAATAACCCACAAGAAGCTCGGGATGAAGTGCTTAACTGCGATATTTGCATGAAGGAAATTCCTGCCGAGTCAGAGGAATATCTCGAAACGGATGAATATGTCAGGCATTTTTGCGGTATGGAATGTTACACAAAGTGGAAAGAAGCGAATAAATCCGGTCATTAAGAGCTATATCCTGCTTTCAAATTCACAGGCAGGCTAAGACTGTCCCTAGGCCGCTTCTTCCACTGTCCTGTTTTTCAATGCCACTTTAATGACCCGGATATAGGGTAAAAACAGCGCTATCAGCAGGATAGTCATGGCGAGCAGTAAATCGTCCAGGCCAACCAGGTAAACCAGCACAAAAGCCAGAACCATGGATGCAGTGCAGTCAATCACGGCACGAGTCAGGCAGTATTTGCGTTTTTCCTGTGGGGTTTTAAACAGAATCATCAGGATTGGCGGCAGATAGTGTAACGGCGCGTAAAAGCCGATAATAATTCCCCATACGATAATATTATCCATCAAGATACCTGCAGGATTTTCATCAATTTGCGTTATTATAGCGTTCAGTCCCGTCGGAAACCTTGTTAAAAGTCATTTTGGAGAAGATTTATGAGCCTGTGTCCCTGTGGATCCGGTCAGGAATATACTGAATGTTGTGAACCTTTCATTAAAGGTGAACGTCTGCCCGAAACCGCCGAGCAACTGATGCGCTCCCGCTACAGTGCCTATGCCACTGTCAATGTTGATTACTTGCATAGTTCCCTGCATCCTGATCATCAAGCTGATCATGATGTGAACGCTGCAAGGAAATGGGCTGCGGAATCAGACTGGTTGGGACTCGATATTTTATCGACCAGCGATGGCGGTAAAGATGATGAGGCAGGAATAGTTGAGTTCAAGGCAAGCTATCGTGACAAGGGAACAGTACGGCACCTGCATGAAATCAGCCGTTTTCAAAAAGTGGATGGCAAATGGACTTATGTTGATGGTGAAATGCCAAAACCTGAAACCGTGCGTAACGTGGTCAAGGTGGGACGCAATGATCCCTGTCCCTGTGGATCGGGTAAAAAATATAAAAAATGCTGTGGAGTCTAAAGTTTCAGTGATCCTGACCGCTAATTGAACTGTATGCGAAATCTAACTAAAAAACTGGTCGGCTTGTCTGCATCACTGATGTTGTTGGTGAGTCCATTTGTTGGTGCTGAAATCTATAAGTACCAGGATACGGAAGGCCATATCTATTTCAGTGACGAACCGTTAAAAGGTAACTATCGTCTGCTCAAGCGTTTTGGATTTAATGGCCAGGCCAAGTCGAATCAACGCAGCAGTATCGATCTCAAGTCGGCAGGGGTAAATAAAAAGCGATATACACCCCTGATTGAGTCGGTGGCCAAGGAGACGCTGTTGCGTCCGGAGTTGTTACATGCGGTTGTCCGGGCTGAATCGGCTTATGATCCGAATGCGGTTTCCAAGAAAGGTGCGGTTGGCCTGATGCAACTCATGCCAGCCACGGCGAAGCGATACGGGGTATCTGATCGTCGCGACCCCCAGCAGAATCTGCGTGGCGGAGCTGCTTACCTTAAAGATTTGCTGGTGCAGTTTGATTTCGACATGAAGCTCGCGATTGCAGCTTACAATGCTGGCGAAAACGCGGTGATCCGTTCCGGTAACAAAATTCCGAATTATCGTGAAACCAAAAACTATGTTGCCAAGGTAATGCGTTTTTACCGGCAGAACCGTTCCGATAACAGCTAGCATTCCAGGCTTCACATGCAACAGAAATATAAGAGTTTCCTCAGGGAAATCCTGGTTTTACTGACTTTAATCCTGCTGGTCAGCTTTGCCGTCAATCTTTATAAAACCTGGGATGTCGCAACCGGCCCGGCTCCGCTGTTACAGCAAACCACTATCAATAATATGCCGGTAAACCTGGCCGAATCTGAAAAGCCGGTACTGGTACATTTCTGGGCAACCTGGTGTCCGGTTTGTTCAGTCGAGCAAGGCAGCATCCAGTCGATATCCCAGGACTACAATGTCATCAGTATTGCATTGAGCTCGGGAAATAAAGAAGAATTACTGCAATTCATGCAGAACGAGGAACTTGATTTTCCAGTTATTGCCGATGAGCAGGGTGATATTGCCCGTCAGTGGCAGGTCAAGGGCGTTCCAACTAGCTTTATTATTTCCCCAGGTGGGGAAATTGCTTTCGTCGAGGCGGGCTATACTTCAGAGCTCGGTTTACGTGCACGCCTTTGGTGGTCACAACGCAATTGAAAAAAGCTTTTATTCAGTCTTCGCCGATGACTCTTTCTTCGCGTGGTGCTTTTAACAGTGTTTCAGCCTCGATTTCGCTTTTGGCAAAAATCATGCGGTAATCAGCCGGATCATCCTCGGCCTTGTCGGCACGCTTGTTACGTACAACCTGCTTGGCTTCCTGGTACTTGGTATAGGTATCAAGATGCTCCAGTTGCTTCTGGTTTTCTTTTTCAATGATGCGGTAAACAAAATAAGGCATCGTGGTATTCCTTAAGTCTTAAATCAGTTGGTGAGCATTCTAGCACCAGAAGCTGTTTCTAATAAATCAGGAATAAATTAAGGTTGTCATTTTTGCTTTTTTTTCTGTCTCGGTTAATCTTAGTTTGATAACTAGGGGAGAATCCATGCTTAAAAAAACATTTCACTCACTTGAAAGTGCCGGCAATCTTTTGTCTGAAGGGTTTCATTTTATCGGTTTGTTTGTTGTGGGGGCGAGTATCCTCTGGGCCTCATGGGCGGAGGTTTTTAAAATCATTGAGCATGGCGGTCCCGACATCAAGGATGTGCTGCTGCTTTTCATTTACCTCGAACTGGGAGCCATGGTTGGCATTTATTTCAAAACCAAGCGCATGCCGGTTCGTTTTCTGATTTATATTGCGATTACCGCCCTGACCCGTGTATTGGCCATTGATGTTAAAACCATGGAAGACATGCACATGCTGATCCTGACGGTGTCCATCCTGATTCTCAGTTTTGCAGTACTGGTTTTGAAATACAGCTCCAGCAAGTTCAGTGAGAGCAAAGATGCAGGTAATCAGCCTGGTGCAACGGAATCAGATCTATAACCGGATGTTTGACTGATGATTGAATTTCCAAAAATACAGCGGGCCATTCCCAAAAGACGATACCAGATGGGCGAATTTGGTGTAACCGTGCTGGGTGAAGTCGAGTCTCCTGATATTGCCGCTTACCACTACATCATGGCTTTTGTACCGGAAGGCCAGGCAGAGCCGGTGCTCTATATCTGTTGTGAAAAAACACCCCCCAAAAACAGGCATGAAGGAACTCACCAGTTGCGCGTCATCAACCAGGCGATGTCTGAAGTCATGGATATTAACGATCAATGGCGTGATCTCGAGATATTCTCGGTAGAGGCACTGAAAATCGGTGCTCAGGTGCTGGGGTTGGCGGATGAACAGGCCGTTCCGTTGATGTAGCTACTCATCGTGGAAAAATTGATTTATTCCTAAAGTGCTCAAACAGGCTGCCGTTAAGGATATTACATCCTGAAGGAATTAAAATGGACGGCCTTAATGATTGTCAGTAGACAACAATTGATTTTTATTTCATTTGTTTTTGCTAGCCTGCTCGCTGCATCACTGCCCGCGGCTGAGCCGGAAAAATCAGATACCCGCATACTGATCGATATCAGCGGCAGTATGAAGCAAAATGATCCCAAAAACCTGCGCCGTTCAGCATTGCGTCTGCTTGTCGGGCTGATGCCCCAGGGCAACCGGGCGGGCGTCTGGACTTTCGCCCAGTATACCAACATGCTGGTTCCTCTCGGCGTTATCAACGACAGCTGGAAAAAGAAGGCCCGTCGCGTCTCGGAACGAATTTCTTCACCAGGGCAATTTACCAATATTGAAGATGTGCTGAAACGTGCCACGGCCGACTGGCAGGATCCATCTGCACAGTACCGCAAAAATATCATTTTGCTGACGGACGGCATGGTGGATGTATCCAAGGACAAAAAGAAAAACGCGTCTTCGAGACAACGCATCCTTGACGAGCTTGCGCCAAAAATAAAAGCCAGCGGTGCCAGGATTCATACCATTGCCCTTTCGGATCGTGCCGATCACGATTTAATGAAATCATTATCTGAAATGACCGGTGGCTGGTACGAGCAGGTCAACAGTGCTGACGAATTGCAGCGTGTCTTTTTGAGAATGTTTGAAAAGGTCGGCAAGCCGGATTCGGTGCCTTTAAAAGGCAATAAATTCAAGCTTGATAACAGTATTGATGAAGCAACTTTGCTGGTGTTTACCAGGCCAAATGCCGAAACCGCAAAAATCATGATGCCTGATGGCCAGGTGTTTGACCCGGATAAATTGCCGGGCAATGTTTCCTGGCATCGCGATGAAGGCTATGACCTGATTACGATTAAAAAACCCCAGTCAGGTGAATGGACTATCCAGGCAGATATGGATCCGGATAACCGGGTCATGATTGTCACCAACCTGAAGATGAAAACCTCGGATATCCCCAACCGCCTGGCTTTGGGTGAAGCGGTCCCTGTGTCCGTGCACTTTACTGAAAAGGGCAAAGCAGTTTCAGAGAAAGAATTTCTGGACGTTGTGCATGTCAGTGCATCACAGTTTCACCAGGGTGAAGAGAGTGAGGCACGCCCACTGCAGGATGATGGCAACACGCCCGATGAAACCGCCGGTGATGGCAGGTTCAGTGTTGTGTTGGGTGAGGGTCTGGCTGAAGGCCAGGTCGAACTGGTCATTAATGCAGATGGAAAAACCTTTGTCAGGGAACGTCGCCAGGCGACACAGATCGTGCAGCCGGCTTCTCTGCAGGTTGATGATAATGCGGCGGCAACTGCAGCAGTATTTATTGTTCATCTTGATGATGAGGTTGTCGATGAAACGACAGCATCAGTGGAAGCCTGGGTTGAAGATGTGGCAGGCAAAACTACGCCGCTGGCTTTTACCCGAACACCTGATGGCGTATTTGAAGCGGTAGTTGATAAAGAAATCCTGGTGGGCCGGCATTTTGCCGTTGTTAATGTTGCTGGCAAGACCTTGTCCGGCAATGATTTCAACTACCAGCCGCAGACGGTTGATATCAACGGCCTGGCTGAGCCGCCACCACCTGAACCCGTTCCAGAACCGCTGAAGCCAGCCGAGCCTGAGTCTGCGCCACAACCTGAGCCTGAAGCCGTTGCGGAGCCGGAAGCCGGGCCTGAGGAAGAAACTGACTGGTTGATGATTGGCCTGGTAATTGGCCTGGGTAACCTGGTTTTAATTGGCCTGGGAGTGGGGGTCTGGCTGTTTCTGCGCAAGCGTGCCGCCGATGATGATGTCATGTTGTTTGACGAGGAAGAAAAATCTGCAGTTACATCTGACAAGGAAGAATTTGGTCTGCAAGACGAAGCGCCGGTCAAGGATGTATCTGAACCTGATGAGACGATCGATATTTCAGCAGGGGATAAAAAATAATGGAACTGAGTATTCTCGCTTTAATTGTCTGGGGTGAGATTACCTTCCTTCTCGCAGGAGGATTAATCCTGCTGCTGTTAAACAATGTCATAAAACAACGTAAGGGCAGAAAGTCGATAAATGGACTGTTTGAAAAATTAAAAACTGACCGTACCGGGCGCCTTGAGCAGATCAGGGAGGCTTGTCTGAATATGGATTGCAAGGGGATGCGCTTGAAGAGAAGGTTAAGGAAATCGACCTGCAGGAACGCAAACTTTATCAGCGCATTGCAACCATGTACAAAAACCGTTCCGATGGCATGCTGGCACGAATTAACGTTGCCATGGAAACCGCAACCAGGCCGTATTACGAACTGGGTATCAAGCTGTCTGCGGCCGATTCCCAGGATGTGACTGGAGACGGGGCAGCCCATATTGATGATGCCGAGATTGAGAAACTGCGCGAAGAGAACAAACACTTGCAGGATGAACTGTCCGTGACCATGGATACGATTGGCAGGATGCTCAGCGAATATTCCTCGATGTTTGGTACGGAAGATGAAAGTGGCCTCGACAAGAGCAAAATCATGCAGGCTTTTAACGTCGATGAAGATGGCGAACAGGTCGACGCAATCGAGGATGTAACAGAAAGTGAAGCTGCAGCTGATGAAGAACGGTTGCAGGAAGAAGAGTTAGAGGTCGGGCTGGGGCTGGATGATGATATCGAAATAGGTGCTGGAGATGAGGATGTCGACGACCTGATGGGCAGTAATGATCAGGAGATATCGCCTGGGGTGGATAAAGATGAAGTTACACCTGACATTGATGCCATTCTGGCGGATGCTGAATCGGCGAGCAATGATGTCGTGGAGACTGATGAGCTGCTGGAAATAGAGGATGAAATGCCTGAGCCGGAGCAGGATGATGAGCTTGATATCGTGCTGGATGAAGGGGCGGACGAAACCGTTAGCGTGGTAGATGTTGAAGTGTCCGATGAAGAGCTGTTGGAAATCGACGATGAACTGCCCGTACAGGTAACAGATGATGATCTCGACGTTGTTATTGATGACGAGATTCCTGATCTTGATGCAATCATTTCTGAAGCGGATGAGGCTTTGTCTGGAAATACCGCTACTGACAAAGATCCGCTGCAGGAAACGGTAGCGCTGAATGATAATGACGTGGCCGACCTGGAGGCTGCCGGGTTGACCGGCATCGTTGATCTTGAATCCGACCTGGGCGATGAACTAATTGAACTGGCTGATGGGCTGGATTTTGACGATTTGGAATCCGCAAAGAAAGAGGATGAAAACAGCGAAGAAGTTGCGGATATAGATGACCTTGATATAGATCAACTGTTGGACTCTAACAAAAATAGTTGATACTTATTTACCCATTTTTTCCTTGTCCTTTTTGAGCGCTTCAAATTCATTACGCATGGACTGCAGCCTGGCCTCAAGCTTTGAGGTTAAATAAAAATCAGCCGGTTTTTCTCTTAATGCGATTTCCAGTTGCTGGATGGCAGCTTCAAGCTTGCCATTCAGATAGAGGTAATCAGCCTGGTAAGAATGGGCTGTGACCTTGTCATTGTTTTTACCTGCCGCTTCAGCCATCCGCTTATAGATCTGGTCATCAAATGGGCGCAGTACGGTTATGTTTTGCAGCAGGTTGATTGCTTCTGTATAGCGGGCGGCTTGAATGTACAGTTCTGCCAGCTGCATGCTCAGGCTGTAATCTTCAGGATACAGCTGCATACTGTCTTCCAGAATTTCTATTGCCTGTTTGAGCTTGCCTGTTTGAGCCAGCAGGCGGCTTTGCTGAATCAGAAAGACGGCCTCGGTCGGGTTATCTTTTAATAACGTGTTGTTTTCCTTACTAGCCTGACTGTATTTTTCTTGTCTCATTAAAGCCAGGGTTAGCCCAAAGCGTTGTGCCTGCTCATTACGATAACGGCCTTCATCAAGGTTGGTTTGAAAATATTTTTCAGCTTCCTTGCTATTGCTGAATGAACGTTCCTTTAATAAAACCTTAACCAGATGATAACGAAGATTGTCCTGGCGCTGCTTATAGGGATATTGCTCGGCACGTGATAGCGATTCTGCTATGCGGTTGGTAGTGACCGGGTGAGTACGCAGAAATTCAGGTAGTTCAGTGGCATAAGTCCGGTTGGCCCGACCCATGCGCTCGAAAAAAACCGGCATCGAATGCGTTTCAAAACTGGAGCGGGCCAGCGTGTTAATACCAACACGATCGGCTTCTTTTTCATTGGAACGCGTGAAATTGATCTGTTTCTGCATCAAGGCGGCCTGGCCGCCGATCGCGGTGGCCAACGCTGCATCACCACCAACGGTAGCTCCGAGAATAACCGCGGCAAGCAACACGGCTGCAGAAGGAATACTCAGTTGACTGGCTTCATAAAAAGCGCGCATCAGGTGTTTCTGGGTAACGTGTGCAATTTCATGTGCGACAACCGCTGCCAGTTCACTTTCTGACTGGGTCGTCAGAATCAGGCCGCTATAGATTCCTATATGTCCTCCGGGACCGGCAAAGGCATTGATTTGCGGACTATCGAGAATAAAGAAATCAAAACTCTGTACATCGTTGTCCTGCGTGGCAGCAGCCAGTGTTTTGCCGAGTGTTTCGATATATTCCTGGGCGAAGGGTTCATGCAGAATGGTTTCAGAGGACTTGACGCTGCGCATAAAAGCCTGGCCAAGCCTTTTTTCCTGTGCCGGTGTCATCATGACGCCGGATGCTGATCCCAGTTCTGGCAGTGACTGATTGTCGGCAAAGACCAGGGCCACTGGAGACAGTAATGACCAAAGAAAAACGCTGATGGTCAGATAAATGCGGCTGGATGACGGGCGCCGGCTGTCCAGCGAAATTAGGGGTGAAAAAGAAGACATTTGGATCGATTTTGCTTTATTTGGTTGATTAGTCTGTTTTTGCCGGGTTTAGTTCAGCAGTGTAACGCAATAAAGGGCAGAGCGTTAAACCGGATGGAAAACATAGAAATGGATATCTGTGGCCAGGCCGGGTGGTACAGTGACCCTGATTTAGTTTAACTGGATACGCTGTCCCCAAGGCGTTTTTTGCTTGCCTTTTACCAGCCAGATCACCGGAAAAGAGGGTTCATATTCGGGAAACTGGCCTTCGGCATCAGTGAAATAGACGAGTAATTCGGGGGTGACATCCTGCAGTTGTACCCAATTAAAGACTGGCATAAAACTGGTACCGCCACCACCGGACAGATCTTCCGGCATTTTGATTTCATCCCAGGCCTCGTAAATCCAGGGCGCACCTTCTGCCAATGCAGCATCACAGGGTAACAGGGTGATGCGGGCACGCATTTGTGCCTTGAGGGCATTAATTTCCGACAGGAACTCGTCAATTTCACTCTGACGGATAGAGCCACTGGTATCAACCGCAATAACAACGTTGATCTGCGAACTTCTCAATGAGGGCAGAATTGCCTCTCCTTCACGGCGTGACGGACGCATGTAACTGAAATCATCCTTGGCAGTGGTTGTCATGTAACGGGCCAACAGCATGCGCCAGGGCAATTGCGGCTGTAGCAGGTGGTCAATCATGCGGGCCATGCTGCCACCCAGCTTGCCGGCCTGGATTGCCTGCTGGGCTGCGCCCGCCATGCGCTGTTGCCACTGGACTGCAAGGGTATCCTTTTCCTGGGGTGTCAGTGGAGGCGGGGTATCAGCGCCACCCTGTCCACCTTCTGACTGATCGAACTGTTCTCCCTTGCCGGGTTCCGGCTTGGCATTTTGCTCGCTGCCAGGGTCATTTTGCGGCTTGGGCTTTTCCCGGGGATCGTTCGATTGCTGGTCGGGGTCACTGTCCTTGTTGCCATTCTGGTCTTTGGACTGGCCGCTGGTTTGATCGGAGTCCTGGTTTTTGGGCGGCGGGTTATTTTGTTGGCCGCCCTGTTGTTCTTCGTTGTCGTAGACGTGTTTATCCAGTGTTTCGGTTTCGTCGTTATCATCCAGCAGTGGGTAAATTTCTTCAGCAGTCATGCCCTTGTACTGGTCAAAAACCACGGCTTCTGCCGGGGGTGTCAGTCCATCCTCGATCAGCAGTGGGTTGATGGCGAAGTCACAGGCCAGGTCCCAGCGGTGTTTGATGCGGTGTTGCCGCCGGACAAAGTGCGATAAGGCGCAATGTAACGCTTCATGAGCCAGCATGAACTGGGTCTGGTTCATGCTCAGAGCATCGATATATTCCGGGTTGTAATAAAAGGTTTTCGCGTCAGTCGCGGTTGCCGGGCACCAGGAGTCCTTGGCGGCCACCATCGGTAAACGCAGCACCAGCGCGCCGAGGAAAGGTTTGTCCAGTATCAGGCGGGTTCTGGCAGCGGCCAGTTTGGTTTCAATGGCCTGGAGATCAGTCGACTGGTCACTCATAGAGCATGACATCTGCGATCAGGTTGGCCCAGTCGCCAAATTGCGGTACCTGGAACAGGGTTTCACCAATGGCACGATGCATGTCTGAAACCAGCATGACCCCCATTTCTTTCTGTGGGAAGCTCGAGGCGTAGTTCAGGATGTTGCCAATAATTTCCAGTGAGTTGGTTTCTCCTTTTGCGCGGATGGCACGACCTACCAGCGCCGCTGCTACAGCATATTGCAGGTCTATCTCGGTCGGTGCTGGGACCTCTTTGCCGGCTATGATGTCATCCAGGTCAGGCATCTTGTCCAGGCTGCTGACAAAGGCATTCAGCTCGATGCCTGCTGCCGGTCCAACGCAAGCCTGTAGTGTTCCGAGTAGTAAAGCGGGCGAGTTTTCAAATTTCTTCAATGCCCGGTGGGCAAATTCCCAGGAACGTGGCGATGGGAAGGCAACGGGATTATGGGCCGGGTCAAAATCAAAAAGTAATTCAGGACGGAAACGCAAAAACGCGATAATTCTCTCGTCGATATGGTTCTTGTAGGCCCAGGCGACCCAGTCGTCCAGGTTAGTGTCCAGCTCGAAGTGTGAAAAGCGGTTGGCCAGTGGTGCCGGCATGGTGTAGGTCACACCTCTGTCACCCTGACGGTTACCAGCAGCAAAAATCGCCCAGCCTTCAGGTACCTGGTATTCCCCCAGTTTGCGATCAAGAATCAGCTGATAAGCGGCAGCGGAAACGCTTGGTGGTGCCGAGGTAATTTCATCCAGGAATAAAATACCTTTATCCCCGTGCCGCTCGGCATTGGGTAGAATGGATGGGATGGCCCATTCAACCTGGGTTTCTGCCCTGAACGGAATCCCGCGAAGGTCGCTGGGCTCCATCTGCGAAAGACGGATATCAATGACCTTAACATCGTGATTGGAAGCAATCTGGGCAATAATCTGGGATTTCCCTACACCGGGAGGTCCCCACAGCATTACGGGCGTATGGTGACCTTCGTCGGTGCTGAGAAATTCGAGATCGAGTACGGTTGTTATTTGCGCGGGACGCATGCTGGCTCCATTTATATTTATTCAAACTACAATCAAACAACCTGTAGCATGATTTGTCGGGCTTAAAATATCAACATGAAGTGTATGTGGTTAACGCCCGGACAAGGGTGCAGACTAATGTTTATTTTTTTGTAGCCTTTATTAGAAAATTCTTGTATTCTAGCCGACGTTTTTTCACAGGCCCATGGGCAAGCTCTCCATGGTTCCTAAAGAAGAGTATTTCTGAGTACTTGAGACTCATTTTAAACTACAGGTAAGACTTCGGAGATCCGGAATATGAACCAGACTTATTATGACGCTGTTACAAAAATGGAAGAGATGGGTGTTGATGATGAATACATCCAGGGTTGGCAGGCAGGTTTTTTGCAGAACCCGGTACGCGAAGAGCAGCGCGTTACTGAACCATACGAAGCTGGTTATGCTGATGGTGAAGAGAAATCACAAGATAACTTCGGTAACTGGGTAAAATCTTAATACCAGGATATCAGTAAGCTGTTGAAAAGGCGGGCTTTATAGCCCGCCTTTTTTGTTTGTCCGAGTCGAATTATTCAACCAGGTTATCGATGGCGCGGGTTATCTCTTTGACGACATCAGGTCCATCCTTATCCATTACCTGGTCGATTACCCAGCGGTTTTCGCCTTCCTTTCCCATAATCTGCTGAATGCAGTAACCGAAATGCCGCAGGAAAGGATAACTGGGTCCTTCTTCCGTATAGTTTAGTTCGGAATACTCTGTCCCACGTTCGTTAAGCCTGCTGACAAAAGGGCCGATATGATCGCCCTCACCAAACAGGTCAAGGCTGTTGCCGTGAACATGTGCAGCCAGTTTTTTGGTGGTCGCAAAAATCAGTTCATTACGCTGTTCATCATCCATTCCCAAACGGATACTGGCCAGCCGGTCAGTGATGTTAAGCTGGAAAATCACGTATTCCAGGATGACATCCATGCGTTGACGGTCTTCTAGGTAGACAAAGTCTTCGCCATGCAGGTTGATTGCCTTGTCCTTGGCGATACGCCAGATGATATAGGCTATGGCGCCGGCAATTTCTTCGACCGAACGCTCGGAGCCATCATCATGCCAGTGGCTCTTGATTCTTAATGCCATGTGTTTACTCCCGTATTATTTGCTTTATTATCACCACAAAGCAGACAAAGATCACAAAGATTTAGACCTTTTCACCGGATAATCTTTGAGGTTTTGTGCTTGAAATCATTGATCTGATTGTTAAATCGGATATTCAAAAGGGGTCAGTACCCTTTTTTTTCTTATTGCTACACAATAGAAATCTTAAACAGTCGTAAATTATTCAAAAGTAAATAAAAAGGGTACTGACCCCTTTTGACAGGTAAATATATGGCAGCAGAGTTTTCGGTAGAAAGGGAAGTGGTTCCTTTAAAAACCATTCGTGAAGTCAAACCTAATACCTTCATTTTTGAACGCCCCGGGGCCTTGCCGGCTGATTTTTGTGATGAAGTCGTCAGGCGGTTCGAGGCTTCAGGTCACTATCAGCGAAAGGGTGTGATTGGCCAGTTGGGCAGTGAGGATAATGCGATCAAAAAAACCATGGACCTGGTGGTGAGCGACAAGCAGGACTGGCAGGATATTGACGAGATATTTTTTCGCACCACGGCGGCTGCAATGAATGAATTTTGTCGCTCATACCCTTATTTCAGCAAGGGCTTCAAGGATATGGGTTACCAGGTGCAGCGTTACCAGAAAGGCGATTATTACCATTGGCACATTGATGGCGGCAGTCACCAGTTCAGTCAGCGTCAACTGGTGCTGTTATGGTATCTCAATGATGTGCCCGGTCCCGGGGGAGAGACTGAATTTCTGTACCAGGATATCAGTGTGACACCGGAAAAAGGCAAGCTGGTCATGTTTCCACCTTTTTGGACACATGAGCATCGTGCGAAAGAAGTGCTGGAAGGCGTCAAGTATATTGCGACAACCTGGGTGGTATTTGCCTGATGTCTTCAGCAACCGCCAGTCTCCTGGCCGTGGTTGAGCTGGGTGGTTACCCTAATTTTGTACCGTTGTATGAAAAACTTGGTTTTGCGACAACAGTATTGAATTCGCAACGAAAAGCACGCAAATTCCTGGAAAAGCAAAGGCCGGACGTGGTTGTCTGTGAGTATAATTTTCAGTCGGATTTCAGGGATCGCACCTCCAACCTGGAAACCCTGCTGGCAGTTTTGCAAAAATATCCTGACGTTAAATTGATCGTTTTTTATATGCCAGAGCGCCAGGAAAAGTTTTCCCAGGTTGA
This sequence comes from uncultured Gammaproteobacteria bacterium, assembly GCA_963801985.1. Taxonomy (GTDB): domain Bacteria; phylum Pseudomonadota; class Gammaproteobacteria; order Chromatiales; family Chromatiaceae; genus JABDQZ01. The sequence goes on from CAWDGV010000012.1 coordinate 309,126, forward strand.
ATCAAGGTTTGATATTTTTGCTTCGCTGGCTTTTCCAATCGACCCGCAGGCACTGGAGAAAATCCTGGTTTCCGTGGCGGGTTAATCCCAGCCGGATGTTTCGTCAATTCCCAGCAGGCGTTCTACATCTTTTCTGACCCAGTTCTGTTTGCCTGGGGCAGGCATATCCGCCTGGTTCCAAAGATCAGCGATTTGTTCTGGCAGGATTTTATTCATGTGAAATTCTGTTGCCTGTTTTTTCATGGCATTCATGTAGGCATCTTCACCGACGAGGTAAACCAAATCTTCCAATGTCATCTCGACATTTTTTTCCTGTTGGGCCATGTCAATAATGTCGAGAGGATCGATGCCAGCGGCAAGCTTTTCGAGTAAGAACTCAATTAAATGCACTTCTTTCTTGGGGGGAGGCTTGATATCGCCGAGGGTCTCTGAAATGCGTTCTCTCACGATTGAAGTAATACCATGAGTGAATTCCGTAGCGAGGTGCGGATATTTTTCATTCAGCATATCCAGTAAATCTGCGCCCGTATTAAGGACTTCGATTTTATTCCAGGCCAGGTGTATCGGAATATCGATACCCGCGATTCTGACAACAGTGTTTGTGTTATTTTCTGACATTGCCAGATCCTAATAAAAAAACAGGGTTTTTACTGTTATCGGGCAGCTTCCAGTATTCTTTAATTTTTATCAGTCGGTGGAGACTTGGTAAACACGGCGCCAAGGCGTTCGGCAATTTCAGCAATCTGCTCGCGTGGAGGATAGGTGGGAGTTTCCTGCAGGTATTCCTGCCAGTTTTGGTATTCAGACTGCAGTTCAGGATCAGTGTTCTGGCAGCCGAGCACCCTGATTGTGGCGTTATTAATGCGCCACGGTCCTTCGCCCTTAAGTTTGCCCTTGATGACATGTGCCGCTTCATCTGGCTTTTTGACATGCCAGAAAGTATCCAGGTAGAGCAATCCCAGTTGATGCTGGAAGCAGGCTGCAGCAAGCTTTTTGCTGCCGTCATCAAAAAGAATAGCCATGGGAGCAGTCACGCTTTCAATGCTGGGCATGGCGCAGATTCTATTGCGTTAATTCATCAAAACGTTTTTTAAAGGCAAATTCACGCAGGTTTTCAGCTTCCTGCTTGTCTGCAATTGCCGGGGATTCCTCCCATTGGTCGCTATCCGGGTTGTAAAGACTGAATTTATACTGTTTACCAGCCTTGAATACGCGTGACACTTCCTTGCCAGCCTGCTGCATGGCATCCAGCTTGCTCAATTTATTCCTTGGCGAGGCTGGTGCCTGCGGTGGAGGGGTGGGAGCGGGAGCGACTTCCTGAAAGTCATGTCCCATTTCGCCAGTTACATCCATTTCAATGATGGCGACCTGTGGTGCGCGCGACTTGATATAGCCGGCCATCATCATGCCGGTATTCTTTTCATCATTTTCAATGGCTGTCAGTAGCTTGTCTGCAACAATAGTCAGTTTCTGCTGGGGGTCCGGTTTTTCAATCCAGTCACGCCCCATTTGCCAGCCTTTGTCCATATCCCTGTCCATATTGTCAAAAAATGATGCGGCTTTTTGTAAAAAGTCCGGATCAATGGGCAGAGAGAAAGATTGTTCCTCAATTATAACTTTCAGTATCATGCGTTGTATCCGCTTTATCTGTTTAACATGTTTTTTATGTCCACAATGTTAACAGAATGCATAGCATTTGATGCTTTTTGAAGTTTCTCTAGTAGTGAGGTTATTCCATGCTGATCGAAATCAAGTCGTTGATAAACGAGGCCCAGATCCAAAAAATTCATGAAATTCTGGCAGGTACCGCCTTCGTTGATGGCAAGGCAACGGCTGGCAAGGCTGCTGAAAAGGTTAAGTTTAATCTTGAGTCATCGTTAACTCCTGAAAAACAGCAGTTACTGAACCGGATATTGATGGCGAGCCTCGGGTAATAACCAGCAATTTAAAAGTTTTGCCTTGCCTAACCGCATGGCTGATTTTATTTTTTCAAAATATGAGCCGGGCATGACCTATGGCGACCATGTTGACGATCCCATTATGGGTAGTGGTGGAGGCCGTTTTCGTACAGACGTTTCCATGACGGTGTTTCTGAATGAGCCGAATGCTTATGAAGGTGGTGAGTTGACGGTTCGCACGCCTTTTGGAGACAAGAAAGTCAAGTTGGCAGCCGGTGATGCGGTGGTCTATCCATCAGCAAGTGTACATGAAGTTGCCCCGGTTACTTCGGGAATACGCCAGGTGGCTTTGACATGGATTCAAAGCTATGTGCGTGATGCGGCCAAGCGGGAGTTGCTTTATGAGCTGGACCAGGCGAGGGAAAAGTTGCTGGATGATGACAGCGAAGCCCAGGAAGCGAAATACGTGGATCGTTCCTACGCGAATCTGTTGAGAATGTGGGCTGAAGTTTAGTTTTATAAAGCAAACATCACAAAAGGCGCGCAGCACACAAAGAAATAGTATTTTCCGGGGTGACGTAATTTACTGTCTTGAAAGGAAAGGGTGTGGGCAATTGGAAGGTATCCACGCCGACCGCAAAGGACACTCAAGCCATTGATGTTTGTGACTTAGTGTCCTTTGTGATCTTTGTGGTGAAAAGCGGGCTGGATCAGTAACCGCCTTTACGAGCTACATAAGGCAAACCAGCAATACGGTTACCCTGTTTGCTGGGAGCCAGCGGGAAAAGTTTATACAGATCTTTGCTGCTTAACTTTTTGCCCCAGATCGCAGACATGCCTTTGTTAATGGCACGTTCCATCGGCTGGTTGTTGTTGTTATTGAAGTATTCATCGCGCAGAAAATTTAAAACATCCATATGTTCCTGGGTCAGTTCACTCATGGTTTCATCAGCTGCTGCGAGTGCCTTCGCAACATCCTCATCCCATTCATTAGGGTTAGTAAGGTTGCCGTTGCCGTCCAGTTCCAGTGTTTTGCCGTTTACTTCCAATGACATGTTTTTACTCCTAACAAAGTTACTTTAACGTTGATCATCAAAGGGTTGGTTTAAACAGGCCTCATTTGTGAAAATGAAACCATTAGAATTTGTTAAATCAGTAATTTTAATAAATTTTCTTTTATTCGTCATCTGTTGATTCACCAACAGCCGCAATTCCCTTGTGCGGGAGAAAAATTCCACATCCCATGTCGCGATGGGGACCAAGGCCGTCCTGTTGCAGTTTTAGCGAATGTTCGGAAGGCAGTTCTGCCAGCATCAGGCTGCGTGTCAGTAATGGGCCGCCCGGTGTTTCGATAGTATTGATCTTGCCGCATAAGGCTTTTTTAATATCGATGCCCATTTCTGACAACTCCAGCTGAATGCGTTTTAGAAACTGCATTTCATCTTCGGCCTCTGCCTCGCTGCAAACGATTGAGCGCGAAAAAATTGTACCATCTTTGCTCAGTTTCTTGATTTTTGGCTTTTTGACTGTCAGTTCAAAGCCGTTGATGTCCAGGGTGGTGTTATTGAGCTTGTCGATGATGTCCTGTTGATGTGCCTTGCGAACCCGTAAAATCAGTTTGGTGCGCTTGGATAAAATCAGGTTTTGACCCTGGCTCGCATCAGGACGTTCCCAGCCATTTTGTGAGCCAGCCAGATGGATCGGGTGGATGCCTAAACCGGTTGACTCATTATGGCCGGGCAGAGCGTCATGAATAGCCCGGGATAAATGATAAATATGATCGACAGGTAATTCCCTGCATTCGATACTGAAGAGCAGGTCAACTACGGAGTCGTCAACCTCGAAACCTTTCTTTTGAGTGTCTTCTTGCCAGAGCATGTTCTTCCTTTTGTTACGTCAGTCCAGCATGCTTTTAGCTGGAATCTATTATTTAGAGACAGTCAGATACCAGCTAAAAACATGCCGGTATGACACATTAACGCTTATTCAGGAATGGAATTCCTGATGGCATCACGATCAATCCACCAGTCTTCCTGTGCCAGTACATCAACCACGTTGCGCAGGCGGACCAGGAATTTATCCGGGTCGTTCAGTTCCAGTTTTTCGATCCAGTAGTCAAACTGCTCCTGGTTTTCAATTTCACTGTGACGTCGTGCGACTTTGCCGAGTAATTGCGAGGCGAAAAAGTGCAGTCTTTCTCTGTCCGGGCCTTCCGGTGTACGGGTGTCCGCAATAAACAGCGCAGTTGTTGCGGCAACAGCTGCGCCATCAGAGTCATCAGGGGTGTCATCAATGACATGGGCCAGCAGGTTTACGGTGACTTCCGGGTCTATTGGAAATGTGACTGCCAGCCAGATGCCGTTGCCCAGAGCTACCAGTGAATCTGGCTGATCGCTGGAATACAGGACATCACAGGCTTCAGCTGCTTTTTCCCATTCCTGGTGCTCGATAAAGATATCGAAAGCTGCCCGGGCAGTGGGCCAGGCTTCATGACCGCGTTCCAGTTGCTGTTGTGCATGCGCAATGTCAAGCTCGAGGGAACATTTTTCCGTTATTGGGGTGTCTGCCGGCAGGTTAACCAGCTTTTCACGTAATTCAACAATCAGGCCTTCCAGTTCAGCTTTCTGACCGAGATCGTTCATTAATGAGCTGACCTGGCTTTCTTCTGTAGCATTTGTGGGGTCAAAAAATTCCATAGTGTTTACCTCAAGTGTCCGCTAAAGGCCGCTTCAAGGCGGTCTTCCCAGTTTTCGGGGGTATCAGGATAAGGTGGTTTTATGTCCATTCTAAAAAAACGTTCGCCGCGTTTGGCGTATTCGGGGATAAGTTGCATCAATTCATCGAATGATTCGATATCCTGGTTGGCGATTACAATTTGACTGAGATAAAGCATGTTTGGTTACCGTTATTTCTTCTGGGAAATTAATTGGCTAAATTTCGAACAGTACATGATTTGGGTCAATGAAAGAATATTCAAGTGTAAGAATGTTATTGACCACTAATATGAAACTGTCTAGGATTCGCGCCCAGATAATATATATCTTCGCATGGAAACTGGCTAATGAGAGATGTGTGGTTTCTCAGATGCGAAAGGAAAATTACTGGAAAATCAACTGGTTATTAAAATAACCTGGGGGTTTTTTGGATAGGCATATCCCTTATGGGATATAAGGGATGGTTGTCTATCCCCCTATGGTGGAGTAGCTCGGGTTGTTGAACATGACTATAGTTGCCTGCCGTTGAATAGCCGCTTTTGTGGCTTGAGATGTATAGCAGATTCATGGTCAGAGCGAGGTGCTTTGACCTAAAAATTCATTATATATTTGTTCTAGGAGAGCTAGCGCATGGCGATTGATAAGCACTTTACTCCGATGCTTGATCAGCTGGAAGAAGGACCTTGGCCCAGCTATATTACTGGTATCAAGGCATTACGCGATAATCACCCTGATGAGCGTATTAATAAAGTAACCAACGACCTTCTGGGTCAGCTCGAGCACTCATTTGAGACTCGTAAAGGTTACTGGAAAGGCGGAACAGTATCTGTCTACGGTTACGGTGGCGGCATCATTCCCCGTTTTTCCGAAGTAGGTAAAGCATTTCCTGAATCAAAAGAATTCCATACCCTGCGTGTACAGCCACCTGCGGGTAACCACTATTCTACAGCGATGCTGCGTCAGTTGGCAGATGACTGGGAAGAGTGGGGTTCAGGCCTGGTAACTTTCCATGGCCAGACTGGTAACATCATGTTTATTGGTACTGACACCGATCGTGTTCAGCACTTCTTCGACAAGATCAACGACTACGGTTGGGATCTTGGTGGTGCTGGTCCCTGTGTCCGTACTGCGATGTCTTGTGTTGGTGCAGCACGTTGTGAAATGTCTTGCACAAACGAGCAGAAAGCTCACCGTCTGCTGGTTAATAACTTTACTGATGACGTTCACCGTCCGGCCCTTCCTTACAAATTCAAGTTCAAGATTTCCGGCTGTGGTAATGACTGCCAGAATGCCATTGAGCGTGCTGACTTTGCTGTGATTGGTACCTGGCGTGATGACATGAAAGTCGATCAGGATGAGTTCAAGGCTTATGTTGGCAGAAAAGGCCGCCAGTACGTCATCGATAATATTGTCAGCCGTTGTCCAACCAATGCGCTGTCTCTGAATGACGATGACTCACTGGATGTTAACAACAAAGATTGTGTTCGTTGTATGCACTGCCTGAACGTTGTGCCAAAAGCATTACATCCTGGTGATGATAAAGGTGTAACCATACTTATCGGTGGTAAACGTACTCTGAAAATCGGTGACTTGATGGGTACCGTTGTTGTTCCATTCAAGAAGCTGGAAACAGAAGAAGATTGGGAAAGCCTGGTTGAGCTGGCTGAAGAAATCATCGATTTCTGGGCTGAGAATGCTCTTGAGCATGAGCGCTGCGGTGAGATGATCGAGCGTATCGGCCTGGTAAACTTCCTTGAAGGTATCGATGTTGATGTCGATCCTAATATGATTGCAGAACCGCGTCAGTCTTCATACGTCCGTATGGATGGCTGGGATACTGAAGCTGAAAAATGGTTTGAAAAGCAGGCTGAAGCTTAAAAGCTGCGACCTGTAAAGTCATAAATTTTCTCCCCGGTTTTGCCGGGGAGTAGTCAAGAACATTCTATCGTAGGAGAAAACGATGGCTAAACAAGAAATGCGTGAGCCAATCGAAACGGGTTGTCCGGACCCATTCCAGTATATGCATCCTGTAATGCGTAAAAACTTTGGTCTGTGGAAATATCATGAGCATCCACGTCCTGGGGTTCTTCGTCACGTGGCAAACAGTGGTGATGAGATCTGGACTGTTCGTGTTGGTACACAGCGTATTCTCGACGTTTATTCTTTGCGTGAACTGTGTGACATCGGTGATGAATATGCTGATGGTTTTGTTCACTTCACAATCCGTTCCAACCTTGAATATCAGTTGACTGATGGATCTCGCGTAGACGCGCTGATCAAAGCGGTTGAAGATAAAGGTTACATTGTCGGTGGTACTCAGAATTCCGTTACCATGCTTTCACATACACAGGGCTGGTTGCACTGTGATATCCCGGGTACAGACGCATCCGGTGTTGTGAAATCGATGATGGATGAGCTGATTGACGACTTCCGTACAACTGAAATGCCAAACCGTGTTCATATCACGACTTCCTGCTGTCAGATTAACTGTGGTGGTCAGGGTGATATTGCGATCAACGTTCAGCATACCAAGCCACCCAAGATCAACCATGATCTGGTAGCAAACGTCTGTGAACGTCCTACTGTTGTTGCGCGTTGCCCGGTTGCTGCGATTCGTCCTGCGCTGGTTAACGGTAAGCCTTCACTGGAAGTTGATGAGAAGAAATGCATCTGCTGTGGTGCATGTTTCCCACCATGTCCTCCTATGATGATCAACGATGCAGAGCACACTAAACTGGCTATCTGGGTTGGTGGTAACCACTCTAATGCACGTGGCAAACCTACCTTCCAGCGCCTGGTTGCTGCTGGTATTCCAAATAACCCACCACGTTGGCCTGAAGCGACAGCGATCGTTAAACAGATCCTGAAAGCTTATAAAGAAGGTGCTCGTGATTGGGAGCGTATCAACGAGTGGATTGAGCGTATTGGTTGGCCTCGTTTCTTCGAAGAAGTTGAGCTGCCATTTACCAAGTACCACATTGATAACTGGCGCGGTGCACGTCGTAGCCTGAACTCTTCAAACTACATCCGTTTCTAAGCTGTAGTTTGTTAGGAAGAGGTTAACTATGAAGTATGCAATTCAGATAAACGAAGGACCATACCAGCATCAGGCAACTGATACTGCGTATCACTTCACCAAAGCTGCACTGGAAAAGGGTCATGAAGTTTCTCGTGTCTTTTTCTATCACGATGGCGTAAACAACAGTTCACGTATCACGACTCCTCCGCAGGATGATCGTAATATCGTGAATCGCTGGGCTGAGCTGGCTGACGCACACAAGCTGGACATGGTTGTGTGTGTTGCAGCTGCGCAGCGTCGCGGTGTTGTTGATGATGGTGAAGCGGAGCGCAATGGTAAGGATGCAACCAATATTCATCCTACTTTCCGTATCTCTGGTCTGGGTCAGTTGATTGAAGCTGCTGTTGAAGCTGATCGACTGATGGTCTTTGGCGATTAATTAAGGCGGATTTACGATGTCAGAAATTAAGAAGTTTATGTATGTAAATCGACGTGCTCCTTATGGAACAATCTACGCGCTTGAGTCGCTGGAAGTTGTATTGATCGGCGCGGCCTTTGATCAGGTTGTAAGTCTTGCCTTTATCGGTGATGGTGTTTATCAGCTGAAAGCTGACCAGGACTCCAGTGAAGCGCAGCAGAAAAACTTTTCTCCAATTTACCAGGCTTTGGGTGATTACGATGTTACCAAGCTATACGTGGAGAAAGAGTCACTGGATGAGCGTGGTCTGACACTTGAAGACCTGATGCCTCTGACTTATGAAGATGAAGATGACGATTGGGCTGAAAAAGATTCAATCAAGGTTGTCAGTAGAGACGAGATGGCTGAACTGATGGATCAGCAAGACGTCCTCTTTAACTTCTAATTATATAAGGAGACTTATAGATGAGCATCCTTCATACAGTAAACAAATCACCATTCGAGAAAAATTCCTTGGATGAGTGTTTAACACATTCAATGGATGGCAGTGCCATTCTGTTGTTGGAAGATGGTGTCTATGCAGCAATGCAGGGTACTAATGTAGAAAGTGATCTGAAAAATGCCATGGCATCGAAGAAAGTTTATGCGCTTAGTGCGGACATTAAGCTTCGAGGTCTTTCAGCTGATCGTCTTATCGATGGTATCGAGCTTGTCGATTATGCTGGTTTTGTAGATCTGACTGAATCAAATGACAAGGTTCAATCCTGGCTTTGATTTGTTTTGTGAAATTTGGATAAATATTTAGGAGAATCAAATGCCTATCGAAGTAGATGGTAAATCACTAGAAGTTGACGAAGAAGGTTACCTGGCAAATCTTAATGACTGGGTACCTGGTGTTGCAGACGTAATGTCTAAAGAAGATGACCTCGAGCTGACAGATGAGCATTGGGATATCATTAACTTCCTGCGTGAATACTACGAAGAATACCAGATTGCCCCGGCAGTACGTGTTCTGACAAAAGCAGTAGGTAAAAAACTGGGTAAAGAAAAAGGTAACAGCAAATACCTTTACGGCCTTTTCCCATATGGTCCTGGTAAGCAGGCATGTCGTTATGCCGGTCTTCCAAAACCAACTGGTTGCGTCTGATTAAGTTCACACGTCAGAAGATGTACCGGGGAGTATAGCTCCCCGGTTTCTAGAAAATTTCTTGAGGGATTCGGAAACATGTCGTTTCTGACAATAGTATTTGCGGCTTTATTTTATGCGGCTACTGCAATCTTGATTGCAGGACTGGTAAACAAGATCATGCAGTTTGCCAGAACGCCTGCACCGCTAAAGATTCCTACGACACCTGCGCCAACAACCCAGACGGGTGTGGTGATGCGGATGTTTCGTGAGGTGGCATTTTTTGAGAGCCTTTTCAAGGCCACAAAGTGGACATGGCTATTTGGCTATATTTTCCATTTTGCCTTGTTCCTGGTTCTGTTTCGCCATCTGCGTTATTTTATTAATCCTGTGCCAATGCCAGTAGAGCTTGTCCAGCCTTTCGGTATGTACGGTGGCTTTGCGATGGTTGCCGGTCTGTTTGGTCTGTGGGCAAGAAGATTCCTGGTCGATCGGGTGCGCTACATTTCAGCGGCTTCTGACCATCTGATTCTCATGCTGTTGATTGCAATTGGTATCAGTGGCTTAAGCATGACATTCCTGTTCCATACGGATGTTGTAGCTGTTAAAGCATTTTTCATCGGTCTGATGACGTTTAACTTCAGTGAATTACCCGGCGATGTAATTTTATTGGTTCACTTGTTCCTGGTTGCGTCACTGATGATTGTTTTCCCTTACAGCAAGCTTTTACATGCTCCTGGTATTTTCTTTAGTCCTACCAGGAACCAGGTGGATAATCCACGTGAAAAGCGTCATGTGTCTGACTGGGCACGTAAACTGGAAGAGTAATTTAACTGTAAGGCTGGATTGAGACCAAAATGGCTAAATACGATTTCGAAATACCAAAGCTGAATGAATTTCCTGTTGTACCGGAAGTTACGCCCGGCACCATGGAACACATGGAAACATTCAAGGCCAAGCCTGAATTTCAGGAAGCTTTGGGGTTCCAGGGTGAGCTTCAGGAGAACTGGAAAGAGCAGGCACTTGAAGCCATGGACGACTTGCTCGGAAAATACCGTGGACTCCGGGTTTACCTGGATTCCTGTGTGAAATGTGGTGCCTGTACGGATAAATGTCATTATTACCTGGGAACCAAAGATCCCAAGAATATGCCGGTGGCACGACAGGATCTTATGCGTAAGGTTTATCGTCGCTACTTCACTTTTGCTGGTAAATATTTTCCAAAACTGGTTGGTGCAACTGACCTGACTGAAGAAGTACTGGACGACTGGTACAATTACTATCACCAGTGTTCACAGTGTCGTCGCTGTTCTGTGTTCTGCCCGTATGGTATTGACACGGCTGAAATCTCCATGGCTGCACGTGAAATCATGGATCGCATCGGCCTGGGTGATAAATACAGTAACGAGATTATTGGCAAGGTATACCGTATTGGTAACAACCTTGGCTTACCTGAGCCTGCCCTGGCTGATACGCTGGAAGGTCTTGAAGAAGATGTGATGGATGAGGATGGTGTTGAAGTTAAATATCCTCTTGACAAGAAAGGTGCAGAAATACTGCTGGTCACGCCTTCCGCTGATTTCTTTGCAGAGCCTCATGTTGATGGCCTGATTGGATACGGCAAGGTTTTCCATGAAGCGGGTGTCAGCTGGACCCTAAGCTCCAAAGCCTCTGAAGCTGCAAACTTCGGCATGTTTATCGGCTCATACGAAAACATGCGCAAAATTTCCCTGAGAATCCGGGAAGCGGCGATCGAGCTGGGTGTCAAACGTATTATTTTCGGTGAGTGTGGCCACGCCTGGCGTGTAGCCTACAGCTTCCTCAATACTCTGGCTGGACCATTTGATTTCCTGGATCCAAATTACCCGGTTCCTCAGCATATTCTGGAATTCACCATTGGTGAAATCGAGAAAGGTACGCTGAATATTGATAAGTCTGCCAACGATGACATGGTTGTTACATTCCATGACTCTTGTAATGTCGCGCGTGCGACTCGCATGGGTGACAAGCCAGGTGGTCAGTTTGAAATACCACGTGCTGTTATCAAGGCAGTTTGCAATAACTATGTTGATATGGCGCCAGAAACCATTCGCGGCACAACCTTCTGTTGCGGCGGTGGCGGTGGTCTGCTGACGGATGACCTGATGGAAGTCCGTGTGAAAGGTGCTTTACCAAGAATGGAAGCACTGAAAAATGTAATTGAAGAACATGGTGTCACTAACATGGCTGCAATATGTGCAATCTGTAAGAGTCAGTTCACCAAGGTGCTGCCTTTTTATGGAATGGACATGGACATGATTGTCAGTGTGCATCAGCTGGTATCGAATGCCATTATCCTCACAGGCAGTACGACTGATGAAGATGATGACGAAGCTGATACAGAAGAAGATTAAACGTTAGAAACAATATCACGGGTTTTTTAAACCCTATTTGGTAAATACTGGTTAGGAGAGTAATCATGGCGACTCCGAGCGATGAGATGAATAAAAACTTCACTAGACGTAAATTCGTTGACGGCGAGCACACCTGGGATTCAATGGAAGAGAAAATCTTCGTAGAAGATACTTCCTATAAATGTCCAACGTATGTGCACAAAACCCCTCCTTGTCAGGGAAGTTGTCCTTCAGGTGAAGATATTCGTGGCTGGCTGGCGATCGTTCGTGAGCAGGAAAAGCCTGCAGGTGACATGGACTGGAAAGAATATGCTTTCCGCCGTTCAACTGATGCCAACCCATTCCCTTCCATGATGGGCCGCGTTTGTCCTGCGCCTTGCCAGGATGGTTGTAACCGTAACGAAGTTGATGACTTTGTTGGAATCAACTCTGTTGAACAGTTTATTGGTGATAACGCTATCGAGAACGGTTATACCTTTGTAGCTGGCGCCGATACCGGTAAAAAAGTTGCTGTAATTGGTGCCGGTCCTGCGGGTATGGCGGCAGCTTACCAATTGCGCCGTAAAGGCCATGCAGTTACCGTCTTTGATGAGAACAAGGAAATGGGCGGCATGATGTATTACGGTATTCCAGGATATCGTATTCCTCGTGAAAAACTGCAGGCTGAAAACCAGCGTATCGTTGATATGGGCGTTGAACTGCGCATGGAAACACGTGTTGGTAAAGACGTTTCTGTAGAAGATGTTGAAAAAGAATTTGATGCCATCCTGTGGGCTATCGGCTGTCAATCTGGACGTGGTTTGTTCCTTGATGAATGGGAAGGTACTCCAAACTGTGTTTCTGGTGTTGCGTTCCTGAAAGCTTTCAATGAAGGTCGTATGAAAGTGACTGCTGACAAGGTTGTCTGTGTCGGTGGTGGTGATACCTCGATTGACGTTGTTTCTGTAGCACGTCGTCTGGGTCATATCGAACATACGAATCCAACTGATCGTCCTGAACTTGTTGTTCGTGATGGTTACGTTGCTCACGATGCGGCAATGGCAGCTTCTTCCACTGGTTCCGACGTTACACTGACTTCCCTGTTCCCTAAGGACAACATGACTGCTGCAGAACATGAAGTTCATGATGCATTGACTGAAGGTGTGACTATCCTTGATGAAGTTATGCCAGTTGGTATTGAAAAGGGTGAAGATGGTCGTGCAACTGGCCTGATTGTTGCCAAATGTACTTTGGATAATGGCCGCCCTAGTCCGATTGAAGGCACTGAGCAGACTATTAAGGCTGACCTGATTGTTTCTGCAATTGGTCAGGGTGGTGATCTGAATGGTCTTGAAGAATTTGACAATGGTCGTGGTCTTATCAATGCTGATAAATTCTACCAGGTTGAAGGTAAGCCTAAGCATTTTGCAGCCGGCGACATCATTCGTCCGCACTTGCTGACAACTGCTATCGGTCAGGCTTCAATCGCTTCAGATTCAATCGATGAATTCCTGAATAACCAGGAACACCACAAACGACCAAAAGTTGATGTGCATCACTTTGATCTGGAAGAAAAACTAGCCGAAGCAGGTTTAAGTGCTGAATCTTTTGATGAGAATAGTGGCGAAGGCGATATGCGCGGTACCGGCACTGCAAAATGGGCAATTCATAACTATGAAGACCGTTCATTCCAGGAAATCATTCCTCACGATGAACTTTTCCTGGGTCATTTTGAATACCATGAGCGTAACAAGCGTGATGAAGAAGTACCTAGTTCTGAAGAAGTACTTGGCCACTTCAAAGAGCGTTTGATTGCACTGGACGAAGCGCAGGCTAAAGATGAAGCGGTTCGTTGTATGAGTTGCGGTATGTGTTTTGAATGTGACAACTGTGTCATCTTCTGTCCACAGGATGCGGTTTTCCGCGTTAAGAAAAACGAAGCGACCACAGGCCGTTACGTTGATACTGATTACTCACGTTGTATTGGTTGTCATATCTGTGCTGATGTTTGTCCTACCGGTTACATCAAAATGGGTCTTGGTGAGTAATTTAGGAGTTATTCATGCTTAATTCTTGCTATACAAGCAAGCTGGCTGCTCTCCTTGTGCTGTTGCTGATTGCCATACCTGCCAGTGCGGATAAAAACTGGCGTGAAAATGGTAATTCCAAGGCGACCAAGGCTGAAGCCTGTGTGGCGCCGGTTGATGAAATGCGTCGTTATCACATGCAAAAGATTGAGCATCAGCGTGACCTTACAGTTCACCAGGGTATCCGTAAAACTGATGATGCTTTACACGGTTGCATTGATTGTCATGCCAATAAAGATGATTCAGGAAAGTTTATTCCTGTAAACCAGGACGGACAGTTCTGTGCCGGTTGTCATCAATATGTTGCGGCATCGCTGGATTGTTTCAGCTGCCATGCAACGGTTCCCAGGTAAAGGTTGTTTAACATGACTGAAAAAACAAATCTCGCACGTCGAAATTTTCTGTCTAAACTGCCTGCGGCAGCAGCAACTGCTGCTATTGCTCCAGGTGTTGTCTTGCAGTCTCCTGCAGTGAATGCAGAACCTCGCAGCGCAGCGGTCAGCAGCAAGGTTCGCTGGGGCATGCTGGTAGACGCCAATAAATGTGCTGATGGCTGTAGTGCCTGTGTCGATGCCTGTAACAAGGAAAATGGACTGGATATGCACTCCATGCCAGAAGGCAGCAACGAAGCTAAATGGGATCAGCAAAAGCCAAAATGGATGCGTACAGTTAAACTCAAAGATATCCAGACAGGCAGAATGACCAATCTTCCGATGATGTGTCAGCATTGCGAGAAGCCACCTTGCGAGGATGTTTGTCCTACTGGTGCTTCATTCCGCAGGGAGGACGGTATCGTGCTGGTTGATCGTCATACCTGTATTGGTTGTCGTTACTGCATGATGGCTTGTCCTTACAAAGCAAGATCTTTCATTCACGAAAATGTTGATTTGAAACCAACATTGGCTCCACGTGGCAAAGGTTGTGTTGAATCCTGCACATTCTGTGTACACAGACTGGATAATGGTCAGACAACAACTGCCTGTCAGGATGCCTGTGCCAAAGAAGGGCATAACGCCATTGTCTTTGGTGATCTGAATGATCCGAATAGCCAGGTTGCCCAGGCATTGAAAGAGTATCCGAACCAGCAGGTTCGTGCTGATCTCAAGCTGAACCCGGGTGTTCATTACAGCGGTATATAAAGTAGGAACTATTCAAGCAATGAAAAAAATGCATTTCCGTGAATGGGGTATCGAAAGCACACGTTACTGGGGGCTGTTAGCCGTATTGGCCGGTATCGTAGCTGTTGCAGGCCTAGCTGTTTTATACATGGAGCATAACGGCCACTGGGTTACGGGCATGAACAACCAGGTTGTCTGGGGTACGCCACACGTATTTGCCGTTTTCCTGATTGTTGCTGCTTCCGGGGCTCTCAATATTGCTTCAATTGGCTCTGTTTTCAACAAGAAATGCTACAAGCCTCTGGCGCCTTTATCCGGTTTGCTCGCCATAACGTTACTGGTTGGTGGTCTGCTGGTGCTGGTACTTGATCTTGGTCGTCCTGATCGTCTTATCGTGGCGATGACAAAGTATAATTTTAAATCGATCTTTGCCTGGAATATCTATCTCTACACAGGATTTCTTGCCATTGTCGTTATTTATCTCTGGACCATGATGGAACGCAAGATGAACCGTTTCACCAAGGCGGCAGGTACTTTTGCTTTTATCTGGCGCCTGGCATTGACAACTGGTACCGGTTCCATCTTTGGCTTTATCGTTGCCCGCCAGGGTTATGATGCCGCAATCTATGCGCCGATGTTCATTGTTATGTCTTTTGCGTTCGGCCTGGCCTTTTACCTGTTGGTACTCTCTTTTGCATTTGACTGGGATAACCGGGAGCTGGGTGACAGGATGTTCACGCGGCTGAAAAACCTGTTGGGATTATTCGTAGCTGGTGCGCTTTACTTTGTGATTGCCTACCATCTGACCAATCTGTATGGAACCGAAAACCACGAGTATGAAGCATTTATTTTGCTTAATGGTGGTATCTATACAATGATGTTCTGGGTTGGCCAGATCTTTATCGGTACTCTTATTCCACTGGGTATTATTTACCATCCGGCCCTGGGGCAGTCACGCGGTGCCATTATCGCTGCAAGCCTGATGGTTATTCTCGGTGGTCTGGCAACTATGTATGTCATCATTATAGGTGGTCAGGCATTTCCAATGGCTATGTTCCCCGGTAAAGAAATCATTGAATCCGGCTTCTATGATGGTGGTATAGCTGCTTATACTCCAAGCCTGCCAGAGGTTGCTCTGGGTATAGGTGGTGTTGCGGTTGCTTTGCTGATGACTGCCATTGGTATCAGGATGCTACGATTCCTGCCTGCTACTCTTGCCGATGACGCAATGGATAACAGGGAATAATTCGCGCTAAACATAGCATCCAAAAAGAATTAAACTAAAGGGTAGTTAAACACTACCCTTTTTTTATTCCTGCATATATGTCCCAAGTCTATATCTCAGCAGCCCATAAGTCTTCTGGCAAAACCACGGTAACCATCGGTTTGTGCGCCGCCCTCGTCGAAAAAGGGCTTGTGGTACAAGCTTTTAAAAAAGGACCGGATTACATTGATCCACTCTGGCTCTCCCAGGCCTCCGGGCGTGACTGTTATAACCTCGATTTTTTTACTACTCCCGATACAGAAATTCAGCAGTCGTACCTGCAACAGAAACAGGGGGCAGACATTGCAATTATTGAGGGTAACAAGGGTTTATATGATGGTATGGACCTGCATGGAACGGATTCTAATGCTGCCATGGCCAGATTGCTGGAAACGCCTGTCGTACTGGTAATTAATACGCTTGGTATTACCAGGGGGGTGGCTCCTCTCTTGCTGGGTTATCAGGCCTTTGATGATGCCCCCAATATTGCAGGCGTCATTCTTAATAACATTGCAGGTCCAAGGCATGAGTCCAAGTTAATTGCCGTGGTTGAAGAATATACCGATATTCCTGTGGTTGGCGCTGTCAGGCGAAATAATGCGATGAATATTGATGAGCGTCACCTGGGACTGATTCCCAGCAATGAGCAGCAGCAGAGCCTGGCTATTATTGAGCAGATCCGTGAGCAGGTGAAACAGCAGGTTGACCTGGATTTATTTTGCAATTTGGCTTCAAAAGCAGATATTCAGCCGTTACATGAGGTTTCGCCAGTTTCTAAAGTGGCCAGCTATTCATGCAAAATCGGTATTTTTCGGGATGCCGCTTTTGGATTTTACTACCCTGATGACCTGCAGGCGTTACGACAACTCGGCGCGGAATTAATCGATATAGATGCAATAAATGATATTGCGTTACCTGAAGTCGATGCCTTGTTTATCGGTGGTGGTTTTCCCGAGACTCACATGCAGCAATTGTCGGCAAATTCCACTTTGCTGAATGCGGTTAGAGATTTTGTGGAAGACAATGGCATCGTTTATGCTGAATGTGGTGGCTTGATGTACCTGGCCAGAAGCCTGACTTGGGACGATAAAAATTGTAAAATGTGCGGAGTTATTCCCGGTGATATCAAAATGCACCAAAAACCCCAGGGAAGAGGTTATATTAAGTTGCTTGAGACCGGTAAAATGCCCTGGCCGAATAAAACAGGCTCAAAAGGTGAATTATCAGCTCATGAGTTTCACTACTCGAGCCTGGTGAACATGCCGGAGGATGCTGAGTATGCTTACCAGGTTGTACGCGGGCATGGAATTGATGGACAACACGATGGTTTCATCTACAAGAATCTGCTGGCAAATTATGCGCACATGCGCAATGTAGGTAATAATCACTGGGCAGAAAGGTTTGTTGCACAGATTCAGGCTGTGAAGAAGAATTCAACCGAGGTGAATTAGATGTTCAAAGTTACACCAAACGCGGCTGAGCAGGTTATTGCAGCTGCGCAGCAGAGTGGTACAGAAGTTATGTCATTGAGGCTGGCAGTGCAAAAGCGTCCTGATGGAACTTTCGATTACATAATGGGTTTTGATAACCCTACTGAAGATGATATCCGCTTCAAGTCTGAAGGCGTGGATATTGTGATTGCACCCGAGTCGGTGCCATTGCTGGATCAGGCCGTGATGGATTACGTCGTGCTGGAAGAGGGGGGGGATCCGCAGTTTATTTTTATCAATCCCGACGATGCTAACTACTCACCACCAAGCGAACAATGATTTGAAAGAAATTCACCACAAAGCACACTAAGTACTCACAGATTTTATTTAATAATAATCACTACAGACATGTTGTGAAGGTCTAAATATACATTCCCTTTTTTCCACATCTATTTCTTAGTGATCTTTGTGTCCTTCGTGGTGTTAGCATTAAGCAAAGGCTTTTATTTTGGACCTCTCAAGCGAAGACTCTCTCAGGATTAACGTATTGCTGGCAAACAAGCCGCTGGCGATCAGAATCCATGAATCATCCATGACCCTGTATGGACTGATGCCAACAGGTGATGCCCAGGTTAAGCTCAATCCTAACTGTCGTGATGAACAGTACGTAAAAAAGGTTAAGGAAGTACTTTCAAGCCATATTTCAGGTTCTCCGGGAGGTTACCCGGTGTTTATCCAGCGCTGGACGCGTATGGGCCAGATGCGGGATGACAGTCTGGAGCAATTGCTGCTACTGGGGGAAACCGAGGCTGTTGTTGCCGCGGTCTGCGCCACGGGGATGACAGACGAGCTTGCTCGGCGCGCCTGGTGGGCTATGGAAGATGCTGAAAATGCCCGACGCCTGCTTGAGCATGCAGATGTGGTCAACGGTGAGATGGGCAAGGAGCTGGCGAGGTACCTGATTGAGCACCTGCCGTTTGAAACCGAGCCGGAAAAAATGATTCAGACAGTCCAGCGTGTGTTACAGCCTGGTTTGACAGAAGCGGAAGTCAGCCAGGAATTATGGAAAAAAGGTTTGCGCAAGAGTGCTTACCACGTGGGTTTTATCCTGACGATTCCCGATGACCTGCCAATTGATTCGGCGGCACATGTATTATTTGATGAGCTGGATCAGCCTCTTCAAAAGCTGTTACACAAAGGCAATCCCCATGCCGAAACTGTCCATAAAATCCTGTCCTCGAAAGGTCAGGCATTTCTGCAGGCATTGAAAATTATTCTGAAAAAACCCTCAAACCAGGAAGTTGTCAACATGACACTGGATGCAGTGCGCTTTTATCTTAGCGGTATCCGTCCTGAAGGTGACCCGGACCAGACAATCGGGGAATTACGCGCCGAGGCGGAAATTTTTGTTGCACAGCCGGCACTACAGGAACTGGCTGAATTACATGAAAAAATGCCTGCCATCCTGCAGGCGTTGCGGGTTTTGTCGGGCATGGGCTACGGTGTGTTACGTCCTGTATTCCACGATACCACCGCCATTGGCAGCCTGATGCGACGCAAACTGGAGCCAGTTTTCAAGCAGCTTCATGAAGAAATTGGAGTCCTTGAAAAATAATTTTTTACCACGAAGGACGCAAAGCACACAAAGCTACTAAGCCTACACCTGAGTGTTTCTGACACAACCTGAATACGAAATAACAAAAGTAATTTATAAAATTATTAACTTCGTGTTCTTGGTGTACTTTGTGGTGAACAAATTTCTGCGTCTATACTGAAAGAACTTGTTTGTTTTTTCAGGAAGGTGTTATGGATCATTTATTAAGTCTTTCCCAGGCTGCCCGCATGGTAGGTGTTCCCAGAAAAGTATTACAGAACCATATCCAGATGGGTGACCTGACGGTTTTCGAGGGCTCTATTCGCCAGTCTGAACTACTCAAAGTGTTTCCTGAAACCAATACTGACAGGTCAGGCATGATTGAGAAGATGCGGCGCATTCAGGAAGATGCGATTAACAAATATATGAACGACACTTTGCCTGACCCGGAGCACCTCGCCAGTGAAGTGCAGAGACTCAGGGCGGCACTTGAGGATTCCGAGGCGCAGCTGGCTTCATACCGGTTGCTGGCCAACGAAATGAAATCGCGTATGTCAGATTTACAGCAACGCTGCGATAAAAAGCAGGCCCTGATGCTGAGCTCACTGATAGGCTGGTTTTACAGTCAGTGTAAATTGCGCGAAAGAAAATAACAGTTACCAGAAAGAACACAAAGTACACCGGGGCTTGCTGGCAGGTTCTTTTGTCTGGATGACCTGTTAGCTCTGTTTTTTATCCATGTTTGTCGTTGTGAAAACGCTTATGCATAAACTTTATAAGCTTGGTGTACTTTGCGTCCTTAGTGGTGAAAAATACGTTTCATGAGTTTTAAAGTCCAACTAGAATTTTCCGGTCACGAATTTGAAGTCGAGGGTAAGGAAACCATTCTGCGTGCGGGTATGCGCCAGGGTCTTAACCTGGCACACAAGTGCATGAATGGCAGTTGCGGCGAATGTACTGCCAGACTCATCAAGGGAGATATCCGGCAGCTCAGAAACCATGACTACAGATTAGCTGAACAGCAGAAAAATGAAGGTGTATTTCTGACTTGTTGCTATCAGCCGCTCAGTAACCTGTTGCTGGAAATGCGTGAGAAACATGATCCGGTTGAGATGCTTTTTCAGGAAATCCTTGTGAAGGTTACTAAACTGGAGCGTTTACAGGATGAAGTGATGCTGCTGCAGCTGAGGGCGCCGCGTAGCAAGGTGCTTGATTTTCTCGGGGGACAGCGTGTCAGCCTGTGTCTGCCTAATGGTAGTTGTGAAGTTATGGGGGTTGCCAATTGTCCGTGCGAGGGGGTTAATCTGCGATTTCATATCCGCCTGACGGAAAATAGTTTTTCTCAATATGTGTTTAATGGCTTGCGTAAGGGTGACTCTGTACAGCTTTTTGGTCCCGTAGGTAACTTTACGTTGAACGAGTACAGTTCCCGGAGATTGATCTTCTTTGCCAGTGAAACGGGCTTTGCCCAGGTGCAGAGCATTATCGACCACGCTATTTCGATTGATCCTGATCGGGAAATTGCACTTTACTGGTTGTCAGCTATTGAACGGGGGCATTATCTTTCCAACTATTGTCGCGCCTGGCGCGATACCCTGGATAATTTTTGTTACGAAAGTATTGATTTGCAGCCAGCCGGTGAAGATACGTTGCAAACTTCCATGCAAAAACTGCTCTCTCAGCAGGTGAGGATCAACGAATCAGATATCTATGCGATACTTCCAGAAAATGAGCTGGCACAGTTTACCGTTTTCCTGGAACAGCATCAGTTTCCAATGCAACAGCTGACAGGCGAAATTCTGCACTCGACCTGACGTGGAATCAGTCTTTACGGCGAGAACGTTTCTTGATTTCGTAGGCGGCGATATGCTGCATGATGGTTGAATAGGGCAGGCCGGAAAAATCACCAAATTTATTTAGGGCAAGCAGCAGCAAGTCATTGATATCCGGTATTGGTTCCGGAATCTGCTTTTCAGGGTTCAAGACATGATAGATGCCACGCATGCCGCCAACCTGGATACGAATGGCTTTTCCGTGAGGCAAAATTTTCTGGGAATGATTATCGGTGCGTAACGCAAAGCGTGCCTGTTCCCTGAGCGTGTCGAGTGCCTCAATGCAGCGTGCCTGGCCATCATCAATCTGGCAATGCACGCCTTCACGTTCTGCAATACAGAATCTTTCTGCCTGCTGGCAGGTACACTGGTTGGTCAGGATGCTTTTTTCGAAAGCGCAGAAACGCTCATTAACTTCCCGGTACGTAGATCTGAAAGCATCCTGGTCCATTAATCCTGGTTTCCATTTTTAAAACGATGAATCAGACGCCTGTCACGCTTGCTTGGTTTGGAGTCGGTCATTAACGGCATGGCCTCCCGCTGCAGGCGCAGCTGTTCCTGGAGTTGCTCACGTTTGCTTTTGCTACTGTCTGACTCCGAATAAAAATGCACAGCTTCCTTGGCCGGACGCCGTTGTTTGGGCAGTTCCTCGATAGTGATTTCCCATTCCAGCGGACCTTTGTGAATCCGTAAAAAAGAGCCGGTACCGACATCTTTCCCCGGCTTGGTACGTTGTCCGTTTAGATGAACTTTACCACCATTGATGGCCTCGACAGCCAGCTGCCTGGTTTTATAAAAACGTGCAGCCCATAACCATTTATCCAGTCGCATGAGATATCAGGTGACGGTATCGTCCGAACTGTCAAAGCTGCCTTTATGCAGGTCTTCTGTTTCTGGCAGGCCAAGTAGCGGGTCGAGTTTACCCATCGAGTCCAGTTCGGCCATGTCGTCATAGCCACCCACGTGATATTCATCGATGAAAATTTGCGGCACGGTACGACGTTGACTACGGGTAAAGCATTCCTGCATCAGTCCACGGTCATATTCAATATTCAATTCTTCGAAATCCACACCCTTGCGCTGTAAAAGGTTTTTTGCGCGGATGCAGTACGGGCACACGGTCGTCGTGTACATAACCACTTTTGGCATTAATGTTCTCCTCTGTATTTTCATTATGCTAACAATTGCCTGCTATGGTGCCAATGTTATTGATAGGGTAATTGTTCTGTAATTCGGCTGGTGGTGATAAATTTACACCACAAAGACCACGAAGTTCGTCTTTGAGGGCTTTGAGTTCTTCGTGGTGATTCAAAAGTTTGGAGGATTGACTGTGTACAGAGACGCCATGCCTAAAACGATCTACCTGAAGGAATACCTGCCACCTGAATACCTGGTTGACCAGGTCGAGCTGGATTTTAACCTGGAGGCGGACGGCACCACTGTTGTAGCCAATATTCTATTCAGGCGCAATCCAGCTGCCGGGGTTTTATCTGAACAGGGGCTGTTCCTGCATGGAGAAGAGCTGGAATTGCTGGATATTTCAGTTAATGACAGGCAGCTTGGCAAAGATGACTTTTTACTCAATGACCAGGGTATCACCCTGTTAAACCCTCCAGAACAGTTCGAATTGAAGACCGTCAGCCGGATTTACCCGGAAAAAAATACTGCGCTGGAAGGACTGTACCGTTCAGGCAGTATGTATTGTACGCAATGCGAGGCCGAAGGATTTCGTAAAATCACCTGGTTTCTGGACCGGCCGGATGTCATGGCGCCTTTTACCACCCGTATTCAGGCGGACAAAGATCTCTACCCGGTACTGCTATCCAACGGTAACCGCAAGCAACAGGGTGAGCTGGAGGCCGGCCGGCACTTTGCCGTTTGGCACGATCCGTTTCCCAAGCCTTGTTACCTGTTTGCCCTGGTAGCGGGTGACCTGATGCATATCAGTGATCAACACACCACGCCAACAGGTCGGGAAGTGGAGCTGAATATTTATGTTGAGGCCGAAAATATCGATAAATGTGATCATGCGATGCTGTCGCTGAAAAACGCGATGCGCTGGGATGAAGAGCAGTACGGACGCGAATATGACCTGGAGATATACAACATTGTTGCGGTCAACGATTTCAATATGGGAGCCATGGAAAACAAGGGCCTGAATATTTTTAATTCCAAGTACGTGCTGGCCAGGCCCGATACCGCGACTGATCGCGACTTCCAGGGAATAGAGGGTGTCATCGCACATGAGTATTTTCATAACTGGACCGGTAACCGGATTACCTGCCGTGACTGGTTCCAGCTGTCACTCAAGGAAGGCTTTACCGTGTACCGTGATCAGACCTTTTCAGCTGACATGGGATCTGCCGGAGTTAAGCGAATAGAGGACGTCAGGCTGTTGCGCTCACACCAGTTTGCTGAAGACGCCGGGCCCATGGCTCACCCGATTCGCCCGGATTCCTATATCGAGATCAATAATTTCTACACGGTTACGGTTTATGAAAAAGGCGCTGAAGTGGTGCGTATGCAGGCTAACCTGCTGGGGCCTGAAGCCTTTCGCAAAGCGACGGATCTTTACTTTGAGCGCTTTGACGGCCAGGCGGTAACCACGGAAGATTTCGTGCAATGTATGCAGGATGGGTCGGGCAGGGACCTGACGCAGTTCCGTCACTGGTATGACTATGCCGGTACACCCGAGCTGGCTATCTCGGATCAGTATGATGTGGCGGCACAGCGTTACCAGTTAACCGTCAGTCAGTCCTGTCCGGATACACCCGGACAGAGTGACAAGCCGGCTTTTCATATACCACTGCACATAGGACTGCTGGACCAGAGTGGTCATGACATGCTGGAAGCTGGCATGCTTGAGATCAAAGACAGGGAACAGTGCTTCACATTTGAAAATATGCCTAGCCGCCCGATACCTTCGCTGCTGCGTGGATTTTCAGCGCCGGTAAAAATCCACTACGATTATAAGGACGAGGACCTGATGTTCCTGATGTCACATGACAGTGATGGTTTTGCGCGCTGGGATGCGGCACAGAACCTTGCCCAGCGGCTATTGTTAAACATGGTTGAAGAGCGGCGTCAGGGCGTGGAAATGATAGTGCCGGAAGGCTTTATTGAGGCTTTCAGGAATGCATTGCTGGATGATAATTCTGACAAGGCGCTGATTGCCGAGATTCTGGCTTTGCCTTCTGAATCTTATCTTGGTGACCAGATGGCGGTGGTAGATGTTGACGGCCTGTTTATTGCCCGTGAGTCGTTAAAAAAGCAAGTCGCTGAGGCTTTATCTGAAGACCTGCTGATGGTATACGAAAGTAACCGGGAACCGGGCGAATACAGCCTGCATCCGGATGATATTGCCAGGCGTTCTTTGAAAAATACCGTTTTGTCTTACCTGGTGATGTTGCAGGATGATGATGTACAACAGTTGTGTCTGAACCAGTATGGTGCCGGTCATAATATGACTGATGTCATGGCTGCCTTCAATTTGATCGCGGATAGCGACTATGCCGAGCGTGAAGAAGTGCTTACGGATTTTGAGTCTAACTGGCAACATGATCCACTGGTAATGGATAAATGGTTTACTGCGCAGGCGATCTCGCGACGCGATGATACCCTTTCCAATGTGCAAGGATTGATGCAGCATCCTTTGTTTTCTATTCGAAACCCGAATAAGGTCAGGTCTTTGATTGGAGCATTCTGCAGTGCCAACCCGATACGTTTCCACCAGGCCAGTGGTGAAGGCTATGTTTTCCTGGCAGATAGGGTGATGGAGCTGGATGCTTTAAATCCGCAGGTGGCAGCAAGAATGCTCCGAATCATTTCCCGCTGGCATCGTTACGATGAACATCGCCAGCAGCAGATGAAACTGCAACTTGAGCGGGTAGTCTCATCTGATGGAATTTCCAGGGACGTCTATGAAATCGCCGCCAAGAGTCTGCGATCTGAATAAACCCAACCGTTAGGCTGTCTTAAATAAACAAATCACCCAGAGGAAATAATGATGAAAGCTTTATTGCTCGTATCTCATGGTAGCCGCCGACAGGCTTCCAATGATGAAGTCAGGGAGTTAACCAGGCTGGTTGCCAGCAAAGCAGGCAACCAGTTTATTGATGTTCGTTGTGCTTTTCTGGAACTCGCTGAACCGTCCATACCCGATGGCATCGGTGAGTGTGCAGCCGCAGGTGCGGATGAGGTGATTGTATTACCTTATTTTCTGTCAGCGGGAAGACACGTGGCAGAAGACATTCCTGAAGAAATTGAAAAAAAACGTGCGGAATTGAAAGATGTCAAAATACGCCTGGTTTCCTACGTTGGGGCACTCAGTCAAATGACCGATTTGCTACTCGATGCAGCACAGTGTAGTTGTGATGATTTCAGGAATTGCGATGATTGCCCGGTAAGAGCCCATTAATTTAACGCTAGCGGGTTACTAAAGATCTTTTGCGGTTCAATTGTTTTTCGTCGCGTGGCAGACAATTTTTTAAATATCCTGCCTGTTATTCCCTGTTAAAATTTATTACAGCTTTTCCGATAAGGGAGAAAGCTGGCAAATAACGGGGAATGACAGGTTTGAAAAAAGTCCGTTTCAGAAAACTGCAGAATTTTGTTGCAGACCGGCTGGATGAAATCCGTATTCACCTGGCACGTCCGGATGCCTTGTTCCAGCTCGCCTTGCTGGGACTGTTGACTGGCCTGCTGGCTGGTGTCGTGATTGTCTCTTTCAGGCTACTTGTTGAAGGTACCCAGGAGTACCTGTTGCCGGCCCATGGTGCTGAAAATTACGAGGCATTGTCTGACTGGTCGCGGTTTGTGTTTCCCGTGACTGGTGCGATTGCCCTGGCCGTCATGTTTCGCTGGTTTGGTGGCAAATTGCATGTACTTGGGGTTGCCAGGGTAATGGAGCGCATGAGCTACCACCAGGGTCACCTGACCGAGCGTGGCTTTCTGCTGCAGTTTTTCGGTGCAGCGTTTGCCATTATCAGCGGGCATTCTGTAGGGCGTGAAGGACCTCATATTTTTCTGGGTGCCGCCGCCGGCAGCCTGATGGGGCAATACCTGTCTTTACCCAACAATACCATTCGTACCTTTGTTGCCTGTGGTACCGCTGCAGGCGTTGCGGCTTCCTTCAACACGCCACTTGCAGGTGTCATTTTTGCACTCGAAGTGATTATGATGGAGTACACCGTTGCCAGCTTTATTCCGGTGATGCTGGCAGCTGTCAGTGCGACAACGATATCCAATGTTATCCTTGGAAGTGATAGAGCTTTTTCTTTTCCGGTGATGAAGATGGATTCCATATCGGAAATGGCGCTGGTGGTCGTGCTCGGTATTATCGCCGGCACTGTATCTGCAGGTTTTATCCATATGCTGCAGAAGGTAGCAGCCCACACCCGGGATATCGCTATCTGGTGGCGTTTACTGATGGCGGGTATCAGCATGGGGCTGATTGGTATCATGGTGCCGGAAGTCATGGGAATTGGCTATGACTCTGTGCAATTGGCTCTGCAAGGTGAAATGGCAATAACGTTGTTGCTATTACTTGTCATCACAAAACTTATTGCGACCTCGGTGGTTGTTGGCCTGGGGGTTCCAGGCGGTATGATTGGACCAACCTTGTTTATTGGTGCAATGCTGGGTGCAGCCATTGCAAAGGCGGCCATATTTCTGCCCTTTGAAATCCATACCCATGTGGGCTTCTTTGCTTTGCTGGGCATGGGGGCGATGATGTCGGCGAGTCTGCAGGCGCCGCTTGCGGCTTTAACTGCCATGCTTGAATTGACCGATAATCCGGCGATTATTTTGCCCGGCATGCTGGCGGTGGTTGTTTCCGGCTTAACAGCCAGTGAACTTTTTCGCAAGGAATCGTTATTTCTTTCAATGTTGAAAGCATCAGGCCAGGATTACAATGCGAGCCCGGTTATGCAGACGCTGCGGCGCCTGGGTGTGGCCAGTATCATGGAAAGGAATTTCGTGCAGGTAAGTCATTTGATCTCTGCGCAACAGGCCAGGCACATTCTGACCCGGGAGCCGCGTTTTATACTGATAGAAAAAGATGATGCGATCACAGTGATGATGCCTGCGATTGAGTTAGCCAGGTTTATGGAGATTGATGAGTCATCCGGTAGCGAGGCGATTGACCTGCTGAATATACCCGCAGAACGTTTACAGACCGGTGCAATTAATCTACAGGCAAATTGCCAGGAAGCTTATGAACAGCTCAAGTCGGGAGTGGACGAGGTCCTGTATGTCGAACGTCCTATTCGTTTTGGCAATCAGCGTATCTATGGCGTGTTAACCAAAAGCATGGTTGAAAAAGCCTATCTCTATTAACTGTATGCGGAATCTTTTCTACCCAGTAACTGGTACATGACCGGTACCAGTGCCAGGCTGACCAGCGTGGCAAACAGTAAACCTGAAATAATCGTTACTGCCAGCGGCTGTAGCATTTCTGCGCCTTCTCCCCAGCTCATCGCCAGGGGCAGCATGCCAAAAACCGTCGTCAGTGTGGTCATCATGATGGGGCGAAAGCGGACCAGGACAGCTTTAATAATGGCATCTTTTTTCAGTTTGCCGGCATCCCGCTGAATCTCGATGTATTCAACCAAAACGATGGCATTATTGACAACAATACCGGCCAGCATGATCAGTCCCAGCCAGACTGGCATGGATACCGGTAAGCCGCTGACGTTCAGGCCAAGGCTGACACCAATCAGGCAAAACGGAATACTGAAAAGAATAATCAGTGGATTGCGCAGTGATTCATACTGAACCGCCATCACGACGAATACCAGGAAGATGGCCAGTCCCAGCAGCCAGCGACTCAGGTCTTCACCTTCCTTGAGTGTTTCCAGTCCACCAGCTTCGTAAATTACATAGCCTTCTGGCAGAGTGACCTGCCGGGCTTTTTCCAGTGAGTCAAGAATGGCCTGTCTTTGTGAAATACTGCCATCCAGCGAAGCGGTAATTTCAACAATGCGTTGTTGCTTGTCGCGCATGATCTTGCCGGGAGCAATGTTAATGCTGACCTGGGCGATATCGTTCAGACGGATAGCCTTTTTCTGCCCGGTTTTGCTAAATAGAATGATATCGTCAAGATCGGCCGGACTTGCCATGGTATTTCGGTCCAGTCGCAGCAGAATATTGATAGCCCGGTCTTCAGCAATGAAATCACTGACATCGCTGCCATTAATCGCGATGCGTACGGCCTTGCCAACATCGTCGACTGTCAGGCCATAGGCCGCAGCACGTTCCAGGTCGACCTTAATCGAAAGCTCCTGGGTTACCTCTTCATTGGAATGCTGAATATTCCGTATACCCTCAACCGTCTGCAGCTGGCTGACTACCTGGTCAGCGATACTGACCAGCTGATCCAGGTCGGGGCCCTTGACTCGCAGGCTGACGTCATCGTCCCCCTGGTTAATGCGAATGCCACGAATACCCTGGGTGCGGAGAAAGACGCGCAGTCCAGGCAGACCAGCCTGGCTGATTACCTTTCGCGTGCTGTCTATCCACTGATTACTGTCGGTGCCGGCTGCCAGCTGGACCTGGATATTAGAGCGGTTGGATGATTCGAACTGGGATCTGCCAAAGATAAAGCCACCGACAATTGTATATTGACTGACAACCCCCGGCTGCTGGCTGATGATTTGTTCAACCTGGTAGGTAAGATCGTCCATGGAGTCAAGATTTGTACCCTTGTCGGAAGTCAGGGTAATCCTGACGTCGCCTTCGTCCATGGATGGCAAAAATTCCTGCTTGAGTGACTGAAGGTTTTGCCAGGCAAAGAACAGCGCTACGAGAAACAGCGGGATCATTAGCCAGCCTGCGGGGAGGATCCAGCCCAGGCCTTTGGCGTAACCTCTGGGAATATGCCCGAAAAACCGGTTGGTCTTTTCACGCAGCTTGCCTGTTGTGCCGGCTTTGATTCGGGCAGCCAAAGCTGGTGTCAGCGTTAAAGCGACACTCAACGAAGCCACGATTGCAGCGGATATGGTAAAGATTAATTCCTTGAACAGCAGGCCAATCAGCCCACCTATCATCAGGAATGGCAGTACCGCTGCAAGGTTGGTTGAGGTTGAAGCAAAAATGGCACTGCTGACTTCACGCGCAGCGTGCCTGGCAGCCTGCAAATTGGATTCGCCCTGCTTCTGGTGACGGAAAATGTTTTCCAGCATGACAATGGTGTTGTCAACCAGCATGCCTATACCCAGTGCCAGGCCACCCAGCGTCATAATGTTTAAAGTCAGCCCGGCAATCGCCATTAAAATGAAAGTCACCAGTATGGCAATAGGTATCACGCTGCCGATAACCAGTGTGCGTCGGATATTGCCAAGGAACAGGTAAACCACCAGCATGGCCAGCAGGGCACCGCTTAATGCAGCCTGCGAGGCATTGGATAAAGACTGCCTGACATACTTTGCCTGGTTACTGACTTCATTTACCTGTATATCATCAGGTAACAGGTTTTCATTTTTCAGTTTTTCCAGTTGACGCTGAACATTATCGACAACGCTGACAGTATTGGCCTGTGGCTGTTTCTGAATAGAAAGCTTGATACCCGGTATGTCATCGAAACGGATGCGCAGGCGTTCTTCCTCCGAGCCATCAATAATCTGTGCGACTTCACTCAACGGCAGTGTAGCGATCTCTTCTGCATTATTCGAAACACTCAGGGGTAATTGGCGGATTTCATCGACAGTTTCGAAACGTCCACTGGTACGTCCGCTGATTTCCCTGGAAGGCATGACCAGGCGGCCGGCGGCAATATCAGTGTTAGCTGTTTCGAGTGCGGATTCTATGTCGAGAACATCCATTTCAAGGCTGGCAAGCTTGTCCTGGTCAGCAATAATCTGAACCTCTCTTACCAGTCCGCCACCGACTTCCGCTGCAGCAACGCCGGGCAGGTTAAGTAATTGGCGGCTCAACTCATAATCAACATAACTGCGCAGTGCCACAGCATCCCGTTCATTCGAACTGACAATGTATTCTGCTATCGGTAACTGAAACGGGTCACGTTTATAAATAACCGGCGGATCAATTTCATCCGGTAAAAAGCGCTTGGCCCGGTCCAGTCGGGTAGAGGCATCACGTAAAGCAATATCAATGTCCTTCTGGTAGGAAAACGACATGTTGACCGCGCTGCGGCCTTCAGTCGTGGTCGACTCGATATGAATGGCATCTTCAGTAACAGCCAGCTGTTCCTCGAGCTGGCGGGTGACTTCGTCTTCCATGATTTTGGCTGGAACGCCGGGGTTGAGGATGCGTACCCTGATATCCGGATAAATGATGTGCGGCAACAGGTCAATATTAATGCGCTGCAGGGAGAACAAGCCAACGATTACGATCGCCAATGCAATCATGGTTGTGCCGATCGGATGATCGATAGCCCACAGGGTAAATGCAATGCCGGAACGTTTGTTGGCTCGCGTCATGATTCAGCTGCCAGCAGGTATTAGCTTGACCGGCTTGCCATCGGACAGTCCCAGGAAACCCTGAATAATAATCTGTTGGCCTGGATTAATACCTTCCAGAACTTCGATCTGGTCAGCAATCTTGATACCGCTGCGGATATGGGTCTTTATGGCCTTGCCATCTTCCAGTCGGTACACAAACTCACCGTTGCGGTCATGCTGAATAGCATTGAACGGTAGCAGTATTCTGGGTATGGCCCGGGTTTTAAGATGTAAACGCGCAAACTGTCCGGAGCGGATATTGGCAGGTAACTGGTCAAAGCTGACTTCGATGACTGCCTGGCGTGTTTGCGGATCGATGGCAGGGTGTATCCGCTCGATCTTACCGCTGAATTTTTCCTGGCCCAGGGCATCAATCAGGATGCCTACAGGAACATCAGGAGCAAGCTGTGGTAACAGTAATTCGGAAATACGGGCCTTGATGTACAAAGAGGAAGGGTTAATCAAGGTGAGTAGGTGATCCTGTTTGCTGACAAAATCTTCAGTTTCTACCAGGCGTTCACTGACAACGGCATCAAAAGGGGCGAGAATCCTGGTATAGGTCAGGCGTGTCGTTAAAATTTCCACTTCAGCACGACTCACACTGACATTGGTTTGGGCGCGATTGAGCACTTCTTCAGAGGCCGCCTTTTTCTTTATCAGGTTTTTGAGACGCTTGAGATCCAGTTCTGCCTGGCGGGCATCAGCCTGTGACTTTTTCAGCTCGGCCTGCAGCAGGGCGTCGTCAAGGCTGATCAACAGCGTATCCTGCTTGACAACATCACCTTCCAGCCAGGGAAATGCTGTAATTCTGCCTTCTTCCTGGGCGTAAATGCGTGCCAGGTGCCTCACAGTAACCGTGCCGGTGCGGGTATGTGTTGTCGTAACAGGCTGGGCTTTTGCCTCTGTTACATGGACCAGGTGGGCGGGACGGGCTTTTTTATCCCCGGCTTTTGGGCTGTTGTTCTGTTCGCAACCCGAAGAAAAAATAATGGTCAGGAGCATTGCACAAGTAATAATATTCCGGGCCAGTCCTGGGTTGCTTTTGCTCATGGTCTTTCTAGTAACTGTAATGTTTAACCTGGCGGTGGATATTACGCTGTCGAATGATGCCCAATACTTTCCAGTTTAAATCTTTCAGGCCAATATCCGGGTAGGTTTCATTGCAGGCAAAGAGATACTCGCGACCATCATCGTCTTTTTTATACTGGCGGAACCACTTGGAGCCTTCAACCTCGACAAAAACATAGCTGTCAGGAATTTTTTCCTCAAATGGTTCAATGATAATGATGCATTTGTCAGGGAATTCCGGTTCCATGCTGTCACCAAGAACCTGCAATGCAAAAGGCTCGCTTTCTGAGCAGGTGTCACCACCTTCGTTCTCAGGAACCTGAATTGGAATTTCAACCATAATTATTACAACCTATACAAACAGCCGAGACCTGTGTCTAAGCCTATGTGTTTCAGATAAACTTCTGTTAATTATAGTTTGAATAAAGTTGATTTAACATGCATCCAGTGTCCGGAAATGAGGCTCAAGTCCATACAGATCGTAGGGACTGGCACAACCTGAAAGGTATGTTACCGTATCTGTGGGAGTTCCGGGGCAGGGCTGTTTTTGCATTAAGTTGCCTGATTGCTTCCAAAGCGGCCAATGTCGGGGTGCCGGTTTTCTTAAAAAAGATTGTTGATTCCCTTGACCAGGCGGGTGGCCAGGTTTTGGTGTTACCGGTAACATTACTGGTTGCCTACGGCGTATTGAAACTCAGTGCGTCAATGTTCAATGAGTTGCGCGACGTGGTTTTTGCCAAGGTACGTTACCGTGCCATGCGACGTTTATCCACGCGGGTAATGACACATCTGCATAACCTGTCCCTGCGGTTCCACCTGGAACGCCGGACCGGTGGTATCAGCCGTGATCTTGAGCGTGGAACCCGCTCAGTCAGTACCATACTCAACTACATGGCTTTCAGTATTCTGCCAATTGTTGTTGAATTCAGCCTGGTGGCTTTCATCCTGTTAAACGAATACGACATTATCTTTACGCTGGCAGTATTTGGTTCAGTTGCCGTCTATATGCTGTTTACCTTTGCGATTACTGAATGGCGTATGGATTTTCGTCACCACATGAACCGCCTCGACTCCAAGGCGAATGGACAGGCGATTGACAGCCTGATGAATTACGAGACCGTCAAGTATTTTGGCAACGAGAAAATGGAACTGGAGCGTTTTGATAATACCCTGGGGGAATGGGAATACTGGGCGGTCAAGAGCCAGACCTCGATGTCGATGCTGAATTTTGGCCAGGGTGCCATTATTGCATTGGGTGTTACCCTGGTAATGTTCCTGGCAGTTGACGGGGTAGTTGACGGCAGCATGTCTATCGGTGACCTGGTAATGGTTAACGCTTTTCTGCTGCAACTGTTTATACCGCTGGGTTTCCTGGGGATTGTGTATCGCCAGATAAAATATTCACTGGCAGACATGGATTTGATTTTCAAACTGCTGGAAAAAGAGCCTGAAATACAGGATGTGCCGAAGGCTGCCGAACTTGCGGTCACCGGCGGTAATATCCGCTTTGAACAGGTTGATTTTGGCTACCAGGCTGAGCGTCAGATCCTGAAAAATATTTCTTTCCAGGTAAATGCCGGTGAAAAAGTAGCTGTTGTCGGACACAGCGGTGCGGGTAAATCCACGTTATCCCGGTTGCTGTACCGCTTTTACGATATTAATGCCGGCAAGATATTTATTGATGACCAGGATATTTCCCAGGTAAGCCAGGCCAGCCTGCGCAATGCGATCGGCATCGTTCCGCAGGACACGGTTTTATTTAACGAAAGCATCTTTTATAACCTGCAATACGGTGCACCGGATGCAAGCCGTGAAGCAATTATTGAAGCTGCCCGGCTTGCCCATATTCTGGAGTTTATCGAAAGCCTGCCGGATGGCTGGGACACCGTGGTGGGTGAACGTGGGCTGAAATTGTCCGGTGGCGAGAAACAGCGGGTTGCCATTGCCAGGGCTATTTTGAAAAAACCCAGAATCATGGTTTTTGACGAAGCGACTTCATCACTCGACAGCAAGACAGAGAAAGCCATTCAGACAACGCTGCAGGAAATTTCACAGCAGCACACCACGCTGGTTATTGCACATCGACTTTCTACGGTGGTGGATGCAGATCGCATCCTGGTGCTGGATAAAGGCGAAGTCGTTGAGCAGGGTAATCATGACAGCCTGATTGCCGGGCAGGGATTGTATGCGCACATGTGGGAACTGCAGCAACAGGAAAATGCCGAGGCGGATGCCGCTGACAGAAATCCCGATACGAATTCCGGCCTGGACCCGGAATTTGCGGTGTGAGTTGATGAAAGTCTACCTGGTTGGCGGTGCCGTCAGAGATCAGCAGCTCAACTTGCCGGTAAGGGAGAGGGACTGGCTGGTGACGGGTGCTACCAGCGAGGAAATGCTGCAAAAGGGCTTTATCCAGATTGATGCAGATTTTCCTGTTTTCAAACACCCGCAAACTTCCGAAGAATATGCGCTCGCCAGAACCGAGAAAAAACAGGGGACCGGCTACAAGGGTTTTACGATTGAATCCGGGCCGGAAGTAACCCTGGAACAGGACCTGGCCAGGCGTGACCTGACAATTAATGCCATTGCCATGGATGAAGCGGGTAACCTGGTCGATCCTTATCATGGCCTGGAGGATTTGAACGACGGCAGGCTCAGGCATGTTACTGAAGCTTTTATCGAAGATCCTGTCAGGTTGATCAGGGCAGCCCGCTTTGCCGCGGTGCTGGGGCATCTTGGTTTCAGTGTCAGTCATGAGACATTTTCTTATATGAAGCAAATGTCCGTGCAGGAAGAGCTTGCAACGATTAAACCCCAGCGTTTGTTGCGAGAAATGTACAAGGCGCTGGCAGCAGAACAAAGCTGGAAATTCTTCAAGGTGCTGGGCAAATGCGGTGCCCTGGATCTGCTATTGCCCGGTATCAATGTCTGGATTAACGGCGAACAAATGACCCATGGGCAGGATGCAGAACCTATACTTGCATTACAGCGTGCGACAAAACTGTCTGATGATATTTTTGTCCGCCTGGCCGCAGTCATGTACCAGGCTATCGTCAATGCTGATTTTGAGCTGGGTAATTACCTGCCTATTGAAAAAAATCTGCAGCAGTTGCTCACTGCAGTAAAGCAGCACGGGGCGGCTTTGCTGGATGGCAGGGAACCGCAAAAGCTACTGGCTGACCTGGAACGAACAGGTGCATTTAAGCAGGGTGTTTTGTTTGAGCGGGTGCTGCAGGTGTTGCGGGCGGTTTTTTCAGAACAGGCGGCACGCATTGACGGGCTGTATCAATTACGGGGGCAATTGCAGAATCTTCCATCTGAAGAACTGATGCAAAAAGGCTTTAAGGGTAAACAGCTGGGGCTGGAGCTTCAGCGACAGCGCAGACTGCTGGTTGAAACATGGTTGCTTAACAGTTAACAAGTCACTTATGAATACTGGATCTATAACATCCTGGAAAAATATTCTGTCACATGGGCATGTAGATCATGATGACAATAAAGAGGTCTGGCATCGTGTCAAACGTATCATGCTGTCAGCTCGCCTCATATGGCCATTGACGTTGCTGGTTGTGGGATTGCTGGCATCCATGCTGGTATCGATGGGTATTATCTTTTTCCAGCTTGATGCAGTCTTGTGGAAGCGCCTGTTGCTTTTATCTACGATTTTATCATTTACCGGGTTTGTTATAGCTAGCTTGCGCTTGCGTAACCAGTTACTCAAGCCCCTGGCACAGCTTGAAGCTTCTGTTGCGCATGTCTGTCAGGGTGACCCGGATGAGATTTCACTGTCTGATAACCTGGGCGTGTTTGACAATATGGCGCGTGACCTGGATAGCATCAATGAAGAGCTGACTGACCTGTACGAGGACATGGATAGTCGGGTTGCCCGGCATACAACCCGCCTGGCACAGAAAACCGCTTCCCTCAAAATTCTGTATGACGTTGCTGCAACAGTAAACCAGATCAGGGACCTGGATGAGTTACTGCTGCGTTTCCTGCGTGTTCTGAAGGAAATGGTCAATGGCAAGGCGGCCACGGTTCGTCTCAAAACCAGTGATGAAAAAATGCGGCTGATCGGTTCTATTGGGCTTGAAGATATTATCCTGACAGAACAGCAGATGTTGCCGGTACAGCTTTGTGTTTGTGGCACAGCGCTAACCCCGGGCGATATTCTCTGTAGCAAGAATGCAGAATATTGTTCCCGGATTAATGGGCGCAAAATGTTTGGCAATGACGAGATTGAAGTTGTCAGTGTGCCGCTGGAATATCACGACGAACTACTGGGGAATTACAGTATTTTCGTTGAAAAGTCAGGCATAAGTGAAAGAGAAGATATCATGGACCTTCTCGCTACGATTGGTTCTCATCTTGGAATGGCGGTCGCCAAGCATTATTCTGATGAAGATGCCCGTCGTCTTTCTATCGTTGAAGAGCGCACAACCCTGGCACATGAATTACATGATTCGCTGGCCCAGACTTTGGCCAGCCTGCGTTTCCAGGTGCGTATGCTGGATGACACCCTGAACAGTGATGGAGCATCTGAAAATGCACGCCATGACCTGGATAGAATCAGGAATGGACTGGATGAAGCCCATACAGAATTACGCGAGTTGTTAAATAATTTCCGTGCTCCCCTTGATGAGAGAGGCTTAATACATGCACTGGAAAAATTGACAGAACGTTTTGGCCAGGAAACCGGTATTCACGTATTTTTTCAGCAGGACTGTACTTCGATTCACCTGTCTGTTTCAGAAGAAATGCAGATTGTACGTATTGTCCAGGAATCATTGGCCAATATCCGTAAGCATGCCAGGGCGCAAACAGTGCGTATATTACTGCGTTGTGTGCAGCCCGGGGTATACCGGATTCTGGTTGAAGATGATGGGGTAGGGTTTGTCTACATTGATAAAGATGGCAAACCCGGTGAACATATTGGCTTAAGTATCATGGAAGAACGTGCTTTACGACTGGGTGCTGAATTGAAAATAGAAAGCGAAGAAGGTGAAGGTACACGTATTGAGCTGATATACAGGACCAGTGAGTACTTAAAAGAGGCAGATAAGTAGTGCGAATATTGTTGATAGATGACCATGCCCTTTTCAGGATTGGTTTGCGTGAACTGCTCGAGCGTCGTGGTATCGATGTTGTGGATGCTATTGGAGATTGTGAATTCGGTATTCAGCAGGTGATTGCATTGCAGCCGGACGTGGTATTGCTGGATATGCGCATGCCACAGATGTCAGGTATCGAAGTACTGCGCCAATTGCGCGACAAGCAGCAATCCATGTCTATTTCCATGCTAACAACCAGTCGTGATGAAAAGGATGTGATTGAGTCGCTCCAGTCCGGTGCCCAGGGCTACCTGCTAAAGGACATGGAGCCCGATGACCTGATCATGGCATTGAAAGATATCATGCAGGGCAAGACCGTTGTCGCACCGGAACTGACCGGTGTACTGGCAAAAGCTGTGCAGGGGGAAATAGCGGACAAGGATGAAAAGCGTGATGTATTTTCTGAATTAACGCCTCGTGAAGGTGAAATTCTATGTCATCTTGCTGAAGGCCAAAGTAATAAAGTCATTGCCAATCATCTCGGTATTTCAGATGGCACGGTTAAACTGCATGTTAAATCCATTCTCAGAAAGTTGAGCGTGCATTCCAGGGTGGAAGCCGCGGTTATTGCTGTTGAAAAACAATTATGTGATCGTAAAGACATAATGTAACTAAGCCTGGCTGTTGAAAAACCAGATGCAGCCGGAAGGCTGGGTTGATTGGAATTTCAAAACTTTTCACCACCAAGGACACCAAGAACAGGAAGATTAATAGGCTGGTAATTCCAGTATCTTAAAATTTCCCATGGCTAATTCAGCTTAGCTGTCATGTACCTGATAAAAAATAATTACCACTGAATTCAGCGGTAAGAAAATATTTCAGAACAAACCTTTTAAATTTACGTTTAATCTGGGCGAGTTATTCAGGAAACTGGTCAGTTTAAACAATAAGACTGCGTGTTCTTGGTGTCCTTGGTGGTGAAAAAAATCCACTTAGTCATGTAATTCAGTGCCTGGTTCTACCGGCGAAGTCGCTCCCTGGTCGGAGTGCACCGGTGATTTAAACCAGGATAACTTTTCCTGCAGTTCAACCACTTCACCAACAATGATAAGAGTGGGTGGCTTGGGTTTTTCCAGCTTCACGATTTCTGGCAATGTGCTTAGAGTACCCGTGATGACTTTCTGCTGATGGGTTGTGCCTTGCTGGATCAGGGCTGCTGGCATATCGGGTGAAACGCCATGCTTGATCAGCTGTTCGAAAATGACCGGCATGCCTGCCAGTCCCATGTAAAAGACCACGGTTTGATTGGGTTGGGATAATTGCTGCCAGTTGAGGTTAACCGTACCATCTTTCAAATTACCGGTAACAAAAGTGACTGACTGGGCATAGTCTCTGTGGGTCAGGGGTATGCCGGAATAAGAGGCGCAGCCGGCTGCGGCGGTGATTCCGGGAACGACCTGGAAAGGCACACCTTCTTCTGCCAGCGTGTCGATTTCTTCGCCACCCCGTCCAAAAATAAAGGGGTCACCACCTTTAAGCCTGACGACTCTTTTTCCCTGTTTGGCCAGTTTCGCCAGGCACTTGTTGATTTCTTCCTGGCGCATGGCGTGATTATCCCTTTCCTTGCCAACATAGATTCGCTCGGCATCATGGCGTGTCATTTCCAGAATGGGTTTGGCGACCAGGCGGTCGTATACTACGACATCAGCCTGTTGCATCAGGCGTAATGCCCTGAAAGTCAGAAGATCGGGGTCACCCGGTCCGGCACCGACAAGATAAACCTCTCCGCTGCTATTGCCTGATTTGAAATCAGCAATAGCCTTGTCCATTACGACGGCGGCTTCTTCCATATGGCCACTGAAGACCCGCTCAGCCACACCACCCTGCAATACTTTATGCCAGAAATCTTTTCTTTCAGTTTCATTGGATATGGCGGCTTTGACTTTATCCCTGAACTGGGAAGCCAGTTCGGCAAGGCGCCCATAACCAGCAGGTATCAGCGATTCCAG
Source organism: uncultured Gammaproteobacteria bacterium (assembly GCA_963801985.1). Taxonomy (GTDB): domain Bacteria; phylum Pseudomonadota; class Gammaproteobacteria; order Chromatiales; family Chromatiaceae; genus JABDQZ01. The sequence continues at coordinate 347,584 of CAWDGV010000012.1, forward strand.
CTTGGCCCTGATAAGCCGGGCAAGTACGGGGGATGCGCCACCCGTTGAAACAGCAGCAATGACTGGAGAGCGATCAATGATAGAGGGCATGATAAAGCTACCGGTATCCGGGTTATCCACCACGTTACAGGGAATATTCAGCTGCTCAGCCAGCAAGGCCACCTGGGAGTTGATCTTGCTATTATTTGTTGCGGCAATGACCAGGTGCATGCCTGTAACATCCTCTGATTCAAAAGCTTTCTCTACAAGCGAGATGGCAGGGTCATTTGCCAGTGCCTTGATTTCATCGCAGATATCAGTCGAGACAACGGTGACTGTTGCACCGGCCTTGGCCAGTAGTTTGATTTTTCGGGTAGCAACCTGTCCAGCTCCTACAACGAGGCAGGGTTTGTTGGTCAAATTGAGGAAGATCGGGAGAAATTTCATGCTGGCTAATGTCGGGTTAAGTGGTTGTTTACCAATATTGGTGTATTCAACCATGTTTGTTGAATAAGAATTTCGATCGGCAAAGCCGACGTCAATCTTGATCTATATTAAGAAATAATAATATACTATACAAAAATATTATCGAACAGGAAACTCACAAAGTGATCAAGGAAATCGAAGCCAATGAATTAAAGGCGCGTCTGGACGCGGGTGAAGATATCGAATTGCTTGATATCCGTAGCGATGCGGAGCTTGCTCAGGGTATTATTCCTGATGCCCAGCATGTACCCATGCACCTGATACCTTTGCGCATTAATGATTTTTCCAAGGATAAAGACATTGTGCTTTATTGCCGCAGTGGTGCCAGGTCTTACCATGCCTGCAGTTACCTGGAGCAGCAGGGCATCCATAACGTGATCAATTTACGTGGCGGGATTATTGCGTGGGCCAGAAGTGGCTATGAAATAGGTCGCATGTAAGATTTTTTCAGAGCATATTTATTATTTTAAAAAAGGCAAAAACTTGCCTTTGTTATCGTTTTAGAATATAAGAACGCGCTTGTTTTATAGATTTTTAATTAATGCCTACTGACGGAGGTTGCAAATGGCTGATCAAGAACTCGATGCATCAGGTTTAAACTGTCCTTTACCTATTCTGCGTGCGAAGAAAACTTTAAACGGTATGGAAGCAGGAAAGGTTCTCCATATTATTGCTACTGATCCGGGCTCAGTTAAGGATTTCGAAGCATTCTGCAAGCAGACTGGAAATGTTTTAACTGAATCAAAAGAAGAAGGTGGCAAGTTCCACTTCCTCATAACCAAAAGCTAAGTAATGCTTTGAGTTTTTATACCCGAATAACCGGGTAGGAGATGAGTAATGGAAGAAAAGAAATTAGCCATTATTGCAACAAAAGGTACGCTTGACTGGGGTTATCCTCCATTCATTCTGGCTTCAACTGCTGCTGCGTTGGGCTATGAAACCGAAATCTTTTTCACTTTCTACGGCTTGCAGCTGTTGAAGAAAGACCTGGATCTGGAGGTTTCTCCCCTGGGTAACCCTGGTATGCCAATGCCGATGAACATGGATAAATGGTTCCCTGTTTTAGGTACCGCTTTACCAGGCATGCAGGCACTGATGACCAGCATGATGAAAAAGAAAATGGCTTCTAAAGGCGTTGCCAGCCTGGAAGAACTGCGTGAACTGGCGCAGGAAGCGGAAGTCCGGATGATTGCCTGTCAGATGACGGTTGATCTGTTTGAAATGGACACGGCCAACTTCATCGATGGTATTGAGTATGCTGGTGCGGCTCGTTTCTTCGAGTTTGCCGGTGAGTCAGATATCTGCCTGTACATGTAAGTACTGCTCAGGAAGCAAAAAAAGCCGCCTTTTGGCGGCTTTTTTTTGCCTGAAAACCGGATTCACAAGGCTACTTCCACACCAACGGTTAGCAAAAGTGCTGCAGCGTCCGTGAATTTGCCGTCAATAGAGTCGTTATCCACATTTCTACTTTCCTTGTAGTCATATAGTAATGCGCCACCGATGGTCGTGTCTTTATCCATTTTGTAACGGCTACCCAGGGAAAAGATATGTGCATCAGAATCAGGTAGATCAAATCCTACAGTGCTCTCCGGCGCGGGAGTTTCGTCATACGCATAACCGGCCATAATAATCCACTGATTGTCGTATTGGTGAGTCAGACCCATTCTGAACGTATTGGTATCATCCCAGTCTTTTGCTATTGGTGTGCCAAATACACCTTCAACAACCGGATGAATGGTATTGTTGTAATTGAAATCCAGTTGGTTATATTCAGACCACTCGGTTCGTTCAAATACGAATTCCAGGGTGGTTGCAGGTGATACGTCGTAGGCGAAGGCCAGGGCGGTGGCGGCGGGAACCGGCACGCTTACAGAAGCAAAGCCGGAATAACTCAATGCGCCAACAGTCAGCCTGGCATTACCTTCAATATCAAGATCAATGTTGGAACGATAGGTCAGGGCAATATCCAGTTCAGGCGTGGCTTTATATAAAAAAGCCAGGTTATAACCATAATCCCAGCTGTCTCCATCCATGTCTCTTATGGCTGTTGATGTCGGGTTTTTGCTGCGTACGGTGCCTTCGGTATAAATTGCCCGCAACCCCAGGGCGGCGGCAAAACTTTCGTTGAGTTTGTAGGCCGCCGAAGGGTTTATTTCAACAGTTTCCAACGAAAATTTTTCTGCAAAGCTTCTTGCAACAGGGCTTTTCCAGCGTTTAGTCAGACCGGTGGGTACTATTACTGATAAGCCAAATCTTGCGTTTCCAACAGCCGGGCTGCTGTAGTGAAAGGATGGAATAAGGAAGTTCTGATCTTCGGAGGATTCGGCGATTGGTCCAGATGAACCGCCAATTAAAGCGGATGTCACGTTACCATCAAAATCAATTTCCGAGAGATGGATATACGTCAGGTTACCTTCCAGCAGACTCCGGTCTTCATTGAAAACCATCGCGGCCGGGTTGTGATAGGCGGCATCGGCACCATGGGCATTGGCGACATAGGCGGCTGACAGGGCAGTGGATTTGACCGAGTTTTCCGGAATTTTATAACCACCGGCATTGGCGGCTGCGGCTATGAGTGATACTGATGCAACAAAACACAGGCGAAGTCTTTGATGTGTCAATATTTTCCCCTTTATTATTAGTTATTTGTATAGATCTGATTCTAAAAGAAAGCGTAAGAAAACTAAAATCTTAGGGAAAAAAATACTAATAGAATCATACACTAGGCTTGTATTAGCTTATTAACAGTGTATTATATAAACCTATTTTATTGGTACTACAGAGAAATTTGCCGACATGTCTGATCGACGACTTCAGGTATTCCACACTGTTGCACGTTTACTGAGTTTCACCAAGGCGGCTGAGACGCTGCATATGACTCAGCCGGCAGTGACTTTCCAGGTTCGCCAGTTGGAAGAACAATTCAATACACGCTTGTTTGACCGCACTCATAACAGGATCAGCCTGACTGATGCCGGTCAGCGTGTTTATGATTTTTCGGGCAAGATTTTTGACCTTTATTCCCAAATGGAAAATGCAGTCAAGGAGATGACCGGTGAAATCAGTGGCGCCTTAACCATTGGTGCCAGTACCACGATAGCTGAATATATGTTGCCAGCTTTGCTGGGTGACTTTAAGTCCAAGTACCCTGATGTTGCTATTCACCTGAAGGTGTCTAACTCCGAGGGCGTGGTTTCCATGGTTGAAAACAACACCATTGACCTGGGTGTGGTAGAAGCCAAGGTTACCAATAAAAACCTGGTTGTTGACGTGTGTCGTATCGATCATCTGGTTGCAATCCTGCCGCCAAACCATGAACTGGCTGAACAGAAAACCGTCGATTTCGAGGTGTTAACCCAGTATCCATTCATCTGTCGTGAAGAAGGCTCGGGTACCCGTGAAGTCATCGGTGATTACCTGAGCCACGCAGTCAAATGCCTGTGATTTGAAAATTGCGATGGAACTGGGTAGTCCGGAAGCAGTAAAAGGTGCGGTAGAAGCCGGAATGGGAGTTTCCATCGTTTCCCGTGCCACGATTCAAAAAGAGTTGCGGCTGGGTACCCTGGTTGCCTTGAATCTTGATCCACCGTTGCAGCGTCCTTTCTCATTTGTGCATCCAAAACAGAAATTCCGCCTGCGGGTCATGGAAGAATTACTGGATTTCGCGCAAATGTATTGTCAGGAATTCAAAGAACCCGCCAAGTAATTTGTTTGGCTAGCCGAAATTTTTCAGTGATTCCCTCCGCTCCCGTTGTTAGTAAGTCGCAAAGGCAGTTGTTAAAACTCTTCGCCAGCCTGGACTCCGAGAACCAGCAGCAGTGCTTGCGTACATGGAATTTCTTGCCAGTCGAGTGCAGTCTGCACAATCTGATGAGCTTGATGCTATCATCGAAGAGCCACAAGTCGAGCCAGCTCCTGAAGGTGAATCGGTAATTGCTGCGATCAAGCGGCTTTCGAAAAGCTATAGTATGTTGAACAAAGGTGATATGTTACATGAGACATCTGACCTGATGTCGGCGCATGTCTTGAAAGGCCGTCCAGCTGAAGAAGTCATTGATGAACTGGAAATTATGTTTTTAAGGCACTACCAGAAAAAAATTCAACCCGGCGAAGAGCAATAAACTCCTAGAACTGCCATGCACTTTTTGACCCGATGGATAAAACAGACCTTTTCTGATCCTCAAGTTGTCTTTCTGACCTTGTTCCTGGTCCTGGCTTTTGTCCTGATTATCTTCCTGGGTGATATGTTGATGCCGGTACTGGCGAGTGCGGTCATTGCCTACCTGCTGGAAGGTGTAGTGGCGTTGCTGGAGCGGCAGGGGATTCCTCGGCTTGTCGCTGTCATAATGGTGTTTATTACCTTTATGCTGTTCGTTACCCTTGTGGTTTTTGGCTTAATACCAGCTCTGTCCCGGCAGCTGTCCCAGCTGGTTAATCAATTGCCGGATATCGTCAGCCAGGGCCAGCAGGCATTGATGCAACTGCCAGACCGTTATCCTGAATTCATTTCGACTGAGCATATCCAGGAAGTGTTTCGTGTTATCCGCCAGGAAATGACTGAATTCGGACAGACAATTCTGACTGTATCTCTTTCCTCGGTGGTTGGCGTTATTACCGTCCTGATCTACCTGGTATTAATGCCGTTACTGGTGTTCTTTTTTCTCAAGGAAAAGAGTGTCATCACTGACTGGTTTACCAGCTTTCTTCCCGAAGAAAGAACCTTTGCAAGCCAGGTGTGGCAAGACGTGGATAAACAGGTCGCCAATTATGTCAGGGGCAAATTCTGGGAAATTGTCATTATCTGGGCGGTATCGCTGATCGCTTTTACACTTTTTGGTTTGCAATACGCGATGTTGCTGGCGGTGTTGGTCGGGCTGTCTGTCATTATTCCCTATATTGGTGCAGCCGTTGTTACCCTGCCGGTCTTGCTTATCGCCTGGTTCCAGTGGGGCTGGAGTACCGATTTTATCTGGCTGGCGGTGACTTACGGTGTGATTCAGGCGCTTGATGGCAATGTATCTGGTACCGATGTTGTTCTCCGAGGTTGTTGATTTACATCCGGTTGCGATTGTTGTGGCCATACTTCTGTTTGGAGGTATCTGGGGGTTCTGGGGTGTATTCTTTGCTATTCCCCTGGCGACCCTGGTTCAGGCGGTTTTAAATGCCTGGCCAGGTGTGAAGCATCGTATTGAGGACGGCGGCAGCGAGTCTGTCTAGCTGGTTACTATCAGCTATCACCGGTTAATTTCTTTCTTATAAAGCGGCTTCGCTGAAGTTGAAACTCATGCTCTCACTGGCCGGTGAAATAAAGTCACCCTGAATATAATCGGCATTACTTGTCCAGTGCAGGTTCACATATCTGGGATCAGAGATGTCGGCGACAATGACCTTGGTTTGCAGTCTGTGGGCCTGGTGGATAAAGGTGTTGATCACGCTGTTTTCAGTTTCCAGTAATTTCGGTGAGACTTTGATGAAGTCAACATTCAGGAAACGCAATAATTTGAAAGCGGCTTTCTTGGCTGGAAAATCCGTAATGCAAATTTTGATTCCCATACTCTCCAGTTGCGTGAAATACGCTTTGCTGCCTTTGATATCTGAAGTCAGATCATTAAGGCTGTATTCCAGGACGAGTTGGGTGCCAGCCATTTGCCTGGCACGTAACTTCGAACGAATCCATTCCGGGTCTATCTTGTTAATAATGTCATGCGATGACAGCGGCATAAAAATAGTACCTTTTTTATCTTCCCTGATTAGTTCGCGAATGGCATCCAGAGCCTGGTCAATTGCCCATTGATCAAGGCTTTGCTGTAGATCATGTTGTCTTACTATCTCAGCCATATCTTTCCAATAGGTAACAGTGCCATCATCAGGCAGGCTGATAATCAAAGAATAGTTATCATCGGTATGTTCCTGAACCCCCAGGACAGGCTGGAAATAATTTCTGAGTCCACCTGTATCAAGCGCCTTTGAAATTTTGTCTCTATAAATTTCATCCTTGGTAGGTGCTTCATCCGCTGCGTTCTCTGAAATCTCTTTGTCAGCTTCTGTGAGCAGACTGATATCGATATTTCCCTGCGAGTCGCTAGCATGTGGTTCGGGCAGATCCTCGGTTGAATCCCCTGTCTGCTGGAGCCTGATGGCATGAATCAGGTCCCTGGTGCGCTTGATACGGTTCTTGATAATGGCGATGAGATACTTTGGTCGAATCGGCTTGCTGATAAAATCATCACCGCCAAGCACCAGGGCATCAATCTGCTTGTCCAGGTCGGTTTCGCCGGACAGGAAAATAATGGGTGTTGCAATAAATCTAAGGTCATCACGAATGATGGTTGTTAGTTCCAGCCCATTGGCATCCGGCATATAGATATCCATGAAGATGAGATCCGGAATGAATTTTTTTAAAGCGTCCATGACATCCAGCGGATGAGTGACTGTTTCGGTCAGCATACCGCCTTTTTTTAGGATGGATGCGGCAAAATCTGCCTGCGTAGGATCATCCTCGATAATTAATACCTTGTCCTGTTGAGGCGGTTCAGGCGTAGTGATGTTAACAATTTCTGCACAAATCTGGTTGCTGTCATGTGGTGGGGAAAAGTAACGGGCAGCGCCGGCCTGCATTGCAGCCAGTCTCATACTGATATCGTCTTTATTACTGATAAATATGAGGGGGATGGGCTTGCGAGAGATAGATGCCCGCCTGGCAATATCATCTCGTAAAGAGGCAATAGCCGGCAATAAGCCGGTTTCGACAATGATGGCAGCGGGTGATGCATCATCAAGTGATTGCCTCAGCATTTCACTATTCTGAAACTGATGGATGTTGTACTGCCATGCCTGCAGCAGCGAAGAGATTTCTGCTGTAATGGGCATATCTTTACATAACATGAACAGGTTGTAGTTCCTGTCAGGCTGCCCACTGTTATATGCCTGCTGGCTAATGCTGAGGGCCTGTTCGAGTAAATCAAATAACTGGTTTATTTCTTCAATCTGTCTGGAATTAGGTATGTTTTTCGTGTTGATAAAGCTGTCGAAGTATTGCTGAATTGTTGCGGACTGTCGCTCCATTTCCGGCATGTCATGCAAAGCAGTTTTACTGGCGATTTCGCTGATAACATCATAGAGCTTCTCAAAGGAGGTCTCTGACCACAGGCTTTGTGAAATTTTATTCCACGTCTGGCGGGAAGAGGCGAGTAATTCAGGTAAAGTTTCCAGTAAATTTTCTTTACTGTTGTCATCCGCAAGAAAGTCAGACGGCTCATTCATTGGTTTATTTATTCCTGGTTGTCATTAATTCAGTGTCTGATTAACGGTTTTTGTTACTATTAAAGAAGCAATGACTATTCCTACAAACAATCGACCAGAAGGTTATTGAGTCATTATTTTTTATGCAGACTGCTAACAATAATAGATTGACTATGTTGCTTGGGCAACAAGGTGTTGAGCCTGGAGATTTTGCTGTCGCATCGCTGGCCTCCCTGGCTGGAGTGCTGCTGATTCTGCTCCAGGTACAAACAGAAGTTCCGCAAATCTCCTCGTGGTCAATGACGCTGCTTGTACTGACGATTGTTCTTTTTTTAATCGCCCTGTCTACATATTCAAATTTTAAACAAAGTGCTGAAAAGCATCTGCTGGGATTAAATTTCCTGTCGCTGCTATTGCTGCTTGTTTGCGGGATGTCCTGGGGAAGTCTGTATGGTGTACTGGCGGAGTACCAGCAGCCTGCTTCGACCAATAAAGGCTTCTGGATCAGTATGCTGGTTACCCTGTCGGTGGCCGCCGTTTTCAGGCGGCAGACTGCTGTTCAGATGCTCTGGGTTTCCATGGTCTATTTCCCAATACTCTTTTACATTGTGGGTGGACATTGGCAGTCTGGTCATGATGCTATCCAGGTAATGCTGATTATGCTTGTGATCATTATTTTTCCAGTTTTTTTTGCGACGAAAAGAAAAGCGCAGATCGAGGATCCACATGACTACGAAAAATTAAAGAAAGAATATGATGATCTGCGCATTGCCTTTGCAGCCCAGGATTCGGCGATTGGTGCAGAAACTGCATTAAGGCAGGCAGTTGAGGAATCTTTGAGAGAGGCAAACCGGGTGGCCGAAGCGGCTAACCGTTCCAAAACCGAATTTATGGCCACGGTGGGGCATGAAATCAGAACGCCACTCAACGGTATTTTGCCGATACTCGAAATCCTGTCTGACACGGAGCTTGATCATGAGCAAAAGCAACTGGTACATACCGCCTCTTACTCCTCGCGTCATTTGCTGAGAATCATCAATGATGTTCTGGATTTTTCCAAGGCAGAGGTCGGTAAGCTTGAAATTGAAAATATTGAGCTGGACCTGCATGAGCTGGTTTATTCCATCACCGGCCTGATGAAGCAGGCGGCAGAGGCCAAGAAGCTTAACTTGAAAGTCATATTGTCTCCCGAACTTCCCCGTTTTGTCAGGGGGGATTCACTTCGCCTTAAACAGATCATTACAAACCTGCTGAGTAATGCGCTGAAATTTACCGATAAAGGTAGTATTTCACTGGAAGTTACCCTGCGTCATGAACATGTCAAGGAAGTTGAGTTGATGTTCACCGTGCGTGACACCGGGATTGGTATGTCAGAACAGACAACAGGCAAACTGTTTCGCTCTTTTACCCAGGCGGATGCATCGACTACTCGCACCCATGGAGGTACAGGTCTGGGGCTGGCAATCTGTAAACGCCTGGTGGAGCTGATGGGTGGTGAAATTGGTGTGCAATCTGTTTTGAGTAGGGGTTCGACTTTCTGGTTCGTACTGCCGATGCGTAAATCACTTAAGGATGTGCCAGCATTGAGAGAACATGTGCAGGATGCACGGATACTTTTTTATTCCAACAGCGAAGAAACACCGGATGAACTCAAGTTGCTGCAGCAGGAGTGCCAGATCAGCATAGAAATTAGTCAGGATCTTGATGATGCGATCGAAAGGGTAAGCCGGGCCTCCCGTCCCGGTGCGAAAAATTTTTATGACCTGGTTGTTATTGATGCTTTTGGGCATGAAGTGGCTGTGACATCAGAGTTGTTGTCTTTCAGGAAGTACCTGCAGCACTCGTTTACGCAGGTGATGGTGGTCAATGCATTGCCGCATCATGAGCAGGATTTTAAGGCTGCGGGCGCTGATGCCGTTTTGATGCGTCCGTTCAAGGCGGAAATATTTCGCCAGAGAATTTACCGTTTACTGGATGTTGGCCTGGGCCATGTTCTGGACGATGTGCCGGAAGACGGGTTGATACTGCAGGACTTGCTTTCAGTAGAGGAATTCAGTGCCAGCAGTATTCTGGATAGCCAGCCGGATATTGACGCAAACTCGGGTCATGGCGGTGTGGTTCTGCTGGTTGAAGACAATCCGGTCAACCTTGCTGTTGCCCGCCGCATGTTGCAGATGCAGGGTCTGAAGGTTGAAGTGGCCAAAGATGGTCAACAGGCACTGGATGTGCTGCAGGCGAAGCAGTATGACCTGGTCTTCATGGACTGCCAGATGCCTAATATGGATGGTTATGAGGCGACACGACGCTGGCGGGAGTTCGAGCAAAATCGCGGCTTGCAGCATGTCAATATTATTGCAATGACGGCTAACGCGATGCGTGGTGACAGGGAAAAATGTATAGCAGCGCAAATGGATGACTATCTTGCCAAGCCGCTGACAATCTCACACCTTAAAGAAATGCTTGCCAGGTGGCTACCGGGTAATACCCTGGTTCCTCAGGATGAGGTTGCACCGTTAAAAGAGGTTCCGGATGATGGTTTGCTGGATGACGCGGTCCTGTCAGAGTTGCAGCAGGTTATGGGTGATGACTTCCAGACTGTCATTTACTCTTATCTGCAGCATGCCTCGCAGTTGTTGACAGAAATGAAGCACAAGGCTGAAGAGGGTGACCTGGATACGGTGATGCGTTCGGCGCATTCATTTAAATCCAGTAGCAAGAATGTCGGAGCAATGCAGTTAGGCGAAGAAGCGAGGAAGCTTGAAGAGCAGGTCAGGGCGGGTGAGGATGTTGATTTACAGCAGGCCGTACAAAGCCTGGTGATCTCCTATGCTAAAGTCGCCAAGGCGCTCCAGGATTTTATCTGATCAAATGCAGATGGAACGCCCAACTGTGCTGGCAGGTCCAGCACAATTTGTATTACAGCGACTCTGAAGCAAAGTCTGCCAGTCGTGATCTTTCACCGCGCTGCAGCGTGATGTGACCACTGTGTTCCCAGTTTTTGAAGCGATCAACCACGTAGGTTAAGCCTGATGATGTTTCAGTCAGGTAAGGTGTGTCGATCTGCGCCACGTTACCCAGGCATACAATCTTGGTACCCGGGCCTGCGCGGGTTATCAGGGTTTTCATCTGTTTTGGCGTGAGGTTCTGCGCTTCGTCCAGAATAATGTATTTATTCAGGAATGTGCGTCCGCGCATGAAGTTTAGCGAGTGAATCCTGATGCGCGAACGCAGCAGGTCATCAGTTGCTGCGCGGCCCCACTCACCACCTTCCGTCTGCGTCAGGACTTCCAGGTTATCCATCAGGGCCCCCATCCAGGGAGTCATTTTTTCTTCTTCTGTACCGGGTAAAAAGCCGATGTCTTCACCCACAGGTACTGTGACACGACTCATGATGATTTCTTGGTAAATATTGTGGTCGAGCACCTGTGTCAGACCGGCTGCCAGGGCGAGCAGGGTTTTACCAGTTCCTGCAGTCCCCAGCAGACTGACAAAATCGATCTCAGGATTCATTAACAGGTTTAGCGCAAAGTTCTGTTGACGGTTGCGCGCATTAATACCCCAGACTGAACGTTTGCTGACGCGGTAATCATCTACCAGCTCAATCATTGCGTCACCATTATCCTTGGAAACGACAGTAGCTTCAAAACCGGCATCTTCTTCAGTATAGAGAAACTGGTTGGGGTACCAGCTTTCAGTGTCCGGTCCTTCGATGCGATAAAAGGTGTGTCCATCCTCGCGCCAGGACTCCATGTTCTTGCTGTGTGTTTCCCAAAAGTCGTCAGGCAGTTCGGTTTCGCCTTTATATAGCAGACTCAGGTCGTCCAGTGCCTTGTCATTCTGATAATCTTCAGCGGGTAGACCCACGACTGCCGCCTTGATTCTCAGGTTGATATCTTTAGAAACCAGGATGACTTCACTGTCTTTGTGTCTGTCCTGTAAAGCCAGGGCGGTAGATAAAATATCGTTATCCGGTGTATTGCCAGGCAGCGTGGCAGGTAAACGGTTGTCCAGGGTTTCTGTCTGGAAAAAAACATGACCGCACTGCTGTTGCTCTTTCTCTTCATTGCCGTGTTTGACACAGGGCAGTGCCAATCCGGAAGAAATTTCTGCTGACGTTGCACTCGACATCAGTTCATCCAGGAAACGACTGACCTGGCGGACGTTGCGGGCAACTTCCGACACACCTTTTTTGCCCTTGTCCAATTCTTCCAGCACGACCATGGGCAGAAAAATATTGTGTTCTGCAAACCGGAAAATTGCAGTGGGGTCATGCATTAAAACATTGGTATCAAGGACGTAAATTCTGGGGCTGTTATGTGGAACCATAAGATTATACTTTGGTGGTAGGTTTTGTGGGTCTGGACCTATTTTTTGTTATGTGTTTTTACCGCTTCAAGAACTTCTTCTACATGGCCTTTAACCTTTACACCACGCCATTCCTGCTGCAGTTTACCCTCACGGTCAATAAGAAAGTACTGCGTTCAATACCGCGCACTTTTTTTCCGTACATGTTTTTCATTTTAATGACATCAAAAGCATGGCACAGGCTTTCGTCCTTGTCAGACAAAAGTTCAAAAGGGAAGCCCTGCTTATCCTTGAAATTCTGTTGTGCCTTAACACTGTCACGTGAAACTCCCAGTATCACGGTAGACTGGCGGCGAAACTTGTTAATGGTTTCCGCAAAATCCTTGCCTTCCAGGGTGCAGCCCGGGGTACTTGCCTTTGGATAAAAATACAAAACGATATTTTTACCAAGAAAGTCAGAGAATTTTATTTTTTTATTACTGGTGGCGGGCAATTCAATATCGCTTACTTTTTTGCCAATTTTTACGACACTCATTTTTTATCCTTTGGAAGGTTCCAGAACAGCATCCAGGTTCATGGAGTCACAGAACTCCATAAAGTCCTCTCTTAATGTGGAAATCTGCTGGTCTGTTGGAATACCTACAGTCATTCGCACGGCAAACATGGGGGTTCCTGTATGTGCTGCTGAATAGCTGGAAGTGTTCATGTCCTCGATATTAATACCTCGCGTCGAAAAGAAGCTGGCCAGATGATGCACAATACCAGGATGATCGAGAGACACAACATCAACAATGTAAGGCAGTAAGGCTGGTCCCTGTGGACGTTCCTCGGTACGTTTTGTGATGATGGTCAGCTCAAGTTTGCGGGAAAGTTCATCGATTGAGTCTTCCAGTTTCGCAAGCTGGTTCCACTGACCTTCAACCATTTGCAATAATGCAAATTCACCGCCTAGCACAGTCATGCGTGTATCGCAGATATTGCATCCCAGATCAAAAACAGCTTTGGAAAGTTGATCGACGATTCCGGATTTGTCTTTGCCCAGGGCGGATAGGACCAGATAGCTTTTGTTGCTCGGCATATTCTTTATATTACCTGTTTGATATCCCAGCTTGTATGCAGGGAATTTTATTGGTTATTTTGCCACGATGTCATTGCTGGATGACTAGCAGTTTACATTTATGGACCGATTCATGCATTTCATAGCTCCAGTGCTCTAGGTTACCGGACGTTTACTTGTCTTGTCACTGCCTGAACTGACAAGTTAGAATGGTTTTTTGTGTTAAATGCGGGAATCTTCAGGAGAATCCATGTTTCGCGGCAGTATGGTGGCACTTGTCACACCCATGACCATTCAGGGCGATGTCGACTTTGACAGCCTCAAGGCATTGATTGAATGGCATATTTCCGAGGGTACTGATGCCATAGTGGCAATGGGTACCACAGGTGAATCCGCGACACTCGATGAGCGGGAGCATTGCGAAGTAATCGGGCGTGTCGTTGATATGGTGGCCGGTCGCATCCCCGTGATTGCCGGTACCGGTGCCAATTCAACGACTGAAGCCATCAGCCTGACTCGCTGTGCCATGCAATCTGGCGCAGATGCGGCTCTTCTGGTGACACCTTATTACAACAAGCCAACCCAGGAAGGTCTCTATCTGCACTATAAGGCCATTGCAGAAGCTGTTGATATTCCACAGATTTTATATAATGTGCCAAGCAGGACGGCGTGTGACCTGCTGCCCGAAACAGTAGGCAGACTTGCCCGGCTTCCCGGGATTGTCGGTATTAAAGAGGCGACTGGAGACCTCTCCCGCCTGCAGCAGATTCGCTCGTTGTGTGGTGAAGATTTTGATGTCTTCAGTGGTGACGATGCGACTGGTTGCGAATTCATGTTATCCGGTGGGCAGGGTGTTATTTCGGTGACAAATAACGTGGCGCCACGAGCCATGCATGAGATGTGTGAGTTTGCCCTGGCCGGTGAGCGGGAAAGTGCCGAGAAAGTGAACCAGCGATTGAACGGGTTGCATCATGAGCTGTTCCTGGAAGCCAATCCTATCCCGGTAAAGTGGGCGCTGGCTGAAATGGGTAAAATCGGGCAGGGTATCCGTCTGCCCTTGACCTGGCTTTCTGCCAAATTTCATGAGCCTTTGAGACAGGCGATGAAACAGGCGCAGGTACTTTGAAGGGCGCTTTGCATGCGGCAATAACTTTGCCGGGCCGAGTCAATCTCAATCTAACTAATGAATAGAGCTGCTGGACAGACAATGATGAAATTTATAAAAAACCTCTTTACCCTCCTGCTAACAGGAAGCCTGGTATTCCTGCAGGGATGCGGCGGCGTCAATGTTGAAGAATACCTGCCGGATAAAAAGGTTGAGTATAAAAAATCAGAGGAGGTTGGCAATGATCTGGAATTGCCGCCGGACCTGACCGATGTTCGCACCGGTAATGAGCTGTATATTCCTTCATCGGGTGGGGCTGCCGGTGTTGCTACATACTCTGAGTTTCTGGACGAAAAAAATATTACTCGCCGGGGGCAAATATCTAACAGCAGTGTTTTACCCAAGGTCGATAATGTGACGCTGAAACGTGAAGGTGATGAGCGCTGGCTTGTCATTCAGAGTACTCCCCAGGTTGTTTGGCCCAACGTGGTGAGTTTCTGGCAGGAAAACGGCATTTTGTTGGTGGAACAGGACCCTACGGTCGGTGTAATGAAAACTGGCTGGCTGGAAAACCGTGCTGATATTGAGTCGGACTTCATTACCCGCAATATACGAAAAGTTTTTGATGGAATTTATTCAGCAGCAACCCGTGACCAGTACAGGGTCAGGCTGGAAGACGGTGACGAGCCCGGTACCACTGAACTTTTCCTGACGCAGTATGGTATGGAAGAGAAAATCCAGACTGGTACCACGGGTGAAGCCCAAAATTCGGTCTGGGTTTCCAGGGGCAGCGATCCCGGACTTGAAGCAGAAATGTTACGGCGCCTGATGATTCACCTGGGTGTCAAGGAACAGCGTGCCCAATCTCAGGTTGCAAAACAGGCGGGTAAGGATGTTAAGCGTTCTGAGCTGGTGCGTAACTCGCGTGAAACCAAGCTGATGATTAGCGAGAGCTTTGCCAAGTCCTGGCGTTTGACTGGCCTGGCACTTGACCGTGTTGGTTTTGCAGTAGAGGATCGCGATCGTTCCAAAGGTGTTTATTATGTTCGTTACAACGATCCCATGGCTGATGTTGAAACTGAAGATGGTTGGTTGTCCAAGCTGAAGTTCTGGGATGGAACTGATGCAAAGGAACTGGATGCGCGTTACCAGATATTGCTTTCCTCGGGTAATTTCCAGACTGAAGTTGTTGTCCTTGATGAGCAGGGTACGCAACTGACGACAGAAACAGCTGCCAGGATTCTTACATTGATACATGAACAAATTCAGTAATGCGCTTTTGCGCATTGGGCAGTGGCAGTCGCGGCAACGCGACGGTGATCGATTCGGGCAATACCCGGTTATTGCTGGATTGTGGCTTTCCTGCAAAGGAACTGGATAATCGTGCTGCGCAGGTAGGCTTTGATCCGGGATCGCTTGACGCCATCCTGGTGACGCATGAACACGGTGACCATATTCGTGGCGTTGGTGCGGTTGCCAGGCGCTATCAGCTGCCGGTATGGGCTACTCACGGCACACTGCGCAAAGGCAAATGCGGAAAATTACCGGGCGAACACAGAATATCGCCTCACGGTGAAAGTTTTATTATTGGTGATATTGAAATCCAGCCAGTACCCGTGCCACATGATGCCAACGAACCATGCCAGTTCATTTTTACAGCCAACAGCAAAAAACTGGGTATTCTGACTGACCTGGGTTGCATTACTCCGCTGATCACCGAAGCATTCCAACAGCTGGACCTGTTACTACTTGAGTGTAACCATGACAGCCAGATGCTTGCAGATGGCCCTTACCCGCCCACATTGCAGGCACGTGTTGGTGGTAATCTTGGTCACTTGAATAATTTCCAGGCGATGTCTTTGCTGGAATCGATTCAAACCGAGCATTTGCAACACCTGGTGCTTGGTCATCTGAGTGAAAAAAACAATCATCCTGACAAGGTGACGCAGGTTATTCATGAGCGCTGTAGTCACGTGGCTGACCGTTTTTCCATTCTTGAACAGGACGCCGTCAGCGAGTGGTTCGAGCTTTCGTAGCGATAACAGCTACACAACTTTTCAATTTACCGGGTTTGATGTAAAGTCCGCCACCTGATTCAAGGTGCCTGCGTCAAAAGTCCAGACGGTGAGACAAGGGAGAATCGGGAAACTGGTGAAAGTCCAGTGCTGCCCCCGCAACGGTAAATGCATCCTGGTTATGCATAAGTCCGGAGACCGGCCATGAGTCATTTCTTTAATCAGGCCAACTGGTTGATTGCTGTTTCATCAGGAGCAGTATTGTTCCAATCATGGCTTCAATGTTTCACGGGCGGTGAATCAGGGAGTGCAACGTGTTTTCAGGCAAACTGTCGATCATTGTGTCGGCTGTCATCTTTATGACAACCTCGTCGGGTTTTCTGCAGGCCGAAACTGAAGCAGTAATTAACGTAACAGCGACACGTACCGTGCAAACTGTTGATGAATCATTATCCTCAGTCAGCGTAATAACCCGTGATGATATTGAGCGTAGACAACCCAGAGATGTTGTCGAGCTTTTGAAAACGCAGGCGGGAATCGATATTGTCCGTAGCGGCGGAGCTGGTGGTAACACATCCGTTTTTTTGCGTGGCGGTAACTCTGATCATGTACTGGTACTGATAGATGGTGTCAGGGTGTCCTCGGCAACAACAGGTGTTTTTGCATGGAGCCAGTTACCGATAAACCAGGTTGAACGGATCGAGATTGTCCGGGGCAACAGAACTGCACAATATGGTTCAGATGCAATATCAGGTGTTATCCAGATCTTTACCCGCAGGGCAAAGGGTGTCAGTGGTTCGTTGACGGGTGGTTCATACGGTTATCGTGGTTTTTCCGTTAATGCGGGTGGTTCCCAGGATGGTTTCGCCTATTCAGCCAGTGCCGGTTATGAAGCCAATGATGGTTTTTCTGCAACCAATAAAAAAATTGGCAGTTCTTATGATCCCGATAAAGACTCCTACAGCAATAAAAATGTTAACTTGCATGTCTCTACTGAACTGGAAACGATAAACCAGTCAATTGATTTTTCTTTCTTCCGTACCGATGCTGATACTGACTTTGACCAGGGAAAGCTGGACTCTGTAAATCAATCAGCCAACCTGACCTTGCAAGGCAATGTTAACGAAAACTGGTATCAAAAGCTGGTTGCGGGCTGGGCAAATGACGACCTTAAAACAACAAGTGCCTTTCCCAGTGATGTTGAAACAAATAGATTTATGCTTGACTGGCAAAATGACTTTTTTATCACCGAAGACTCGATACTGACGTTTGGTTTGAACCATGTTCAGGATGATGGGAAAAACATTGACCAGTTTTTAAATGCAACTGTTTATGACGACAGGGTTACCACTGATTCGGCCTACCTGCAGCTGCAGTCGGAATTTGACAGGCTGGATACCCTGTTGGCATTTCGTTATGACGATCATGATAATTTTGGTGACAAAACAACCGGCCAGGTTGCTTTGGGTCTGCAGGCAACAGATGCATTGCGCTTGGTAGCATCCTATGGAACAGCATTTAAAGCCCCGGACCTGAACGAATTGTTTCATCCGGGATACGGTGGCTGGTATGCAGGAAATCCCGCATTGCAACCCGAGGAGTCGGAAACAGTTGAATTGTCACTGCGTTACCGGCTATTTGCTTCGCAGTCTTTTTCATTAAGTTTCTATAAAACCGATGTGGATGATCTTATCGCTTACGAAGGTGCTTTAAATCAAGCCATTAATATTCACAAGGCTGAAATGCAGGGAGTGGAGGTGATCTACGATGGTGAACATGGTCCATGGCATTGGTCGATGAACGCAACTTACCAGGAGACGGAAGATAAAACGACCGGCCAGGACTTGTTGCGCAGGCCGGAAAAAAAGCTGGCTTTTGACCTGAGTTACCAGTTCCTTCAAAAACATTACCTGGGTGTTGAATTATTCACCAGTAGTAAAAGCCGGGACGTCGGTGGTGATAATGCTTCATACAATTTGGTGAATGTATTTGGGCGTTATCAGTTTAATGAGCACTATGCATTATCTGCCAGAATTGAAAACCTGTTCGATGAGGATTATGAAGTCGCGCGTGGTTATAACACTGCTGGCTTGAGCGGTTTCCTGACTCTGACTTATCAATGATCCTGAAAAATACAATTCGAACTACCTGTTTAGCTTTATTGCTGCTATCTGTGTGCGTTAACACCCAGGCTTATGGAATCACGGTTGTTGATGATCTTGGCCACAAGCTGAAGCTTGATGCTCCGGTAGAAAAAATAATTGCTTTATCACCACATTTAACCGAGCTGGTTTTCGAAGCAGGTGTTGAGGGGAAACTGGTTGCGACAGTGGAATATGCGGATTTTCCTGAGGCAGCCAAAAGCATAACGCGAGTCGGATCTTATAACAGCTGGGATATTGAAAAGATCATGACAATGCAACCGGATGTTGTGCTGGTCTGGTTAAGTGCCAATGGTATCAGCGCAGTTGAGCGTTTGCGCCAACTAGGTTTTAAAGTTTATGTCAGTGAACCTCGAGCGTTCGATGATATCAGTCGAACTATCAGGGATATCGGCAAGATGGCTGGCGTCCCTGATGCGGCTGAAAAGCAAGCCTTACATTTTGATAAAGTGATAGCAGGTCTGAGACAATCATATAGCAATGCAGATAAAGTCAGGCTGTTTTACCAGGTTTGGAACAGGCCGCTGATGACGGTTAATGGCCGGCAACTTATCGGACAGGTTTTTAATTTGTGTGGCGGGGAAAATGTTTTTGCAGATTTGCCTGCATTAGCGCCGGTGATTTCAACAGAGGCATTGTTGCTGGAAAATCCTGATGTCATTATTGGTAGTGCCAGACAGCAGGAAAAAAAGCAATGGCTGAGTGACTGGCGTAACTGGCCGTCCATGAAGGCTGTTAAAAACAACAATCTGTTCCTGGTTCACCCGGACCTGCTGGCAAGGCAATCGTCCCGCATATTACGGGGAGCCCGGCAGGTCTGCGATATACTGGATCAGGTTCGTAACAAGAGATTGATTAATGACTGATGAGAACGGCTATCAAAAACGCATGCAGCGCAAAAAGCAGCATGTCGACAAGGCAATTGAACAGGCCCAGGTTGAACGGGGTGTCACTGTCTTATTAACCGGTAATGGTAAGGGTAAAAGCAGCTCTGCTCTGGGTATGGCTACCCGGGCACTCGGTCACGGTATGCGGGTAGGTATTGTGCAGTTCATCAAGTCATGGACAAATACCGGTGAACAGCTTTTTTTTGATCAACTTGAGCAGGTTGACTTTCATATCATGGGGACAGGTTTTACCTGGGATACACAGGACCGTGAAAAAGATCAGGCTGCCGCGCTGTTATTGTGGGAAAAGTCTGAAGCCCTGTTAAAGGATGCCAGTGTTGGACTGGTTGTGCTTGATGAGCTGACATATATGCTGAGTTACCGCTACCTTGATGAAGACATCGTGCTGCATGCAATTCGACACAGGCCTGAAGGCCAGCATGTTGTTATAACCGGGCGGGCGGCATCGGATTCATTAATAGACCTGGCTGACACGGTTTCCGAGATTAAAGATGTTAAGCATGCCTTTCGTAATGGCATAAAAGCAATGCCTGGGATTGAGTGGTAACAACTGCCTTTAACCAGGTAAAAAAGCAGTTTTTCCCTGTCCATGAATGGCTGATACCGGGTGTCGGAAAAGTGCCGACAGGTTCTCCTGGTTTAAGAGCTCTGCGGCAGTGCCGGTCTGTACTTCACCATCTCCCTGCAGCAGCAGGACATGAGTGCAGAATCTTAATGCAAGGTTGGCATCGTGCAGAATGGCGATAACCGCGCCGGTTTTTTTCCCGGCCGCCTGGATAAGTTGCTGCATCATCGTAATCTGGTGATGTATATCAAGATGATTTAGCGGTTCATCCAGTAGCCAGATTTCAGGGTTTTGTATCAACAGACAGGCGATTTCCGCGCGTCTTTGCTCGCCACCAGACAGAGTGCCAAGCAGACGGTTTTGCATCTGTTGCAGTTCGACTGCCTGCAATGCCTGCCTTATCGTTTTAATATGGTTTTCACCGAGATTCTGCCAGCGTTCCAGTTGAGGGTGTAAGGCATTACTGCAGTATTCGAGCAGGGTTTGTGGGAAATTATGGGGTAATTCCTGGAACAGGTAACCAATAATCTGGGCCAGCTTTTTGCGTGAATATGTTTCCAGTAGCTGATCTTTTATTTCGATGTGGCCTGTTACGGGAGGGAGCAGCCCGGCCAGGGTTTTAAGCAGTGTAGTCTTGCCTCTGCCGTTGAGCCCCAGAATGCCCCAGACTTCGCCTGTATTAACCGTCCAGCTCAGCTGATGGCAGACATTGACGTTACCAATGCTGATATCCAGGTCAGTTGTCTTGAGTAAAGTATTCATTTGCCTGTTAGTGTTGCCGATGTTTCAGCAGGTAAATAAAGACCGGTACACCGATGAGGGCAGTGATCACGCCAACAGGCAGCTGCTGTGGTGCCAGTAACGTCCGTGCTCCCAGGTCTGCCAGGACCAGTAAACTACCTCCTGCCAGTACGGCAGCAGGTAACAGCAGACGATGATTGCTGCCGATTAAAAGGCGCAGCAGGTGTGGGATCACCAGGCCAACAAAGCCTATGGTTCCAGCCATGCTGACAGCTATCGCTGTGCTTAATGCGGCAATAACAAAGGTGATTTTGCGTACCAGTCCGACCGGGCTTCCCAGGGTTTGTGCCTTATGTTCGCCCTGGCTTAGCAGGTTAAGGTCCCTGGCAAGAAACCAACTGGTTAATAAAGCCAGTAGCAGTAAAAGCAAAACGGCCGGGTGGGGTGATGCAGCCATGCTTAAATCGCCCATTAACCAGAACAGCATTGAATGAATATTTTGTGCGTCAGCCAGTATCAGTAACAGGTTGATAAGCGCCCCCCAGCCAGCCGCAAGAATAACGCCGGTCAGCAATAGCTGCTGACTGTGTTCGCGTGTGCCGCTACGGGAAAGCAGGTACACCAGCAGCATTGAAAATAAAGCGCCGGCAAACGCGCTCGATTCGATCCACTGCGTGCTGACCCCGAGTGTAATGGATAGCAGGGCACCCGTGGCGGCACCGCCGGAAATACCGAGTATATAAGGATCAGCCAGCGGGTTTCTGAGTAATACCTGCATCAGTACTCCCGACAGGCCGAGCAGCCCTCCGGTGATAAATGCCGTGGCTGTTCGCGGCCAGCGCAGCTCGGTGATAATCTGGGCCTGAATATTTGAAGAGTCACCCGTAAGAATAATCCAAAATTGGGATAAGCTGATGTGGCTACTGCCAAAAGCCAGTGATGCCAGTATGGCTGCTACTGCAATCAGAAACAGAAAAACAAATATTTTTGTGGTAGATGATCGTCGCAATTGCCACGGCCCGTTTATTGAAATCCTACTGCAGTATAACGGTTTATTTTTCAGTGGGTCATGGCAGAATAGCATCAACCGAGAGAACCACTGGAAACACCATGCTAATTGTTATTTCACCTGCCAAAAAACTGGATTACGAAACACCCTCTGCGACGAAAAAATTCACTATGCCGGCTTACCTGGACGAATCCGAGCGGCTGATCGGTATATTGAGGCAGTATTCTGCGATGGATCTGGCAGAGCTCATGCACCTGAGTATGAACCTGGCGGAGCTAAACTTTGATCGCTACTACAGCTGGAAAAAAGATTACGGCGAAAAAGAGGCAAAGCAGTGTCTGCTGGCTTTTAAAGGTGATGTATATGCAGGCATGGATGCGGAAAGTTTTAACGCAAAAGACCTCGATTTCGCGCAAAGCCACCTGCGAATCCTGTCAGGCCTTTACGGTTTGCTCAGGCCGCTGGACCTGATGATGCCTTATCGGCTGGAAATGGGCACCCGGTTGCAAAACGAGCGTGGTAAAAACCTGTATGAATTCTGGGGTGACATTATTACCGATGCTATTAATAAACAGCTAAAGGCACAAAAGGATGACGTGTTAATTAACCTGGCCAGCAACGAATACTTTAAATCGGTAAAGCCAAAAAAGATTGAGGGCCGTATTATTACTCCACAGTTCAAGGAAAATAAAAATGGTAGCTACAAGATGATCGGTATCTATGCCAAGAAAGCGCGTGGCCTGATGAGTCGCTATATTTTATTAAATCGCCTGAAAAATCCTGAGGATATTAAAGCCTTTGATGTTGAAGGTTACCAGTATAACGAGGGGCTTTCGAAAGGTGACCAGTGGGTGTTTACGCGTTAATAAGCAAACATCTCTGTGGTCTCCGTGTGCTCTGTGGTAAGTTTGCGCTGTTTTCACCCTGTTGAGTGAAGTATCATTTGGGTTTTCCGGAGCTCTTTATCGAGGCACAAATATGCTGATTCTAAGAGGTGCGCCTGCACTATCTGATTTCCGTCTTCAAAAGCTGGCCGAGCGCATTCATGAAAGTGCCGGGGTAGAACTTGAGGTGTATGCCGAGTTTTATCATTTTGCCGAGCTTGAAGAAGAGCTTACACAGGAACAGCAGGCCGTCCTGGAAAGGATATTGCGATACGGCCCGGCACTGGCCTCGCATGAGCCTGAAGGTCAACAGGTGCTGATTACCCCGAGACCCGGCACCATCTCCCCCTGGTCATCAAAAGCGACTGATATTGCGCATAACTGCGGACTGGATTCAGTCGTGCGTATCGAAAGAGGCATTGCTTTTTACCTGTCAGGAAAAGACGGATTATTAACCGCTGATAACTTCAACCAGGTCGTCGCCCAGTTGCATGATCGGATGACCGAATCGGTATTCACTGATCTTGACGATGCTATTGCGCTTTTCAGCCAGGCAGAGCCGACTGAAATGACCCGTGTTGATGTCTTAAATGGCGGGGAGGATGCGCTGCTGCAGGCTAACGCGCAGTTGGGCCTGGCCTTGTCAGAGGATGAAATTTCCTACCTGGTGGAAAGTTTCCAGGCACTTGGGCGAAATCCAACCGATGTTGAACTGATGATGTTTGCCCAGGCGAATTCGGAACACTGTCGACACAAGATATTTAATGCGGACTGGGTTATCGATAACCAGCGCCAGGAAAATTCCCTGTTCAGGATGATTCGTAACACGACTGAAAAGTCACCCGAAAATGTGCTCTCGGCATACAAGGACAACGCCGCAGTAATGACCGGTTCGGAAGGTTATCGTTTTTACCCGGATCCGGATTCGGCGGTTTATGGTGAGCACAACGAGCCGATTCATATCCTGATGAAGGTGGAAACGCATAATCATCCAACAGCGATATCGCCGGCAGCGGGTGCCGCAACCGGTTCAGGCGGCGAAATCAGGGATGAAGGGGCTACCGGTACCGGCTCAAAGCCCAAAGCCGGTCTCAGTGGTTTTTCTGTTTCGAACTTGCGTATTCCGGGTAATGAACAACCCTGGGAAACGGATCACGGTAAACCATCACGGATTGTCAGTGCACTCGATATCATGCTGGAAGGTCCCATAGGTTCTGCGGCATTCAATAATGAATTTGGACGTCCAAACCTGTGTGGTTATTTCAGAACCTATGAGGAAGAGGTTCCCGGACCCAGGGGAAAAGAGCTGCGTGGTTATCACAAACCGATCATGCTGGCGGGTGGGCTCGGTAATATCCGTGCTGAACATGTTCAAAAAGGTGACTTTCCTGCCGGTTCCCCGCTGGTGGTGCTCGGTGGGCCTGCCATGCTGATCGGACTGGGTGGCGGTGCTGCCTCTTCAATGGCTTCAGGCGCCTCTGCCGAAGACCTGGATTTTGCTTCGGTACAACGAGCTAACCCTGAAATGGAACGACGCTGCCAGGAGGTCATTGACCGTTGCTGGATGCGGGGTAAAAACAATCCTATCCTGTTTATTCACGATGTGGGAGCGGGCGGTCTCTCCAATGCCTTGCCGGAACTGGTGCACGATGGTAACCGTGGCGGTAATTTCGAATTGCGCATGGTGCCAAATGACGACCCAGGCATGTCACCGATGGAAATCTGGTGTAACGAGTCTCAGGAGCGCTACGTGATGGCCGTGGATGCGGAACGCCTTGAAGAATTCAAGGCAATCTGTGAGCGCGAACGTTGCCCGTACGCGATCGTGGGCGAAGCGACGGATGCAGAACATTTGTTGCTGGGTGATGCTCATTTTGAAAACAATCCGATTGATATGCCGTTACCCCTGTTGTTTGGGAATTCACCCAAAATGTTGCGTGAAGTGAATCACTTGCCGTTTCAGAAACCCGAACTGCAACTGGATGATGTTGATTTAAAGGAGGCGGCGCTGCGCGTATTAAGGCTGCCTGCTGTTGCAAACAAGACGTTCCTGATCAGTATCGGTGATCGCAGTATCACGGGCATGGTGGCGCGTGATCAGATGGTAGGTCCCTGGCAGGTACCGGTTGCAGATGTTGCTGTGACTGTAGCGGATTACGAGGGTGTTGCCGGAGAAGCAATGTCCATGGGTGAACGTACACCGGTTGCATTGATTGATGCAGCCGCTTCAGGGCGCATGGCGATTGGTGAAGCTATCACCAATATTGCAGCGGCATCGATCGCTGGTATCAGTGATATCAAGTTGTCAGCGAACTGGATGGCAGCTGCCGGACACGCAGGTGAGGATGCCAAATTATATGACACGGTCAAAGCTGTTGGCATGGAACTTTGTCCACAACTTGGCATAGCCATACCTGTCGGCAAGGACTCCATGTCGATGAAAACTCTCTGGGAGCATGACGAGCAGGCGCAGGAGATGACCGCTCCGCTGTCATTGATTATCAGTGCTTTTGCACCGGTGGCTGACACCCGTCAGACGCTTACTCCACAGCTACGTACTGACCTTGGGGATACTGATCTGATTTTGATTGACCTGGGCAAAGGCCGGTATCGACTCGGAGCTTCTGCTCTGGCACAGGTCTATAAACAGGTAGGTCATCATGCCGCGGACCTGGATGATGCTGACATGCTTAAGCGCTTTTTTAATGTGGTGCAGGATCTAAACCAGGAAGATTTGCTGTTGGCTTACCATGACCGGTCTGACGGGGGGCTGTTGGTTACGCTCATGGAAATGTCTTTTGCCGGCCGTACCGGTCTGGACATTGATATTGCCGGACTGAATGACAGCAGCTCTGCAGATGCTGATATGGCTGTACTGTTCAGCGAGGAACTGGGTGCAGTGATTCAGGTCCGTCATACGGACACGGATGATGTAATGAATATGCTGAGCCAGGCGGGACTGGGAACAGTGAGCTCCGTCATCGGTACTACAGCGGATAATGCTATTCGCATCCATCATTCAGGGCATGAACTGGTTAACGGCAGCCGCGTCGAGTTCCAGCAGGCCTGGTCAGAAACAACCCGGGATATGCAGGCCCTGCGTGACAATCCTGATTGTGCAAAGGAAGAATTCGATCGTATAGCCAAGCAGGATGGCGGATTGTTTGTTGATACCAGCTTTGATATCAATCTGGATGTTTGTGCAGGCATTATTGAAGGCAAGCGGCCGCGCATGGCCATTCTGCGAGAGCAGGGTGTTAACGGGCAGGTGGAAATGGCGGCGGCTTTTCATAAGGCCGGTTTTGAATGTGTCGATGTGCACATGTCCGACATTCTTTCCGGTCGCGTGACGCTGGATAACTTCAAAGGCCTGGTTGCCTGTGGTGGTTTCAGCTACGGTGATGTGCTTGGGGCGGGTGAAGGCTGGGCCAAGTCAATCCTGTTTCATCACCGTGCCCGTGACCAGTTCCAGGCTTTTTTTGAACGTGAAGACAGTTTTGCACTGGGCATTTGTAATGGTTGCCAGATGCTTTCAAATCTCAAGGAACTGATTCCCGGTGCAGGCCACTGGCCGCATTTTGTACGCAACCGCTCAGAACAGTTTGAAGCACGTTTTGTTATGAGCGAGGTGCAGAAAACAGGTTCCATTTTGCTGGATGGTATGGCCGGTTCCAGAATGCCGATTGCTGTGGCACATGGTGAAGGCCGGGCTGAATTTGCTGATTCAGCCAGCATGCAGGACGCCAATGTGGTTTTGCGCTATATTGAAAACAACGGTGAAATTGCTGAACGCTATCCTGCCAACCCCAATGGTTCACCGGCAGGAATTGCGGGCCTGACAACTGAAGATGGTCGAGTGACGATTATGATGCCTCACCCTGAACGCGTTATCCGGGCCGTACAAAATTCATGGCATCCGGATGACTGGGACGAGGATGCTCCCTGGATGAGGCTGTTTCGTAACGCCAGGGTCTGGGTAGGTTAATAAAATTTCTGCCGCTGATGGATGCTTCAACAACATTATTATGGGATTTTCTAAGTTTCCGGGTGTTAATGACACCGGCCATCCTGGTGGTTGTTTATTATTTTGGTGCCATTGTTGTGCCGCTGGCCATTTTCCTGCTGTTGCAAAAGACGCGTCAGGCGGCCAGCGATCTTCCCGAAGCGCCGCGCCGTGGGCGTTTGCGTGAATCCTATATTGGTGATCACAAGGGTAAGCTGGTTATCGCAGGAGTCCTGATGTTTATCATGATGGAGATTTTCTGGCGTATGATGTTCGAATTCTTTATTGCTTATTTCCAGATTCATAATGCATTAATGGGCATGGGGTGATCGATTGCACAATTATGTCTTTGTTTACAATGCGGATTCAGGTGCTTTCAATGCTGTACTGGATTCAATCCACAAGGTTGTCAGTCCAAAAAACTGTGATTGCCAGCTTTGTCGATTGACTTATGGCGTGTTTAAAGAAAACTCGGTCTGGAAAGATTATCGGGAAAGTCTCAAGCCTGATGAAGTGCATTTTTTGCACCGGGATGAATTTGAACAGCAGTACCAGAAAAAACTGCAGTACCCGGTATTGCTAAAAATTAATGCTGATGACGTTGAACCCCTGCTTACGCCGGACGATTTTAATTCAGTAACAGATACAAGAGATCTGATTGCCCTGTGTAAACAGGTGATTGATTGATACCGGACCCTTGCGGGCCCGGTTATTCATTTAGTTTAACTAGTGAACCGCAGCATGCTCGCTGGGTTTGGCATCATCGCTGATTAAAGGATAGAGATGCTCGGTTTCATCCTGCAGACGTTTTAATACCAGCTCAAACATTTCGATGGTTTCCGCGTAGAAGTCATCATATTTCTTGATATGCAACTGCTTTTTGGACATGTTGCACCATCTTTTGGTGTAGGAACCAAAAATACGTTTGATTTCTTTTGAACCGCTGATAAACAGGTTGGCAACCTTGTTGGTATGCGCATCGGATTGATCAAGTAACTGCGCATACAGATTTGAGTCTGTATTTTTCAGGTGATCTTTTACAGATTCTACATAGCGGAAAAACAGTTCGCAGGTTACTTCAGTATCACACAGAGATCTATCGCTAAGCAGGTTAGTCAGGATATTGCTTAGTTCGGTGATTTTGTGGATCTGAAGATGGAGATCAGCCGTTTGACTCATAATTTTGTCCTCGAAAATGGTGTAATTTCATTGGGTACTGCTTTTTTATTCTTTTTATTACGTATGACAGTAAAACCGGAGTTGTTTTATCACAAGTCTCTTTAAGACCGGTCACTTGATTTAAATCAATAAAAGTGTCAGATCAGCTCATCCAACAGCCGGATTTCGGTTTTTTCAGGTTCGTAAGTGCTTGATAGTAAATCATTATTTACTAAATTACTGGATGTGTCTTCGTTGCTTTTTTTGCTTTCGGGCCCCTGTTGTTCCCTGGCAATTTCAATACGTGCCTGGATTGCCATGGCCGCCGCATCAGCAGCGACTGAACGATCCTGGGATGAGGGGGAAGCAGGTGCATTGGCGGCCCGACGTACCTGTTCAGCTTTACGCAGGGTTGCTTCCGGATCACCTGGGACAGCACTGGTATCAATCTGAACTTCTCCACCGACAGCGTAATTTTTTCCATCAGGGCCTTTCTGAAAGGTAAATTGTGGACCGCCCTTGGCATACGCTCCGGCTGCAGCAAGGTGGGCCTGTTCATGAGCCCGAACTTCGCGGTCACGCCGTTTTAGCCTGGCAATTAAATCCAGTTCTTCTTTACTGAACTGCTGTTCACCGGCCGGGTTCCTGGCATTGCTCCTGTTTTGCAGGGGCGAAATGAACTGCGAGGCATTGGATGGGGCAATATTTGATACCGAACTCAATCTAATTAACCTGGTTTTTTCAGCTGGCTACAGTTTTAAAGATAGACTTAATCAGGGTTTTTAATTCAACAAACCGTCTTATTCAAATTGTATCCTGTGCGGATGCTATAGTTTTTAACAGTTTATTTATGAAACAAAAAGCGCTGTTTGCAGGTCTTATCCAACAATAGAGTCTTCAGGTTAATAACATGCTTATCAAAACTGCTTCTGATATCAAGTCATCAGAAATTACCGATTACGCGGTCTGGGAACAACGCAGAAAATTTCTTAAACAGGCTGCTGCAATGGGCCTGGGAGCCGGGTTATCCGGATTACCATTGACGCTAGTCGCTGCAGAAACGAGAAATTCAGCAAATTCTATTCCTGGAGTGAAGAAAACAGACTATGGTCAGGGACTTAAACAGACATCCTATGAAGATGTAACCAGTTATAACAATTTCTATGAATTTGGAACGGGTAAAGCTGACCCGGTAAAAAATGCTTCCACTTTGCGAACCCGTCCCTGGACGATCAGGGTTGATGGTGAATGTGAAAAGCCTGGGGAAATTGGTATAGAAGATATCTTGTCTGGTTTTGACCAGGAAGAAAGAATTTACCGTTTCCGTTGTGTCGAGGCCTGGGGGATGGTGGTGCCCTGGGTTGGTTTTTCGCTGGGAGACCTGTTAAAGCGATTCCAGCCAACTTCACGGGCCAAGTATGTCGCTTTTGAAACGCTTTTTGATAAGGAACAGATGCCGGGGCAGAAGCGTTCGATACTGGAGTGGCCATATAGGGAAGGGCTGAGAATGGACGAAGCAATGCATCCTCTCACTTTGCTGTCTACCGGGCTTTATGGCGAAGAGTTACCGAACCAGAATGGTGCGCCCATCAGGCTGGTGGTGCCCTGGAAATACGGTTTTAAAAGTATTAAATCCATTGTCGGAATCCGCTTCATGGAAACCCTGCCTGAAACTACCTGGTGGAAAATGGCACCGAATGAATATGGCTTTTACGCCAATGTGAATCCGCAAGTGGATCATCCGCGCTGGAGCCAAAAATATCATCGCATGATTGGCGAAGGGGTTTTTGCCCGTAAGCATAAAACAGACATGTTTAATGGCTATGCTGACCAGGTAGCCAGCCTTTATTCAGGTATGGATTTGTCAAAATTCTTCTGAGGAATGTTTACACCATCACGCCAGTTACTGCGCTGGTTCATTAAGCCAGTCGTATTCAGCGTTTCATTATTGCCATTCAGTCTTCTGTTGATACGTGGTTTTAATGATCAGCTGGGAGCCAATCCTGTAGAAACCCTGACTCACCAGACCGGGCTCTGGGGCTTGTATTTTTTACTGATCACCTTATCGGTCACGCCAGTCAGACAATTCACCGCTATTACCTGGCTGGTTAACCTGAGACGTATGTTGGGACTGTTTGCGTTTTTTTATGCCTGTCTGCATTTGCTGGTTTATGCCTGGCTGGATCAATATTTTGTCTGGAGCAGTATGGTTGAGGATATCGTTAAAAGGCCTTATATCACGGTTGGTTTTACAGCCTGGCTTTTAATGTTGCCGCTGGCGCTGACATCAACCAAAGCTGCGATTAAACGTCTGGGAAAAAAATGGAAACAGCTACATCAACTGGTATACATGATTGTCATGCTGGTGATTCTGCATTATATCTGGCTGGTAAAAGCCGATTATGCAGAACCTGTTATTTATCTGCTGCTGTTTCTGTTATTAATGCTGGCTCGTACTCGTCTGTTTAAACCGTCAAAGCAGCAGGTCCGCTAAAGCTGAACCATTCTGGTCTATACTGGACTCAATTTACATATTGCCAAGTCCAATGTTTCAATGATTCGAATACTGTTTTTTCTGACGCTGATGGTCTTTCACAGTCTGGCTGTGGCAGACGTAATAAAAATTGGTGTTCGTGCCCATAAAGGCAGTGAAACAGCAGCCAGCCGTTGGCTGTCTACCGCTGATTATCTGCATGAAAAGATTCCGCAACATGATTTTCAGATTGTTCCCTTTGAATTGATTGAAAATATGGAGACCGCAGTCGCCAATGATGAGCTGCATTTTGTTATTACTCATCCGGTTGCCTATGTGGATCTTGAAATCCAGCATGGTGCCAGCCGCATGCTAACCCTGGTCAGGAAGAACGATCTAAAGCACTTCAGCTCAATAATTTTCACCCGTGCGGATAACCCTGATATTTTTACGATTGGTGATTTAAAGGGGAAAACATTCGGAGCTGTTGCGCCAAAAGGGCTGGGTGGCTGGTTAATGGCCAAGCGCGAAATGCTGCAGCATGGACTGGTTGCTGATGAAGAGCTTGCCGCATTAGTATTTCTAACCCGGCAGCAGCGCATAGTCGAAGCCGTCATAGTCGGTGATATTGAAGCTGGAACCGTCAGGACGGGCATTCTCGATGAGTACCTGCTACTGCATAATATTCCCAGGGAACAGATCAGGATCATTAACCCCAAGACCACAGAAAACTTTCCTTATCTTTACAGTACGGATATTTACCCGGAATGGGTTTTCGCCAAAACTGCGCATGATCACCAGGACCTGGCCGAGAAGGTCAGCCAGGTATTACTGTCAATGCCAGCCGGTCATCCGGCATCGATTAAAGGTAATTACGAACGCTGGACTATTCCGGTCAATTATCAAAAAGTACACGAATTAATGCGAGAGTTGCAGGTTGGAAGTTATTCCAGTTTTGAACAGTTTGATTTGCCTGCATTTGTAAAAAAATATTATCTGTATTTTTTTATTATTGTCCTCGTTTTTCTGCTGCACAGTTATTATTCACTGCGCACGCGGTTTCTTAATGCCGAGTTGCAGTCCGAAATCGAACAGAAAAACAAGTTGCTTAAGAAACTTCAGCAAATGGCAACCCGGGATGACCTGACCGGACTGCCAAACAGGAAACTGACATTCCAGATGTTCCGCAAAGAACTGATGCAGTCAAAGCGTACCGGCAATCAACTGGCTTTGCTGTTTATCGACCTTGTTGGCTTCAAGGAAATCAATGAACGTTACGGCCATGTTCAGGGGGATGTTTTATTGCGCAACATTGGAGAGGTTTTTGAAAAACTGATTCGTGGTAACGACCTGGCCGGGCGTGTTGGCGGAGATGAGTTCCTGGTGTTGCTGGGAGATGTCAGTAGTGCTGATGATGCCCGTGTTGTTGCAAATAAGCTGATTGAGCAGATCAGTCGTGTTGAAATTGCAAACATTTCACAGACAATATCGGCCAATATCGGTGTGCTGGTTTTTGTGGCGGATGAGTCGAGTACTGTGGAAAGCATGTTATCTGCAGCGGATAATCTTCTACAGCAGGCACGCCTGGATGGACGAGGCCAGTACCGTTTACTGGACATGACCATGGCGGCTAATGTTGTCGTGCAGTAAAATCAAACAACAGACACGCTCAATCAAAGCCGGAGAAAAAATGCTGCAGGTTTATGGTATTCCCAATTGTGACACGATGAAAAAAGCCAGGCGCTGGCTGGATGATCATGCTATCGAATATGAATTCCATGATTATAAAAAGAAAGGCATTGATGAATCTCTTTTGCGAAAATGGATCGATCAGGTTGGATGGGAAGTTTTGCTAAACCGCCGCGGTATGATGTGGCGCAAACTGGACGAGACAAAGAAACAAAATATCGACAAAACATCAGCTATCGGCATTATGCTGGATACACCCAGCATTATTAAACGTCCTGTGCTGGTTGATGAAAATCAGAATATTCTTGTGGGTTTCAAGGAAAATGAATACCGGGGGCTACTGGATTAACCGCCTTCATCGCCATTAATGAGTGGTACAATCGTGGAGAATTTCAATGGAAAGACTTCCAGTGTCGTCTGGTAACCGCGCTCAAGCAGTAACAGCTTTTTTTCTATACTGAGATCAAATTCAACGGGTGAAATATCTCCGGTATCAACCACGATGGTTGTATTCCAGAAAACGTCATTAATAAATTCTCGAGAAATCGTGGTCATAAATGACCTGATCAGCATTTGCATGTAATCGGGGAAAGGGAACCAGCGATTCATTTTTTTCTGTGTTTTGGTCATTTCGTCTGCCCGCAGGCGAAAACAGCATGAAGGAGTACCGTCACCGGCCCAGTCCCTGCGCAGTGCGTCTTCAGACAAAATACTGCCATCCGTCATCAGGTGATCCTTGTATTCCTTGAATGCAAATACCAGGGGAATCCCCATTGAGTAGCGCACGGCGGTAGCAACACTGAAATCTGGTGTGCTGCTTTTATCAAAGACAACCGGTGAACCATTTTTTACATCGGTTGCGACAATATGCAGGTCTTTATCAAGGTCGGAAAAAGTCGCGCCTTTGAGCTGGTCATC
The DNA here is from genome assembly GCA_963801985.1 of uncultured Gammaproteobacteria bacterium. GTDB lineage: Bacteria > Pseudomonadota > Gammaproteobacteria > Chromatiales > Chromatiaceae > JABDQZ01. The sequence goes on from CAWDGV010000012.1 coordinate 380,283, forward strand.
CATCCAGCTTTCAAATACATCACCGGAAGACAAGCCACCATGAAACAATAATTGCCGGAGATTGAACTGCCGGAACTGGGTGAACTTAACGTCCAGGGCAAGTTGTTTCATTTCTTCAATCTGCCAGCCGGCTGCCCATAAGGCGGCAACAATACTACCGCCGGAAACCCCAACCAGGTGCTCGATGTTAATGCCCATATTTTGCAGTGCTTTTAAAACGCCCACGTGTGCCGGCAGGCGGGTACCGCCTCCAGCCAGTATCGGAACCAGTTTTTTTTCTTCTGTCAGTGCGTTCATGCTGGGATTAATATTTCCGAAATCAAGGGAATGTTGGTGTTATTATAGTGGTAAGTTTTAATGAGTGCGCAGATCAATGTCTGCCATGTCATTCGAGTATAATTGCAAGACCCCAAGAATAAATCATGTCCCAAACCTTAGAACATGCGATCAATCTGATACAACGCGAATCTGTCACGCCAGAAGATGCCGGCTGCCAACAGTATATGATGGAGCAGTTGGATGCTGCAGAATTTACCCATGAATCCATGGTTTTCGGGGATGTAACCAATCTCTGGTCAAGAAGGGGTTCATCAGCACCACTGTTCTGTTTTGCCGGGCATACTGATGTTGTTCCAACGGGGCCTCTTGATCAGTGGCGATACGGACCTTTTGCAGCGAGCGTGGCTGATGGCATGTTGCATGGAAGAGGAGCCGCGGACATGAAAGGCAGCCTGGCCGCCATGCTCACAGCGACAAGCAGCTTTATCCGGCGTCATCCGGATCATAAAGGCTCTATCGCATTTCTGATTACCAGTGATGAGGAAGGTCCGGCAAAAGATGGCACTGTCAGGGTGGTTGAAACCCTGCAGGCGCGTAATGAAAAAATTGATTATTGCCTGGTCGGTGAGCCTTCATCTGCAGAAAAACTGGGAGATACGATCAAGAACGGCAGACGTGGATCCCTGAATGGCAAACTTAAAGTGCTAGGCAAGCAGGGGCATGTAGCGTATCCACATTTGGCTAAAAACCCCCTGCACCAGTTCGTGCCCGTTATGGATAAACTCTGTCGTGAAAAGTGGGATGAGGGTAACGAATTTTTTCCTGCAACGACATTCCAGATCTCGAACCTGAATGTCGGTACCGGTGCAGAAAACGTGATTCCGGGAGAATTGCATGCCCAGTTTAATTTTCGCTTTTCTACGGAAGTAACGGCCGAACAGATAAAACAACGGGTACATGCTTTACTGGATAAAGGTGATTTTGACTATGAACTGGACTGGCGTTTGTCTGGAAATCCTTTCCTGACCGCAGAAGGTGAACTGGTTGATGCGGCACGTGCAGCTATCAGTGAAGTGGCCGGCTATGAAACCTTGTTATCCACTTCCGGTGGAACCTCGGATGGGCGTTTTATAGCGCCAACCGGTGCCCAGGTGCTGGAACTGGGTCCGTTAAATGCGACTATTCACCAGATAAATGAATGTGTTTCGTTGCAGGACCTGGATATGCTGGCGGAAATCTATGAAAACATGCTGGAGCGTCTGCTGACATGATGGGGGTGCTTTGTTCAGGCTGGCTGCAGTTACCGGTGTTTGTTCTGGAAGTGATAAATTTTTTCGGGACAGGGCCTGCCAGATGAGGTTTTCATTCTGGAAATTCAGCATCATTGATCGCTACCTGATCAAGGAACTTTATAAAACCTTTTTAGGGGTCACATTGGTCCTGCTATTGATACTTTCAGCTAATAATTTCGTCATGATGTTGGAGGAAATTGTTAAGGGCTATTTTAAAAGTGACTTGCTGTGGTTGCTGATAGGGTTGGAATTGCTCAGGACAATCGGCTTTCTGATGCCTCCGGCATTCTTTTTTGCGGTATTGATATCCCTTGGCAGGTTATATCGCGACAGTGAAGTCATTGCATTGCAGGCCAGTGGGGTTGGACCCTTTGCCATTTACAGGACTTACCTGATTGGCGCCATTCCCGTGGCAATCCTGGCAGCCCTGCTGGTGATGTTCTCCTTGCCATGGGCAAATCATGCCATGGGACAACTTCAAGCCAGCAGGGATAATGAAAACATAGAGATTGGTTTTGTAGAAACGGGAAAATTTCTGGAACTGCAAAATGGAGAAACGACCTTTTTTTCCGAGTCGCGTGGTGCTAAAGACGGTGAAATCAGGGATATTTTTATTCAGAAGCAGCATCAGGGAAAGCTCAGTATTATCACTGCCGAGAAGGCCTACCAGCACGTTGAAAAACAAACCGGTGACCTATACCTGGTATTGAAAAATGGCTATCGCTATACCGGTGAGCCGGGTCAGAAAAATTACACAACCTCCCATTTTTATGAATACGGCATACATATAAGCAAGAAGGAACAGCGAAAAAAATCCATTGCGGTTAATGCCATGCCAACGCTGTCGTTATTGAAGTCTCCGCTTCTGTTGCATCGTATTGAAATGCAGTTCCGTCTGTCTATTCCATTAGCGATACTGTCATTGGCAGTCCTGGCAGTGCCGCTAAGTCGTTCATTACCGAGGCAAGGAATTTGGGGGCGTCTGGTATTGGCCTTTATTGTCTATTTCACCTTTATGAACGTGCATAAGCTGGCCAAGGACTGGATGGAGATTGGCGTAACACCCCCGTGGCTGGGCATGTGGTGGCTGCCACTGACTGCGGTGTTGGTTGCAATGTTAATCCAGTTTTATGATAGCCATGGCTACTTGCTGAACTGGAAGATACTGGCCAGGATGAAACGTACATGACAATTCTTGATCGTTACATTGGTCTTGCCGTGTTGATCGGTACTGTATTGGTGGCGCTTGTTTTGCTGACCCTGCTGGGAATTTTTGACTTGGTCGGGAAAATGGACGATGTCGGCATTGGCAATTATACCTTCTGGGATGCGTTTATCGCGTCTTTATTGGCATTACCGCGCAAGTTATTCGAAATTTTCCCGGTAACGGCACTTGTCGGCAGCCTGCTCGGGCTGGGTGTGCTGGCGAGTAATGGAGAACTGACAGCCATGCGGGTGGCTGGCGTTTCGCTTAGCCAATTGATTCTGTCCGTGCTGAAAACAGGCCTGGTTATGCTCGTTTTTGTTTTCCTGGTCGGCGAGTTCATTGCGCCGGTCAGCGAGGAGTATATCGGCAAGATAAAAATTGAAAAGCAACAGAAAAAAATTACCCTGAAGAGTCAGCACGGATTTTGGGCCAGAGATGGCAAGGAATTTGTCAATATCCGAAAAATTCTGCCTGGATCGCAACTGGAAGATATCTATATTTACCAGATCGGAGCGGATAAAAAACTGCAGCTGGCTACCTATGCCAAATCGGCACGCTATATTGATGGTAAATGGCATCTGCAGGGAATATTACAATCCTCCATCCAGGATAAGCAGGTAAAAAGCCGTTCTATCGGTACAGCCTCGTGGTCTTCAATGATTGATCCTGATTTGCTCAAAATTATTGAGGTAAAGCCCATGATGCTGCCGGCACGGGGTTTATTTCAGTATATTCAATTCATGAAGCGGGGTGGTCAGGATGCGACGACATACGAAGTGGCATTCTGGAGAAAAATATTTACGCCGTTTATTACGGTAATAATGCTGATTATGGCTGTCCCTTTTGTATTGGGTAGTTTGCGCCAGGTCAGTGTTGGCCAGCGTGTGTTTGTCGGCACATTGATCGGAACGGTCTTTTTCACGCTCAACCAGTCATTTTCTTCGCTGGCGGTTGTATACAAAATTGAACCTTTAATAGCAACAGCAATGCCGGGCTTGATAGTGTTCGGGATTACCTATTATTTTCTTCGTCGCCTTAACTGATTTTTTGGGGTTCAATCATCACCAGGTGAGATTTTGACCAGATGTCATAGAGCGTAAGCTTTTTCTTATTGAACAACATCCAGAAAAAACCAAGTCCCAGGGGCAGGCAACTGATAACAGCATATACCAGTCTGAGTAGAGACTGCCGGATGCTGATTGTTTCGTATTCGAAACCGACAATTTTCAGTTTCCATACTTTCATGCCTAACGTTTGCCCGCCGTGCGTCCAGAACCAGCCATAAAACAAGGCGGCTACTGCGAGCAGGTAAAGTTGGTAAAGTAATTTTGCCCAGGTTTGCTGTAATAATTCCTGGGAAGTATTGTTGCCGAATAGCAGATCGACTGAGAGCGTAAAAACTGTCACTGCAACGAGAATGACGGCGATCAGTAGCACCCAGTCATAAAACATGGCAGCAAGTCGCTGTAGAAAACCGGGTTGCCGGGTGTCGGAAATGCTCTGGGGACTCAAGTTGCTCATATTTAAGTGATTGAAATAAAATAAAAAATTTAAAAAATTACGGGATTTCCCTGAGGTGGATGGGCAATTTGCCTGATTTTTTGATTGATTAAAATCAATCATAATCTGTTACGAAATGACACAGATGCCAAGTCTTTCTGTTTTTTCAGAATGATATAAGAATCCGCTCAAGGATCAACAGGTATCACTATAACATCAACAAAGGAATCAGCTCTCGTAAAGGAGGGTGGAGTGGAAAAAAGAACAAGTGAAAGACATTTATCTGTCCGGGATGTGACGGTTAACTATACCAATTTGGGACTCGTAAAGGGCAAAACGCTCGATATCAGCCTTGGTGGCATTAGTCTTGATACCCGCCCGATTTGCTTACCGGTAAATGCAGCGGTTACAGTGACATTTGCAGTTGAAACAGCGACAGGTATTACTGATTGTGAAGCGCATGCCATTGTTGTGCGTGTGAATGGTTCAAAATGCAGTCTGATGTTTGATGGTATGAATCAGCCGACTCACCGGGCTTTGAGATCCCTGGTGGGAGATTGGCAAATCCTCCCCGGTTCAGTTGACCTGAACCAGGTTGCTATTCTTTAAAGAACTCCCGTTGATCTCTCTTTAGTGTTGTATACGTGCCCTGCCAGCAGGGCACTTTTTTTCTTTAACGACACTGATTGGCTGATTTGGCTATAATTTCCCCTGTGATTCCACTCTATTTCGACATGGCGTTCTAATGGCTGCTGCCAAAAAAAAATCAATTTTCAGTCGCTTTATACGCCGGTTGCCACTGCCGCTGCTGGCTATTCTGGTGGGATTGGTGGTTGGCACCGGTGTCTGGCTGGTTGTCGATACCGTGCAGACAAAAGCGGTTCAGCAGCTATTTGAAGGTGAACTGCAAAAACGACTGGAGCAACAGGCCCGGGAATCCCTGACGCGTTTTAATCATTTTGTGCAGCAATATGGCTCGGTCAGTCGTCTGCTGGGCCAGCACAAGACATTGGCGCAATACCTTAGCCCTTTGTTTTGGGGGCGCGAAGAACTTTTTTTCAAGATTACTTACCGGGAGGAGCCGCCTGAATGGTTGCCAGGTGGGCTGCTCTGGCAGGCTCTGCCACAGCCCAGCCATCTGTTGCTGATCGATCGTTACGACAAGATTCGTGAAGAATACCAGCTGGCGGGTGAGCCGTTACCCGCGGAATTAAAAGAACTGGTCAACTGGGAAGCCGGCATTAGCAAGAGCTTTCTTACCGAGGTCTCGGGTTATCCTTACCTTATCCTGATAGAGCAGGCAGAGGACGAGAGTGACAATGTTATGGGTGCTCTCGTCTTGATTGTACCGATTGATACCCGCTTTTTGGAGGCTTCACAACAGGGAGTTTCAACAGGCGGTTCGGTGGTGGCACTGTTAAAGGCTGATGATCATCATGTCCTGGTCAGCAGTGACGAGAGCCTCATGTTGGAACAGCTGTTGCCTGATCAACTGGGCCAGGACTACGTGGTTACGGCGCAATCTCTATCCAATTATTCTGATACGGCATTCAGTTTGCTGTTTGGCACCTTTATTCCCCGTTCGGGTACCGTGGCCACGGTGCAGCGTGTGCTGGATATTGAGCGCAAACAACGCTGGATCGGTGCCGTGGTTTTTATCCTGATTTTCTCACTGTTGTTCGTATTGATTTCAGTGCGTTTAAATCGGGTGCTCAAGCGTATTTCTGATTTTGCCCGCCGTGCCCTGGGAATGTCGGAACTCACGGTCAGTCGTGGCAACCCGCTGTTCATTCTTGAAGACTGGATGCGCGATTTCAGTAAGCTGGTATTAACTGCCAGAGAGGAAATGCGTGAAAAACATGAAGATGAAATCCGCGAAAGTGAAGCGCTTAAAGCCGCCATTATGGATACTTCGCTGGATTCTATTATCACGGTGAATGAGACAGGCCGGATCATTGATTTCAACCCCACCGCGGAGAAAACTTTTGGTTATGCAGCAGAAAAAGCCATCGGTGAATTTATTGAACCTTTGATTATTGCCTCTGAGTCCCGGTCGGACTTCCGCAAGGCTTTGCATGCCTGCCTGGCAGTTTCTATTGGCCAACAAAATGCCAGCCGGACTGAAATGCTGGCACGACGCCAGGGCGGCACTTTTTTTCCCGTCGAAATTTCGATCAAACCCCTGTTAATGAAGGACTATTTCCTGTTTACGGTCTATCTGCATGATATCTCTGTACGCAAGCAGCAGGAGCTGGAAATCAGGAACCTGGCGGCCATTCCCAGTGAAAGCCCGATGCCGATATTACGTATCAACAATCGTGGCGTGATAATTTATGCCAACCAGCCCAGTCGGCCACTACTGGATTACTGGGGAGTGGAGTTCTTGCAGACTTTACCGTTATTCTGGCGCAACCAGGTTGAAGAAGTACTGTCACTGGGAGTTGAAAAAGAATTTGAAGTTGTTGATAACGACAAGTTTTATTCGCTGCTACTGGTTCCGATCAAAGGTGGAAATTACGTCAATATTTATGGCCGCGATGTGACTGAGACTCGTCATGCTGAAGCCGAGTCGCGCCAACATCAGACCGACCTGGTGCATGTCTGTAGACTGTCTACCATGGGAGAGATGGCTACGGGTATCGCGCATGAATTAAATCAGCCGCTCTCCGCTATCATGAATTACGCCAAGGGCTGCGTACGACGAATAAAATACAATCCTGACGAGACCGATAGCATTTTACAGGCGCTGGATAAAATTGCGGTGCAGGCTGACCGGGCCGGCGAGATTATCAAGCGCATGCGGGGTATGCTCGGTAAACAGCCGGCAATTCGTGATGCGGCTGATCTTAACCAGCTGGTTTTGGAGGTTTGCTCTTTCATCGAGTTTGAGGCCAGAAAAAACGGGGTGAAAATTGAAATTGATTTACACTCCGAACCGTTAATGGTGCAGGTTGACCTGGTGCAGATTGAACAGGTTGTACTGAATATTGTCAGAAATGCCATGGACGTGCTGGAGGATGTTCCAGATACCGGGGAAAAAATCGTCACTATAAAAACCGGTGAGCAAGCTCATGATATGGCATTTGTCTCGATCGGGGACAATGGTCCAGGCATGCAACCGGAAACCAGGGAGCAACTGTTCCATCCTTTCTTTACCACCAAGGAAACGGGTATGGGTATGGGGCTTGCTATCAGCCAGACCATCATCGATGATCACATGGGTAATATCAGGGTAGACAGCCGGCCGGGTGAAGGCACCTGTTTTGTGATTGAACTGCCTATGCCAGTCGAAAGTGTAAACATAATTGCGGTATAACAATGAATAATCAGGAAAAAAACCAACCGACAGTTTTTGTCGTTGACGATGACGAAGCCATGCGTGAATCACTGACCTGGTTAATTGAGTCAGTAGGTCTGAACGTGGAAACATTTTCATCAGCCGATGATTTTCTAAAGTTCTATTATCCCGGCAGGCCAGGATGCCTGCTGCTGGATGTCAGGATGCCGGGAATGAGCGGCCTTGAATTACAGGGACATCTGCAGAAGCAACAGGTAAAAGTACCAGTCATTATCATAACCGGCCATGGCGATGTGCCCATGGCAGTACGCGCTATGAAGGCAGGTGCCATCGACTTTATCGAGAAGCCGTTTAATGACGAACAGTTGCTGGAGTCGATCAGAAATGCGCTTTCCATTGATGATACCCAAAGAGATGAACAGGCGTTCAAGGCTGAGATTGCTTCACGGCTGGAGCAGTTGACCCCCAGGGAGTCAGAAGTCATGGACATGGTGACATCCGGAAAGTCCAACAAGGAAATCGCCAATACTCTTGGTGTTTCCGCCAAGACAGTCGAAGCGCATCGTGCCAAGGTGATGGAAAAGATGGAAGCGGGCTCCCTGGCCGAGTTGGTCAGGCTGGTGGTTTCATCGCATAGCTGACCGACCAGATGTCAGCCATTTTCAATCGCCAGATCATTTCGTGGGGACTTTATGACTGGGCTAATTCGGCATTCTCAACGACGGTGATTGCCGGTTTTTTTCCGGTGTTTTTCAAACAATACTGGGCTGCGGGACAGTCAGTCACACAAACAACGTTTTACCTTGGCCTGGTTAATTCATTGGCAAGTCTCCTGATTGTGGCGCTAGCTCCAATGCTGGGTGCAATGTCTGATCATTTATCACGAAAAAAGCGCTTTTTGTTGGCATTTGCCATCACCGGTATCCTGATGTCCGCCGGCCTTAGTCTGATTGCTGAAGGAGCCTGGCTTGCCGCTTTATTACTGTACTTTTTTGCACTGGTTGGTTTTTCCGGCAGTCTGATTTTTTATGATGCACTTATTCTGGATGTCACCTCGCTGAAGAAAGTGGACCTGGTATCCAGTATTGGCTTCTCAATGGGTTACCTGGGCGGGGGTATCCTGTTTGCCATCAATGTCTGGATGGTTATTCAACCTGAATTTTTTGGTTTCTCCAGCAGTAGCCAGGCAGTCAGGTTTGCTTTTATTACGGTTGCTGTCTGGTGGGCGCTGTTTTCCATTCCCCTGATGCTGTTTGTCAAAGAGCATCGCACTGAGAGGGATGTGAGCAAGGGGGTATTTAAACAGGCCTATAGCAACATGGTACTGACGTTGAAACAGGTGTTCCGTTTAAAAATGACTTTCCTGTTCCTGTTAGCCTACTGGTTTTATATTGATGGCGTTGACACCATCATCCGCATGGCTGTTGATTTTGGTTTATCTGTTGGACTGGATTCTAATGGCTTGCTCGCGGCCTTGCTGTTAACCCAGTTTGTTGGTTTTCCCGCCGCCCTGGTATTTGGAAAGATCGGCGAAATCAAGGGGCCTAAGTTTGGTATCGTGCTGAGCCTGGTGGCGTACTGTTTCATTGTCTTGTGGGCATACCAGTTAAATGAGCAATGGGAATTTTACATGCTGGCCATTGCAGTAGGGCTGGTGCAGGGTGGGATACAGTCTTTAAGTCGTTCGCTGTTTGCCAGGCTGGTTCCGGTCCAGCAAAAAGCCGAATTTTTTGGTTTTTACAATATGCTGGGAAAATTTGCCGCGGTCATTGGACCATTGCTGGTCGGTCTGACAGGAATTATTACCAACGATCCACGTATCGGGATATTATCGGTACTGCTGTTGTTTGCTGTGGGCGGTTTTCTTTTAATGAAGGTTAACGTGCAGCAGGGTATAGAAGATGCAGCGCTGTTTCAGTTGTTTGACGGTAACCGGCCATTGAAATGACCGGAAAATGACTGGCAAAGACAAAATTAACGTCATTTTTATGACGTTTTATTAAAAATAATAAATAACTTATTGATTTCTAAGTAAAAATTATCCTTTAATAAACTGGCATAAGGTTTGCTGGTTAATAATTACTATTTTTGGGGACTTCCATGGCTGACGAAAATACAGACGTTGATGAATTAGAAGAAGGCGAGGGTCAGGGCAAGGGCAAGCTTTTCCTGATTATCGGGGTTGCGCTGCTGCTGATTATTGGTGCCGCTGCCGCTTTCTTTTTGTTAAGCGGTGATGACGAAGCTGTTGACGGGGAAGCCGTCGAGGAAGTGGTTGAGGTGGAGGAGGACGAGGGCGAAAAAATTCCCCACTACCATGCGGTGCCCAAGGAAAAGGAGCCAGGCATGGTTATCATCATGCAGCCAGGGACTCCGTTTAAGCAGGCACAGATAAGCTTTCGCATTTTTACATACAGCCCGGCACTGGTGGATTTTCTGGTGAAGAATGACCCGATGATCCGACATCATATTTTGAATACCTTGTCTTTACAGGATAACAAGCTGTTTCTTGACAAGGCAGGGCGCGAAAAAATGCAGGAAGCTCTGAAGCAAACACTGGTAGACCTGCTTGCCAACAGCAAGGTTGAAGAAGAACAGAAACTGAGTAACAAAGTTGAAGCCGTCTACTTTGCGACTTTTATCCTTCAGTAAATTTGGATACTTAACAGGAAGACAATGAGCGGAACAGATCTATTATCGCAGGATGAAATTGATGCCCTGTTGCATGGTGTCGATGGCGGTGATGTTGAAACGGAAACTGATGAGCCGTTAGAAGACGGTGTTGCCCGGCAATATGATTTTGCCAGTCAGGACAGGATTGTCCGTGGCCGCCTGCCGACACTGGAAATGATCAATGAACGATTTGCACGTTATTTCCGCACATCCCTGTTTAACATGTTGCGCCGTTCTGCAGATATCTCTGTGTCAGGCGTGCAGATGCAGAAATTTTCCGAGTTCGTTCATTCGCTGTTCGTTCCAACCAGCCTGAATATCATCAAGGTTGCACCACTGCGCGGTAAAGGGCTTTGTGTTATTGATCCGAAACTGGTTTTCAGTGTCGTGGAAAACTATTTCGGTGGGACTGGGCGATTCCATACCAAGATTGAGGGGCGTGACTTTACGCCAACAGAGTTGCGGGTTATCCAGTTGCTGCTGCAGATTGTATTTGAAGACCAGCGCCTGGCCTGGAAGCCGGTTCTCGATTTGAATTTTGAATACGTAAATTCCGAGGTGAATCCTCAATTTGCCAATATCGTCAGTCCCAGTGAGGTCGTGGTGGTTACGACATTCAGCGTTGACCTGGAAAGTGGCGGCGGCAACATGCACATGTGCATGCCATATTCGATGCTTGAACCGATTCGTGACCTGCTGGATGCCGGTGTGCAAAGTGACCAGGGTGAGAAAGATGAGCGCTGGGAAATTGCCATGCAGGAAGAGATTAAAAATGCTTCTGTTGAGCTCAACAGTGTATTGGGACATACCACGTTATCCCTGAAAGAGCTGGCAAACCTGGAAATTGGGGACGTTATTGCCCTGGAAGATACTGATCATGTAGAGGTCAATGCAGCTGGAGTGCCATTGTTCAAAGGCAACCTGGGCGTTTCCCAGGGACACTACGCGGTAAAGGTTTCAAAAACAATTTCTCAGCCCCGTGCTGTTGGTATCCGGGAGTTGATTGAAGCAGATCAGCGTGAACGTAAATCGGGTCCCTGAGCGCGTTGCTTAACGAGAGAGACAAGGTGCATAGCGAGGTAGAAAATGAGTGAAGAAAACGGAGATATACCTGACGATTGGGCCGCGGCCATGTCGGAGCAGACAGCTGCCGAGGAGGCGGGGGATGTTCCTACGCAGGCAGGAGCTGAGTCGCCAGATCTTGATGAGTTGATTGATGAAACGGTTGTATCTACAGGTGACGTCAAGATGGATGCCATACTGGATGTGCCGGTAACCATTTCCATGGAAATTGGACGTACCAATCTGAATATACGTAACCTGCTGCAGCTTAACCAGGGATCCGTGGTGGAACTTGATCGCCTGGCTGGTGAGCCAATGGATGTGCTGGTTAACGGTACCCTGATTGCCAAGGGTGAAGTGGTCGTGGTCAATGAGAAATTTGGCATTCGGCTGACAGATATTGTCAGTCCATCAGACAGGATCAAGAGACTGAGTTAATGCGTCACCGGACAGTCAAACATGATACTGGCAAGTGGTCACCGGCCAGGCTGTTATCTTATTTTTTCATGGCATTTTTTATTTTCCTGCTGATATCCCCCCTGCTTTTGGCAGCAGATGAAAAAGTGCAGGCAACCACTCCACTGGCTGTAAATCCGGTCGGTGCAAACCAGTTGGCTGGTGTTACGCTGGGGCTGTTGCTGGTTCTGGCGTTAATTTTTGGACTTGCCTGGCTGTTTCGTCGTTATGGAAACTTTGCCACGCTGAACCGAAGCAATATCCAGGTACTGGGTGGTGTGTCGCTTGGTCCAAGAGAAAAAGCGATCCTGCTTGAAGTTGAAGGCGAACGCCTGCTGGTTGGCGTGGCTTCCGGGCATGTTTCAAAGCTGCACGTTTTTTCCAGGAATAGTGTTGCTGTTGAAGAAAACGCTGACACTGACAGCGATGTAGCAGCCGGGCAAGCTAAAGAAGTGTTTGCCGAGACACTGGAGCAGGTAAAGAACAGCAGAGGGACGTCAGTATGAAAAAATTGCTTCTGCTTTTAATATTATTTTTTCTGCCGTTAGTGGTTTCAGCCGCGCCCGGCATTAATATCGTTACCTCTGCGCCCACGGCAGATGGTGGCGAGACATTTAGCCTGTCTATACAGGTTTTGCTGTTAATGACGGCATTATCGGTGTTGCCCGGTGCAATGATCATGATGACTTCGCTGGCGCGCCTGTTGATTGTCTTTCATATTTTGCGCCAGGCCATGGGGACTCACAGTGCACCGCCAAACCAGGTGTTGATTGGGCTGGCAGTATTTTTGACTTTTTTTATCATGGCTCCGGTTTTTACCGAGGTCTATGAAACAGCCTGGGTGCCTTACACTGCCGAGGAAATTACCCAGGAAGAAGCTTTCGACAGGGCGCAGAAACCTTTTCATGAATTCATGCTGGCCCAGACCCGCGAATCAGACCTGGCCCTGTTTACCCGTCTGTCCGGCAGAGAGGCCTTTGACAGCGTAGATGCGGTGCCGTTTTCGGTATTGTTACCGGCATTTGCCACCAGTGAAATCAAGACCGGCTTCCAGATCGGTTTTATCATTTTTATCCCGTTTCTGATCGTGGATCTGGTGGTGGCCAGTATCCTGATGTCGATGGGCATGATGATGCTGTCACCCATGATCATCTCGCTGCCTTTCAAGATCATGCTGTTCATTCTGGTTGATGGCTGGGCGCTGCTAATGGGTACCCTGGCATCCAGTTTTTACGTGTGAGGTGAAAAATGGATATTGATGCAGTCATGGAACTGGGTCGCAATGCCATGCTTATCAGCATGTATATGACCGTGCCTTTGCTGGGGGCTTCGCTGATTGTCGGTCTGATTATTGCTATTTTTCAGGCCGCTACCTCGATCAATGAAATGACCCTCACTTTTGTGCCTAAAGTGGCAGTGATTGGTGCGGTTTTAATCCTTGCAGGTCACTGGATGATTGCCAAGTTAGTCGACTATACCAGGGCGCTTATAGAGAATATCCCTTTCCTGATAGGTTAATCGATGACTGTCATGACATTTACAGAAGCGCAGCTGGCCACCCTGGTCGCTTCTGTTTTCTGGCCATTCATTCGGATTACCGCCCTGTTCGTTGCGGTCCCTCTTTTCAGTAACAAGCAGTTACCGACCAAGGTTAAAGTCTTGCTGGGTTTGCTGATTGCATTGCTTGTCGCACCACTGCTGGAAGCACCGCCGGTTGTCGATGTATTCAGCGGAGAAGCACTGCTGATTCTGTTTCAGCAGGTGGCGATTGGCATCATCATGGGTTTCATGCTGCAGTTTGCTTTCGGTACGTTGGCAGTGGCCGGTGAAATGGTTGGCTACTCGATGAAACTGGGTATGGCCAAGATGGCTGATCCTATCAATGGTATCCAGGTGCCTATCGTAACGACGCTCTACATTACCCTGGGAATGCTGATCATACTGGCGCTGGATGTGCACCTGATGATGATACAGTTGCTGGTCGACAGCTTTACCATTTTTCCGGTGGCGGTTGATGGTATTACCCGCAATACTTTCTGGGACGTGGTGAGCTGGGCAACCCGCATGTATGAAATCGGCGTTCTGATGGCTTTGCCGATTGCCGGTTCAATCCTGCTGCTGGATATATCCATGGGCGTGATGCAGCGGGCGGCACCACAGATGCATATTTTTGCAATCGGTTTTCCCATTACCTTGTTAGGCGGAATGATTCTGATCTGGATCACTTTGCCGGCCGTGATGGAAAACTTAATTGATGCACTCAATGAAATCATGGTTTACCTGCGGGACGTCATCATGGTGAGGCCCTGAACCATGGCAGCAGAAAACAAGGACGGCCAGGAAAAAACCGAAGACGCAACCGCACAACGTCTTCAGAAAATGCGCAAAGAGGCCCAGGTTCCAAGGTCACAGGAACTGAAAACCATGGCCATGAGCCTGATGGGTGCGGCTCTGATTTTTTTGATGGGCAGTCATTTTGCTGATGGCTTGCTGACCGTTTATGCAGACAGTTTTCGTTTAACCAAAACGGATACCGAGACTCCCGCGGCAATATTTCTGCATTTATCCAAAGCGGCCGACGATACCTGGTGGATGATGCTGCCTTACTTTGTCGCCATGGTGATCACGGCGTTTTTTGCCAATACCCTGCTGGGTGGCTTTGTTATCAGTAGTAAAAAGCTGAAACCGAAGTTCAGCAACATGAGCCCAATGAAGGGCATCAAACGCATGTTCGGCAGCGAAGGTGCGGTCAACCTGCTCAAGTCAATATTGAAGGCTGTGCTGGTGGGCGGGGCGACAACCCTGCTGTTGATGTTTTTCCTGGCGGATTTTATTCAATTATCCAAGATTGATATTGAAGCCGCGATCGTCAAAATGCTGACGATGTTGGGCTGGTTCACGTTATTGATCAGTCTGACGCTCGTAATTTTGACGTTAATCGATGTGCCATACCAGCTTTTCAAGTTCAAGCGCGACAGTAAAATGACCAAGCAGGAAGTCAAGGACGAGCGCAAACAGACCGAGGGTTCGGACGAAACCAAGGGCAGGGTGCGCCAGATGCAAATGCAGCAGGCTCAGCGGCGCATGATGGAAGAAGTGCCCAATGCGGATGTCATTATTACCAACCCGCTGCATTTTGCGGTGGCATTGCGCTATGACGAAGATGAAATGGCAGCTCCAGTCGTCGTTGCCAAGGGCGCGGACCTGATTGCCATGAATATCCGCAAAGTCGGTGAACATAACCGGGTTACGATTGTTGAGGCTCCCTTGCTCGCCCGAGCCATCTATTTTACCACCGATCTCAACCAGCCGATCCCGGCTGGCTTATATCTTGCAGTTGCCAAATTATTGGCATATGTCTACCAGGTTCAGGCCAGTCCGTTTGATATACGTGATGACGACAGGGTACGCGAGCAGTGGGAAGTGCCGGATGACATGAAGTTTGATGCTTCGGGAAAAAAACTGGATTGAGTAAAGAGAGTTAACGTAAAAATGGACGTGATGCAGCTAAGAAACAATATCAGGGACATGGGTCTGACGGGCTTCGGTGGTCCGTTACTGATGATCATGCTGCTGGTCATGATCATGATCCCGTTACCGGCTTTTCTGCTCGACCTGTTTTTTACCTTCAATATCACGCTTTCAATGATCGTGATTATCGTGGTGATTTACACCATGAAACCGCTGGATTTTGCCGCCTTTCCCACGATCATCCTGATTATGACATTATTGCGTCTTGCCCTGAACGTAGCCTCGACACGAATTGTATTAATGGAAGGCCATACCGGTGGTGATGCCGCCGGTAAGGTTATCGAGGCATTTGGCGAGTTTGTCATCGGCGGTAATTTTGCCGTGGGCCTGGTGGTTTTTTCCATTCTGATTGTTATCAACTTTATTGTAATTACAAAGGGTGCCGGGCGTGTGGCCGAAGTCAGTGCCCGATTTACCCTGGATGCGATGCCCGGTAAACAGATGGCAATTGATGCCGATCTGAATACCGGCTTTCTGACCCAGGAGGAGGCCAAGACCAGGCGCGAGGATCTTGCCAAGGAAGCTGATTTTTATGGTTCCATGGACGGTGCATCCAAGTTTGTCCGTGGTGATGCGGTGGCCGGTATCGTTATCCTGGTTATCAATATCATCGGCGGCTTGCTGATTGGCATGCTGCAACATGACCTGGACTTCTCCACCGCGCTGCAACGTTATGTGCTGCTAACGGTTGGTGATGGCCTGGTTGCACAGATTCCGGCATTGTTGCTGTCGGTTGCAGCTGCCATCATCGTCACCAAGATGAAGGATTCGTCGGCAGACGTTGGTACCCAGATCGGTAACCAATTGCTGAATAATCCCAGGCCACTGATGTTTGCCGGTGGCATTCTGCTGTTGTTGGGCGTGATCCCGGGTATGCCGAACTTTGCTTTTCTGACCCTGGCTTTTATTACGCTCGGCAGCGCGGCCTACCTGTCACAACGGCAGCAGCAACAGCTTCAAGCAGTCGCTGAAGCGCCCCTGCCTGAAACGGCTGAAAGTACCGAGCCGCGTGAACTCAGTTGGGATGATGTTCAGCCGGTTGACATCATTGGCCTGGAGGTGGGTTACCGCCTGATTCCGATGGTCGACAAGGCTCAGGGTGGCCAGTTAATGAATCGTATCAAGGGTATACGACGCAAGTTGTCGCAGGAACTGGGCTTTTTGATTCAGTCGGTACATATCAGGGATAACCTTGATCTTTCGCCGAATACCTATCGCATTACATTGAACGGCGTCCCTATGGGTGAAGCTGAAATTCATCCGGAGCGGGACCTGGCAATCAATCCCGGCAAGGTCTTTGGTGATATCCAGGGTATTGCAACCAAGGATCCTGCCTTTGGCCTGGATGCAGTCTGGATAGAGACAACACAGCGTGACAATGCCCAGGCGCAGGGATATACCGTGGTGGATTCAGGTACCGTGGTGGCAACGCATCTGAGTGAAATCATTAAGAATCATGCGGATGAACTGCTGGGGCATGAAGAGGTCCAGGAATTACTCGACAGCCTGTCGAACAATTATCCCAAGCTGGTTGAAGACCTGGTGCCCAAGGTACTGTCATTGAGCCAGGTGCTCAAGGTATTGCAAGCGCTGCTGTCTGAAGGCATTCCCATCAAGGATATTCGGACAATAGCCGAAACTTTGGCGGACCAGGCGGTCCATAGCCAGGATTCCGTCACCTTACTGGCAGCTGTCAGGGTTGCGCTGTCACGCTCTATTGTTCAGCAACTTGTTGGAAATATTGAAGAAATTCCTGTAATCGTGCTGGATGCAAATTTGGAACAGTTATTGCAGCAGTCATTGCAGACTTCTGGTGGAGAAGGTTTTGGATTTGAACCGGGGCTTGCAGAACGATTGCAACAGGCTTTGATTGAAACATCGAAAGAACAGGAAATGGCAGGACAGGAAAGCATTTTACTGGTAGCAGCGGGTATACGACCATGGATGTCACGCTTTGCCCGTCACAGTGCCCAGAATATACATGTCTTGTCTTATAACGAGATTCCTGACAATCGCAAGATCAAGGTTGTTGCCACTATCGGTGATGCAGGTACCGGTGCTTAGCAGAGGATAATCAGCAATGAAAATTAAAAGATTTGTAGCCCCGGATATGCGCACTGCCATTGCAGCGGTAAGGAAGGAAATCGGTGAAGATGCCGTTATTCTTTCCAACAAAAGTGTTGCAGAAGGTGTCGAGCTGGTGGCAGCAATTGATTTTGATGAAGAGCAGTTCAGCCAGGCTTCACCTGAAAAATCCGGACAGCCAGCTGCTCCAGTGCGTAAACCCGCCAGGGTAGCCAGGCAAACCTCGACAGCCAGGCCGGTTCCATCTTCTGAGCAGTTGTCTGCAGCTGAGCCTGTCCATGGGCATCAGGCATCAGGATACCGGCAGACCGTTGAAAGTTTTAAGGAAAAAGCTGGCGGTGATGTCGATGTGATGCAGGAGATGCGGCGTGAAATGCAGGCGCTCAGACGCATGATGGAAAATGAACTTTCCGATATCAGCTGGCGTGAGATGGGAGACCGGCGTCCGGAAAGCAAGGAACTGTTCAGACAGTTAATCGGCATGGGACTTTCGTCAGAAATTGCGGAACGCCTGATGAGCATGGTCGCCGGACATGGAAATTTTGAGCAGCAGTGGCAGAAAGCCATGTATTACCTGTCTGCCGAGATAGCTGTGACCGGTGATGATATGACTGATTCAGGCGGTATTATTGCTGTCGTAGGGCCAACAGGCGTTGGCAAAACCACTTCCATCGCCAAGCTGGCTGCAAGATACTGTCTCAGGCATGGAAATCGCCATGTGGCATTGATCAGTACAGACAATTATCGTATCGGTGCGCGTGAACAGTTGCATACCTACGGCCGTATTCTCAATGTGCCGGTGCGCACGGCATCCAATAGCAGCGAGTTAATGGATACCCTGAACGTCTTTGCTGATAAACGTTTAATCCTTATTGATACCGCCGGTATGAGTCATCAGGATACCCAGTTAAGCGAACAACTTGGCATGCTTGAAGGTGCTGGCAGGATCGTCAAGCGCTACCTGGCCTTATCGGCGACGACTGAACTGGCTGCCTTGAAAAGGGCCGTTCACTCCTTTGCACCGATTCGCCCGGATGCCTGCCTGGTTACCAAGACTGATGAGGCAGCGTCACTCGGTGGTATCCTGTCAGTGGTTATCGACAGTGGTTTGCCGCTGGCTTATTACACTGATGGTCAAAAGGTTCCCGAAGATATGCATGTAGCACGGGCCAATCCACTGGTTTCACTGGCTTCATCTTTGGCCCAGTCGACTTCTGAGCAACATGGTGATGGTTACCTGGCGTTTGCCCTGAGTGAGGCCCGGACCCAGGCCTATTTGTAGGATTCCCGGAAACCGGGCTGGATTTAGGTCTTGAACAAGATAAATATCAGCTTTAATTGTCCGTTATAGGTGATTGTATTTGATCGAGTTCACTGCATGGATTACTCTAGGGCTACTATAGCGTCAAGACTATGGGTCTTTATAATAAAATGTACTTGGACCAAGCGGCAGGATTACGACAAATGACACAATCAAAACCGGTGCAGGTTATTGCTGTCAGCGGGGGGAAAGGTGGCGTAGGTAAAACCAATGTCTCTATCAACCTTGCTGTTTCACTGGCAGAAATCGGTAGAAAGGTTATGGTGCTGGATGCGGATCTTGGCCTGGCCAATATTGATGTCGTTCTCGGTCTGCATCCCAAGTTTGATTTGTCACATGTTATGCGTGGTGAAAAAGACCTCGATGAAATCATTATCGATGGGCCTGCAGGTATCCGTTTGATTCCCGGGGCTTCCGGTATTCAGCATATGGCTGAGTTATCTCCTGCCGAGCATGCCGGTATTATTTCGGCTTTCAGTGAAATGGGATCCGATATTGATACCCTGATTGTAGATACTGCCGCCGGGATTTCCGATACCGTTATCAGCTTCACCCGGGCCTCACAGGAAGTCATTGTCGTTGTCTGTGACGAGCCCGCATCAATTACTGACGCATACGCTATAATAAAACTGCTCAACAAGGAATATGGCAGCACCCGTTTTCGGGTACTTGGCAAATATGGTGCGCACAGCCCAGGAGGGCAGGGATTTGTATAACAAGATGTGCGCGGTTACAGATCGCTATCTGGATGTCATGCTGAGTTTCATGGGGGCTATACCTTATGATGAAAGCCTGAAAAAAGCCGTTAAAAGCCAGAAACCGGTTGTGATAGCCTTTCCTCGGAGCAAAGCCGCCCAGGCATTTAAGAACCTGGCAAGAAAAGTTGAGGCCTGGCCACCACCGCAGGGTGCCAATGGCCAGATGCAATTCTTTGTAGAGCGGTTGGTGCAATATACAAGCGGATATGGGGAGATATAAATGAATGGACTGGCAAGTTACCAGGCTGTTCAGGAACAGAATTTCGACGACCTGGTCAATAAACATGCCGGGCTCGTCAAGCGTATTGCTTATCACTTGATGAATCGTTTGCCGCCCAGCGTACAGTCTGAAGATCTGATTCAGGCTGGCATGATGGGCTTGCTAGAAGCTGGCAAGAACTACGACTCCAACCAGGGGGCCAGTTTTGAAACTTATGCCGGTATCCGGATTCGTGGCGCCATGCTTGATGAGATACGCCGCAGTGACTGGACGCCACGCTCTGTCCATCGCAAAGCAAGAATGGTTGCTGATGCGATGCGCGAGATTGAAAATACTGAAGGCCGGGATGCCCGTGATGTTGAAGTGGCTGACACACTCAATATTTCACTGGATGAGTATCATTCTATTCTTAAAGATGCTTCCGGATCGCGCATATTCAGTTTCGATGAACTGGTTGCGCTCGGTGAAGTTGGCGGCAGCCAGGACGATCACGCCTCTCTTTCATCCAATGTCCAGACTCCAGTTGACGGACTGGAACGGGATGATTTCAAAAAAGCTCTTGCTTACGCTATTTCAGGACTGCCGGAACGCGAGCGTCTGGTTGTTGCCCTGTATTACGACGAAGAATTGAATTTACGTGAAATCGGTCAGGTTCTGGGCGTCAGTGAATCGAGAGTCTGTCAGATACACAGTCAGGCAGCTATGCGTTTACGTGCCAGAATGAGCAGCTGGCTGCCGGAATTCCACGAAAAATTCAATCCCTGATTTTTTTCTTGATTTTAAAGAAAAAACGTTAAAAAAAGCCTAAAGATTCTTCTCCTGGTGGCCGATAGGCCTTCTATAGTTTATTAATTCTTTCGACAGTCCGGAGGTTGCGTTGGACAAAAATATGAAAATTCTGGTTGTAGATGATTTTTCTACTATGCGCAGAATCGTTAAAAACCTGCTGGGAGACCTGGGCTTCAAAAATATTGAAGAAGCTGACGATGGCAATACTGCGTTACCGAAACTGCAATCTGGAAACTTTGATTTTCTTGTAACTGACTGGAATATGCCTGGCATGACAGGCATCGATCTTTTAAAAGCGGTCAGGGCCGATCCAAACCTGGCATCACTGCCTGTTTTAATGGTTACTGCTGAATCCAAAAGAGAGCAGATAATTGAGGCTGCCCAGGCTGGTGTAAACGGTTATGTCGTCAAGCCATTTACTGCGGGTACGCTGGAAGAAAAAATCAATAAAATTTTTGAACGGGTAAATGGTTGATAGAAACAATGCAGGATTCTGAAAAGCCAGCAATGGATACAGCAGTGAAATTGGAATTGGCTCGTCGCCTGGTTGCTGAACTGGAAGCGGGTGACAGCATCATGGCTTCTTCAACAATCTCTGAACTGGGTGAAAACGGCCAGGTAAATAGTTCGCTGTTCCAGGAAGTGGGGCGGCTGACGCGTGAATTGCATGAAGCAATTAATGGCTTTGTGCTGGATACCTCAATGGCTGAGATGGTTCAGGTTGATATGCCGGATGCTGCTGAGCGTTTGCAATATGTCATTAAAACGACTGAACAGGCTGCACACCAGACACTCGAAGCACTGGAAGAAGCCATGCCTGTTTCTGAAAGACTGAAGTCAAAGGCAGATCGTCTCAATGAACAGTGGGGCAAGTTTTTACAGCGTGAATTGACGGTAGAAGACTTCAAGTCGCTCAGTGGAGAGCTCAGTGAATTTTTAAAACAGTCAGTTGATGACAGTACTGAACTGCATAATAAAATGAATGAAATCATGATGGCACAGGGATTTCAGGATATTACCGGGCAGATTATTAAAAAGGTTATCGTGCTGGTGCAGGATGTTGAAAGCCGGCTTATTCACCTGGTCAAGCTGGCTGGTAATGTACACACCAGTAAAGATGATGAAGAACTGAAAAAACAAAAAATGGCGATAGAAGATGGTCCTGCGGTACCGGGCGTCACTCAGTCGCAGGTCGTCAGTGGCCAGGATGATGTTGATGACTTGTTATCAAGTCTTGGTTTTTAGACAGCAATATAATTACAACAGTGTCGAAAAAAGGAGTGGGTGATGCCTCTTGACCTGAATGATGAAATTCTTCAGGACTTTCTTGTAGAAGGTGGAGAGATTCTGGAAGAGCTCAATGAGCAGCTTGTAGATCTGGAACAAACACCTGACGACCCGGATTTACTCAATGCGGTATTCAGGGGATTCCACACGATTAAAGGCGGCGCCGGCTTTTTAAATATCGAAGCCCTGGTTGAAGTCTGTCACAGTGCCGAGAATGTCTTTGATGTACTCAGACAGGGAAAACGTCATGTCAATGCCGACCTGATGGATGCGGTTCTGCAGGTTATTGACGCAGTTAATGCCATGTTTGCCGGTATCCAGGAAGGTGTCGAGCCTGAACATGTCGAGCCTGCGCTGATTGATACATTAAACAGGCTGGCAGTTCCGGAAGATGAGGAGCCCGCAGCTGAGGCAGAGGCGTCAGCCGCCGAAATACCCGCAGAGGAAGAATCTCCAGCCATGTCGAGCAATGCTGAAGAGGCACTGGATGAATTGCTGAGTGTCGCCAGTTCCGATGAACCGGTTGCCGCTGGTGGTGACGACATCACCGAAGAAGAGTTTGAAAACCTGCTGGATGAATTACATGGTGAAGGTAAATTCACTGCGCCAGCAGCAGGCGCCGCCAAAACAACTGCCGCTGCAGCATCAGCCGGCACTGACAAGTCTGAAGAAATCTCTGAAGAAGAATTCGAAAACCTGCTGGATGAGTTGCATGGCAAGGGCAAATTCAAGGCACCGGCCAAGCAAGATAAACCTGTAGCCAGTGCCAAGCCCTCTGCGGATGAAATTACAGAAGACGAATTTGAAAGCCTGCTGGATGATATTCATGGCAAGGGTAAATTCAAGGCGCCAGACCCGGCCTCTCAAACACCAGCCGCTAAAGCACCTGCGAAAGCAGCAAAACCCGCCGAACCTGTAAAGAAAGCCGCGCCGGCAAAAAAAGCTGCAGCCAAACCCAAGGCAGAAGAGAAACCGGCTGCAAAACCCGAAGTGAAAAAAGCACCGGCTGCAGCGGCCAAGTCACCTCCAGCTGAAACTACAGTCCGTGTTGATACCCAGCGTCTTGATGACATCATGAACATGGTGGGGGAGCTGGTACTGGTACGTAACCGACTGGCGACTTTGAAAGCTTCCATGGAAAACGAAGAAGTTGCCACGGTGGTATCCAACCTGGATGTGGTAACTTCTGATCTGCAACTTGCCGTTATGAAGACGCGCATGCAGCCGATCAAGAAAGTTTTTGGCCGTTTCCCGCGTGTTGTACGTGACCTGGCGAGATCCCTTAACAAGGAAATCGACCTGGAAATGGAAGGTGAAGATACTGACCTGGATAAAAACCTGGTCGAAGCCCTGGCAGACCCGCTGGTTCACCTGGTGCGTAACTCTGTCGATCATGGTATCGAGATGCCGGATGATCGTGAGGCTGCCGGTAAACCCCGCAAGGGCCGCGTGCTTTTATCGGCATTGCAGGAAGGCGATCACATTGTGCTTTCCATTATGGATGATGGTAAAGGTATGGATGCCGAGGTTTTACGTGGTCTGGCTGTTGAACGTGGCATGATGGATGCGGAAGCTGCGGCACGCCTGGATAACAAGGAATGTTATAACCTGATTTTCCATCCCGGCTTTTCAACCAAGAAAGAAATATCGGATATCTCCGGACGCGGCGTCGGTATGGATGTGGTTAAGACCCGTATCGCGCAGATGAATGGTTCTGTCGAGGTAGATTCGGAGATGGGCAAGGGCTCCATTATTACGGTTAAACTGCCACTGACACTGGCGATTCTGCCAACCTTGATGGTTATGCTTGGCCGCCAGCCATTTGCTTTACCACTTGCCAGTGTTGTTGAGATTTTCAACCTGGATCTTACCAAGACCAATATTGTCGATGGCCAATTGACTATTCGTGTAAGAGGTCGTGCCTTGCCACTGTTCTATCTCAGGGAATGGCTGATAAAAGACGGTGCTCCACCGGATTACAGTGATGGTGGTGGACATGTGGTTATCGTGAATGTGGCAAATGTACAGGTAGGCCTGGTGGTTGATCATCTGATCGGACAGGAAGAGGTGGTTATCAAGCCGTTGGGTGCCCTGTTGCAGGGACTTGAAGGAATGGCTGGTGCGACGATCACAGGTGATGGCAATATCGCCCTGATCATGGATGTACCCGGCCTCATGCGTAAATATGCCAAGTGATTGGTCAAATAGACGAGTTTCAAGGGCAGAGTGATTCTCTATGGGACAACATGTAGATGTCTTGGTAGTCGACGACTCGGCTTTTTTTCGTCACCGAATAACAGAGATACTGCAGCAGTCTCCAAACATCAATGTGATTGGTACGGCAGTAAATGGCAAGGATGCTGTTGAAAAAACCATAGAACTGAACCCGGATGTTATCACCATGGATGTCGAAATGCCTGTCATGGACGGTATCGAGGCAGTCCGGCAGATCATGGCTCGTCATCCAACACCCATTATGATGTTTTCCAACCTGACATCCGAGGGCGCCAAGGTAACACTGGATGCTTTGGATGCCGGTGCTGTTGATTTTCTGAGCAAAAACTTTTCACCAAGCAGTACCTTCGATGATGCTTATGTGCAATTGCGCGAAAAAGTATCCAACATTGGCTTGAAAACCAACAGGCATACACTCTCAAGAAAACTGCGTGCAGAGCCGTCTCAGCAGACCAGGACAGCGCCGTCTGTAAGCGGCGCGGTAGCTGTAGCAAAACCTTTGCAGAAAGTTGCTGAAACAGTCCGTCCTGTCGCCAGAGGTGCTTATCAATTAGTGATTATTGGTGCTTCAACCGGCGGACCGGTTGCCCTGCAAACGGTTTTATCCGAGCTACCGGCCGACTTCCCTTTACCTGTGGTAGTCATGGTGCATATGCCTGGTACATTTACCACGGCTTATGCCAAAAGGCTGGACGATGTCTGCCAGGTAAAAGTGAAGGAAGCTGAAGATAATGACCAGTTATTACCTGGCCAGGTATTGTTGGCACCAGGAGGAAAACAACTGTTGGTAGAGAAAAAAGCGGATCGTGCTTTTGTTGAAATCAGGGACAGCCTGCCAGAACAGACCTATAAGCCAAGTGTTGATGTTGGTTTTGGTTCGGCAGCAAGAAGCTTTGGCAAATCTGTGCTGGCCGTCGTGCTGACGGGTATGGGAGCGGATGGCAAAATGGGGGCGCAAAAACTCAAGCAGTCCGGTGCCTCCGTCTGGTCGCAGAACCAGGAAACCTGCGTGGTCTACGGAATGCCGCAGGCTGTGGAAAAGGCAGGCTTATCTGACAAAGTGATGCCAATAGAGATCATTGGCAAACAACTGGTAAAGGTGGTGTGATATGGATTTCCTGAGTGTCATTGGGATATTGATTGCCATGCTGGCCATATTGGGCGGCAACTGGCTTGAAGGTGGGCATGTTGCCTCGTTGCTTAACGGGCCGGCGCTTGCCATCGTCCTGGGTGGCACAATTGGCGCTATTTTACTGCAGACACCGATTCCGATTTTTGTGCGGGCCATGCGCATGTCGGGTTCTGTATTCCGCCCTCCGAAGCTGCCGGCAGAAGAAACCATTCAGAAAATTGTTGAATGGAGCAAGATTGCGCGTCGGGATGGCTTACTTGGCCTGGAAAATGCAACCAGAGGTGAAAAAGACCGATTTGTGCGCAAGGGTGTAGAGCTGCTTGTCGATGGCAATGAGCCGGAAGTTATACGTAATGTACTTGAAGTGGAACTGGACAGTCGTGAGAGTATGGATATGCAGGCTACCAAGGTGTTTGAAAGCATGGGTGGCTATGCGCCAACCATTGGTATCCTGGGTGCCGTGATGGGCCTGATTCATGTCATGCAGAACCTGGGAGACCCGGAAAAGCTTGGTGGCGGTATTGCCACGGCATTTGTTGCCACCATTTATGGCGTTGGACTGGCAAACCTTTTCCTGTTGCCTTTTGCCAACAAGCTGAAAAACCAGATTGCCCAGCGAACCATGTATCTGGAAATGGTCATCGAGGGCATTGTATCAATAGCCGAGGGTGAAAATCCTCGCCATATCGAGGCCAAGTTACAGGGCTTTGAACATTAATCCAGGTCGGGAATGTCAGTGGCAAGAACGCGCAAGAAAAAAGTTGAAGAGCCTGAAAACCATGAAAGGTGGCTGGTCTCGTACGCAGACTTCATTACGCTGTTGTTTGCCTTTTTTGTTGTGATGTATGCCATTTCCTCTGTTAATGAAGGCAAATACCGTGTTTTGTCTGACACCATGGTTGAAGCCTTTTCCGATCAGTTAAAGGAACAGCCGCAGATGGAAGCACCTTTGCTGACAACGGATCAGCAGGAAGGCGGCATGCTGGAGCGTGGTGAAGACCAGATTATTCAGCAGCAACAGACCGGCACCAGCCTGATTGAAATAGGTGAATACCCGGAACAGTCCAACGAGCCGACACCTTCGGATATCGAACCGACGGATGACCGGTTGTGGGTGGTTGCCAGTAACCTCGATTCGTCTTTACAGGGTTTTATTGATCAGAAGCTCGTAAAGGTCAATTTACAGGGTGACAAGATTGAAGTGCAGTTCAGCAGCAAGCTGCTGTTTGGCAGTGGCAGTGCCCGTTTGTCCCCTGAAGCACGCAAGGCTTTCAGGGATATTGCAATCATAGTCAAGCCCTTGAAAAACAGTATTTTTGTTGAAGGACATACCGATAATGTACCGATCAAGACATTGGCATTTCCTTCCAACTGGGAACTGTCAGCCGCCAGGGCTGCCAGCGTGGTTGAATACCTGACGCGCCAGGGTCTTGACCCCAGAAGACTGGCGGCGATAGGTTACGGTGAATACCGGCCAATCAGCACTAACGATACCGACGAAGGCCGTGGGAAAAACCGTCGCGTTACCCTGGTGCTTCGTTCCGATCAGAAGAGTAGCAATCCTTATGGCGAACTGGGTGTTGAATCCGCCCTGCCTGACCAGGCTGATGTGCCCTGGGCCGAGTCACCGGGAGGCTTTTGATGAAAGTCTGGACGGTGGCTAACCAGAAAGGAGGAGTCGGTAAAACGACAACGACCGTGGCACTGGGTGGGCTACTGGCTGCCTGGGGCTTTAAAACGCTGTTGGTTGATGTCGATCCACATGGCTCAATGACAAGCTACTTCCGCTACGATCCGGATGCCCTGGATGAAAGCACTTATTCGTTGTTCCAGGCACTGGCTGAAAAGCGTTACCTGGATCCATCGTCAGTTTTCTGTGATACCGGTACCCCGGGACTTTCCCTGATGCCGGCATCGGTTGCCCTGGCAACGCTTGACCGCCAGTCAGCAAGATTGGAAGGTATGGGGCTGGTGTTAAAGAATGCCCTGGCCAAGGTTCAGGATCAATTCGATTATGTTCTGATTGACTGCCCGCCGATGCTGGGCGTATTGCTGATCAATGCTTTGGCCGCCTGCGAACACCTGGTTATTCCGGTGCAGACCGAGTTTCTGGCAATCAAGGGTCTGGAGCGGATGACGCATACACTGAAAATGGTGCTCAAGGCACGTAAAGCGCCTTTAGCCTATACCATTGTGCCAACCATGTACGACAAGCGAACACGTGCCTCGATTGACAGTTTGCAGGTGTTGAAGCAAAACTATATGAAACACCTCTGGAATGGCCTGGTGCCGGTGGATACAAAGTTCCGCGAAGCCAGCCGGGCCGGCATTCCTCCAGCAATATTTGATCCCAAGGCGCGTGGAGTACAGGCTTATACCCGGCTTTTGGAAGAAATGCTGCAAGGCAGTCTCGGGGTAAGGCATGCCGCAGCTGGGTGAAGAAAAAAAACAGCTGAAAGCGGCATTTGCAGACTCGGATGATGCTGTCTTCGATCTGCTGGAAGCCCTGTTGCAAGAGGTTGATGAACATCAGGACGTCTCTCCTGCAAGGGTTAATGCTGAACTAACAGTTGCAGAAACCCTGCCTGAAACGACGGCAGAGATAAAGATTAGTGAAGCTGGGCCGATAGAAAAAGTAATAGAGGCCGAAGAGATTACGCAGGCAGTTGATGCAGGCCCCGGGGATACCTTGCCCGAATGGACAAAATATCCACAGCAGTGTCTGCTGTTTGAGGTTGAAGATACTGAAATTGCGATACCGCTTGTGGTTTTAAACAGTATTGCTGTTTGGGATCAGGAGGCTTTACCGATTCCTGCGCAGCCGGATTGGCACCTGGGGGTGGTCAAGCATCGTGGCACTAACGTCGTGATACTGGATACTGCCAGGTTGATTATGCCAGAGCAACTGACGCAAACTGCCGATGAAAGGCGGTCAAGTCATGGCAGTCATTACCTGGTTGTTAATCATCGCTGGGCATTGAGTTGTAATGCCATTAAAGAAACCATTCAGCTCAATCCTGACCAGGTGAAATGGCGCCCTTTGCGTCCAACACGTCCCTGGGCGGTGGGAACCCTGATTGATCGCCTGTGTGTGTTGCTGGATACTGAAGCGCTGATTAAGGAAATTGGGCAGGATTAGTGCTATTTTTACCTTCAAGTCTAAATTGACAAGAAATTTTTGGAATTAAAACAATAAATTAATCTGGAGAGTCTGAATGACCGCCGACGTTGATGAAAGTGCTACTAACGATCCTGAAATCCAGTTGGTGACTTTTCGTTTAAAGGATGAAACCTATGGCATTAATGTAATGCAGGTACAGGAAGTACTCAGGGTGGCCGAGATCGCCCCGGTACCTGGTGCACCCCATTACGTACTTGGCATTATCAACCTGCGTGGTAATGTTGTTACTGTTATTGATACCAGAACGCGTTTTGGATTGCCCCAGGCGGAAATCGATGATCTCAGTCGTATCATCGTGATTGAGTCAGAAGCCCAGGTGGTCGGTATCCTGGTTGACAGTGTTGCCGAGGTGGCTGATTTGCATGCTTCTGAAATTGATTCGGCGCCAAATATCGGTAATGAAGAAAGTTCACGCTATATTCAGGGCGTGGCAAGTCGTGATAACAATCTGCTGATTGTTGTCGATTTAAATAAACTATTATCAGAGCAGGAATGGGCAGAAATGAGCATGTTCTGATGAAGTGGGTTCATGATGGCAGACGTATACCAGACAGACAATATTGGCAGAAGCAGGGCCGGTGATATTAAAAAGACCCGTGACGTAACGGCGGTCAAGAAAGTTACCGAGAAAAAGTCTCGCCAGACACTGCGTGAACGCCCCTCCAAAAAAGACCGTAAAGGTAAAAACTCAGGTGATGACAATAAAGATCATATCGATGTGTATGCCTGAATGACTATTGTAACCCTCTCATTGATCATTGCTGTTGTATTGCTTGCAGCATTCCTTGTCTACCTTCTGATACGTCTGCAGACAGTCAATTTACGCCTGCTGCAGCTGGAAAGCCGCCTGGGTTCGCAACAGGTGAGCATTAATGGCTTAACGGCCGGAGCCGTAGGTGTTGATAACAGGCTGCGGGGTATTGAAGACAGGGAATCTGCCATCGAACATCGCCAGGAATCCATTGAAAACCAGCAGTCCCAGGGAGAAGCACCATTTGGTGAAGCCATCCGGCTGGTTCAGCAGGGTGCCACAGCACAAAGGCTTGTTGAAGAGCTCGGGCTGAGTCAGAGCGAGGCGAGCCTTATTTATATGATCCATGGTGGCAACTAGCGTTAATAATTTGTACCTGTCACCACCGTTTGAGCAAATCAGTCAAGATTTAGCCCTGCATCATTTAAAGACATAGCCATCATCGTGGTTTTCTGTTTCCTTTAATTCCGATATTCTAGAAGTTCATGTTTCATATTTTCGGCAGATACCTGTCGGGAAAATTTATTTTAAATTGAGGAAGATTTATGGATGTTGCGACGTTGATTGAACAGGGGCAGGAGCTACTCGCCCTTTATGGTTTAAAAGTGGTTGCCGCCATTGCCATTTTTATCATTGGTAAATGGATTTCAAAAATGCTTAAAAATGTCGTCGTGAAAATGATGACGAAAGGTAAAACCGATCCGACCATCATCGGTTTTGTGGCTAACATCGCTTACGTTGCCTTGATGGCTTTTGTGATCATTGCCGCCCTGGGACAACTTGGCATTCAGACAACATCCTTTATTGCTATCCTGGGTGCTGCCGGCCTGGCTATCGGCCTGGCTTTGCAGGGTTCTCTATCCAACTTTGCCGCAGGCTTCCTGATGATAATCTTCCGTCCTTTCAAAGTCGGTGACTTTATCGAAGGTGCAGGCGTTGCCGGTGTCGTTGAAGAAATATCCATCTTTACCACGACCATGAAAACCGGTGATAACAAAACTATCATCATCCCCAACTCAAGCCTTTCCGGTGGCAACATCATCAATTATTCAACCAAGGAAACACGCCGGGTAGACCTGACTGTCGGTGTCTCTTACGACGCTGACCTGTCTCAAGTCAAAACCGTGCTCGAATCATTGATCACTGCGGAAGACAGGATTCTGAAAGATCCTGCGCACCTCATAGCGGTGACTGAACTGGCTGCAGACTCGGTAAACCTGGTAATGAGAATGTGGGTTAAGAGCGGTGATTACTGGCCAGTCATGTTTGCCATGACCGAGGCAGTGAAACTGCGCCTGGATGAGGAAGGCATTGGCATTCCTTACCAGCAGCGTGATGTTCACCTGTATGAGCATAAGGTTGCTTAACAGGAAAGTCCTGAGCTCATAATTCGGAATGCGCTCAACTAAAAAACCCCTGATAGTACTGCTGGGAATCTTCATTCTCCCACTGTTGCTGGCAGGGGTTTTGTTTTTTCTGCTATGGCTGGATACGGACCATGAACAGCTCAAAAATCAGTTGCAATCGTGGTTCAAGCAGCAAACGGGATACAATCTTTCTATTCAGGGGCCGCTGCAGATACATTTTTTTCCCTTGCTGAAACTCTCCGCCAGCCAGGTGAAGATCACTGACGCGCACGATCGTGACCTGCTTGAATTTGGTCAGTTGCTTGTTGATGCGGAACCTTTTTCACTGCTGCAGAATGATCTCGTGGTAAAGCGTGTCAGCATTGATAAAGTCAGGTTGAACCTGGAAAGGACGGTAGAAGGGCGATTTGATTTCCAGGCAAAAACCGCTGAAGGAGAGGTAAAAAACATCCCGGTTTTACCAACTGGTTTACCGGTCGATAATTTCGAGCTGTTAAACAGCGAGGTGATTGTCATCGATCATATAAATAACCTTCATTTAACCTTGTCACAGGTTAATCTCTCGGTCATGTCTTCATCCGATAACAGCTATCAGTTCCAATTCAGTTCATCATTGAAAGAAGCAAGCGAATATGAGGCTGAAATTCAGGCAGCAGGAGCGTTACATTATGATCAATTCTGGTCAGTCAATGATTTCACAGGACAGTTAATTGCAACTCATAACCGGCAACAAATTGATCTGGCGGTTACGGGAGATATGCGTTTTTCACAAGCCGGCAAACTGATTCAGGCCAGCAACATCCAGGTTGCTTCAGATGTACTGGCAATCAATGCCACGATCAATGCCAGGGGTGTTGAAAATCAATCAAACATTTCGATAAACCTGGCAGGATTAAAACCGGCTCCATTGTTGGCTTTCATAGATGCTTCAGAAGAACTCCAGCAGGAATTGCGAGTGTTTGATTACATCAGTGGCGAATTCGCAATAACGTATCAGCCTGAAAGTTTTGCTGTGCAGCTTAACTCACTGGTAATCAATGAAAGCCTTGCCCAGGGAAACCTGTTTTTTAGT
This sequence comes from uncultured Gammaproteobacteria bacterium, assembly GCA_963801985.1. Lineage (GTDB taxonomy): Bacteria > Pseudomonadota > Gammaproteobacteria > Chromatiales > Chromatiaceae > JABDQZ01. The sequence continues at coordinate 411,779 of CAWDGV010000012.1, forward strand.
GAAGACCTTATCAGGGTGAAGCTAAAACTTGATGAACTTGATATCAATCCTTATGAAAAAGTTTTGAAAACGCTGATTGGAAATCCTGATGCCGAAGAGAATGGAAAAGGTCAGCTTGTTTCATCGATACATATAAACCGTTTGAAGCTGCCTCAAGGGTATATCGAGCAATTTGTAAACAGAATACAGATCAACAAAGGGCAACTGGTTTCAGCAGAGGGAGGTCTGTTTGCCAGGGGGCTAAACCCGGCAGCACTTTATCAGCAATATTCATATTTATTACCAGCTGATTTAACTGCGGGTATTGAACTGGATGATAAAATATTCAAGTCCCTGGAGGGGAGCTTAAGTTACAGTTATACCGAGAATAAAATTGCGCTTAAAGACGTGGCTTTAACGGTTGATGAAACCACCTTTTCTGGTGAGCTCGCCTATGATTTTTCCATGCCGGAACTCGTGGCACAACTATCAATAGGAAGTCTGGATGCGGATCGCTATCTTGTTCTGCTACCACAGGCCCAAGTCGAATCTTCAACAGGGACTCTGGCAGATGATGAGAAAACAGATACTGCAGGGGACTTGATCGAATGGTTGAAACAGATGCAAGGGCAGGGTGCTGTCCATATTAAATCGCTAAAATACCAGGCAACCCAATACAAAGACGTCGAGATTCGCTTTAACAGTCAGTAACAAGGGGATCTATGGTAATATGGCTGCTGCCTTTCAGTACCTGGGTTATACAGTCAGCTGCCTTCATCATAGTTGTTACCTATCTTTCTGATCATATCAAACGATTGAACTAATCTCACCGAGGCGCTCTAATCATTTAAAGCCAAAAGCTTTACCGATTTAATTTACAATCAAGAGGGTACTAACATGAGAATTTCTTCAAAAAGTCGTTATGCGATTAACACAATGCTGGAGCTGGCGCTGAATGGCTCAGAAAAAGCGATCAAGTTAGCTGATATTTCTGAAAAGCAGGGTATCTCTTTATCCTATCTTGAACAGTTATTTGCTTCGCTTCGTACCAAGGGGCTGGTAATTGGCAGGCGCGGTCCTGGTGGGGGCTATGCGCTGGGGCGTGCATCGAGTGATATCACTATCACCGATATTATCTGTGCCGTGGATGAATGGGTTGAATACACCCAGGAAAAATTACATGCTACAGACAAAACTGTTATCCATATCCAGCAGTTGTCGACAAGAAACCTCTGGGATGACCTGAGTGTGCAGATTTTTGATTTTCTTTCGGGAATAACCCTGCATGACCTGATAACCGGAAAGGCCAATCCATTGCTTGAAGAGCAAATTGAAATGGTGGACGACAACCTGGTTTACACTGACCGCGCAGCTTGATGATTTCAAACAATACACCCGGTACCGTACCAGCGCCGGGTGTGTTTCATTTGATTGCAGCAGTTATTTTTCTGCAGTCATATAGCAGATCCAGCCGGCATCTGCATCCACTTCACCGGCTTTGACCGGTTTGAAATCACCATCTTCTTCACCGTCCTCATCAAAGCCCTGCCAGTAAAACGTGATTTTTCTGAAGCCGGCTTCCTGTAACAGTTGTTTTATTTCCGGTAAGGTCCACAGGCGCCACTCATATGAAAACGCCCTGTCCAGGCGAGAACCGTCTTCAAATTCAAAATGAATACTGCAATGTAGTTCATTGGTTATGGGGTCAAACTTTTCCTGTTCCCAGATATAGGTAAAAGCGAGGCCATCCTCGTCAATTTCACGTTCTTCTTCAATTTCCCTGAATGAGTCGTAGCCGCCATAGGCATCCAGAAAAAATATGCCGTCATCTTTTAGTGACTTCCAGACTTTTGTGAAATAACTACGCAGCAAGTTAGGTTCTTTTAACAACCAGTAACTGAAATTCATCGCTGAAACAATATCAACTGGTGGTGTCTTGGCCTCCAGGACATTGGCTTCTATCAGCTCGATTCTTTCACGTTGTTTTTTGGGTAGCTTGCCAACCTGGTTCTTGCGTGACCACTCGAGGACCTCGGTGTCCAGGTCGATACCAATAGCCTGGTTCGTTTTTCTTCTCCGGACCCATTCGCAACAGACATTGGCTGTGCCACAGAAGTCCTCTCGGAGCAATTGGGCTTTTTTACCTCTGAGTGACTTGTAAGTCTTCTCGACAAAATCAATTTCTGATTCAGAGTTCTGAACTGACAATTCATACAACTGGTGACGATCGACGTTATCGGCGATGCGATATTTTTTATTTTTATGAGGTTTCATTTTTTATTAACTTTTTTAATTGAAAATTTTCTGACGCATTACATCACCTGACTATACTTTATTTTGCCAATGAGTTTAATGGAGGTAATTGAAATGGGTGTCGCGATGACGCTTAAAGAATATCTTGATATGAACGATTTTGAGTATGAACTAATCGAGCACCTTCCTTCTACATCCAGTATGAGGTCTGCTGGAGAAGCGCATGTTCCCGGTGACAAGGTAGCCAAGCCAATATTACTTGGTGATGACGACAGCTATCTTTTGGCTGTAATCCCGGCTTCTCACCGACTGGATATTGATCGATTGAATCAGCTCATGGCAAGGGGGCTGGTGATCATGAATCAAAATGAACTTGAGTCGACATTCATGGACTGTGAAAGCGGGGCGATTCCTCCAACGGGAGAACTTTATGGTGTAGATACCATTATTGATCCAGCTTTACTGGAAAAAGAGGATGTCTATTTCGAGGCAGGTGATCATAAGCAAATGGTTCACATGCGTGGTGAAGATTTCCGGCGTCTCCTGGAGCATGCCCATAAACATACTGTCAGTCATCACCTGTAAGTTTTAAAGCCATATTCCCCTGAGTAGATTGCGAAAAACGGTCTGCTCAGGTATCCTTGCGCGCTTTCCTACTAGAGAGGTGGCCGAGTGGTTGAAGGCGCACGCCTGGAAAGTGTGTATACGGCAACGTATCGAGGGTTCGAATCCCTTCCTCTCTGCCATTTTTCCCCTAAATGATTGAATAGCAGGAAAAACCTGCTACTTCAGTCGCTATACATATTCAATTGGTACACCACGGTGGTACACCGCGAGATTGGATATGGCTGCACAAACACATTTATTGAACCGCAATGGAAACTTCTATTTTCGGGCTAAAATCCCTGCTGATCTTCAACAGGAATTCGGGAAAAAAGAAGAAAAATTCTCACTTCGAACTAAAAACTCACACCGAGGCCAAGCGATTGGCTCACCAGGCTTCAACCCGTTTTGACGAGAAATGCCAAAAACTCAGGAAAAGAATATTTTCTCAAAACACTGATCAGGAAACTTTTATACTGGATTCTGCCGTCGAACAAGAGATCTGTGAACTCTGGAAGTTTCATACCCTCGATGGGGACGAGTGGGCTCGCCAACAGGGGCTTTTTAGCGATGAGTATGAAGAACAATCCCAGGCGCGACTGGAGACACATGATTTTCTGCGTCAGCTCCTTATCCACGGAGACTCAGAAAAAATCCTACCTGCTTTGGGGCAATTTCTAGACTTACTCGGAGTGAATTTGTCGGGAGATTCTGAATCCTGGCAGCGCTTACGTTATCGCTTCCTCCAAACTATGGCTGAAACGCATGCTTTACAGCTGAGTAGAGATAATGGCGAAGTGGTCCATACACCTAAACCACCAGAAAAAACGAAGCTATCTTCACCTCCCGAAGCAAAGATTACCCTTCAGGAACTGCTAAAAGACTGGGAATCATTTGAGATAAACAGACCAGTAAAAACTGTAGAAAGCTTTAAAGCCGTGGTCGATGAATTCTTGGGAATTATTGGAAAAAAATCAGCAGAATTAATCACTGATCAAGACATTTTGGACTATAGAAGCCACTTGCTCCATGTTGTAAAAAATAAATCCAAGACCATCGATAAGAAAATTTCTTTTCTATCAGCTATTTTCAATGTTGCTATTCAAAAGAAAAAACTTAAGTTGAATCCTGCCTACCGAATTCCTTCTACTAAAGACGATAGTATTGAGGTAGAACCTTATGAAATGGATGAACTGAAAAAGATCTTCGGTTCTGAACTGTTTTCAGCAGGTAAAAGGCTGGGGCGTAGCACAGGGGAATCCATAGTTTGGCTCCCAGTATTGTCCCTTTATCAGGGTGCTCGCGAGGAGGAATTAGGTCAACTTCTAGTTTCTGATGTTCGGAAGATTGATGGTTTCTGGTGTCTGGAAATAACCCCAACAGCAAATGAAAATAGCGATGAAAAACTATCAAAAAAACTGAAAAACCGACCTTCGAAACGATTGTTACCCTTGCATCCGAAAGTCATCGAAACAGGATTTCTAAAGTATGTAGAACATGTTGAAGGAATGGGGAAAAACAGGCTTTTTCATACTCTCAATCCAGATAAGTATGGGCGTCTTACTTCTGGTTTTTCGAAGGCATATCTAAGCTACACGCGCACAAAACTTGGCATAGAGAATACTCGAGCAAAAGTTTTTCATAGTCTTCGTCACAATTTTCGAGATGCGTGTCGTGAAGCAGATTTTTCTGAGGAATTGGCTGATCGATTTATGGGGCATTCTGATAGAGGGAAGCAAGGTAGAGGTTATGGGCGACGAAAAGGAACAACCTTTTCCCTGAAAAAATTGCATGAATCTATATGTAAAATCGAATATCCAGGGCTTGAGATTCCTGTACTGGTTGAGAACGATTAGTTGTAGATAGTCAGATTAGATCTGACTATTCACGCACATAAATAAGCTTAGACTCGATCTGACAGCTATCGGCTGCGGACCAAATTTCCGTCCAATTTACAAAGTTAATGAGAGCAGAATTGGGTCCACAATAAATTCCTGACCAATTTTCTCAACCATAATTGTAATTCCACCCGATAAAAAGGAGGAATCACAATGGATTTATTCACAAACCCCGATTTTAGACACATTCCTTGGAATAAAGGGAAAATTACTGGCCAAAAACCTGCACTGAAGCTTAAGGAGATTTGGGCGATAAGAATCCGTCTCCAACTAGCAAATAAGGTACGTGATCTGGCTCTATTTAATTTGGCACTGGACAGCAAGTTACGTGGCTGTGACCTGGTAAGGATGCGCGTCAAAGACGTAGCGCATGGAAACTCGGTCAACAAACGAGCTGTCATTCTTCAACAGAAAACCCATGAGCCTGTCCAATTCGAAATAACCACCCAGACCAGGCAATATGCCAGGATCGTAAAAAGTGGGTATCACAAATCGGTCTAGAGACCCATCCGAATATGGTACTCACTCGTTACGGAGAACCAAAGTTTCACTGATATACCGAAAAACAAAGAACCTCAGAGCTGTTCAATTACTCTTGGGGCATAAAAGCCTGGAAAGTACGGTAAAGTACCTTGGAATTGAAGTTGATGATGCCCTTGAGATGTCTGAGAATATGGAAATCTAATATTACCGGGCTGACATTGATTTTCAGCCGTTAGTGACAGACGAGATCATTTTTAAATGGAAGATAAATTTAAGCAATTATTTGATTTAGGAGAAGCCACCAGATCCCCAAAATGGCCAGATTATTTACAATATGGCTTTGATGATCAAGACACACCTGGATTAATTAAGCTGGTTCTGGATATGGAATTGCACAATGCTCATAGCCAAAGTAATGATGTCTGGATTCCCTTACACAGTTGGCGCACTTTGGGGCAAATTGGCAGCCCTAAAGCGGTGGAACCATTAGTCTCAATGTTCGATTACCTTGAAAAAGATGACTGGGCACTATCTGAATTACCGATAGTTATGGGTATGATTGGTGAGGAATCACTCGATTTATTATCTGAATATCTACTTCAAACTGACCACCCTGAATTTGCAAGAGTGATGGCTGCTGACGGCATCAAACAAGTTGCTATCCGATATCCCGGTACCAAAGAAAGAGTGGTTTCAATTTTATCGGGATATTTAGAAAACCCAGACATGAAAACCACTATTTTCAATGCAATTGTGACAGGCTACTTGATAGACCTTAACGCAATTGAATCGATAGATATCATCAGAAAACTCTATGCAGAAGGGTTAGCTGATCTTGCACATTGCGGTGATATTGAAGATATTGAAATTGAATTTGGCATAAGGCTTGAGCGCTCGACTCCAGCAAAAAATAATTTATTTCATGATTTTGACGAACCTCCACCATTTATGGAACGAGCCACACCCAAAATTGGCAGAAATGATCCCTGTCCATGCGGTAGTGGAAAAAAATATAAAAAATGCTGTCTTAATTGATGTGGTGACTTCACGACGCTTTATGTCAGAAAAATCTTACAGAAATAACCTTGTCCTTCGAGTAATATTGTCTGGATCAGGTTGATAACGGACAAAATATTAGTGCTTATAGTTATATTCGGAAAATGATTCGAAGCGACATAAAGGAATTTCGTAAGATCCCAAACGTCGGTGTTGTAATTGAGAAAAAACTGAAAACTTTGGGAATGTGCGAACCAATAGATTTGGTAGGTAAAGACCCATATCAACTTTATAAAGACCTTTGTCGGATCACAAAAAAAGAAACATGATCCATGTGTTTTAGATGTCTTTATTTCTGCTGTTAGGTATATAGAGGGAGGTCCCCCTAAAAAATGGTGGGAATATACAGCAGAAAGAAAAAGTCATTCTAGTACAGAGTAATTGATATTAATAAGACAAAATCAGAAATTTTCAAATCATATTTCGTCAGCAGGTTTCACTGATTGATAAAATAAGGCAAGCAACCCTTACCGTAGTGCCATATTCTGATACAACTCTCTGAGCCATCTCTCGTCTCCGAGATGGCTTTACCACTTTTTTTCAATTACCTCACGAGCGATCTCGGCCTTGAGCTTTTCTTCAGCATACATTTTTTTAAGCCGACGATTCTCATCCTCCAGTTCCTTCATTCGTTTCATCAGCGAGACATCCATGCCGCCGAATTTAGCTCGCCACTTGTAAAAAGTTGCGTCACTCATGCCATGTTCCCGACAAAGCTCGGTGACAGGCGTACCACTTTCATTTTGCTTGAGGATCGCCAGAATCTGGCTGTCTGTATAACGTGATTTTTTCATAGAAAACTCCTGTTTTTAGTTTACGAGAATTTTCTACTTAAAACTCCGATTACTTTTCGGGGGGATTACATTAGCACCGCAGAAACGAGCATAGCGAGTTAATCCCGATGATCTGCCATTTAAAGCAAGTTTCAGAACCCGAGATAAAATCAAAATGGCCGGTTCGACAAGGTGCGTTAGCACCGCAGAAACATGGAGTTGTCTTAGCGCTGGTCCATGGGCACATAGTCCGTTTTCGTATTTCCCGTATAGATCTGGCGTGGCCGTGAAATACGGCCGTTTGGCATCTGATGTTGCTCCCACCAGTGTGCTATCCAGCCTGGCAGTCTGCCTATAGCGAACATGACCGTGAACATATCTGTTGGTATGCCGAGGGCGCGCAAGATGATGCCACTATAGAAATCTACGTTCGGGTAGAGTTTGCGTTCGATAAAGTAGGGATCCTCCAGGGCAATCTCTTCCAGCTTGCGGGCGATATCCAAAAGCGGATCATTGCGGTTCATGTCGCGTAGAAGGGCCTGAGCCTGCTCTGATAGTATGCGCGCGCGTGGATCAAAATTCTTATATACCCGGTGACCAAAACCCATCAGGCGTACGCCGCTCTGCTTGTCCTTGGCCAGCTTCACGTACGCTTCAGGCGTCATATTGCCTTCATGGATTTCCTGCAGCATGCGCATGACCGCCACATTGGCACCACCGTGTAATGGTCCCCACAGCGCCGACACGCCTGCAGAGCAGGATGCGAACACGTTGGCGTGGCTGGAGCCTACCATGCGGACAGTTGAGGTCGAACAATTCTGTTCATGATCTGCATGCAAAATTAGCAGGAGCGTTAGGGCGGCACGCTCGGTATCGCTACATTCGTACTGCTCATAAGGTTGTGAAAACATCATGTGCATGAAATTGGGCACGTAGAGTAGCCGCGGGTCAGGATAGATAAACGGCTGCCCCTGGGAGTGGCGAAAGGCGTAAGCGGCGATGGTGCGCACTTTACTGATCAGGCGAGCTGCTGCGTTACGAAAGCTCTCTGGATCCTCAATTTCCATAAGTTCCGGGTAGAAGCATGACATGGCGTTGATCATCGCAGACAGGATGGCCATGGGTGGTGCCTTACGCGGAAAACCTTCGAAGTGGTGCTTCATGCCTTCGTCGAGATTGGCATGTTTGCGCAGGTCAACCACGAAATCGTCGTATTCCTGCCTGACCGGCAGACTGCCAAAGATGAGCAACCAGGCCACTTCGATAAAGTTCGGTGACTGGGCAAACTGCTCGATGGGAATACCCCGGTAACGCAGAATGCCTTTCTCACCGTCGATGAAGGTAATGGCACTTTGGCAGCTGCCGGTGTTAACGTAGCCAGGGTCCAGGGTAATGAGTCCGCTTTGACTGCGTAACTGGCCAATATCGAGACCCCGCTCGTTTTCGGAGCCCTGCAGGACATCCAGTTCATAGTTACGTCCGGCGAATGATAAATTGGCTGTTTCGTTCATGGCATTACCTCCTGGTTTCCATGGGGACGTTTAACACGTTCCACAATTCAAAACAATTGGCAATATCTGTACCGGTTTTTTGAATTGGCTTAAATTATCGAGAAGGCGACTGAAAAAGGACTATGCGATAGGCAGTAACGCCCAAGGCGCACGCGTTTGCGCCAAATTGATAGCCAGTCGCGCACCAGTCTGGTGCGAATTGGATTTACATTGCCTCCCAAATGAACATTCAGCTACTGATGCTGTGTGCTCAATTCCTGGTTTTAATATTAAGAAAAGGCTTAGCCATTAATAAATAAAAATGTGTGGTTTCAAACTATTGGAAAATAAAAAGTACAGAATTTTCCAAATGATAAGGTTTAATGAAGTATTTTCTGAATCGAATTCATCCGTTGATAATGGCGGATACATCCACGTCACTGACTAGAAATATCACTGAACAGACCGCTAGAGAACGTTTGCTATTTCTGCTTAACCAAAAAGGCATGTCAAAGAGTCCACTTTCCCCATTCTGGTTCAGATCAAGGCAACGACGAAAACAGGGACTCTGATATATGCTTGACAGGGATGTCGAGAAGGTGGATCAATGTCCTAAAATTACTCAGGTGTCCGACATTGAAACTGCTACGCCCTGTCTTGCTTATTCTGCTGCTTACAGCATTTTCCGCCATTGCCTGGCAGGTTTATACGCGGATTGAGTCCGGCAGTGAGGTAAGGCAGACCAAAGCCGAAACTGACAGGCCTGTTCCTGTCATAACTGCACCAATAGAAAAAGGCCCCATTGCCTTGATACGTCATTTTAATGGCACGCTTGAATCGTATGCGGAATTTATTGTTTCACCAAAAGTGGGTGGCATTATTCAGAACATCTCTATCAACATGGGTGATGCGGTTAAAAGAGGACAAATAGTAGCCCGGCTTGACAGTGCTGAATTTGGCCAGACAGTTATCCAGGCAGAGGCCGAGCTTGAAGTAGCGAAGGCCAATTTACAGGAAGCTAAAAGCCTGCTTAAAATTACCAAACGTGAACTCAAGCGTATCGACAAGCTCAGTGAACGCGGCGTCAGTTCTGCTTCTCAGCGTGATATCGCACAGGCAGATCAATTGATCAAACAAGCGCATGTTCAGGTCACTGAAGCTGAACTGGCGCGCGCTAAAGCGCAGCTTGAAACAGCGCATATTCGTCGTGATTACACGAATGTAACAGCCGAGTGGCACGGGGACGATGAGCAGCGACTGGTGGCCGAACGATTTGTTGATGAAGGTGAAACGGTGGACGCCAATACGCCGCTGTTAAAAATCGTAACACTCAACCCGATCACTGCGGTTGTGCATGTCACTGAAAAAGAATATGCCGGTTTAATCACAGGACAGCAGGTCTTATTAACCACAGACGCTTATCCAGGTAAACAGTTTCCCGGCCGCATCGAACGCATTGCCCCGGTTTTTCGTGAAGCAACCCGCCAGGCGCGCATCGAAGTACAGATAGACAATCCTGAGCAGAAACTCAAACCCGGCATGTTTGCACGCGCCGAAGTAATGCTTAGCCAGTTGGAGAAAGCTACCATCATTCCACTACAGGCATTGACCCGCCGCGATGACAGGCAGGGTATTTTTCTCCTGTCCGATGATGCTCAAACAGTGGTATGGAAAACGGTGGAAACCGGCATACAGCAGGATAACCGATTACAAATTCTTGATGAATCACTACACGGTCAGGTTATTACGCTTGGCCAGCAGCTACTTAAAGATGGTTCCAGTATCATCCTGCCAGATGAGAAGCCGGATCATATCAACAGCCCGGCCAAAGCCCAATGAATCTCGCCCGCGCCAGTGTAGGGCGCCCAGTGTTTGCCAGCATGGTGACGTTAATCATTGTGGTTTTGGGACTGGTCTCATTAAGTCGATTGCAAATTGATCTGCTGCCTGCCATCGAATTACCAACGCTGACAGTACGGACGCAATATGAAGGCGCCGATCCTGTCGTGATGGAAAGCCTGGTTACCCGGATCGTTGAGGAAATTGTCGCCACAGTGCCGGGTGTCGAGGAACTCACATCAACGTCCTACGAGGGCAACAGCAGCGTCAAGGTCAGCTTTAGCTGGGGCACATCGATTGATGCGGTTGCGGTGGATGTACGCGCAACGCTGGAAGATGAGATCAACGAACTGCCGGATGACGTGGTGGGTCCCCGGGTGAGTAAATTTGATGTAGATACTTTTCCGGTGGTCATACTGGGTATATCCAGCAAGCTTGACCCGGTTGAACTCACCGAGATTGTTGAAAACCAGATTCGCTATCGATTTGCGCGGATTGCCGGCGTTGCACAGGTTGATCCCTGGGGCAGTTTTAATCGTGAAGTCCGGGTTGAGCTGGACCCGGCACGGATTAATGCATTTGGCCTGTCTCTGGATACGGTGCTGGATGCAATACGTGATGCCAACCTGGATAGACCGGCAGGTAAAATCCAGCAGGGCACTTACGAAGTGACATTGCGGGCACCGGCTGAATTTACATCATTACAGCAAATCAGCGAGACCATGATTTCCCGTCATGAAGGTGTCGTGGTCACGCTTGGCCAGGTCGCCAAGATAAAGGATACCTACGAAAAACAAAGCAGAATCATCCGCGTAAATGGTGAATTGGGGCTACGTATCGCCATACGTAAACAACCAGAGGCCAATACCGTGGAAGTCGCCAAGCGCGTACTGGCAGAAGTTGAATCGGTTAACCGGGAATTTCCGCAGATCCAGGTCGTGCCGGTGACCAACCAGGGCAATTTTATTGAACGTTCCATCAGGAATGTCTCTCAGTCTGTACTTTATGGCGGTATGCTGGCGGTATTGGTCTTATTGTTTTTTCTGCGCAACTTGCGCAGTACTTTAGTCATTTCGCTGTCGATCCCCATATCCATTATTGCAACTTTCGCCCTGCTTTATTTTAGTGGCTTCACGCTCAACCTGATGACACTGGGCGGACTGGCACTTGGCGTTGGCATGATGGTCGACAGCTCTGTGGTCGTACTTGAAAATATCTTCAGGCGTCAGCAGGAGCATGCAGAAATAGCGGGGCAGGCAGCTGTTAATGGTACCCAGGAAGTCGCAGCAGCGGTCATCGCAGGTACTTTGACAACACTGGTGATATTCCTGCCATTGATATTCGTGCAGGGCGTTACGGGAGAACTCTTCAAGGAACTGGCTTATGTCATCATGTTTTCCCTGCTTTGTGCATTACTGGTTGCACTTGGACTGTTACCGGTACTGGCAGCAAAGTTGCTCAAGCAAAAAACACTGACTGACAAAACAGCCAAAAGTATCGCGAACCAGGCGGGCAGCATGCTCGACAGGTTAAGCAAGGCTTATCATGATTTACTGCTTTATACGCTAAAGCACCGCTTTATCACCATTTTTTTATCGGTTGCCATGTTTGTGGCTGTGCTGTTTCTGACACCCTACATTGGCACCGAGTTTTTGCCGCCCAGTGATGAAGGTGAGGTTCGGATCACCGGCGAAATGGAAGTCGGCACGCATCTGGACCTGATTGATAAGCAGGCATTAGTACTGGAAAAAAAGGCCTATCCGCTGGTACCCGAAGCCGTATCTTCGGTTGTCAGCGTGATGGCATCTGGCACCCGGGGCAGCTCTAAAGCACGCGTTGAAATCAACATGAGCCTGTTACCTGCTGCCCAGCGTGAGCGCTCCAACAAGGTCATTGCAGACGACTTGCGCAAGCAACTGGACGGCACGATAGCGGGCATGAAAATCCGTACTCGAGCACCACAGGGACAGTTTCTGCTTGAACGCCTGCTGTCCACCACAGAAGGTGTCACGGTAGAGGTGCGCGGATACGACCTGGATACACTCAACCTGCTTTCCAGCCAGGTTTCAGAGAGTATTGGTGATATTGCAGGTGTTACCGATGTTGAATTGAGCAGAGAGGCAGGTATTCCGCAGCAGGAAATCCATATTGACCGGGCAAAAATAGCTGATATGGGATTGAGCGTGCGGGATATTCTGACCGTTATTGAAACTGCTGTAGCAGGTTCCAAGGCTGGCGAGTACCGTGTCGAGGGAAATTCCTATCGGATTCTTGTGCAGCTGGAAGATGCAGAGAATCGTTCGATAGACGAAATTCTCGATCTTAGCGTGCAGTCTCCAGGCAATGAAAAAATTGCATTGCGCAACCTGGTAAGTTCAAAAAGAAATGAAGGCCCGGTGACTATCCAGCGCAAGGACCGGCAACGGCTGGTTACTGTCACCGCCAATGTCTCGGGCAGGGACCTGGGTTCAGTGGCCAACGATATTCAGAAACGCCTGGATGCGATTGCCCGACCCCCTGCTTATGACCTGGTTATTTCCGGTAACTACGAGGAACAACAGAAATCCTTCGATCAATTGATCGTCTCTTTAAGCCTGGCGCTTTTACTGGTTTACATGGTACTGGCTGCACAATACGAATCCCTGCGAGATCCCCTGATCGTCATGTTCTCCGTACCACTGGCAGCTATTGGCGTCATCCTGACATTGTTTCTCACCAATACCACGATGAATCTTCAATCAGCAATTGGCTGCATCATGCTCGGCGGTATCGTAGTTAATAATGCGATTTTGCTGGTTGACCAGGCCGGCCGGCTAAGACGCTCAGGCATGGAAATTTCTGCGGCACTTGCAGAAGCAGGTAGACGTCGTTTACGTCCCATACTGATGACCACTCTGACCACGATACTGGCCCTGTTACCACTGGCTCTTGGTATCGGGGAAGGCGCAGATGCACAAGCTCCCCTGGCGCGTGTCGTTATTGGCGGACTGACTGCCTCTACATTGATTACATTGGTCTTTGTGCCAGTGGTTTATACGCTGTTTCATTCCAGGAACAGTTTTTTTACAAGACGATAAGCAGGATATTCAATTAAAGTGTGCTGGCTTAAATTCCAGCTGGATTCAGGGAGGCACGGCATGGTAGTCAGGCGATCCAACAGTTTTCCATTGTGTATGACTGGAGAGAAAGAGCCGATTGCTTTTCTAATGGAATTTGCTGAGTCAGTCGTTTTTAAAGAGATTGTTCACCTAAACTCATAAACGGTAGACATTACGCAACTGTTATTGAATTATGTAGGGAAATGGCACCATTTCCTGCATTTGTTGTCATAGACTGAACCACCCATCAGATTAAAGGCAGAGAATTTTAATGAGATACCCTGCTCCGCATCCTTGCGCCAATGCGTTCCGATCAGCTGTACTCCTGCTTATCTTTTTTCTATTGCCGGTGCAGGTCATCGCGGCACCACCCGGTAAGCCAAAACCAGTGATTTTAGCACCGGTCAAGACACAGGTTATCTACGACCGGGTTGAGGCCCTGGGTACAACGCGTTCGATCGAATCGATTCAGGTTACGTCGACCGTGACAGAGAAAGTAAAGGCTATACATTTTAAAGATGGGCAAAAAGTTGAACAGGGCCAGTTGCTGGTCGAGCTCGAGAAAGCAGAGCAACAGGCCGAACTGGCCCGTGCTGAAGCCATAAAGGGCGAGCGCAAACTGGCCTTGCAGCGATTACGTGAGTTGGATAAACGCAAGCTGGCACCGCTGGATGAGATCGACCGTACCCGGCTTGAACTGGAACAGGCAGAAGCGAGTATCCGTACTATTCAGGCGCGTATCGACGACAGACTAATACGTGCCCCCTTTAATGGTGTGGTCGGATTACGCAATATCAGTGTAGGTGCGCTAGTGGAACCCGGTGACCTGATCACAACGCTGGATGATACAAGCATAATGAAACTGGATTTTTCCATACCGTCCATCTTTCTAGCCGATGTCGTACCGGGGATGAAGTTAAAGGCTACAGCATCAGCCCTTTCAGGTCTGGAGTTCTATGGCAAAGTAGAGAGTCTGGACAGTCGTATTGATCCGGTAACGCGCACAGTCACCGTACGTGCTCTGGTACCCAATCCTGAAGGCAGGCTATTGCCAGGCTTGTTGATGCAGGTTGATGTTCTGCGCAATGAACGTGAAGCCGTGCTGATTGCCGAAGCGGCAATGATGCCGCTGGCTGACAAACAATATGTCATGCGTGTTATAGGGAAGGGCGATGAGGCTAGCGTGGAAAAAGTTGAAGTCAGAACGGGTCTGCGTATACCAGGTTATGTCGAGGTACTCGATGGTCTTGCCGATGGTGAGCAGGTTGTCACGCATGGTAATGACAAGCTCAAGCCGGGAGACAAGCTGAACATCATCGGTATAGATGATGGAACGGTGGATGTTGCGACATTGTTGAAGAAGAAAAAACAGTCCAAGTAGAGGAGCAAAAACCGTGATCCTATCTGATGTATCGGTAAAGCGACCTGTCTTTGCTTCCGTAATGTCCATCCTGCTGGTGGCTTTTGGCTTGTTGGCCTATGATCGGCTGCCGCTGCGCGAATTTCCCAATATCGATCCGCCTGTTGTCTCCATTGATACCGTCTACCGTGGTGCGTCTGCTGACGTGGTGGAAAGCCGTATTACACGCATCATCGAAGACCGTATCGCAGGTGTTGAGGGCATCCGATATATCGAGTCAAGTAGCGAAGATGGTCGATCCCGTATCAATGTCGAGTTCTCCGTCGACAGGGATATCGATGCTGCGGCAAATGATATGCGTGACCGTGTTTCGGGTGTGCTGGATAACCTGCCACTTGAAGCAGAGCCGCCAGATATTCAGAAAGCCAGCAGCGATGACGATGTCATCATGTGGCTCAATCTTGCCAGTGACCGTATGACGGTGCCTGCGCTCACAGATTATGCTGAACGTTACCTGGTCGACCGGTTTTCGGTGCTTGATGGTGTCGCTCGTGTACGCGTTGGTGGGAGACTCAACTATGCCATGCGGATCTGGCTGGACCGTAATAAACTGGCGGCACGTAACCTTACCGTCAGCGACATAGAACAAGCGCTTCGAGCTGAGAACATCGAGATACCGGCAGGCAGTATCGATTCCAAAGAGCGTCAGTTCACCGTGCGTATCGAGCGCTCATTCCGGACAGCAGATGACTTCAGTAACCTGGTGCTGAACAAGGGAGAGAGTGGTTATCTGACACGTCTTGGTGACGTTGCGCGGGTGGAGAAGACCGCCGAGGAAGAGCGCCTGTTCTTCCGTGGTAACGGTGTGCCGATGGTCGGCATCGGTATCATTAAGCAGTCTACCGCGAACACTCTGGCCGTCGCTCGTGCCGCGAGGGCGGAGAAGGACCGGGTCAATTCGACTCTGCCAGAAGGTATGAGCATCGAGCAGAGTTACGATACGTCAGTTTTTATCGATAATGCCATCAAGGAGGTCTACAAGACACTGGGTATCGCCATCATTCTGGTGGTGTTCGTCATATACGCTTTTCTCGGAAGTGCACGTGCCACGCTGGTGCCTGCAGTGACAGTACCGATCTCACTGATCGCGACTTCGCTGGTACTACTGATGCTCGATTATTCGGTCAATATGCTCACTTTGCTGGCATTGGTACTGGCGATTGGCCTGGTGGTAGACGATGCCATCGTGGTGCTGGAAAACATCCACCGGCGAATGGAGCAGTATGGTGAGAGCAGGCTGGTCGCCGCATTCAAGGGTACCCGCCAGGTCTCGTTCGCGGTTATCGCTACGACGATAGTACTGGTTTCGGTGTTCCTGCCGATCTCGTTCCTGCAGGGCGATGTTGGCAGACTGTTCTCAGAGTTTGCCATCACAATGGCGGCAGCCGTTGCCTTCTCCAGTTTTGTTGCTCTGTCATTGTCACCCATGCTGGCATCGAAGGTGCTGCATCCCCGCGGTGAGGACAACTGGCTCACCAGGCGTGTTGATGCTGGATTTAATCTGGTGCAGAAAGGCTATCATGCGGTGCTTGCAATGGCACTGCGTCACAAGTGGGTACTGGCCGTAATCTTTATAGCTACGGCAGGTGCTTCATCATGGTTGCTCACCCAGATACCGAATGAGTACACACCGAAGGAAGATCGCGGTGCCTTCTTTGTGCTGGTTAACGGCCCGGAAGGCGCCTCGTATGAAAAGATGAGTAAATACATGGATGAAGCTGAGACACGACTCATGCCACTGGTGGAAAATGGCGAAGTAACCCGTCTGCTGGTGCGCGCGCCGAGAGCATTTGGCAACGTTGCCATCTTCAATACCGGCATCATGATCATCGTGCTCAATGACTGGGGAGAGCGCCGCTCCGCCTTCGATATTATGAACGATGTACGCGCCAGACTTAGTGACCTGCCCGGGGTAAAAGCGTTTCCAGTGATGCGCCAGGGCTTCGGTAAGCGCATCCAAAAACCGTTGCAGTTCGTTATAGGCGGCGGTACCTACGAAGAATTGGCAGAATGGCGGGATATCCTGCGTGCCAGGATCGATGAGGATAACCCGGGGCTAGTCGGTCTCGATTGGGATTATAAGGAGACCAAGCCTCAACTGCAGGTGGTCATCAACTACGATCGTGCAGCCGAGTTGGGCGTGACTGTCAGTAACATTGGTCGAACCCTGGAGACAATGCTTGGTTCCCGCCAGGTGACCACCTACATCGAAGATGGTCAAGAATACAACGTTTTGCTCGAAGGTGAGCGCAGCAAGCAGCGTTCACCGACGGATATCCAGAATATTTATGTACGCTCGGAGCGCACTGGCGAGCTTGTGCCGCTGTCCAACGTGGTCGAGCTGGTCGAGTTTGCAGACTCGATCAAGCTCAATCGTTACAACCGGGTGCGAAGCATCACGCTGGAAGCCAACCTGGTCGAGGGCTTTTCACTCGGCGAAGCGCTGGAATACATGGAAGGGCTGGTCAATGACTACCTTCCAGGTGAGGCTATCATCGATTATAAGGGACAGTCCCGCGACTTCAAATTCTCAAGCGAGTCGATGGTGTTCATCTTCATTCTTGGTCTAGTGGTTGTGTACCTGGTGCTGGCGGCTCAGTTCGAGAGCTGGATCCATCCTTTCATCATCATGCTGACTGTGCCATTCGCCATCACCGGTGCCCTGTTTGGTCTCTATTTCACAGACCAGACACTAAACATCTATAGCCAGATTGGTCTCATCATGTTGGTAGGCCTGTCGGCGAAGAATGGCATACTGATTGTCGAATTTGCCAATCAGCTACGTGACATGGGAAAGGAGTTTCACGAAGCACTGATAGAAGCGGCTGATACGCGCTTACGCCCCATTATCATGACCGGCATCACCACCGCTGCCGGGTCGATACCTCTCATCATCTCTTCAGGAGCTGGAACCGAGACGCGCCTGGTCATCGGTGTCGTGATTCTGTCGGGCGTCGTCGTTGGTACGCTGTTCACTCTCTTCATCGTACCGGTAGCATATGATCTTGTTGGCAGGTTTACCCACTCTCCCAAAGCTGTGGGGCAAAGGTTGGAAAAAGAACTGGCTGCACGACAAAACCCTTAAATAGCTTGATCATTCATTTTACCGTGGGCCGTTAAAAAAGGATAAGCTATGATTTTATTGAATTGAGTGGAAAATTTATCGTATGTGGTTACGCACAATCTGTGATCTTTCATTTAATATTCCTACTCCCACCCCTTTTGTGCTGATGTTGCGGCCACGTAGTGGTGCTCAACAATGGATCGCACGTGAGGATTACAGGTTGGAACCAAGTGTGCCCGTACATGAATTCACGGATGAATACGGCAATCTTTGTCAGCGCCTTATCGCTCCTGCGGGAGGGTTCAAAGTCTATACCAGTGCTGAAGTAATGATTGCGGATTATGTTGATGAAAATTTTGGTGCACCATTTGTCTACATTCAAAATCTCCCTGACGGCGTACTAAGCTACCTGTTGCCCAGTCGTTACTGTGAATCAGACCGCTTTCATGAGTTGGCGAGCGAAATCACAGCAGGTCAGATGCCAGGATATAATCAGGTGACCGCAATCGTCACTTGGCTGAGAAATAATATTAGTTTCAGACCTGGTAGCAGTGAGACTCCCATCTCGGCAGTCGAAGTTCATACAAAAAAAGTCGGTGTCTGTCGGGATTTTGCGCATCTGGGAATTGCATTGTGCCGCAGTCTTAGCATTCCTGCTCGAATGGTAGTCGGCTACCTGTATCAATTGGAACCAATGGACCTGCATGCCTGGTTCGAGGCCTATGTTGGTGGGCGATGGTATACTTTTGATCCGACACAGGCTGAACTGGAAAGCGGTTATGTGTCTGTCGGCTATGGCCGTGATGCTGCTGACGTAGCTGTGTTCAATCAGTTTGGGCCTGCAGTTTATCCCACAACTCAGAACGTGAGAGTTGAACGAATTCAGGGGGCGACAGAATTTTCCCTTAATAAATTCTGATTGGGGGATCTCATATATGAAATTCACTATCCAACATAAAACCCATTATAGATACTCAAGTCCAGTGAAACTTGGTCCGCAGGAGTTGCGTTTTTACCCTCGTGACGATGGATCACAGCGAGTCATCAGTTTTCAGCTCGGCATCGATCCAGCACCACTGGGACGCAATGAACATCTGGATCTCGAGGGAAATCGAGTGACCCAGGTCTGGTTTGAGAATGAAACAGATCACTTCGATATTCAGCTAAACATGCAAGTTGAAACTTTGCGAAGTAATGCCTTTGATTTTATCCTGGCACCTGAAGCGGAAGTTTTACCAATAAATCATGTCGAAGATTTCATCTATACACAGGGTTATCTGGAACGTATTGAACCTGACGATGCCGTAACAGCTTTCGCTACGGAACTTAGTCGTGCTGTTAACAATAATACTTTAGGTTTTCTTAACGCTCTGAATCAACAGTTATTCACCGATTTTATTCATATCCATCGAGATGTGGGCGTGCCACAAAGCCCGGCCCATACTTTGCAAAGCCGTCATGGCGCATGTCGGGATTTGGCCGTGTTATTTATTGACTGCTGCCGATCTGAGGGTATAGCAGCACGCTTTGCCAGCGGCTACCAGAAAGGCGATATGCAAAGTGAGCGGCGGCATCTACATGCCTGGCCAGAAGTTTATTTACCCGGTGCCGGCTGGCTCGGATTCGATCCGACACATGGAAAGGCAATAGCAGACACTCACGTAACTATAGCCGCTGCGGCTCATTCACGCGATACAATGCCGGTGAGCGGGAATTTTAGCGGAACTGGAGTGACAAGCACTCTGGATTACATGTTACAAATTCAAGTATCAGAAGATTAAATGAGTATATTTGATGAAAGTAAAATCAAAGTGTTCTCAATGGAGAAAACCCGGCTTTAGTCGCGTTTTTATTTTGCACTGATTCATCTCTCACATTAAAGTGTACTTTAACTTCCCAAGGTTACCCCTAGGTCCTGCTCAATGACAAAACATATTGGAATACTCACTGCTGGTGGAGATAGCCCAGGCCTCAATGCTGCTATACGTGGTGTTGGTAAAGCAGCACAAAATAACTACGACATGCGTGTTATTGGGATTCGGGATGGCTTTCGTGGCCTGGTCGAGAACCGTACAGTCAGTCTGGAAGGAGGAGTGCTTTCGGGTATTCTTACTGTTGGTGGCACGATACTCGGTACCAGTCGGGACAAGCCACACAAGATGAAAATTGCGGGTAAAAACCAGGATATGACTGACGTTATTGTTGAAAACTATCAGTCCAATCACCTGGACGCACTGGTTTGTCTTGGCGGTGGTGGTACTCAGAAAAATGCGCTACAACTCAAGCAGAAAGGTCTTAATGTTATCACTATGCCGAAGACTATCGATAACGACGTGGCTATGACTGACTCTACTTTTGGTTTTGATACTGCGCTTGGTATTGCTACCGATGCTATAGACCGTTTGCACAGTACTGCCCACAGTCACCATCGAATCATTGTGGTCGAGATTATGGGGCATCGTGCTGGATGGTTGGCGCTTGGCGCAGGTATAGCCGGTGGAGCTGATGTGATTCTGTTGCCTGAGATACCCTATCAGTTAGAGAGGGTGGCGGAATCTATTACCCAGCGAGTTAAACATGGCAAAAACTTCAGCATTGTAGCGGTCGCCGAAGGTGCTATGTCGGTGGAAGACGCTATCGTAATGCATAATATTCAAAAGCGTATCGTAGACGCGGAGGAGGCCAATGACCGCAAAATGCGCAAAATGGCCAAGGTCGAATTGCGGAAACTGGAAGCGCAACATGCCGAACACACACTTCGACTGGCCCGTCAGTTGGAAGAGATGACAGGGCTTGAGTCACGCCCTACCATCCTGGGTCACGTACAACGTGGTGGTACCCCCTCTGCTGCGGATCGACTGCTTGCCACCCGATTGGGTACCGCCTGTGCTGACCTGATTAACGAAGGTGTAAGTGGTGTTATGGTGGCCGCACGGGGTGATGGTACAAAGGCGGTACAACTGGAAGAAGTGGCTGGAAACAAAAAACTGGTCCCGATGGATCATCCCTGGGTTGAGAGTGCCCGCAGGGTCGGTGTTTCCCTAGGGTAACTTGTGAGCCGGTTTCTGTGTCTTTGCTATTGACCTTAGTCAACAACACTTAACGGGTATGAGGTTCGATTAAGGTGGCTATCATGCTGCTGGTGATGAACTTCTAAAACATGTTGCTGATCGTCTTGTTGATGTTATTGGTGAATGAGGCTTGGTATCTCGTATTAAATATTCTATTTAATCTTTCCGTAATATTAATTTTCCCGCTACGCTGAATTTAATTTAATTTAATTTAATTTAATTTAATTGGCTGAATTACCTATAGATTGATAGGTAATCCCCAGAAAGAGAGTAGTTGTTACTCTAGTCATTTCCAGGGCTATCAACTATTATGTTTGGATATGCGTAGCAATAAAAGCAAAATACTGGCCTGGGTTTTGAGCTTTCTCATTATTGGGTTACCGTTTTCGAGCTTGTCATTTGCGAAAGACGTTTCACCCGCTCAAGATTTAAAGCAAATGCCATGTCATCAAAAAACTGATGATATGAGTGACCAGGCTTGCCCTGAAACAGGATTGTCTACTTGTGAGTGCTGTGAATATGCAGCGCCTGCTGCTTTAACTTTCAACAGTTTGTCTACTGATCAGGTACTGTTTATTTCATCTATTTACCAGGAAAAATTTCTGGTCTCATTTATTTCACAAACCCAAACACCTCCGTTTAGACCTCCCCGATTCTCCGCTTAATTTTCAGAACTTTTTGATGCACTCAAGTTTGTGAACCTGGTTGCATTCTGATTTTGTTTGTATGGAGAATATCCATGATGTCTCATAGTTTTACTTTTATAAGGCAGTTGCTGTTGTTGCTGCCGCTATTGTTTGTCATTTCATGCAGTAATGATAATTCTGTACCTACAGAAAAGCTGGAAACTGTTCTAGATGACACGGCATTAGAACATGCTGCCAAGCATCTTGACTCGAAATATGTCTGTCCAATGCATCCACAAATCGTGAGAGATGAAGAAGGTAGCTGCCCAATTTGTGGTATGGACCTGGTTGCAAAAATGATCAGCTCAAATACCGACAAATATCCTGAGGTCAAAGTCCAGAATGCGGTTATTCAAAGCATGGGAGTGAGAACGGAGAAAGCCGGTATTGATACTATCTGGAAATATATTCGAACCGTTGGGCGCGTCGATTACGATGAAACCACCGTCTCTCATCTTCATCCAAGGGCTGAAGGCTGGATGGAAAAACTGTTAATTCGTGCCGAGGGTGAACCAGTAAAGAAAGGCGAAAAAATCGGTGATTTTTATTCGCGGGAAATCCTTTCAGCGCAACTGGATTATCTGATTGCTCTTCAGCAGACAGGCAAAGAACGTAGCTTGATGGCAAAAAACAGATTAAGACTACTCGGTGTTACCGAAGCCACAATCAATCAAATTAAAAAAAATAAAAAAAGCCAAAACCTGGTGCCCGTACATGCACCTGCAAATGGCATTGTAACTATGCTTGCAGCAAGAGAGGGCATGTACTTAAAACCGGAAATGGAATTTTTGACCATCGCTGACTTGTCCAGGGTTTGGGTCTGGGTTGATATTTTTGAACACCAGATCAGCTGGATGGCAACAGGGCTCAGTACGGAAATAACGGTTCCTGCCTATCCAGGAAAAACCTGGAAAGGAAAAGTAGATTACATTTATCCTGAACTTGATCCCGATTCACGTACCCTTCGTGCCCGTCTTGTGTTTGATAATCCTGATGGCCTGTTAAAAGCCAACATGTTTGCTGAAGTGGTTATTTATGGAGGCCCCAAACGCGATGTTCTTGTTATCCCAACAGAAGCAATTATTGAAACAGGCAGGCGTACCAGTGTCATAAAGGCATTGGGTGAAGGCAGATTTAAACCCGTTGATGTTGTTGTTGGTATTCAACGGAATGGCAAGAGTGAAATATTAAGTGGGCTCCAGGCTGATGACGAAGTCGTTGTTTCAGGACAATTCCTGATCGATTCAGAGTCAAGTCTGCAAGCCAGTTTTATGCGCATGTCTGAGGCAGAGTAGTCATGTTAAAAAAACTAATTTGCTGGTCTATTTCAAACCGTTTTCTTGTCCTGGTTCTTACTGTTGTTGTTACCGGCTGGGGATGGATTGCATTACAAAAAACACCGCTGGATGCGATACCAGACCTGTCTGATGCGCAGGTGATAATACGTACCAGCTTTCCAGGACAGTCTCCCCGTGTAGTTGAAGAACAGGTAACCTATCCCTTAACCACTACGATGTTATCTGTGCCTGGCGCGGAAGTTGTCAGGGGTTACTCTTTTTTCGGTGATTCATATGTCTATGTGATTTTCAAGGATGGTACCGATATTTACTGGGCGAGAGCGCGTGTTCTCGAATATCTCAACCAGGCACTGGCCGATTTGCCTGAAGGCATTAAACCCCGCTTAGGTCCTGATGCAACCGGAGTTGGCTGGATTTATAACTATGCTCTTGTCGATAGAACTGGAAAGCATGACCTGGCGCAACTCAGGAGTTTGCAGGACTGGTTTCTGAAATATGAACTGCAATCAGTCCCCGGGGTTTCAGAAGTTGCAACTGTCGGCGGCATGGTCCGGCAGTATCAGGTTGTAGTTGACCCTGAGAAACTCAGGGCATTTCAAATACCCCTGTCCACCATCAGCCAGGCCATAAAAGATGCTAACCGGGATATTGGTGGCTCAGTCATCGAAATGGCTGAAGCGGAGTACATGATACGGACAAGGGGATATTTAAAAAATTTAACTGATATCGAACATATTCCTCTCAAAGTCACGCAACTGGGCACGCCAGTTTTACTGCGTGATGTTGCCAATGTACAGATTGGTCCAGAGATGCGCAGGGGCATTGCTGATCTGGATGGTTTAGGCGAAGTAACCGGCGGCATTGTTGTTATGCGATACGGTGAAAATGCACTGACGACGATTCAGAAAGTGAAACAAAAAATTGAGGCACTTAAACCAGGATTACCAGAAGGTGTTGAAATTGTTGAAACCTATGACCGCTCTGCATTGATTAAGCGCGCGGTTAATAATTTAGGGGAGAAGCTCATTGAAGAGTTCCTGGTTGTTGCCCTGGTCTGTATTGTTTTTCTGTTTCACTTACGCTCATCATTTGTAGCGATTATTACCCTGCCTTTGGGTGTGCTGGCCTCGTTTATCGTGATGCAGCATCAGGGAATTAACGCAAATATCATGTCCCTCGGAGGTATCGCCATTGCCATTGGCGCAATGGTCGATGCAGCAATTGTTATGATTGAAAATGCACATAAACATCTTGAACAGTACAAGCAGAAATATGGTCACATGCCAATCGGAAAAGAGCATTGGGACGTTATCACTGATGCCGCTACCGAGGTGGGGCCTGCCTTATTTTTCTCACTGTTGATTATCACCTTCAGTTTTTTCCCGGTATTTACATTGGAAGCGCAAGAAGGTCGACTGTTTGCCCCGCTGGCATTTACCAAAACTTATGCAATGGCAGCCTCTGCCGGACTTGCTGTTACCCTGGTGCCGGTATTGATGGGCTACTTCATTCGTGGACGCATCCCGTCAGAAAAATCCAACCCGTTAAACCGCTTGTTAATCTGGGTTTATAAACCACTGCTGACCACTGTCATGCGATGGCCGCGTTTAACGATTTTAATGGCTGTTGGTGTCATATTCAGTGTCGCCATACCACTGGCGGGTATCAGTGGTTTGCTCTCGCCGGCAAAATGGCCATTCCAGATGGTTGAATTTATTACCGGTTCACCACAGCCTGTTGTTTCCAAAATAGAAGAGACCCAGAAAAACGTTTCCGATACCTGGAAAAACAGCTTTGAAGATATTCCCTGGCTGGCACGTTTTTCCCGTGGGCTCGGTTCTGAATTTATGCCTGAACTGGACGAGGGGGATTTGATGTACATGCCAACCACATTGCCCGGGCTTTCCATCGGCAAAGCACAGGAATTACTGCAGCAGACAGATCGCCTGATAAAAACCCTCCCTGAAGTTAAACGGGTTTTCGGCAAAATTGGCCGGGCTGATACGGCAACAGACCCGGCACCTTTAACCATGATTGAAACACTGATACAGCTAAAGCCCAAGGATCAGTGGCGAGCCGGGATGACAACCCAAAAGTTGATTGCAGAGCTGGATGCGACGGTTAAATTTCCAGGTGTAACGAATGCCTGGGTCATGCCGATTAAAACCAGGATCGATATGCTTGCCACCGGAATTAAAACTCCAGTAGGTATAAAGGTATCGGGTCCTGATATCAAAATTATTGAAGAGATAGGCCGGGATATTGAAAAGGTCGTCATGACAGTTCCTGGTACGAGCTCTGCTTATTCGGAACGTGTCGCAGGTGGCCGTTATATCGACATTGTTCCAGATAGAATCAAGGCTTCCCGTTTTGGTCTTAATATTAGCGATCTCAACGAACTGATTTCTGTAGCGGTAGGAGGGGTTAATATCAGCCAGACTGTCGAAGGGTTACAGCGATATCCGATTAATCTCAGGTTTCCGAGAGAACAGCGTCATAATGTCGAAATGCTTCGTGACCTTGCCATTGTGACACGTACAGGTGTGCAGGTTGCGCTTGGGCAGATTGCCGAAATTAAAATTGTAGACGGACCGCCCATGCTGAAGAGTGAAAATAGCCGCTTGAATGGCTGGACTTTCGTTGATATACGCGATGTTGATCTTGGTACTTATGTTAAAGCGGCCCAACAGGTAGTACTTGAGAAAGTGAAAATACCAGCAGGCTATTCGATTACATGGTCTGGCCAGTATGAATATATGTTACGTGCGCAAGAGCGACTAACCCAGGTAATACCTTTTACCCTGATCATTATCTTTATATTGCTTTACCTGGCATTTCGCCACGCTGGGAAAGCAGCAATAGTCATGCTGTCATTACCTTTCGCTTTAGTGGGAGGCTTTTGGCTTATTTATCTGCTTGAATACAACTTATCAGTTGCAGTTGGTGTTGGTTTTATTGCACTTGCCGGTGTTGCAGCAGAATTTGGTGTCATCATGTTGGTTTACCTGGATAACGCTTTAATCGCCCGCGAAAAAGAAGGTCCGCTAAACCTGCGGATTTTACAGGAAGCTATCATGGAAGGTGCTGTACTCAGAGTACGCCCCAAGGCGATGACAGTTGCAGTAATTGTCGCGGGCCTTATCCCCATTTTTATCGGTACCGGAACTGGCTCGGAAGTAATGAGCCGAATCGCCGCACCCATGATTGGGGGCATGATTACAGC
This sequence comes from uncultured Gammaproteobacteria bacterium, assembly GCA_963801985.1. Lineage (GTDB taxonomy): Bacteria > Pseudomonadota > Gammaproteobacteria > Chromatiales > Chromatiaceae > JABDQZ01. The sequence goes on from CAWDGV010000012.1 coordinate 438,013, forward strand.
CCCACTTCTGTCACTTTTTGTTCTGCCCGTAATTTACCTGATGTGGAAAAAGCGAGAGTTGAGTCTCTGAAGCACAAATTGGCAGCTGGTAAAGTTGAACTCTTTTCTACCTGACATAGATAAAACCGCCAGCTTGGCGGTTTTTCTTTTTTTGCATAAACGCGGTCAAAAATTGCAGTTCATTATTCCCGGTAAAAGTAAAATTCACAGGGAGTTAGCGGATCTGGCGAAAGTTGGCCTTTATCACTAGGGCAGCATTATTCCACGTAAAGTGAAATACAAAATGGCTGCCATTAATCCGGACGCGGGTACCGTAATCACCCACGCAGCGGCGATCTTGTACAGAGCCGATCTTTTTACCAATTCTGTACGATAGATTTTTTTCAGTCCCTTACGTTCTTTTTTACTGAGTTCGGCTTCAGCTGAATGCTGTTTAAGTTCCTGCAACATCATGCCTTTTTCATCTATGGTCGCTTTTTGGAATTGCAGCAAAAAATGCTCAACTTCAGCTTCATCCCGGCCATGATGGTGGTCCTTAATTTCATCAATCATCTTGGCGTAACTGCTTTTGATGAATTCACGCAGAAAACCGACTCCGAATACGGCACCAACCGCAATGTGTGTTGATGAAACAGGCAGGCCAAGCTGGGATGCAATGATGACTGTTATAGCAGCAGCCATGGCAATGGAGAAGGCTCTCATCTGGTCCAGTTCAGTAATTTCAGAACCTACAGTTTTAATGAGTTTAGGGCCATACAGGGCCAGTCCAATCGCGATACCAATTGCGCCCACCAGCATTACCCAAAGTGGTATGGTGGCTTTTTTGACGATGCCGCCATGTAATATTGCGTCATTTATCGCGGCCAGCGGTCCCACCGCATTGGCTACGTCATTGGCTCCATGAGCAAAACTGAGCAGGGCGGCAGCAAAGATCAAAGGCACGGTAAACAATTTGTTAACACTGTCCTTGCTGTTGGTTAACCGGTTAGCGGATGTCCTGACTAAGGGTTTAACCACCAGGTAAATACCGATCGCAATAACTGCCCCGATCATCAAAGCGGCAGGGAAATCAAATTTCCATAGCTTTTTCAGGCCCTTGAGGATCAGGTAGGTACTGAAGGCCCATGCCATTATGGCAACCAACAAGGGGACCATTTTTTTCGCGGCTCCCTTCATATCAAGCTGGTAAGTAATGGTACGTTTGATCAGGTAGAGAAAGGCTGCCGCAATTATCCCGCCGAGCACGGGTGAAATTACCCAACTGGCGGCAATCATGCCCATTTTGTCCCAGTTGGCGATTCCCAAACCTCCGGCGGCAATACCGGAACCCAGAACACCTCCGACAATGGAATGTGTCGTCGAGACCGGGGCTCCCAGGGATGTGGCGATATTGAGCCAGAGCGCGCCGGCAAGCAGCGCCGACATCATGACCCATATGAAGGTATCGGCATCACCAATAGCAGCTGGATCAATAATACCTTTTTTGATGGTGCTCACGACATCGCCGCCAGCAATCAATGCTCCGGAGGCCTCAAAAATTGCAGCAATAAGTATTGCACCGGTCAGCGTCAGTGCTTTTGAACCAACAGCCGGACCAACGTTATTGGCAACGTCGTTGGCGCCAATGTTCATGGCCATGTAACCACCGATCATGGCGGCGGCAATCAACATGTAACCACCACCAATATCCTTCAGCTGCATGCCCGCAAAAAGCATGATGCCAACGATAAACATCAAGGCAAAACCAAACTTGAAGAATTCCAGCCTGCTAAAAGCCGCTGCTTTTTCTATTTGCGAAATATTTTTTAGTTCCATTGATGGCTACCGGTAAGTTGATGAAAAAATGGCTGCTTTGCAGTAAAAAAATCGTAATAATCTTTTCATATATGTAACAATTCTTTCAATGGCAAAGTCAGCATCTTTTTCAAGATCATTTGAGCTACCTCAATTAAGGTATAAATTGCCTGCAGGAACTACTTAATGAAGTATTTATTTGCATCAAATATCCAAAAAATACAGTGGACTAAGAGCAATGCGTTTTTATTGTTACTGCTGCTTTCGGGGTTAACGCTGCTATCAGGCCCCACTCATGCAGCTGCTAGCGGTACTGACTCCATTCAGTGGGGCGTCATGGCCATGTCTCTCTTTGGCGGACTTGCTTTGTTTTTGTTTGGTATGGAGCAAATGTCGACCTCGCTAAAGGCTGTTGCGGGTGACCGGATGAAATCGATCCTTGCCAAGTTGACCGGCAACCGTTTCATGGGAGCTGTCACCGGGGCTTTTGTTACTGCAATTATTCAATCCTCTTCTGTGACTACCGTGCTGGTGGTTGGATTTATCTCCGCTGGCCTCATGACACTGGCACAATCCGTCGGTGTCATCATGGGTGCCAACATTGGTACTACCATAACAGCTCAAATTGTCGCTTTTCAAATTACCAAAGCTGCATTACTGATGATTGGCATTGGCTTTAGCATGATGTTTGCTTCTAAAAATGACAAAACCAGGCAATACGGGACCATGTTAATGGGACTCGGCCTGGTATTTTATGGCATGAGCGTCATGAGTGATGCGATGAAGCCATTGCGCACGTTCCAACCCTTTCTTGACCTGATGATCCAGATGGAGAATCCAATTACAGGTATTTTGGTGGCGGCTGCATTTACCGGACTGGTACAGTCCTCTTCAGCAACCACCGGTATCGTAATTGTCATGGCGACACAGGGATTTATCACGTTGCCTGCAGGTATTGCATTGGCATTTGGCTCCAACATTGGAACCTGTGTTACAGCCATGCTTGCCGCCATCGGTAAACCGCGTGAAGCTGTCAGGGCCGCTACCGTTCACGTGTTTTTTAATGTTGCCGGTGTCATGCTCTGGTTTTTCTTTATTCCACAGCTTGCCGAATTTGTTGCCTGGATGTCACCGGCATATCCCGAGTTGTCCGGGGTCGACCGACTGGGTGCAGAAGCACCTCGCCAGATAGCTAATGCTCATACAATTTTTAATATTGCCAATACGATGATTTTCATTGGCTTTACCAGCCAGATTGCAAAATTCGTCGAAAAAATACTCCCTGATAAAGCGATTGGAATAGAGTCATTGGAAATACGCTCTAAGTATCTTGATCAGGAATTGTTAACAACACCCACGCTTGCCCTGGACCGTGTCCGACTTGAAGTTTTACACATGGGAGAAAAAGTCGAAAAAATGTTTTCAAGGATTATGCCGGCTATTCTGTCTGGTAATCAAAATGAATTAAATGCCATCCGGGAAATGGATAATGAAGTCGACCTGCTGTATGAACAGATTATCGAGTACATGGGACTAATCAGTAAGGGTTCATTAAGTGACAACCAGACTGAAGAGTTCCTGGCATTAATGGAAGCAGTAAGTGACCTGGAAAATATTGGAGACACAATTGAAACCAATCTTGTTGATTTAGGGCACAATCGCCTGAAGGCTGGCTTTTCAATCAGCGCCACAACCCGCAAAGTTCTCACTGATTTCCACAAGACCATTCAAAAGGCGCTTTCCCTGGCAATCCAGTCTGTATCACAGAGTAATACCGAAGTAGCCAGCACAGTCATCAAAATGAAACATGATATCAATAAACTATCCAATTCTGCTGCCACGCACCAGGCAGCAAGACTGGTTGCCGAAGAACCCAATCGTATTCCGGCATATACTATTGAGGTCGATATTATTGAAAAGCAAAAAAGAATTTATTACTTTGCCAAGCGGATGGCCAAGACAGTATTTACTCAAAAAGGCGAAGATTTACCAGAATAATCATAGTGGCTCTCTGTCCATTTAGACCGACCAGACTCTTATTCCAGGTTACTACAAGGTATCAATGTTATGGGTTTAAAAAAAATATTAAAACAACTGACTGATCTTCTGGAAGAAGACAAAAGTCCCGATGGTGAAAGATGTGATGCTATTGAGGAATTGCTGAAGAAACTTGAGAAAAAACAGTCAAAATTGGAGAAAGAAATAGACAAGGAGGGTAAAGCCAGCAAACGAAAATCGCTTAAATTGGACTTGAAGATTACAAAAGCCCAATTGAAAAAAGGTAGAAAACTGCTTGGAAAGAGTTGCGACTAATAACCTGTTTTTTTCTGCGCGTCATCAATAATTTTTGTAATAGCACTGAAACGACAACTGGTTAATCAGTTAATTTCGGGGCTATCTATTTTTTTACATAAGCTGAAGCAAGGGCTTTGGGGTTATCTTTCTAACCTCATTAAAAAATAATGAGGTTTTTTGTAATATATCTGCACTCATGTATCTTCATGCCCATGAAGAAGTCAATATTCTATCTTTACCCGGCAATCCTGATTTCTGTTGTAGTACTAGTAAGCTGTACTTTACAGCCGCTGAAAGAGACTTTCATCAAGCCAGTGCCACCCATAGCGCCTGAAAAATGGCAGGAAATCCAGGAAGACCTGTGGTCGGCATCCTGCCTGGCACGTTCCGAAGCTGTCGCATACACGCAACAGGCCATGACGGAATGGATGGGACGAGTCAGGGAAAAAACAGATTCTGAATTTATTCCCTGGTACACGAGCTATTGGGCGCAGCAATGGATTGGATTCAAGGTTGGCTGGTACAAGATGTCCAGAGATGAGGATGAGCCATCTATAGAGGAGTACCTGGTCGAATATATCCGTGAAGAATATTATGAGCTGGTGCTTGAGCCTGTGAATGAGATCTCCAATCCGCAACAGATCACCGAGCAAGCGGCAGCACTTTATATTTCCCTGCTGGCTGAGCAACTTCAGCGTTTACCTGCCATGCACAGGGTTTCAGTCAGGTCGCTGCGGAAAAAGCTGGAACCGATTACCCTGGTTTCAATTTCAGCCAATGGTCAAAACGGTATGCCGTTGTCATTACTGCTCGAAAGAAACGATTTAACCGGTGTGGCAGCTTATGATGCTCTCCTGACTCATGCTGATACCGTCGCGACCAGGGCAAACTCCTCACTGGGCAAGGATAATCTACAAATTGTTGTGGATGATACGGTTGCGCGAATGGTTGCAGATTTATCATTACGAGCGGGAGGCGCTGCTGCTTCAATGGTACTTGGGCAATCGCTGGGGCTGGTTTTCTCAGCCGGGATTTCTGCCTGGAGTATTAGTTCGCATGAACAGGAAAAACCTGAAATCGAGCGACAGCTGCGCCAGGCATTGGATGCAGGGCTGAAATCGCTTTGGCAAAGATTGATGGAAGATCCGGTTCTCGGGGTACTATTGCCCATCAACCATATGTCCAGCCAAATCGAGATATTGCTGTTTCCCATTCAGGCGACTGATACAGTAAAGTCCCTGTAACACAGCCTTTGTAGTATCGAGGCAAATAATTGGCGTAAAATGTCCGGCATTTTTCCAATTATCCATTAGCGTCATTAATGTTATGCTTCTGAAATCAAGAACCAAGCTGGTTTGGCTATGTACGTACTGAAAAAAATGGGTGGCTGGATTACAGCTTTACTGCTTGCCCTTGTTATTGCCGGTATTTCAGCCTGGGGCGCATTAGCCATTAACTATTCTGACCTGGAAAGTGCCAACCTGCGTTTGATCCTGGCTTCCGCTTTTGTCCTGCTTGGCCTGGTAGCCATTTTATCCGTCTTTCTGCGCAAGCAGGCCGCTAAAATGGTCGTGGTTTTTCTGGGTTTGTTTGCCCTGCTGCTAGGGTGGTGGAGCACTATTGAACCTTCCAATGACCGTGACTGGAAGCCGGAAGTGGCTCGCCTGGCAAGGGCGGAGATTCAGGATAATATGATCACGGTGAGAAATATCCGCAATTTTGATTACCGTACCGAAACAGATTTTACGCCTGCTTACTATGATAAAACCTTTGACCTGGATAAACTGGATTCTGTTGATCTGGTTGCGGTCTACTGGATGGGACCGGCTATAGCGCATACGTTTATCAGTTTTGGTTTTTCCGACGGCGAGCACCTGGCGGTCTCGATTGAAACGCGCACTGAGAAGCAGGAAGGCTATTCCACTATTAAGGGTTTTTTCAAACAGTTTGAACTCTATTACGTAGTGGCGGATGAACGTGATGTTATTCGTGTCCGTTCCAATTACCGCAAAGACCCTCCAGAGGATGTCTATGTGTACCGCATTCAGGGTTCGTTGGAAAATGCCCGCCGGTTTTTTCTCGAGTATATGAACCGGATCAATAAATTGAACGATGAGCCGGAATTTTATAATACGATTGAAGATAACTGCACTACAGGTATCTGGATGAATGCGCGTGTAAATCCAGGGCATGTGCCTTTATCCTGGAAGATTCTGGCCAGTGGCTATGTTCCTTCCTATCTTTACGATGTCGGCAAACTCGATAAAAGCCTGCCTTTTGCCGAATTACAAAAAAAATCCTACATCAATCCAAAAGCACAGGCGGCAGACCAGGCGGAAAACTTTTCGCAACTGATCAGAGTCGGTCTGCCTGGAATGCAACAGGACAACTAACAGGGAAAAAACGTGCACAGTAAATTGAACTTCATATCCATCAGGCCGCAATTTCGTGGTTTACTGATCTCCTGTTTATTCATCTCCATGCTTTTACTGTTTAGCCTTCCAGCTACAGTTCTGGCGGCAAAGACAACCGAGGATTCTGATACAGCGGTTGCTCCCAAGCGACCCAAAATTGGCCTGGTCCTGGCTGGTGGTGGCGCAAAGGGTGGCGCGCATGTCGGGGTGCTAAAAGTGCTCGAAGAAATGCGCATACCGGTTGATTATGTGGCAGGCACCAGCATGGGCTCGATCATTGGTGGGCTGTATGCCTCGGGCATGAGCCCGGACGAAATCGAGAAGCAAATCAAGCGGATTGACTGGGAGCTTATTTTTGAGGACGAGCCACTTCGTGAAGATCGTTCTTTTCGCCGTAAGACAGATGATGCCCTTTATGTTATGAAAGCCAAGCCCGGTTTCAACGATGGCAAGATAGAATTACCACTGGCTTACGTGCACGGGCAGAAGTTTGACCTCGAATTAAACCGCCTGACCCAGAGCGTTGCCAGCATCAAGAATTTTGACCAGTTACCTATTCCTTATCGGGCGGTTGCTACTGACCTGGAAACCGGCAAGGAGGTCGTGCTCAAGTCGGGCAGTCTTGCCCGCTCGCTGCGCGCCAGCATGGCGGTGCCCGGTGCTTTTGATCCGGTAATGATTGATGAAAAAATGTTGGTTGATGGTGGTATTTCGAACAATATTCCGATCAGTGTTGCCCGGGACATGGGCGCAGACGTAGTCATTGTGTCAGACCTGGGAAGTGAGATGTTGACGCGTGAAGAAATCACATCGGGATTTAGCGTGGCCGGCCAGATGGTCAACTTCCTGTTTTCCCTCAATTCCCAGGCGGCTTTAAAGACCCTCAAGACTGAAGATGTTCATATTTCCATCGAATTGGGTGATATAGGTGCTGGCAGTTTTAACCGGATTACCGAGACGATTCCACTGGGTGAAGAGGCAGCTGATAACACAAGCAAATCGCTTAAACGCTATTCACTCAGTGAAGACAATTACCAGGTGCACCTGGCCTCCCGTGGGCAGCCGCAAAATGAGTCACTGGTGATTGATTACATTGAAATCGACAATCAGTCATCTATAAGTGAAGAAGTCATTGCCAGTTATCTTTCTGCTGAGCCGGGTAAACCTTTGGATATTGCCGAGCTGGAGAAAGATATACAGCAGATTTACGGTTTGGAACTTTTTCAGTCAGTTCGTTACGAGTTAGAAGAGAAGGGCGGGCAGACTGGATTGAAGGTAACCGCTGAAGAAAAAGCCTGGGGGCCCGGCTATCTGCAGTTAGGCCTTATTACTTCCAGCACGCCTGAAGGTGATGGCATTTTTAATATTGGAGTAGCCTATACAAAAACTGAAATCAACGAGCTTAATGGTGAATGGCGCCTGGCTCTACAGGTCGGTGATGAGCCTGGCATTGTCACAGAAATTTATCAGCCGCTTGATCCTCGGGGGAATTATTTCACGTCTGCTTCATTGGGCTACGGGGTGGACAAAACCAATACTTTTGATCGCTCGGGTAATAAGCTTAGCGAAATACGTGGTAAAAGTTACCAATTAAACTTGGGCATTGGCCGACAATTCGGGACCTGGGGTCAGGTGAAACTGGGGTATTTTCGCGCAACTGGAACAGCCGAGGTTGATGTCGGTCCTGATCAGCCTGACAGGGATTTTGACAGCGGCAGCTTTTCAGTGCAGTTGACTGCGGACAAGCTAGACAGCCTGTATTTTCCTACCAAGGGCCATTTTGCTAACCTGGGATACCTGATTTCGAGTGAAGAGTTTGGAGCTGACACGGACTTCGAGCAAATTAACCTTGACCTGCTGAAGGCTGCTTCATGGGGTAAGCATACGTTGATCGGACGGCTTAGTTTACATACCACTGTTGATGATGATGCCCCCTTTCAAAGTCTCTATCAGCTGGGCGGTTTCCTGAAACTGTCCGGCTATGAAGAAGACAGGCTGACAGGGCAGCATTCCGGTTTGGCCAGTGCCATTTACATGCGTCGTATTGCGGATCTTATGTTTTTTGAATCTTACTTTGGCGCAAGCCTGGAGTTGGGCAATGTCTGGCAAGATCAGAACGATGTTGATATTGACGATACCATTTTTGCCGGTAGTGTCTTCCTTGGTGCAGATACGCCAATGGGGCCGATGTACCTGTCCTATGGGCATAATGACGATGGCGACAACAGCATTTACCTGTTTATGGGGCCATTGTTCAGTTTTTAAATGAAACAGTAAATTAAAAGCCAGCGTGTATCCGGGCTAATTACTCTTTAGGATTAAAGTGCGTAATCCAGCACAATTCCTGCAAACACCGCGGCCCCCAACCAGTTATTGTGTAAAAAGGCTTTTAAGCAGTCATTGCGCTCCCGGTTTCGAATCAGCCACTGGTGATAAATCGACATCAGTGTGGCCAGCACGAGTCCGCCAAGGTAGACGTTTCCCAGTTCAAAAGCCCGCCCAACAAGATAGAGCGTTACCAGGAAGGCGACCTGGACCAGGCCGATAATCAGGCGATCGTACTGGCCAAATAAAATCGCGGTAGACTTAACGCCAATTTTCAGATCATCATCACGGTCGACCATGGCATACATGGTGTCGTAAGAAACAGCCCACAACACGGTAGCAAGAAATATTAGCCAGAGCCGTGGATCCAGTTCACCTGTCTGGGCGGCAAAAGCCATCGGAATCGCCCAGCCAAAGGCAATACCGAGGTAAGCCTGCGGCAGGTGCGTGTAACGTTTCATAAAGGGGTAACTTGCAGCCAGCAGCACGCCGCCAAAGGACAGGGCGATGGTTAAAGGATTGAGTAATAACACCAGCAAAAAGGCAACCACCACAAGCACAGTAAACAGCGCCAGGGCTTCACGGGTACTGACCTTGCCACTGGTGATTGGCCGGTCTTTGGTGCGCTTGACATGCAGGTCTATTTCCCGGTCGGCATAATCATTGATGACGCAGCCCGCTGAACGCATTAAAAGCACGCCAAGGGAAAATATGACAACCAGAAGGGGACTTGGGTTGCCGTTAGCGGCAATCCATAAGCCCCACAGGGTAGGCCAAAGCAATAACAGGATGCCGATGGGCCGGTTCAGACGCATCAACTGCATGTAAAGCTGCCAACGGGAAAGCTGAGGTGTTTTTTCCATTAATGCTGCTAGTGAAATTCTGCCAATAATTCCCGAATAATATCAGCAATTAGCTGAATATCCTGCTTGGTGAAGGTCAGCGGAATGCGGAAATCACAGGCAGCCGTGATAATAGCCTCGGTTTGTTCCAGCTCCGGAGTTTTATGAAATGAATACTTCCAGTTGCGGAAATAGCGTGCGTTGTCCGAGTGGCCGAATACCTGCAGTTCAATACCCCGTTCACGGGCGCGGTTACGAAATTCTTCAACCTGTTTTTCACTCAATCCTGTCACGTTGAACTGAAAGCTGTCACCGACCCTTTGTACTTCAGGCAGGATATCGGGTGTCTCGAGGTGATCGATGTTGGCAAATTTTTCTTCCAGGCCATCATACAGTTCAGCGTAAGCCTGAATTTTTTCTTCAAGTTCCGGAATTTGCGGTCGCAATACCGCCGCTGTCAGGTTATTCATACGCAAGCTGAAATTGGGAACATCCAGCTTGATTTTTTCAAAAATATTATTCTCCGGACGGGTAATGTGCTGTTCGTATAGCAGCTCGTATGATCCTGCAGCAAGAATGCTGTAGGCCGCTATGTCTTCGTGATTGGTTACCAGTATGCCACCTTCACCCGCGTTGATCAGTTTATTGCTTTGGGCGCTAAAGCAGGCAGCCACTCCGTGATGCCCAATATGCATGGATTCATCATCATCCTCATTTTTCCAGGTAACCCCGAGGCTGTGTGCACAGTCTTCGATCAGGGTGATTTGCTGGTCATCACAGATTTTTTTAATCTGCTCTACGTCGGAAATATGGCCACGCATATAGGAGAGCAACAGGTAGCGAACATCCGGGTTTGCCTGGATTTTTGTCTTGAAGTTGTCAATGTCCAGGGTGTAGTCGGCATTGCAATCAAGGTAAACCGGTTCACCGCCAGCATGGACGATGGCACTGGGGACTGCGGTAAAAGTGAAGGCATTACTAAAAACCCTGTCGCCGTTCTGAATGCCGGCAGCTTTCAGGGCAAGAAACATGGCGCTGCCGCAGGAATTTACCGCAACGGCGTATTTGTGGCCGGTATATTCACAAAATTCCTTTTCGAACAGGCTGACCTCGCTATAAAGCGTATCCGTGCCGGAATTTTCATCTTCCAGGATATTGTCAGAAATTTTGAGAGGGTTGTAACGAAACAGGTGGCCGGTTTCCATGATTTTTGTTGCATGTTCAATGCCTTTGGCGGGAATGGGATCCGGGGTGCTAAAACTTTTTGAAAAAAACATAACAGAAAAATATCGAGCATGTTTCACGCTGGAATTCCGTCGTGGAATAGTGAAATCTACAGAAAAAATCTGTGCTCAATATAAGAAACAGGCCTCATATTGTTAACAATTTCGGGATTGTAACAATTTTGCCTGCCAAGATCGCCCCTTGAAACGGGATGCGTATGAAATGTCTGAATAGCGGCAAACGCTTGCCGCTATTCATTCATGGCAACAACACAAACCTTCCGGTTTGCCTAAATAGCATTTAGGCATGCATTGCTTCAGCTGAAACCGGGCGGCCTTCTGGTGCAACAAAGTTGCAGCCAATCGCCAGGTTTTCCAGGATTTCTGCCGCTTCATCCAGGTGATGTAAACATGTTGGATCTAAACCAGCCTGTAATAACAGGTCAACATGGTTATAGACGGTATCCAGGTCTGTTGAGACCAGGTCACCCGAGCGGGTATCCAGCATGTTGCGCAGCGCATCAACAATGCCGGTCGCCCTGCCAAGGTGGAAGCCTTTTTCGCTTAAATCGCCCCTGGCATGGGCATCTTTGGCAGCTTCAATTTTCTGGATAACACCATTGAGCAGCATCAGGATAATTTCCTGCTTGCCGGCCGGAATGGCGTACTCGTTATCCATGTTTGTGTATTCTTTAAGTAATGTAGCCATGATCATTTTCCTGTAAATGTATATTAATCACAGCGAAAATAATGCAGGTTGCATGCCAAAAATATTGTTATTGCATGTTGGCCAGGTACGTTGCCACAGCCTGCATGTCTGTTTCAGTCAGGGCATTGGCGCGGGCTGTCATCCAGGGATTGCTGCGACGACCAGTCTGGTTCTTGAATTCCTTGAGCATTTTGACAATGTATTCCGGACGCTGGCCCGCCAGCCGGGCATAGCCCTGTTTGGCACCCAGGCCATCCTCGCCATGACACTCGACACACAATAGCTGGTAACGCTCCTGTCCACGTTGCATCAGTTCAGGCTGGCCACCACCAGCAGGTTTTATTTTTTGTTCGGAAAAATAGATAGCCAGTTTGATTTTGTCTTCATCATTGATGACCTTGGCCAGGCTGTTCATGGTGAAATCATTACGTCTGCCGTCGCCAAAACGCATAAACTGGTCCACCAGGTAAACCGGGTTTTGCCCGGCGAGGCTGGGTACGTTTTGAGCAACCGCATTACCATCTTCGCCGTGACATGCCTTGCAGAGAGTAATTCGGCGTCTGGCTTCATACATAAGCTTTTGCTTGGCCTCTTCATCAGAGGTCAGACTCTGAATCTGTTTTTCAAGTTTCGTACGTATGGCAAGGTCTTCTTCCTTGGCCTTGAAGTTCATCGCGGTGGGAGTTGATTGTCCGGCTTCCAGGGCGACCGCGGGAGCCATTAAGCACATCAACAGCGTGATGAGGGTAACTCGTCGTTTCATAGTCTTATTTACAGTTTGTCAGGGTCTAAATGAATAACAATCTATTTCAAGTATAAGGTAGTAAGTATTCCATGGTTTGTGAAGTTTTTAACGTCCTTATCTTTTGCACTACAATCATTACATCACCCCCGTAAACCTGGAATCGAGGTTTTGATGCACAGTCCTGCTTTAAGCGATGAAATGCGAAGCCAGCTGGAAGAACGTGTTGGTCGCGTTCACCTGCAGCAGAGAATTGGCTTTGAGCAGGATTACGAGGCACGGGTTTTTGGCAAGGGCCGGACTTTTTTTCACATCGAAAACTGGTATTCAATTCACTCTGTGATTCGTAACGTGTTACGTTTGACCGGGATGCATGCACGGGGCAAACGCAATGCACGCGATATACGCGTGACTGAAAATCAGATAAAGCTGGCGCACCTGCCTTCTGTTTTTGATGGTTACCGCATTCTGCATATTTCTGATCTGCATCTGGATATGTCTGAGGATATTCCGGCAGCATTGATCAATGCTGTAGCTGGGCTTGAGTACGATATCTGCGTATTAACCGGGGACTTCAGGGCCAGAACCTATGGTCCCTATGAAGCGGCCGTGCACGGGCTCCAGCGGGTCAGGGCGCAGCTGGCTGATCCGGTTATCGGAATCCTGGGTAATCATGACAGTATCCGGATGCTGCCAGGTATTGAAGAGCTGGGTATTCACATCCTGATGAACGAGTCGCTGCAGATCGAAAGGCAGGGAGAGTCTGTTTTTTTCGCGGGTATTGATGACCCGCATTATCATCGTGCTGATAACCTGGAAAAAGCTGCAGACAGTATTCCTGCCGGGGCAGTTTCCATCCTGTTGTCACATTCACCAGAAGTATTCCGCCAGGCAGCCTACGCTGATTTCGATGTGATGTTCTGTGGACATACGCATGCCGGCCAGATTTGCCTGCCCGGGGGTATTCCCATCATGTGTAATGCGAATAGTCCCAGGGAAATGTGTTCGGGAAGCTGGCAGTTTAATGACTTGCAGGGCTATACATCCGCAGGCTCGGGTGTTTGCGTGGTTGATGTCAGGTTGAACTGTCCACCGGAGGTTACCGTGCATGAATTGAAAGGGATTTCTTAATAAGGCCTGTTACGAATGTGCAGGCGATAGAGAATTCTTGAAAGTACCAGTTCGATCACGATAAAGGCCAGTGTTAGCCCGATGATCTCAGGCAGGGACAGTTGCAGAGGCTGCATGACAAGCAACAGTGGCAGCAATGATTCCGGTACCTGGTCAAGAAAAATAGCCATATCACTGGGCGCAATGCCAAGGCGTCTTTTAATAAAGCTGGACAGCAGGTCACCCAGCATGGCGCCTGCTGCAATGGCAAGTCCGATTGACCATGAAAATGACAGTAACAAGCCGAAGCAAATGGTAACTGGCAGTGAGCTGATTAAGCCCAGCCAGGATTTCGATGGACCGAACAAGCGCCGTCCATCAGGCCATAAGATAGACCCATCAACCGGGTAAGCCCAGCGACGGCCCATGATCTTTCTGGCAAGTATTGGCGTCCCGTTGGCAATTATCAGCAACGCCATGAGTTTAATCATTAACATCAAGCAGAAAACTCCTCCTGTGGTTAAAGTATTTTAGCCTAACTGCGAAATCATTCCGGTGTAAGAGCTGCTAGACTGTGCAGAATTAAACAGTTTGCCTGATAAGCAAGGAATCATCATGCCTGGTTCAAAGCTTGGCGATATTCTGGAACGCCTGCATAGCCTGCAGCGCGGACTGAACAATATTGGTGTCCGATAAAACACACACGTCGTACTGCTGATCTCCATCGGTATGTTACGGCATATAGCGATTATGGCGATGCAGAAAACTATTTAAGCCGTGTACATGAGTTACGCAGGCAGGTGACATATTTGTAGTAACAGGTATCGGACAAGACAAGTAAAAACCGGAAGAATAACCAAGGATGCTTATGTTTCAGAAAATGAATGTGCTGTTTGTCATGATTCTGCTTGGCACACTCTTGAAGGCTGCAGTAGCCGGTGAAGTTGATATTGTTGCAGCTGAATTTCAATCGCGGGGTGCTGGGCAATGGTCCGTTGACGTGACCTTAAGACATACAGATACAGGTTGGGAGCATTATGCAGATAACTGGCAGGTAGTGGATGCAGAAGGCCGGGTGCTGGGAGATCGTGTGCTCTACCATCCGCATGTTAATGAACAGCCGTTTACGCGCAGCCTGTCTGGCGTGAAAATTCCGGCTGGCGTTACAACGGTATTTATCACCGCACATGATAAAAAACATGGCTGGACGCTGCATCGTTTAACGGTGGATTTAAGCAGGGTAAACAATGGACGACTACGCGTCGAAAGATAATACTTAATAAAATGGAGGGTTTTGATGGCTTCTGATATCGGGGTACTGGGTCTCGGCGTAATGGGTAGCAGTATTGCCTTGAATATTGCCGACCATGGCCACAAGGTGGCTGTTTATAACCGTAACTGGGATAAAACCGAGGCATTCCTGGAACGCGTTGATTCCAGCCAGCCGGTAACCGGCTACGAAAGCATTACGGACTTCGTTGATGAGCTGGCATCGCCCAGGGTTATCCTCCTGATGGTCACTGCAGGTATTGTAGTGGATCGTGTTATTGATAATTTGATGCCTCACCTGGAACAGGGCGACATCATTATTGATGGTGGTAACTCCTTTTACCAGGATACCGAGAGACGCTGGAAACAGATGCAGGAAAAAGGTATCCGTTTTCTCGGTATTGGTGTTTCCGGTGGTGAAGAAGGCGCCAGGTTTGGCCCTTCCCTGATGCCTGGTGGCGATCCCGAAGCCTGGCCATATGTCAGCGATCTGTTCCAGTCGATTGCCGCCAGGGCCGAGGATGGTACGCCCTGTTGCCAGTGGGTCGGTAATGGCGGGGCAGGTCACTACGTCAAAATGGTGCACAATGGTATTGAATACGGTGATATGCAGCTGATTGCAGAATCCTGGCAGCTGATGCATGAAGGTCTCGGACTGGAGATGGATCAACTGGCCGACATCTTTGCCCAATGGAACGAGGGTGTTTTGTCATCCTACCTGATCGATATCACGGCCAACATATTACGCGTCAAGGACGAGGATGGTACGCCCCGTGTCATGCAGATACTCGACAGTGCAGGGCAAAAGGGCACCGGGCGCTGGACCGCCATTGAGTCACTCAATGTAGGCATTCCCCTGACCCTGATCACTGAAGCAGTGTTTGCGCGCGTATTATCTTCCATGAAGGCGGAGAGACAACAGGCAGCAGAACGGCTGGGTTCGGCTATTGAGGCATTTAACGGGTCTACCCAGGTGGCGGTTAACGAAATTCATGATGCGCTGTATGCGGCCAAGATCATTTCCTATACCCAGGGTTTTTTGCAGATGCGGGAAGCCTCGAGTGAATATGGCTGGGAGCTGGACTTTGGCAACGTAGCTTTATTATGGCGTGCCGGCTGCATTATTCGCAGCCGTTTCCTGGATGATATCAAGCAGGCCTACGACAGGAACCCGCAACTGCAGAGCCTGCTGCTGGATGATTTTTTTGCCGCTGCAGTGCAGTCTTCGGTGGCCGGTTGGCGTAACACGGTATCGCTGGCGGTCAATATCGGTGTGCCGGTGCCAGCCATGTCATCGGCGCTGAGTTTTTACGATGGTTATCGTATGCCTGTATTACCGGCTAACCTGCTGCAGGCACAGCGTGATTATTTTGGCGCGCATACTTATCGGCGTGTTGATAAAGAGGGTGTTTTCCATACGCATTGGAACGATGCATGTCAGGAGGAAAGAGTCGATGACTGATCCCTGTACTCTGATTATTTTCGGTGCAACCGGTAACCTGGCCCAGCTGAAGCTGTTGCCGTCTTTGTATCACCTGGAAGCTTCCGGTTTGCTGGGTGAGCAGATTCAAATTCTCTGCTGTGGTCGTAAAGACTTCAACCAGGAACAATGGATTGAGTACGTGGCGGCATCCATTGATGACAATGCCCGGGATGATCGCCAGCTGGATGTTTTCGACAAATTTTCGAAACGCATCAGTTATTTCCAGGGTGATGTCAAAGACGAGGACACACTGGAACAACTCAAGGCATTGCTGGCTACGGATGCTTATCCGGATAACTACATTTTTTATCTATCGATGCCGCCAGCTACCTATGGTGACCTGATTCATGTTTTGGGTAACCATGAGATGCTGGAGGAAAAATCGCACTGGCGCAGGGTGGTAATTGAAAAACCGTTTGGTTCAAACCTGGAAAGTGCGACCAGCCTGCAAAAACGCCTGGCCAAACATTTACAGGAACACCAGATTTACCGCATTGATCATTACATGGGCAAGGCCATGGTGCAGAATGTACTGGTCTCGCGTTTTGCGAACCTGATGCTGGAGCCTTTATGGAACCGCAATTACATTGACCAGGTCCAAATCACACGGATAGAAAAACTGGGTGTAGGTAGCCGGGCCGGATTTTATGAAAATACCGGTGCTTTGCGTGACATGCTGCAAAGTCACCTGATGCAAATGATGGCGCTGGTAGCGATGGAACCACCGGTATCGATGGATGCCAACGACCTGCGTGACGAGAAGGTCAAGGTACTCAAGTCCATACGTCCTATTCATCCATCAGCCGTGGCTGCGCATGCATTTCGTGCGCAATACAGCAGTGGCAGTATTGATGGCAAACCGGTGCCGGGTTACCTGGAAGAACCGAATGTTGACCCGGAGAGTGTTACCGAGACTTATGCCGCATTAAAACTTTACGTGGATAACTGGCGCTGGCGTGGCGTACCTTTTTACCTGAGGACGGGTAAAAGAATGGCCAAGGCCAGAACCATGGTGGCCATCAGTTTCAAACATCCACCCAAGCATTTTTTCCGCAGTGCACACATTGAGCGGCCACCGCCAAACTGGCTGATCATGAGCATGTCGCCGGAAGAATCCCTGCGCCTGGAAATCACCGTCAAGGAACCGGGACTGACGATGGAAACACGCCAGATAAGTCTTGATGCACCTTTTCGCTGTGAATATGATGTACAGACCGATGCTTATGAAGGGCTGCTGCTGGATGTTATAGAAGGTGACAGTTCACTGTTCCTGCGTTACGACGAAGTCGATTATGCCTGGCGTATCGTCGAACCGGTGCTCAATAACTGGGCCAGTGAAAGAGATTACATCGCGACCTACCCGGCGGGACAGTGGGAGCCGGATGCAGTAAACCACATCTTTGATAAACCACATCATCAATGGCGCAGTTCAGTTGAACCGGACCAGGATTATAGTGAATGCGGAAACACACTCGATCATTGCTGATCTGCTGCCTGATGTTGGTTGGGTTGTTAAATTCAGCCTGTGCAGATGAATCATTCAGGGTTGTGCGCCTGACCGATGGGTTGGAACATCCCTGGGGTATGGCCTTTCTGCCAGATGGACGTATTCTGGTTACCGAACGTCCCGGCCGCTTACGTATCGTGCAAGACGGACAGCTATTGCCAAACTTCGTTGAAGGCCTGCCCTTTATTGAAGGTTATGGGCAGGGTGGATTGCTGGATGTGGTTTTACATCCGGACTATGTGAAAAATGGCTGGATCTATTTTTCCTATGTTGGGCCGGGTGACAACGGCATGGGTACTGAAGTTGGCAGGGCACGGTTGCAAGGCAATCGCCTGGTCGACTGGCAGGTCCTGTTTCGCCTGCTGCCCAAGTCTGGTGGCGGGCGACATTTTGGTTCGCGCCTGGTATTCGACAGGGAAGGCTATTTATACATTACCGTGGGTGACCGTGGCGAACGTAATCGTGCCCAGTTACTGGGTGATCATGCCGGTTCTGTAATCCGGCTGCATGCTGACGGCAGCATTCCCGTCGACAATCCCTATGCTCAACATGCTGATGCAAAGCCCGAAATCTACAGTTACGGGCACCGCAATCCGCAGGGGGCTGCATTAAACCCGGCAACCGGTCGCTTGTGGATACATGAACATGGACCGCAGGGTGGAGATGAAATCAACATCATCGGGCCGGGTGTCAATTATGGCTGGCCGGTGATCAGCTATGGTGAAGAATACGGCACCGACGTCCCGGTGGGTGAGGGCACACAGAAAGCAGGTATGGAGCAGCCCATTTATTACTGGGTACCTTCTATAGCACCCTCGGGTATGGCTTTTTATGACGCTGACAGGTTTCCGCAATGGAAAGGAAGCTTGTTCGTGGGTTCCCTGAAGTTCAGGTTGCTGGTCAGACTTGAGATTGAAGGTGACCAGGTTGTTCGTGAAGAGAGACTGCTGGAAAACGAGCTTGGACGTATCCGTGATGTACGTAACGGTCCGGATGGTTATCTTTACCTGCTGACCGATGCCGCCAATGGCCAGCTGGTCAGGCTGGAACCGGAAAACTAGGTCTTATATTGGCTCCGCTCTGGTTGGCCAACTCATAAAATATCGATTTTGACAGTCTTTGTTATGCACAAAAAGTCAGCATACTGTAATAAAGATGCACGACAATAGTGCATACCTATAGCCCTGGATCGTGTCATCCGGCTCAAAATGGCTGTTTTAGGCTGGTTTTACCTGATTTCGCCATATGGCATACATGTTGAAAGAGATTTTGTATCCCTGAATATAAAGGTATCGCATATGTCGACTCTTTCTGGTGTGCCGCGTCGCCCAACAATGCTGGTCATTCTTGATGGTTTTGGTGTTAACCCCAGCAAACTCAATAACGGAGTTGCTGAGGCACAAACGCCAAACCTGGATGCCTACTTCAGTCGCTACCCGCATACTACCCTGAATGCTTCCGGCCATGCTGCTGGCTTGCCCGATGGCCAGATGGGAAACTCCGAAGTGGGGCATCTGACACTGGGTGCAGGTGATATCATCCGCCAGGATATTGTGCGCATCAACGACGCCATACAAAGCGGCGAGTTTTACCGCAATAAAGCTTTACTAGAGGCGTTAGACAAGGCCAGGGCAGGTAAGCGGGTTGTGCACCTGGCAGGCCTGGTTTCTGATGGTGGTGTACACAGTCATATTGATCACCTGATGGCCTTAATTCGACTCTGCAAACAACAGGGCGTCAGGCCTTTGCTGCACATGATCACAGATGGCCGCGATACCGCGCCTCAGGCCGCATTGCGTTACCTGCAGGAGCTGGAACAGCAGTTACATGAATCCGGTGGCGCGATCGTCAGTATCATGGGGCGTTTTTATGCCATGGACCGGGACAAGCGCTGGGAAAGAACCGAGATCGCCTGGCGGGCTCTGGTCATGGGTAAGGGTGAGCATGCCCAGTCCGCTGAAACAGCCATTCGCAGTGCCTATGCTGCAGGAGACACTGACGAGTTTATAAAGCCGATTTTATTGCCTTGCTTCGAAGTCCTGGCAGATGACGTACCACTGTTGTTCTTTAATTTCAGGAAAGACCGCCCGCGCCAGTTGACCGCTGCATTAGGCTCAACAACCTTTACCGGCTTCGACCGGGGCAACGCGGCATTGGCAGATATCACCTGCATGATGCCTTACGATCGTGCCCAGCCATTTGCCTATGCATTTGAACCGGAACGACCGTTGACCACGCTCGGCCAGGTCGTCAGCAGTCTTGGACTGGCTCAGTTTCATTGTGCCGAGACCGAGAAATATGCCCATGTCACCTATTTTTTTAATGGTGGCCGGACAACACCTTACAGTGGTGAAAAGCAGGTACTGATACCTTCACCCAGGGTTGCCACCTACGACCATAAACCTTCCATGAGTGCAAAGGAGGTTGGCGATGCTGTTATTGCTGCAATCAGTAAAGCGACTTACGGCTTTATTGTGGTTAATTTCGCCAATGGCGACATGGTTGGGCATACCGCTATTCGCCATGCGGTGCTGGAAGCGGTAGAAACCCTCGATCGTGAAGTATCCAGGGTATTGGAAGCTGCAGAAAACGCCGGCTATTCGGTATTGCTGACGGCTGATCATGGTAACTGCGAGGAACTGGTTGATCCGTTTACCGGCGAGCCTCATACACAGCATACGACGTACCCTGTACCCTGCCTGATCATGGATGAAGACAACTGGCAATTGTCCTCGTCAGGTGGGCTGTCTAATGTTGCACCGACTATACTGCAATTAATGGGGATAGCACCTCCTGCCGGGATGCACGCGCATTCCCTGTTACTGCGTAAAAAGCCTGGCAATCGTTCTGGCGAACGTCACCAGCCAAAACGCTTTCGTGGTGCTGCGTAACCGTAGCTACAAGGTTTTGGGGTTGCTATGAACATCAATATTTTCACCTATGGATCACTAATGTTCAGTCCGGTGTGGGACAGGGTGGTGTCGGGCAACTACCTGGCTTCCTCAGCAGTGCTGCACGGTTATACACGTCGTGCGGTGGTTGATCAGCACTATCCGGTAGCGTTTGCTACAAACAAGCAGGACTTTATTCAGGGTATTGTTTACTACGATGTAGAGCCGGCTGATGTCCATCGCCTGGATTATTTCGAGGGAGATTATTATCAGCGTAAATCTGTGGAACTTGATTTGCCTCAACTTGGTAAGACAACGGCCGATATTTATATTGTGCAACAGCGGCATCGGCGGATTATCTCCGATCAGGCATGGGATGCGGAAAATTTTCAGCAGAATGTGTTGTCTGAATTCATGACGGGTTATGAAGGTTTTACGGTTGAAGGTTAATGAGTGTTGTCGACGAAAAATCGATTTTTACTGCAATGAAGCAGGATGGTCCGTTTTCAGTCCAGGATGAACTGAACTTCGGCCGAAACTTTACCCGGCATGCGAGGCAATGGGTGCAGACCTTTGCGTCTGAGCCAGTCACTGTAACCAAGTACCGTGCTGTCAGGGATCATGTTTTTGACCTGTTACAGATTCAGGGCTTTGATGAAATTCCCCGCTTGATTGCTAATGAGCGGCTTTCGCAACAACGCAGCGATCGTGCCTACGCCCTGCTGGCTAATCTCTATGGTATCAACGGCAATCTTTCTGAAGTGTCAAACCGTGTCAGGGAATATGCATTGAGCGCGGACAGGGTAATCACTTACCTGAAAAGCAGGGTGCTGGCAGAATTTCATTCGAATATTGAAATCAGCAACGAAATTGAAACGACTCAAAACCCGGTTGAGTTGTTGCTGATTATCTTCAATGAAAACTATCACAAGAAAACACGTTTTGAAGCCAAGCGAAAACTGGTGCTGATGAGCCTTGCCGGTTCGATTGACCAGCGCGAGCGTGAAACGCAAATTGAAAAGAAATTTTCCACGTTTCTGAATTTTCTCAATCAGAATGTCTGGAGTCCCGGGCTGAAAATAGGTGAACTCAAAACTGCCTATTTGCTGAGTCAGCACAATGAAACTGATTTTGGCTGTACGGATGTTGAGGTTATTGAAGACATGGAGCGCATCTCAGCGATTGAACTGGGCGAACGTGAGAAACTGACCCTGGTTAAACGCCGGCTGTTCCAGTTTAAAGGTAAGGATATTCCGGTGTATGTGACAGTCAGAAAAAAGGATGCTGCTGCCAAGATACTCAAGCTGTTGAGAAAAAATGAAAAGAATCCTGCTGTGGCGGTGGATGATGAACTGGGACTGATGGCGGTGCTGGACAGTATTGCTGATGTAAAACGCTTCGTGCGTCACCTGACCCAGGCTGCCATTAAAACAGATTCGATCATGGTGCTTGAAGATATCAGTGATACCCTGACCGGTGGCCAATACCATGGTGCTTCAACAGGCAGTAGCAGCCAGACACCCATGCTCAAGTTTTTTGCGCGTCTCGGTGGCATGCGTGTTGAGTTTATTATTCATACCAATGCAACTTACCTGAACTACCGTTATCAGCGCGGTATCGCGCATGATGAATACGAAGTGCGGCGCCTGTTTGACTCGGGTGTCGCCGAGTTTCTTTTTCCGGAAGATATCTACCACCTTGATATGGAACGCATCAGGAAAAAGCAATTGGAGAAGTTTAGAAAGACCATTGAAAACAGCAGTGACTGAACATCCTGAATGCTGTTCAATTAAAGGTTTTCCGCTTTAGGTCGATGACTTCATATAGTCATATATCCAGTTAAACGAGCTTGATAATTCAGACCTATTTCGCCAGTAAAAATATCCGCTTGCCCGTTGTTATTACAGTGGTGATTGCCGTTTCGCTCGTGCTGGGGTTTATTGCAGAACAGTATTTCAGCAAGCAGGTTAACCAGCAAGAGAGTTCCAACTCGTTGCAGCAACTGGTTGCTGAACTGGATGCCAGTTTGTTTGAAGCCGCCCGCCATAATTTGGCCAGTGCTGCTTCACTGGATTATTTGAAACAGGTAGTCACCGGTGAGAAAGAGCCTGATGACCCTGGCGCCATTGCAGTCATGCAACAGGTCAGGTCCTCTCTTAATAGTGTCTTCGTTTACCTTCTCGATCAATCCGGAACAACGGTGGCCTGTACACCTTATGATGGCGGCAAAACCCTGACCGGAAAAAATTATGCCTTTCGGCCCTATTTCAAGGATGTGATTGAAAGCGGACAGTCAAGGGTTTACCAGGCGCTTGGCGTGACGACAAACAAACGTGGTTTGTATGTCAGTGTGCCGGTGTTTGACCCTAAAGCTACGCCGACAGGTGCGCTGGTGACGAAATTCCCTTTGGAAGGGCTGGATGCTTCGCTGGCTAAACAGTCTGTACCAACAGCGCTGGTTTCGCCTGATGGGATTGTGTTTGCGACTAATATCAAGGCATGGATGTATAAATCACTTTATCCTATTGAAGCGCAACGCCGGGAAACATTGATTGCTTCAAAACAGTTTGGCCGGCAACCCCTTGAAATGGCAGACATTGCGTTACAGGGGCAAACTGCTTCGATTTCAGGAAAAAATTATGCCTATAGCAGATTGCCGGTAATGGGAAATGGCTGGCATATTGTTCGTTTCTACCAGCCCACCGGCTTTAACGTAATTATATTTGTTGTTGTCTTTGTTGGCCTGGTGGCATTTTTCAGTGGATCGATTGCGATTATCTATTTTTACCTGGGATTGCGCTCGAGTGAAAAACGTTTCAGAACGTTGTTTGAAAAATCTGCCCAGGCCTACCTGCTTATGGATGGTGACCGGTTTGTTGACTGTAATCTGTCAACAGCCAACATGCTGGGCTCTACGCGTGAATATATACTGAACAAGCACCCTTCAGAGTTATCACCGCAATATCAGCCTGGCGGAATTCTGTCCACAGAATTCGCAGGCAAATGGATCGCTGAGGCCATGTCCAACGGTGTTGCCTGTTTTGAATGGATGCATCAGAAACTTGATGGCAGTAACTTTATGGTTGAAGTGACCCTGACGCCACTGGAAATTGATGGCAGGACCATGTTGTTTACTTCCTGGAATGATATCCAGGCTAAAAAACAGGCGGAAGCTGAGCGTGAGGCTTACCTGGAGGAACTGCAGGAACATAGAGAACACCTTGAAGATCTTGTCGCGGAAAAAACAGTTGAACTCCACCAGGCTATCGAGATTGCTGAAACAGCCAATAAAGAAAAAAGCCGCTTTCTTGCCAATATGTCGCATGAATTACGCACACCAATGCATGCTATTCTGAGCTTTACCAATCTTGCGCTTAAGTATGTCGAGAATGAAAAGGTGATGCGCTTCCTGCAAAATATCCGCACAAGTGGAATTCGCCTGACCGGTCTGCTGGATGACTTACTGGACCTGTCAAAACTTGAATCCGGCAACATGCATGCAGAATTCATCGAGCAGGATATGCTTAGCCTGATTGTAGATGTGATTTCAGGTGTAGACAGCCTGCTGGATGACAAGAATATTTCAGTGGATTTAGAGGCTGATCAGTCATTTGATTGCATGATTGACCAAAAACTGATGACACAGGTATTGGTTAACCTGTTTTCCAACGCGATCAAATTCAGTCCTGAAAACAGTGTTATTAAAGTACATCTCGACAAAACAGTTGGCCAGCTGCAGGGACAGGAGATGCAAGTGCTGGAGATTTCTGTGACTGATGAGGGTGTGGGTATTCCTGAAGAAGAACTGACTTCTGTGTTTGACCAGTTTGTACAAAGCACAAAAACACGCACGGAAGCAGGAGGTACCGGCCTGGGATTACCGATATGCAAGCAAATTATCACGCTTCATCACGGTGATATCTGGGCTGAGAGCCCGCCAGGTAACCGGGCCACGGGCACCACTTTTAATATTCGGTTACCCGTTTTACAGAAAAAATAGAGAAGCTGCCTTGCAGCATTAGCCATGGGCTGACTTGCTGTCGGATGGAACCTGTTCACGGTTAGACATACCGTAATCCCGGCTAACCTCGGCTACACGCAGACGGTAATCGTAAAATACACCATTGCGGCCTTTTTCCTGCGCAAGGCGATGTGCTTCGATATTTCTCCATGCTTCGATGGCCTGTTCATCGCGCCAAAATGAAAGCGATAATACTTTGCCTTCCTCAACAAGACTTGAGAAACGTTCTATCGAGATAAAACCATCAATTTTCTCCAGTTGTGGTCGCAACCCGGCAGCTATCGCCAGGTATTCATCGACTTTACCTGCAGCGGGAATGACTTCAAAAATTACAGCAATCATGATTTACCTCGAATATTAATTTTTAGCCAGTGAACCGAATGACTGCTGTAAACTTCCAGGCAAAGGTTCTTTAGAAACATTTTAGCCTATGGAAATATACCAAAATACAATCGGTGTCACCTTCATTGTCTATATATTATTCATGCTGGCGATTGGCTGGCTGGCTTTCAGGAAAACCCACGACCTGTCAGATTATATTCTTGGGGGACGCAGGCTGGGGCCCTGGGTAACGGCACTTTCTGCGGGCGCTTCCGATATGAGTGGTTGGTTGTTGCTGGGTTTGCCGGGTTATGCCTACGCTTCTGGATTTGAGGCATTCTGGATTGCCGGCGGCTTGTTGTTGGGTACCTGGTTAAACTGGTCCATTGTCGCCAGGCGGTTGCGCATCTATAGCGAAATGGCTGGAAACGCTTTGACTTTGCCAGCCTTTTTTGAGCATCGCTTTGACGACAGTAGTCGTCTGCTGCGAATTATTTCAGCGGTGTTTATCTTACTGTTTTTCCTGTTTTACACGGCTTCCGGGCTGGTTGCCGGCGGCAAGTTATTTAATACGGTATTTAACCTGCCATATGAATGGGCGGTTGCAATTGGTGCCGCTGCGATTGTGCTTTATACCCTGTTGGGTGGATTTCTCGCCGTGTCCTGGACTGACCTGGTGCAGGGGCTGCTCATGGCCGCGGCCCTGGTGGTTGTGCCGGTGATGGTGATGCATCAAATAGGTGGCTGGACACCGACTATTGAAATAATGCAACAGGTCAATCCACAATTGATTAATATTTTTACCGATAGTGAAGGTAACGCCCTGGGTATTATTGCCATATTTTCACTGCTTGGCTGGGGGCTGGGGTATTTTGGTCAGCCGCATATTCTTGCCCGTTTTAAGGCTGTTCGTGCAAGCAGTGAAATAGCCGCTGCACGCCGGATTGCCGTCAGTTGGACAGCAATCAGCCTGATGGGGGCAATACTGGTGGGCTTTGCCGGAGTCGCTTACCTGGATGCGCCACTGACAGGTGCTGATACCGAAAAGGTTTTTATGCATCTTGTGGCAGGCATCTTCAATCCCGTGGTGGCAGGCATTTTACTGGCTGCAATCCTGGCTGCGATAATGAGTACCGCCGATTCCCAACTTCTGGTTTCTTCATCTGCACTGGCCGAGGATTTCTACAAGGCGTTGTTCCGTCAGCAGGCCGGGCAGACTGAACTGGTACGCATAGGTCGTTTGACGGTAATCCTGATTGCCGCTATTGCCTGTGTTCTGGCACTTGATGCAAACAGCAAGGTACTGGATATGGTTGCTTACGCCTGGGCCGGTTTTGGTGCCGCCTTTGGTCCCACTCTCATATTTTCGCTTTACTGGCCGCGAATGAATCGCAATGGTGCGCTTGCCGGGATCATTGCTGGTGGCTTTACCGTGGTGGTTTGGAAACAGTTATCGGGTGGCTGGTTCGACCTTTATGAGATTGTGCCCGGGTTTATTGTTTCAATGCTGGCGATCGTGTTTGCCAGCCTGCTAACTGCCGCGCCTAATGAGGCGGTTGCAAAACGCCACAGGAAGCTGGTCAGTTCTCTGGGTATTGAATTAAGATAGATGCACTACTTTTTCGATGCAATTTTAGATAAATGAAAAAAACGTTATTTTCTCTCGCTGTTCTGCTGTCACAAGCCGTCAATGCTGCCCCGCAAGACGGGGAATTGTATAAAGACTGGATAATAAGATGCGCGCCTCCCGAAGAAGGACATCAATGTTACATGGAGCAGAATATTGTTGCAGGCAAAGAGAAGAAGCTGCGCCTGCTGACTGTGCAGGTGGGCTACTTTGAGCAAAAACGCATAGCAAACTTTATTCTACCGCTGGGAGTTTTGCTGCAACAGGGTGTTGCCTTTGAAATTGATGGCTTCAAGTTCAGTAATCGAACACCTTACACTTTTTGCAATCAGGCAGGCTGTTCTGCCAGTGTTGAACTGGATGACAAAATGGTTGGCCTGTTAAAAAAAGGCAAGCAGCTCACAGCGACGATTATTAATCCCAATGGCAAGGAGATGGCAATTCCGGTTTCACTGCAAGGCTTTACACCGGCGTTTAATAGCCTGCTTTCAAACTAGCAGATCATGCCGTAGTGGATGTAATTTTTCATGAACTGCTCCTGGCCCGTCATTTATAAGGTATGATAACCACGTCAATCAATTTGAAATTTGAATTTAAAGAATGAAAAAGTCGCTGTTTACCTCTTTGCTGCTGTTAACCTGTTGTTTTGTTAACTTGTCGGGCAATGTTTTTGCCAGCGGTATCATCAGTCAGCCGGATGTCAGAAAATATAACCTGGCCCTGGGTAAAAACGTGTTTCAGAGAAAATGCATCGAGTGTCATAGTGATATGGATTCGGTTGCTCCCCAGCTGGGCAAGGTGCAGGACTGGGAACAACGCATTTCCATACCAGTTGATACCTTGATCAGTCATGCGCTTCACGGACATGGTGAAATGCCGCCCAGGGGTGGGTTTGATGAACTGAGCGATCGTGAGGTTTCTGCTGCAGTGGCTTATGTAGTTGACCAGGGAAGACGCATTGTGATTCGTTCCAGTGGTGATGCTTACCTGGATGAAGCTGATTTTTGTACCAAAAACAGTAGTTCTCAATATTGTACAGCCTCACAGGTGGATAACTCAGTATTGCTGCACATGCTTTGGATAATAACAGGCCAGGATCAGGAGATCTGATCAGCTGTCTTATTTCTTTCAGGTACTTAATCTGATACTGAGAAATAAAAGCTAAAAAAGTTTTCAGCGCCGAAATGCGAATTTTTTTGTCAAAAATCAGAACTGGTCCACAAAAATTATACTTTTCTTTATCTAGTTTTATATCGCTATGAATGAACGTCGAAGTTTTTTACGCTATGCCTGTGAACTGGAGGTGAAAATTTCCGGTCAGGATGATGATTTTTATATAGCCCAGGCATGCGACATATCAGAAGAAGGTATCAGTATGCTGGTGCCGCGACCTGCCGTGTCAAGCCTGTCCTACACGGGGTTAAACTTTGATATTGGTGACAGGGTCAAGATTGCGCTAGTCCATACCAATGGTTCAAGCGAACGACAGATTGTCTGTTCTGTATCGCATACCAGGCGTTTATCCCAGGAACAGTACCTGGTCGGTATACACTTTGAAGACCTGAGAACAGATACTAAACTTTTCATCAATGGCCTGTTAAAAAATGCCCGGTGCATGACTGAAGAAAATTCAGTCACTGACTAAAATATCTGTAGCACGCAGAGTATTCCCGTTTATGATTTCCTGCGATGCAATCAGATTAAAAAAATCGTATTTTATTATGGAAAAAGCGACGGAATATCGTGATAATTTAAATCGTCTGAAACTAAGTTATTAGCAAGTAAAAATGAACAAACAAGCTTCACCAAAGAAATTGAAAGCCCGTCACATTGTCACCAAAAAGATGAAGCGAGATTTGTTTCAGGACTGGGACAAGATTCGTCTTCTGTTAAAGAAGAAGCATCGTTGAGATAATATTTTTCGTTAAGAATACGGGTTAATACTCATATAAAAACAGGGCCAATAGATTGGCCCTGTTTTGTTTCTGGATAGTCGATAAAACCTTTACCAGGATTTGTAAGGCAGGAACTTTCCATTCAAAGTTACAACAACACGATCACCGGCAGGGTTTTCTTCCTTGTCGATATTCATGGTGAAATCAATGGCCGACATGATGCCATCCCCGAACTTTTCATGAATGATTTCCTTAATGGTTTCACCATATACACCGACGATTTCATACCAGCGATAAATAACCGGGTCTGTGGGTACCATCTGGTCCCATTTCTTGTTCGGGAATTCCTGTAAAACAACGGATACTTCTGCATCCAGGCCAAGAGCTTCAGCCAATGGGTCAGCATTTTTCTTTTCCAGGTGATTCATACCCAGGCAGGCTGAAACAACATATTCCGGCGCAAGACCCGCTGCAGAAGCAATGGCTTCCCAGGTCATACCTTTTGCTTTTTTTGCAGCCAGGATGGCTTCACGCATTTCTGTCTTGTTCATTGGATTTAAGTCCTCTTTACGTTTGATTAATAAGCTAAGCAATAATCTATTTAGCAAATACGGTGCCATGTGTAGATAACATGGCCGAAAGGGACAGGACTGAGTTAGATGATAGTGACAATAAAAGTCACTTTGCCCGATTGGAAGCAGTTTTTGTCTGACATAGTCGACAATGTTGACAATCTGTTCATTCCATTTGCTTTGTTAGTCTCCCGGAGCCTTTTAAATACGCTATTTTCAGCATGGCACGATACCTGCAAACACTCGGTTAAACACAGTTTCAGGGATCTGACATGAGCACAAATATCAGTATTGATTTCATTACACATACCTTTAAGGGGGCTTCGGCACCAACACTTGAAAACATTGAACTAAAGATAAAGCCGGGTGAAAAAGTCGCCCTGATTGGTCGCAGCGGCTGTGGTAAATCAACCCTTTTACACATGCTTGCTGGTTTGTTAATGCCAACAGAAGGCTGTGTACGTATACATGGTCACCAGGTCAGTAAACCCAGTGCCAAGTGGAACATGATGTTTCAAAAGCCTTCACTTTATCCCTGGATGTCAGTTCGCCAGAACGCTGAACTGGGTCTTATTTTTGCGGGAAGCCGTGATGCGAAAAAAATTGATCGTTTACTTGGAATGGTAGGTTTAAGCGACAAGGCTGACGAAAATGTCCAGAGCCTGTCAGGAGGTCAGCAACAGCGTGTTGCATTGGCGCGTTCCCTGGCAACTTCACCGGAATTACTGCTTCTGGATGAACCTTTCTCGGCGCTGGATGCTTTCACGCGTGCCTCACTACAGGATGAGGTAGCAGAAATAACCACGCGCGAGGATCTCACCATGGTGATTGTGACGCACGATATTGATGAAGCTGTCGCCATGGCTGATCGTGTACTTATTATGTCCGCCAACCCTGGTCGCATCGTTGGAGAAATGCATGTCGATCTGCCGTTTCCCCGTAACCGAGCTTCTGAAGAGTTCAGCCGTAGCCGTGAAGCTCTGATGAACCAGTTTGAAGCGCTGGCTGGTGATGGCCATCACCATCAGAAACCGGTCGAAAAGGAAGAAATTGTAAACAACAACACGCAGGAAGCTGCGTAACACGCTTTTATCAACAGGATTTTTTAACATACCTACAGGAATTGAATCATGACTAAACAGAAAGACGACGAAATGGATTATCTCTTTAAACATGAAATGAGCCGCCGCGATTTCATGATGGATATGATGGCGATGGGTGGCCTGGCTGCCGGTATGACGTTACCGGGAGTTGGTCTGGCTAACATGGTTCCGCCTGATGACGAAATTGTGCGTATTGGTTATCTGCCAATTACCGATGCAACTGCTTTACTGGTTGCCCATGGTATGGGCTTTTTTGAGGATGAAGGCCTCAAGGCAGAAAAACCAACCCTGATACGCGGCTGGTCACCACTGGTTGAAGGCTTTGCAGCAGGAAAATTCAACCTCGTGCACCTGTTAAAGCCTATCCCGGTATGGATGCGTTATAACAATAACTTCCCGGTCAAAATTATGTCCTGGGCACATATCAATGGTTCAGCAGTGGTTGTTGGTAAACACACAGGAGCAGAAGATTTCAAAGACCTGGGTGGTATGCAGATAGCAGTCCCTTACTGGTATTCAATGCATAATATTGTTCTGCAAATGGGTCTGCGCAGCGCCGGGCTCAAGCCGGTTATCAAGGATCAAAAAGAACCTCTGGCTAAAGATGAAGTCAACCTGATGATCATGCCGCCACCGGACATGCCACCCGCACTGGCAGCCAAGAAAATTGATGCATTCATTGTTGCCGAGCCCTTTAACGCCTTTGGTGAAATGAAAGCAGGCGGCAAGATGCTGCGATTTACTGGTGATATGTGGAAGAACCATCCGTGTTGTGTGATTTGCATGAACGAAGATACGGTTAAAGCCAAGCCTGAGTGGACCCAGAAAGTGATGAATGCAATCGTGCGTGCGGAAGTCTATGCCCAGGAAAACAAGGAAGAAGTGGCGATGATGATGTCAAAAGACGGCAAAAAATATTTACCAATGCCTGGTAAGGCCGTGGTTCGTGCGATGACCTATTATGACGAAGCCAATTATGAAACACCGCATGCCATCAGGAACAAGGCTGAGTTTGGTAATGGTCGCATAGATTTTTCTCCTTTCCCTTATCCGTCGGCAACCGAACTCATTGTGGAGTCAATGAATCAGACCCTGGTGGGTGGTGAAAAAACCTTCCTGGAAAAAGTCGATCCCAAGTTTGTTGCCCAGGACCTGGTTGATTACAAGCATGTGAAAGCTGCGATGGAAAAATATACTGGCTGGGAAAATGCGCCAGGTGTTGATCCGAATAATCCGTTTGAACGTAAGGAAGTGGTGAAAATATGAGTTCTGCGTCATCTGTAACTGCAATAGGTGGTTCCGCCAGGGAGGGCGGAATCAACTGGGCTCCGGTATTAAAAATGTTTTTATCAGCGGTGGCATACCCGGCTGCGGGTATTTCAGTCATGCTGGCCCTGTGGTGGCTGGGTGGCTGGATGATCGAAAGTAACCCGGATACTTCGTCATTTGCTGATTTTGCACCGGCTCCAGCTTTTTCCCGCTTAATGGAACTGATGGCCAATGGTTACGTACTGGAAGCTTCCCTGCCCAGCCTGGAACGTATTGGCCTGGGCCTGTTATGGGCTACAGTTATAGGTGTTCCGGTTGGTGTGGGAATTGGCTTGTATGCGGTTGCCAGGGAGGTCACTCATGTACCGTTTCAGTTTTTGCGCATGATTTCACCCTTGGCCTGGATGCCGATAGCAGTCCTGGCTTTTCAAACATGGGATAGTGCCATTGTTTTCCTGATAGCTATTGCTGCTATCTGGCCGATACTGTTTTCCACGGCACAGGGTGTTCGCCGGATTGACCCGCTCTGGTTCAAGGTTGCCAAGAACCTGGGTGCAGACAGTGCGCAAATGTTGCGCAGGATTATTTTGCCTGCAATTGGCCAGGATATTTTTGCCGGTATCAGGCTTGCTGTTGGTGTAGCCTGGATTGTCCTGGTGCCAGCTGAATACCTGGGTGTTACCAGCGGCCTGGGTTATGCAATCAATGATGCCAGGGATACCCTGGAGTATGATACGTTGGCAGCCATGGTGGTGGTCATTGGTATTATCGGATTTTTTCTTGATGGTATCTGTGTCAGCCTGATTAAACGCTTTACCTGGCATAACCAGGGTTAACAAACTGGATTGTTACAGCATGGAAGCTGCACCAATCCATTTCCAGACAGGCCCGTACTGCGTCAATAAGGTGCGTTTCCAGGTGGTTCTGAATTTCCTCTGAGCCAGAATAGCGCATTAAAGCAGCCTGTGTAGTGCCTGAAAGCCAGGTTAACCGGTATGGCTCGACTCTTGCTGACAATTCTGTATGTCGACAATGTCAGGAGTGGTTCATGCATGACCAAACAATCGCCTCAACCCCGGAATCAGAGTTACTCGTTGTCCAGGAAGCTGCCCGGCTGATTACCCGTTCAACGGACCCAAGACCTGCCATACTGGGTATATTACGTATTCTCTCGCAATTACTCGGGCTTAACCGTGGCCGGGTACTTTTACCCTCCTCTAAAACCGGTGCGCTGGCGATTCGGTATTCCTATGGTTTAACCGATGCAGAAAAAGCGCGTGGTCGTTACATGGTGGGAGAGGGGGTTTCGGGAAAAGTTTTTCAGACTGGCCAGGTGGCGTTGATCCAGGATATTGATGAAGACCCAATGTACCTGGCACGTGCGGTCGATCGTTCGACCTTACCGAATGAGGCCGTATCATTTATCGCCGTACCAATTGTCATTGAAGAAAACCCCATTGGTGTTTTGGCCGTACATCGATTGCGCCAGCGTACCCGGCCTTTTCAGCGGGATCTTGCCTTGTTGCAGGTTCTATCGACACTCATGGGGCAGGCTTTACGTGTTAATGAACTGGTTGCCGAGCATACGGCTAATCTTTTGTCGGAAAACCAGTTGCTCAAAAACAAGCTGGAAAGCAAGGGCTCCCGCTACGGTATTATGGGGCAGAGTCCGGCTTTACAGCAGGCTATTCAACAGGCATTACAGGTTGCAGATACCGGTACGACGGTTTTACTGCTGGGCGAATCAGGCACCGGCAAGGAAAGGTTTGCACGCATGCAGCACCTGGCAAGTGAGCGATCGGAAGGACCGTTCGTCAGCATTAACTGTGCTGCCATTCCGGCATCACTGATTGAATCAGAATTGTTTGGTCACGAGAAGGGGGCTTTTACCGGGGCTACCAGCCTGAAGCGTGGCAAGGTTGAACTGGCAAGCAACGGCACGCTGTTCCTGGATGAAATCGGCGATCTTGACCTGGATTTACAAGCCAAGCTGCTGAGAGTGCTGGAGCAAAAAGTGATTCAGCGTGTTGGCGGCAGTAAGGATATCTCTGTTGATGTGCGGGTTGTTGCGGCAACCCATAAAAACCTGCAGGAGGCGGTAAATGAAAACCGTTTCCGGCTTGACCTGTTTTATCGGCTTAATATATTCCCGATCAGGTTGCCACCGCTCAGGGCGCGGCAGGGTGATGTCAATATTCTCGCCCACCATTTCCTGCATATGGCCAACCAGGAATATGAACGTGATATTGGTTTTGGTGCAGGGGCTATTGAAGTCCTGGATGGTTACCCCTGGCCTGGTAATATCAGGCAGTTGGAAAACCTGATTAAACGTTCTGTATTGATGTGTACTGAAAAACAGATTTCGCGGGACCTGATTAAGAAGATACTGGTGGATGAGGAGGGTATCAATGCACCCGAAAATTCAGTAACACTGAGAGCGCTATCTCACCCGGCAGTGAATTCCATGCCTGAAAATTTCAGACCTGGACATTTCGGATCTGGAGATTCAACTGCGGGGCAGGATTTTATTCCTGCGGATGGTGTGCGTCCCTATGCGCGCGTCAGGGACGATGAGGCGCAATCTCTGATCAACGCATTGCAGCGCCATCATGGCAATAAAACGCGGGCTGCCATGAGCCTCAACATGACCCCCCGGCAGCTGCGTTACCGTATCAAGAAGCTCAATCTAGATGTCTGAAGGACAAAGCTGACAATCTGTTCTATCAAGTTATGACAATGTCGACAATTTCATTTTGATTTCGTTGGTTATTTTATAAAAAAACTCATAACTTATTGTAAATTAAAGAAAATAAAAGATTGGCACAGGCGTTGCTCTATCTCCAGTGAAACTTAAACAAAATAACACTGGAGAAATTTGATGAGTACAAGTGCACAAACAATTGCCAAGAACATGAGCTGCCTGCGTCCACTGAATGCTGAAGGTCTGCAGACTCTCGGTGAAAAAGGCAAAGCCAATCCCGAGTCGGTTGTCACCCTCAAAGCCAAAACTGTCTGTGAAGGACAGTTCCGCATGCAGACATACGTACGTGATCTTGCACCCATGTTAATCGATGAACCACCACACCTGCTGGGTGAAGATAATGCGCCTAATCCATCTGAAGCTCTATTGGCAACTCTGGGTGCCTGCCTGGCGGTGGGTGTACATGCCAATGCTACTGCACGCGGTATCTGCCTGACCAAGCTGGAAGTGCAGCTCGAAGGAGATATCAACGTAACAGCGGTATGGGGTACGGGTGATCTGGATGAGGCCAAGACACTTGGTTTTTCTGCAGTGCGGGTAAAGATCGATGCCGACGGTGATGCGCCAAAAGAAGAGATTGATGAAATTATCAGTCACTCGAATGTCTGGTCACCGGTTGCAAATACCCTGCGTAACAATGTTGAACTGACCGTTGAGTCTGCCTGATCAAGAGCAAATGGAGAAATTGTCATGAGCAATGCTGCTGTAAACCTTGAAGATGATTTATTGCCTGTTGAAGAGTTGCTGACAGCAACACAGGCGATCGTCGATCAGGAATTAAAACCTTTAACTGTCAAAATCGACCTGGAAGGTTATTACCCTGAGGAGGTATTGCGCAAGCTTGGCCCCCTGGGAGCCTTCCGTCAGCATTTACCTGCTGCCCGCCTTGATGGTGCAACTGATATGGGTGCTGCCATTCAGGCAATGGCCACGGTTTCACATGAATGCCTGTCAACAGGTTTCTCTATCTGGTGCCAGGATACCTGTGGATGGTATCTGCAAAATGCGGAAAACGAAAAGGTACGGGATATCTGGTTGCCAAAAGTATCCCGCGGAGAAATCCTGGCTGGAACCGGTATGTCCAATACCATGAAAGCCTTCGCCGGTATCGAAAAATTGCGTCTGAGCGGTAAACGTGTTGAAGGTGGTTATGTCGTAAACGGTTCATTGCCCTGGGTTTCAAACCTCGGTGAAGACCATGTGTTCGGTACGCTGTTTGCACTGGAAAATGAAAGCCGTTCTGTCATGACTTTAGTTGATTGCGCAGCGGAAGGTTTCAGCCTGCGCCAGTCAGCACATTTCACAGCACTGGAGGGCACTCGCACCTTTGCCTGTATTTTCGATAACGTGTTTATTCCTGACGAAATGATTATTGATCATGACGGAGCATCTTTCCTGAGACGTGCCCGGGCAGGCATCGTGTTGCTGCAGTTTGGTATGGGTGTCGGCAATATCCAGTCCTGCATTGATCTGAGCCGTGAGGTTGAACCTTTGCTTGGGCATGTGAATTGTTACCTGGAAGACAGGCCGGATGAATTGCAGGAAGAACTGGATGATGCAGTTGAAGCAGCTTTGGCCCTTGCCGAAGATCCATTTGAAACGTCTGATGATTTTTTCCGTGAAATTCTGCAGTTAAGACTGTCTGCCGGAGAGCTGGCAATCCGTGCTTCACAATCAGCCATGTTGCATACCGGTGCCAAGGGTTATCTACAGACAGCCCCGGCGCAACGCAAGTTACGTGAGTCCTATTTCATTGCCATTGTAACACCGGCAATCAAGCATCTGCGTAAAGAGCTTGACGTGATGGCGGTGGCGGCCTGAGATTTTCCATTCATCGATGAGGAACTTCGGTTCCTCTATTAACCTGGGTTTCGAAGTGATGAAAACTTTTACAACAACTTTATCAGCTGAAGATGCAGTTGCTTCACTGCTTGCGGGCATTGAAGCTGAGAACATGCGCGTCGTTGCGCATATTAATGGACAGGCAAACGCCGCCAAAATTGGCAAGCAGGTCCCTGCGGACCAGATCCTGGAAATTTTCCGGCCAGATTTTGCAGTGCGTGTGTGGGAGGCATGTAAACCGGCCGGCCACGATATTCCAATACGTATTCATATTTACGAGGAAGGTGATGAAGTCAAGATTGCCTGTCGTATGCCTGGCGAAGTGTTTTCGCCTTTTGAGTCGGCACCACTTGATGAGATAGGCAAAGAACTGGACGTAATTTTCAATAATATTCTGAAACACGTCGTTGGAGGTTAACATGACTTCCCCTGATTACCGGCGCTGGGTTTGTGATGCCTGCGGTTATATTTATGAAGAGGAAAAGGGTGACCCGGATTCAGGACTGGCACCTGGAACACGCTTCGAGGAAATTCCCGATGACTGGATGTGTCCGCTGTGTGGTTTGAGTAAATCGGATTTGCGTTTGCTTCCGGAACAGTCGCCGGTAGCCGCCCGACCTGCAATTTCCAGGAAAAAGCTGTCAGGCAGTAAAAACCGTGGTGGTGATGACACGATTGTCATTGTTGGTGCGGGTGTTGCTGCCTGGTCAGTTGCCGAGGAAATTCGCAGCAATGACTCTGATACGCCCATTTTAATCGTAACCGCCTGCGAAGGTATCAGCTATCCCAAACCCGCCATCTCTACTGCGTTGGCGCATGGCAAGACAGCCGATCAACTCATTGAGCGTGATGCTGTAAGCAAGGCTGCCGAACTTGCCATAGACATACGGACTGAAACGCGTGTTATCAAAATCGATACAGCCAGGAAAAGATTGACTACAGCGAGGGGCGGTATTCAGTATGGAAAACTGGTACTGGCCCTGGGAGCGCATCAGCGAGAATTATCAATATCAGGTAATGCCGCCGATGCGGTATTGCGAGTAAATGACCTGGCCAGTTATCGCAAGTTACGTAGCCGTCTCCAGGAGCATGTTAAACACATCACGATTTTGGGTGCCGGCCTGATTGGTTGCGAATTTGCAGAAGACCTTTCTGCGGCGGGTTACAAAGTAACGGTGATTGATCCGGCTGATTACCCGTTATCCAGTTTATTACCCGTTGAAACAGCAAGAAAACTTGAACAGCGGTTACAGAATAATGGTATCGAGTGGCTGTTTGGTCTGACGGTCGATGCGATTGATTCCGGTGGAGACCGGTTACGCGCAACTTTATCGGATGGCAAGGCTATTGAAACTGACCTGGTGTTATCTGCAGCAGGGTTGGTGGCGAATACGCAACTGGCTGGCAAGGCGGGCATCTCGGTGAACAAGGGAATCATTGCCGACAGGCAAATGTGCACATCTGCCAACGATATTTATGCCATCGGTGACTGTGCCGAGGTTGAGGGTAATATCTACGCCTATATTGAGCCTATTCGTCGTCAGGCAAAGACCATTGCGGCACATATGCGTGGTGACGATATGCCTTTTGAAACGAAATCACCGCTGGTGCGGGTCAAGACACCGAGCTTTCCACTGACCATCTGTCCTCCTGGTGAAAACAACACCCGGGAGATCACGACAAGGGCAACAGCGGAAGCCGATCGTATCGAGTACCTGCTAGGTGATGAGATTGTCGGGTTTGTTCTCAGTGGAGAACAATCCAAGGGCGGAGCCCTGCTTTACCGTGAGCTTATGCTGTAGGCGCAATTCACCAGGACATTTGTTGAGCTGTAATAGTGCAAGGATATCGGGCTAACGACTGTTTCGCATTATTTTAGTGCAATAAATACCTGAAAAGCACTGAAATCGCTGGCCTGAATTTTGCTCAGATAAAGCTATGCCATTTTGCAGCAGAAAGGGGAGATAACAAACCATGCCATCAGCAACTGCTCATAGTTTCATAGCGCCGGAAAAACATATCGTTAATCATGACATCATGCATTGCACTGCAGAGGGTGTTGTTGGCAATCAGCTTTATTCTGGCAGGGCGCTGGGAATAACCGGAGCCTATGACATTATCCAGCTCGCGGAACCGCTTAAACCATTTTGGAAATCCATCTCTGAACACTACGAACGGGTCGGTCTTAAACATACCAGTGACGTTATCTGGAATGTTGATATGCAGGAGCTTGGTAAATATATTGGCTTTCATCCCTCGGTATTTTTTTTTGGCGCACAGCAATACCTGAACTGGGGTGATAACGAATGGGTTTCGGTTGTCGATTACATAAACTCCAAAAATAACTTTATCCAGTTGGCGCAGCAGCTGGGTGTCAGGGTGCCCCTGACCCTGGCATTTGACAATGTATCGGAAATTGATGACAAGGCTATTGAGCAGGCGGTTTATCCCTGCTACCTGAAAGCCGCAATCTCTGTCTCGGGTGTAGGCATCTACCGTTGTAACGACGAGCAGGAAATGCGTGCGGCCATAATGAAATTTGAAGCTGATGTGCCTGTGCAGATCCAGGAGGAAATACAGGCGCGAACTTTTTTGAACATGCAGTATAAAATTGATAATGGTTTTGCAATACGCCTGGCCTGTTCCGAGCAGTTACTGGATGGTTTTGTGCATCAGGGCAATACTTTTCCAGCCTGTTGTGAGCCCTGGGATGAGGTCGAACCCATGGCCCTGTGGCTGGCTGAAAGAGGCATGAAGGGTATTTTTGCATTTGACGTGGCGGTTATCGATAAGCCGGATGGCGTTTCGTTTGCGGCGATTGAATGCAATCCACGTTATAACGGTGCTTCTTATCCGACGATTATTGCGCAAAAGCTTGGTATCAGGCAGTGGACAGCCAAAACCTACACGACTCATTATCGCAATCTGGATGATATTTTTTTAAGACATATTGAGTACACTAAAAAAACCAATCGAGGAGTGGTGATGGTCAACTGGGGAACCATCCTTGAAGGCAAGCTCATGATTCTGCTGGCTGGCAATGATGAGCAACAGCGTTATCTCGATACTGAATTGCAGGCATGTCTCTGATAGGATGAAGGCTACTTCAATAAACAAGCAGATGACATGACGGCAACTTATTCAATCATGGTGCATGGTGGTGCAGGTGCACTTGATAATGTTAAGGATGATAAAACCGCGTTTCGCTATCTTGATAGCCTGCGTCTGATTCTTGAACATGGCAGGGAAGTCCTGCAACTGGGTGGTTCAGCCTTGCAAGCTGCTGAAACCTGCGCATCCTTGCTGGAAGATGATCCGGTGTTTAATGCCGGCTGTGGTTCGGTTTTAAATGAGCATGGCAAGGTAGAGATGGATGCAGCCATCATGGATGGCCGTAACCTTGCTGCCGGTGCCGTGGCCGCAGTTGACAATATTGCCAATCCAATTCAGCTGGCACGTTTGGTCATGACCGAAAGCGAGCATGTCATGCTGATAGCTGAGGGCGCGATGCGTTTCGCTGATCATTGTGGTATGGAACGCGTGCCCGAGGCGTATTTCTATACGCCGGATCGGGTCAAACAACTTGACGAGGCTCGTCTTAGAAATAAAATCATGCTGGATCATGATGACAGTGATGAGGATAGTGAAGACCAGAAGTATGGCACTATTGGAGCAATCGCCATGGATACCAATGGCAATCTGGCTGCAGCCACTTCAACTGGAGGTATCGTTAACAAGCGTATGGGGCGTGTCGGTGATTCACCCATCGTGGGGGCAGGCGTCTATGCCGATAATGAAACCTGTGCAGTTTCTGCCACCGGTTATGGTGAAGACTTTATGCGTACGGTCATAGCCAAAACCATTTCCGATTTTATCTTTATGAAAGGCATGAATGCCCGGGAAGCAACAGAAGCGGGGATTGAATACCTGAGTCGCAGAGTAACTGGACGTGGAGGTGTTATCGTTATTGATAACAAGGGCAATTGTTCCAGTGGTTTTACCACCAAGAAAATGATCCATGGCTGGATAGAGCATGGAGGCGAAGTGGTCGTTCGTTTTTAAACCAGAGAGACTCTACGCACAATATCAGTGCCTCTTAAAAAAACAGGATCACTATTTTGACACAATTTTTCCTGTTATCAGATTGATGAAAAATTCTTTTCAGCCTTTTTTACAGTACCAGGCTCGATATTTCCGGGTTCATACTATCTGCTGAATAACCTGGAAGCCTTGCTTGAGCCCTTGAAACAAATGGGTGCCAGGCATGTCGATTACGGTGTCCAGAATGAGGATTATGACAAAGTTGCGGATGCATTTTTGTGGACACTGCAGCAGGGGTTGGGAGAAGCCTTTACTCCCGAGGTTAAAGAGGCCTGGGTCATAACCTACACCACAGTTGCTTCCGTGATGATTGAAGGTGCTAACGCTGTTGCAGCTTCTGTTGTTTCGTTTTCCAATACACCAAACTCACGCAGACGCTGGAAGAACTCTTCTGCATCGATGTAGTGACTGCCATCACAGGAAAAGTTCATACTCATCATGCCATTGATGCGGTTAACCGAGGCACTACGCAGGTAGACTTGTTCATCGGACAGGCGCAGGCGTCTAAACTCTTTCAGTATCGGATCGATATTCTGGGGTTCTATACGCGGCTGCCGTCCCTCATAGGACAATGAAGGCAAGCTGTCGAGAAAACCCGGCTCACAGACCTCTTCCTTGACGTATACACGGTAGTTGTAAGGGTCATCATAAAACCAGCATGTCAGCTGTGATGAGGAATAGTGGGCCTTGACGTGGAAGGCACCTTTGGTCGTTAACAAGGCATAAATGACACGATGCACATGGTCGATATTTTCATCAAACAGGCTTTCCTGCCGTGTCTGTTGAAACAGGAAAGCGCGGACTGATGGATCGCCTTTAATTTGTAACCAGCGTTTCGGCATTTGAATTTCTCCCGGTGAAGTTATTGATGTTATTAACTCAGTTATTTGCAAGCTTTTTATCCTGGTTTGAAAGTAAAAAAACCAGGCTTATAGCCTGGCGAATTTTCAGGGGAGGTTACTTTGAAAAAAAGTCAGGAATTTCAGTTGATTGTACCGGTTATTGGGCTGTCGCTGACGCTGTCAAAGATGTTTTTCAGGCCCTCGGAGTTTTCCGAGCCGTGCACCGGTATTTCCAGGTACTCCTGCCTGTTTGCTTCAGATTCAAAAAAGATTTTCAGGTCGCCTTCGACAACAAAAGGTGCTGTTTCAATATCAGTGACATCATTCATGCTGATTGGATCAAGTGTGGATATTCTCATGATTGTTACTCCTATATATGTATATGTTCAGGCGATTGCCCTGTCAGTAGACTTGATTATGTCCCAATGCATCAGTACGTGTTTGCGTGTAGCGCCCACGTCAATCATTGGGGCCGGATAGTCTGGTACCCTGGTTTGGTCATTGATACCTGACATCAATATTTTTTTGTCGGCTTGATTGAGTTCCGGTATCCATTTTTTAATGTATTTACCAACCGGATCGAAGCGCTCAGTCTGTCGTGCCGGGCTGAAAATTCTGAAATAGGGAGCTGCATCCACGCCACAGCCAGCAGACCATTGCCAGCCCATGGTGTTACAGGCCAGGTCGGCGTCAACCAGTGTATCCCAGAACCAGCGTGCACCTTCAAGCCAGTGCATGCCGAGGTTTTTCGTCAGGATTGATGCAACGATCATGCGTACCCGGTTATGCATCCAGCCGGTGTGCCACAGTTCGCGCATGCCGGCGTCTACGATTGGAATACCCGTCTGACCCTTTTGCCAGCGTTGTAGCAGTTCCTGGTGCTGACCGGATTCCACCCAGCCGGCCTCATCAAAGCGTGCATCCAGTGATTCGTTGGTGCTGTGCGGAAAGTGGTACATCAGGTAATAGGCAAACTCACGCCAGCCGATTTCGCTGAAAAAACGTTCCATACTGGCATGGCTTTTATCCCCGGGTGTAGCCTGGGTCAATGCTGCCCAGATAGCTTGACCGGGAGAGATTTCACCGAAATGCAAATGCGGTGAAATTCTTGATGTTCCCGCAATACCAGGGATGTCTCGATCAATCCTGTAATCAGTAAGGTGAGTGTCAATAAAACCTGCCAGTTTCTGCTGGGCAGCCTCTTCACCGGGTTGCCAGTATTCGTGGAAGGACTGGTGCCAGTCATGGCTGTCCAGTAATTCAAGATCATCAATGCCCAGGGTATTGTCAGCCGCTTCAGGTGAGCGAATTTGCTGGGGCCTGGCGTGTGGTTGCGACAAAGAATAAAGGCCTGACTGGCATTTTCGCCAGTAGGCAGAAAAAACTTTATACGGTGTTTCGGATTGGGTCACGATACCATGAGGTTCATTCAACAGGCTGGCATTAAATGAATGACAGGTCAGTCCCTTGGCTTTAAGCCTGTTTTTTATGCTGCTGTCACGCGCTATCAGGGCGGGTTCGTAGACACGGTTCCACAAAACGGAATCTGCCTGGTAGTTCAGGATAGCCTGATTTAGACATTCGTAGCTTGAACCCTGTGCAATGAATAAGCGTGAACCCAGGCTGCGTAAATCCTCGTCAAGTTGCTTAAGACTGTGATGCAGCCACCAGCGCGAAGCTCCACCCGGTGACCAGGGTGATTCTTCCCCGGGCGCATGAATATATATAGGAACAACATGATCATGGGATGCCAGGGCCGCACGTAAAGCAGGGTTGTCTGACAGGCGCAGATCACGTCTGAACCATACGATAGCTGTTTTTTTAATGTCCTGATGCATTTGAAATATCCAGTTAAAAAAACTGGAGCCGGATCTTTGCAGATCCGACGCCGGTCAGCTCCTTAGCCTTCGTCAATACCTTCTGTGACAGGGTTATGGATGATTTCGTGCAAACGACTTCCGGGCACAACTGAATGAAGAATATTGCTGTCCTCGGCCTCTATCTGACTCATCATCTGGTCGTAGCGGCGTTCTGTTTCAAGAATTTGCAGTTCATAGTTAGACATGATGGATCTCCTCTATGGGTAAACAAACCTGGTGCTATCGCAGCGCTAGTATGGGTATTGAGTCACTAAACGTGGTTTCTGAGCATGAGCTTTCCCGGATAGGGAGCCATGTAAAACTGCTCGTTTATGTAACCCTGTGGATTCTTGCGAAAGTGGTACTTAAGCAAGGTAATCGGTACAACTAAAGGCACTTCTCCCCTGGCATACTTTTCAAACAGCTTGAGGAGCTCGTGTTTATCTTCACTGTCAATGTGTTTTTTGAGATATCCCATGATGTGTTGCAATACATTGACATGTTTCTTACGCGTTGGGCGCATTTTCATGGCCTGCATAAACACCCTGATATATTCAGCTGCATTATCATCAAGATTATCTTTGCTGGTACTGGCAACCAGTTTGCCGAGTGAACGGTAAATGGGTTCATGATGAGCCATCAGCATTAATTTATGACGCTTGTGATAGTCCATCAGGGAGTTAACGGTTATTCCCTGATGCATTATGGTTTGCCAGCGATGATAGGCATATACCCGTTCAATAAAGTTTTCACGAACATGAGCGTCATGCAGCCGGCCTTCTTCCTCAACTGGCAGGTTAGGGTTAAGGTCCATCAGTTGACGAGCGAATAAACCAACACCTTCTTTATGTGGCATATTGGAATCATTGTAGAGGTTGACTCGCTCCATGCCGCAGCTGGGTGACTTGTTTTTCAGAATATAACCTGACAGTCCGGATACCTGGCTGCAATAA
The DNA here is from genome assembly GCA_963801985.1 of uncultured Gammaproteobacteria bacterium. GTDB lineage: Bacteria > Pseudomonadota > Gammaproteobacteria > Chromatiales > Chromatiaceae > JABDQZ01. The sequence goes on from CAWDGV010000012.1 coordinate 481,783, forward strand.
GCAGCAGATGTACGGTTCATTTTGTCGGTATAATCGATAGCGCTATCTTTGCTATCGACAAGACGAACGCTGTCACCTTGCTTAAGTAACCTGATTGCCGGTCTGGGTGTACCAAGTCCAATAGCCATCTCGGGACAAAACGGGGTGAAGTCAAAATGTTCGGATAAAATGTCCGTGATAAAGCGATCACGTTTATGGCTGCCATCATGTCTGACTTCCATCCCCATCAGACAGCTACTAATACCAATCCCGATTTTGTTTAATTGCTCTTTCATTAGAATAACAACCCCTCAATTTTCTTCTGGAAACCACTGTTACCGGGCGAAGTGATACTGGAATAGCTCTTTACCAGGTTGCCGTCACGGTCCAGCAGGTATTTATAAAAGTTCCACTTTGGATAACCAGCCTGATCCCCCAGTTTTTTGAATAACGGATCTGCAATGCCTTTTTTTACATGAGACTTCTGAAACATCGGGAAGCGCACGCCATAGGTTGTTCTGCAAAAATCCTGAATCTGTTTTTCAGTACCCGGATCCTGGTTGCCAAAATCGTTCGAAGGAAAGCCAAGCACAACCAGTCCATCATCACGATATTTGTCATACAGGGCTTCGAGGCCTTCGTACTGGCCGGTAAAAGCGCATTTGCTGGCCGTATTGACGATAACAATGACATTGCCCTGGTAGGTCTCGCAGAGATTGATCACCTTATCGTTATTCAGTGACCTGACCTCAAAATTCAGGTTGTCGTTACATTTCATCTGCTCAGCTCCGGCCGCCAGGGAGAAGAATAAGGTGCTACCTATAATCATTGATTTGAATTGCATGAACTTCCCCTCCGCTTGTGTCTGGTAAACAAGATAGTACATTTGTACAAAAATGTACAAGAATTTATCTAAATTAATGATTTTAATTCCTAAATATTTGTACATTTACTTGGAATGTTGTCCATTATCAGCTACATTCCTATACACAAACTATTTATTTGTATAAATATTCACTGGTGATAAGGGTATTTTGTACAACCCTGGAGAAAGCGCATGAAACTTAACGCCAAACTGGCAAATGAAATAACTGAAAAAGGCTTTGTGCCTGATTCACTGATTCGTCGCGGAATACGCAAGCTGTTGACTTCGCGACTCGATGAAATTGCAGCTGATAATGCTGAGCTAATGGCAAGTAACCAGATCTCCTTTATCAGCCAGATGAACAATTCTTCAATCGCTCTGCTGCCTGAAAAGGCCAATGAGCAGCATTACGAAGTTCCGGAAGCATTTTTTCAGACAGTGCTGGGTTATCGTCTCAAGTACAGCTGCGGTTTCTGGGACGATGAAGTTGAAAACATTCACCAATCGGAAGAGCGGGCACTGCAGATTAGCTGTGAACACGCCGAAATAGAAAATGGTATGCAGATTCTGGAACTCGGTTGTGGTTGGGGGTCTTTGACATTCTGGATGGCGGAACATTATCCCGATAGTCATATTGTGGCGGTATCCAATTCAGCTTCCCAGGGTGATTTTATTCGTGCCGAGGCAGATAAAAAGGGTCTGGCAAACATTGAAATTGTTACCGCCGATATGAATGACTTTGTGCCATCTCGGCAATTTGATCGTGTTGTCTCGGTCGAGATGTTCGAGCATATGCGTAACTACGAAGCCCTCTACAAGAGTATCAGCAGCTGGCTGAAGCCTGAGGGCAAATTATTTAAACATATATTTGTCAACAGGTCTGCTCCTTACAGTTTCGAGGACAGGGATGATTCTGACTGGATGAGTCGCCACTTCTTTTCTGGTGGCATGATGCCAAGTGATGATTTGCCATTGTTCTTTCAGAGGCATCTTTCCATCGAGAAGCGCTGGCGCTGGAGTGGTCAGCATTATGAAAAAACTGCTAACGCCTGGTTAGCGCGCATGGATGCAAACAAGCAGGAATTGTGGCCCTTGTTCGAGTCCGTTTATGGGAAGGACTTTGCTTCCATGTGGTGGCAGCGCTGGCGTATTTTCTTCATGGCTTGTGCCGAGCTGTTCGGATATGACAAGGGACAGCAGTGGTGGGTCAGTCACTACCTGTTTAGCAAGCGGTAAACGGGCTGATGCCTCTAATTCTAACTAATTTCATTCTATTCCAGGTGGGCTGGTTTGCCTGCATATGGGGTGCTGCGCTGGACATAGCGTGGCTGGGTCCAATCATTGTTTTGGCTATATTGGTTTTCCATTTCTCCATGGCGACTCATCCGCTAAAGGAATTTCAGCTTATCCTTTTGACGCTGCTCGTTGGCGGGTTGTGGGATAGCTTCATGGTGATATCCGGTTGGCTGGTTTATGACTCAGGCATGTTCAGCAACAATCTTGCGCCTTACTGGATACTGTCAATGTGGATGTTATTTGCAACCACGTTCAATGTTTCCCTGCGCTGGATGAAGCATCGCCTGATTTTGGCAGCCATACTGGGCGGTACTGCCGGTCCGCTTGCCTATTACGCAGGCAGTCAGTTAGGTGCTGCAACCATGCCCGATGTACTCATTTCCAGCCTGGTTATTGCCTTGGGGTGGTCATTGTTGATGCCTTTGCTGATGTGGCTGTCGAATCGTTTTGATGGCTTTCAGGAGCCAGTTTCAGCGGGTGCTTAATTATGTGGTCAATATATTTTGAAAGCCTTTTAATAATGTTGATGCTGGGTTTTGCAACCTGGCTGATCAGTCTTGTAAAAAAAGATGTCAGCATCGTGGACAGTCTCTGGTCCATGCTTTTTCTTGCAGCGGGAATCTACGTTTTTGTTAACAGTCCTGTTAAATCTTTTGGCAGCATGTTGCTGTTTATTTTGCTGCTGCTGTGGTCTGCCAGGTTATCGGTCTTCCTGACTGTACGTAACTGGGGTGAGCCGGAAGACCGCCGATACCGGGTCATTCGCAAAAACAACAGCCCGCATTTTGAATATAAGAGTTTATTCATCGTTTTTACCCTGCAGGTGGTAATTGCCTGGGTCATCTTTATTGGACTGCTTCCGGGTCTCTATATGCCTTCTGAGTTAGGGCTGCAGCATATTATAGGCGCACTGGTCTGGTTAATCGGTTTTGCGTTTGAATCGACAGCCGACTGGCAGCTGCATACATTCAGAAAAAACAGCGCCCCGGGTGATGTAATGCAAACCGGCTTGTGGCGTTATTCCAGGCATCCCAACTACTTTGGCGAATTTTTAATCTGGTGGTCATTTTTCCTGATGACAGTCAGCGTCGCTACCTGGTGGGTGATTATTGCACCTTTGATAATGACGGTTCTCTTGCTGAAGATTTCAGGCGTTGGAATGATGGAGGACGGTATCACCAGGCGTCGTCCTGCTTACCAGCAATATATCGAAAAAACCAGCGTGTTTTTCCCCTGGATGCCAAGGTCCGCTAAAACAGAAATGGCCCGGGAGGGATAGGCGATGAGAACGATCAAGCTAGCATATTCGATAATTGTATTTTTACTCCTGGGTCTCTACCTGCTGCCTTCCAGTGCGTCAGCTGCGGTTGAAAGTAAAAGTGTTTTCAGGGTATCGCTCGATGACAAGCCTATCGGTACCCACCGGCTGGAGATCATGCGAAAAGGCGATTTTTGGCAAGTAAGGACCAATGCATCCCTGAACGTTAAATTGATGTTTTTTACTGTCTACCAATACCAACATGACAATACCGAGACCTGGGATGGGAATTGTCTGCAAAGTATTGACGCTACGACTGATGACAATGGTGATTTTTATTTGCTTAAGGGTGATCGTGAATCCAATAAACTGTTGTTGAAAACAGAAAATGAAAACTTTTCGCTGAACGGTTGTATCCGAAGTTTTGCTTACTGGAATCCGGAATTAATCAAGTCAAACCGTTTACTCAATGCGCAGACTGGTGAATATACCCATGTCTATTTTGAAGAACTCGGTTTGGAAATGCTCAGCATCGGAGATAACCAGGTTCTAACCCGCAGAGTCCGGCTTGTGAGCGGTGAGGACATCATTGACCTTTGGTACAACAATGATAATCGCTGGGTTGCATTGCAAAGCAGGACTCGCACTGGCAGCACCATCCGCTATGAGCTGTTGGAGGATAGCAACAATGTCTAGATTCTTACCTGTTTTTGTCCTGCTGGTTTTGTCTGGGTGTTCATCTCATGCACCGATGAAAACTGTTGATTTTGTCGACTTGCAGCGTTTCATGGGTGACTGGTATGTCATTGCCAACATTCCCACCTTTATTGAGACGGAAGCACATAACGCGGTGGAAAATTATCGGCTGAATGCTGATGGCACCATAGCGACGACATTCAGTTTTCGTGATGGAGGTTTCAACGGGCCTTTAAAAACTTATCATCCAACAGGTTACGTCACTAATACGACGAGTAACGCACTCTGGGGAATGCAGTTTCTCTGGCCTTTCAAGGGTGATTTCAGAATTGTCCACCTGGACGCTGATTATCAAAACACCATCATTGCACGCCAGGCCCGCGACTATGTCTGGATCATGAGTCGTCAGCCTGAAATCAGCGAGGAAATTTTCCAGCAGTTGAAGCAAAAGGTTGTGGAGCTGGGCTATGACGTGGACAAGTTGCAAAAAGTGCCTCAACAGTGGCCCATTAACGAAGCCAGTCAACCTACAGGAGATGAAGCATGAAAATTGCGGTAATAGGCACCGGTATCAGCGGCAATGTAGCGGCCTATCATTTACAAAAAGAGCATGATGTCACGGTATTCGAAGCGAACGATTACATCGGTGGACACACCCATACACATGACATTGACTGGCAAGGTCAGCACTATGCTGTGGACACCGGGTTTATCGTATTTAATGAAAAAACCTACCCGAACTTCATCCAGTTACTCGAGGAGCTGGAGGTCGAGTCAGAACCAACGATGATGAGTTTCAGTGTTAAAAGTGAAATTAATGGACTTGAGTACAACGGACATTCATTAAATACCTTGTTTGCCCAACGCAGGAACCTGTTTAACCCATCTTTTCATAACATGATCAGGGATATTCTCCGCTTTAACCGGGAGGCTCCGCTGTCTCTGCAAAACGGCCTGGCTGACATCAGCCTGGGTGAGTACCTGAAGATCAATGGTTACGGAAAGATGTTTATCAATCATTACATTATACCCATGGGGGCGGCAATCTGGTCGACAAACCCTGGCATGATGCAACATTTTCCGGCACGTTTTTTTATTCGCTTTTTTGATCATCACGGGTTGCTGGATGTGGTTAATCGCCCGCGCTGGTTTGTTATCAAGGGTGGTTCTCGCGAGTATGTCGGTCCCCTGGTTAAAAGCTTTGAAAATAACATTCGCCTGAATACGCCAGTCGAATCAATAAAGCGCTTTCCTGACTATGTAGAGATTAAGCCCCGTCGGCAGCCAGCAGAGCGATTTGATGCCGTATTCGTGGCAGCCCATAGTGACCAGGCCCTGGCTATGCTTGATGACGCAAGCAGGCAGGAAAGGCAGGTGCTGGGTGCAATCCGTTACCAGCAAAACGAGGCTGTTTTACATACTGACAGCAGCATATTACCTACTCGCAAAAGAGCCTGGGCAGCCTGGAATTACCACATGATGCCGGATCAACGCGAACAGGTTGCAGTGACCTACAACATGAACATTTTACAGGGTATTGATGCACCTGAGCAGTTTTGCGTGACCCTGAATAACAGTAAGGCCATTCGTCAGAAAAGCATCATCAAACGGATAAATTATCAACATCCGGTTTACACCACGGAAACTGTCACTGCCCAGCAGCGCCAGTCTGAAATCAATGGAGTAAACAGAACCTATTACTGTGGTGCATACTGGCGAAACGGTTTTCATGAAGATGGCGTGGTCAGTGCTTTGGATGCCATAAAACATTTTAAACAGGCAACAGGAAATGAAGAGCTGTATTTACGAAGGGCAAGTTAGGCACCGCCGGTTTCATCCTCGCTCACATGCGTTCAGTTACAAGCTGTTTCTGATGTATGTTGACCTGCAGGAACTTCCCTCGCTGTTTGAACGTTACTGGTTATGGTCTGCAAAAGGATTCAACCTGGCCTGTTTCAGAAGAAAAGACCACGTTGCTGCAGATGAGGGATCATTGGATCAGGTCATCCGTGATCGTGTAGAGCAGGCCACGGGTAACAGGCCCGTTGGTCCTGTCAGGTTACTGACGCATTTCCGATACTTCGGTCTGTGTTTTAACCCGGTCAGCTTTTATTACTGCTTCGATGCGGATGATACGCGTGTCGAGACCATTGTCTGCGAGGTTAACAATACCCCCTGGGGTGAGCGCCATCTCTATATCCTTGATGAAACCCAAAACAGGGGCAGGGGAGGGGTTATGCGTTTCCAAAGAAGCAAGGCGTTTCACGTTTCTCCCTTCATGCCAATGGATATCGAGTATGACTGGCGCTTTAACAAGCCTGCCATGCGCCTCAATGTGCATATGGAAAATCATCAGCAAGAACAGAAGCTGTTTGATGCGACCATGACGCTTAACAGGCGACCAATCACGTCAGCCAGCCTGTCACGGGTATTGGTTTTATATCCACTGATAACTGCCAAAGTGGTTTTGGCAATTTACTTTGAAGCCTTCAGGTTATGGCTGAAGAAAATCCCTTTCTATTCACACCCTGCTTCACAGGAAGCTTCAGAGGAGGCAAAAGGTCTATGAAAACCTCGATCATTCCATTTTTTAACCAGAACATGGTTGGAGAAAAAGATTTTGCGCTGGACCGTTTGGCAAGGCGTATCGTGCATGCGCAGTTGAAAAAAATCCAACATGGTGAGCTGGTTATTCGTGAAGGTCATGATGATTTTTATTTTGGCCAGGTCAGTGACAGGATTTCGTTCCGGGTTCACATTGAAATAAAGCATGCCAGTTTCTGGAGTGATGTCGCCTTTGGTGGTACCGCGGGATCCGGCGAAGCCTATATCAAGGGAAGCTGGCAATGCTCTGATCTTGTCGGGCTGGTAAGACTGTTCCTGGCTAATCGCCAGGTCATTGAGGGCATGGATAAAGGCATGACTCATCTCAAGAATCCATTGAAAAAAATGCTTCACTGGTTGAGTCGGAATACCCGCAGGGGAAGCCGTCGCAATATCAGCGCGCACTATGACCTGGGAAATGATTTATTCCAGTTGTTTCTGGATCCGACCATGATGTACTCCTGTGCCTATTACCCGGAAAAGGAGTCCACCCTGGAACAGGCGTCGGTTGCCAAGCTGGATCGCATCTGTGAAAAGCTCAGCTTGAAGCCGACAGATCATCTGCTTGAAATAGGCACTGGCTGGGGTGGCTTTGCCATTCATGCCGCGACCCGTTATGGATGTCATGTAACAACAACAACCATTTCTCGTCAGCAGTATGAGCTGGCCGTCCGGCGGGTTGCCGAGGCAGGTCTGCAGGGGCGGGTTTCTGTATTGTTCAAGGACTACCGTGACCTGGATGGTCAGTATGACAAGCTGGTTTCGATTGAAATGATCGAGGCAATCGGCCATCAATACCTGGCCACTTATTTTGAGAAATGCAGTTCTCTGTTAAAACCGCAGGGCGAAATGTTATTGCAGGCAATCACTATTTCGGATCACCTTTACAAGAGTGCATTGCGTGATGTTGACTTCATCAAAAAGTTTATTTTTCCGGGAGGTTTTTTGCCGTCCATCTCTGCGATGAGTGCAGCGCTTACCAAGGTAACTGATATGAAGGTTTATCACCTCGAAGATATCGGTCCCCACTATGCCCGTACGCTTGCTGACTGGCGTAACCGTTTTACCGATCGAATGGAGGAAGTGCGTGAACTTGGTTATTCCGAGTACTTTATTCGTATGTGGGAATTTTATTTTTGTTATTGTGAAGGCGGCTTTATCGAACGTGATATTGGCACTGTGCAAATGGTGCTGACAAAACCACAAAGCCGCCTTTGATGCTATATTGGACGAATCTCCAGCAACCAGGTGATATCCGAAATGAATTTTTGTAGTGCCTGTGGTGGCAGTATCACCCTGACAGTACCCAATGATGATAACCGCCCCCGGCATATCTGTGATGCCTGTGGCCTGGTGCATTACCAGAACCCGAAGATTGTTACCGGCGCGATTATTACCTGGGAAGACAAGATTCTGTTGTGTAAGCGGGCAATTGAGCCGCGTTCGGGCTTGTGGACGGTACCGGCAGGCTACATGGAAAACGGTGAAACTACCTACCAGGGAGCTTTGCGTGAAACCTGGGAAGAGGCCAGGGCGAATATTGAGATCGATGACCTGTATGCCACCGTCAACCTGCCACATATCAACCAGGTATACATGTTGTTTCGGGCGCGTTTGCAGGATCTTGGTTTTGCGCCGGGTGAAGAAAGCCTTGAAGTCGAATTATTTGCCGAAGATGAAATTCCCTGGGACCAGTTGGCATTTCCGATGGTCAGTGAAACGCTGAAGCTGTTTTTTGCAAACCGCCGTGAAAACCGTTACCCGGTAAGAATGCTGGACATTGTCAGGGTCGAAGGGACACCTCGTCGCCTGGATATCACGATTATCAACTGAAGGCATTAAACCGCTGGCGTTATAATCTTAACGGCTTGACCGGCTGCTGCATCCAGCTATCGTCTTCCTGCCAGTTACAAGCAGGGTTATCAGTGTACACTTCAACTTCATTGTTATCCGGATCACGCAGGTAGAGGCTGTGACTGATGGTATGGTCTGCCATGCCGTCAATCAGGTAACCGAGGTGCTCGATACGTTGCTTGACCTGCCTCAGGGTTTCGAGGTCAGAGCCGACTTTCCAGCCGGCATGATACAGGCCGATACGTTTTCCGGTTAACGGTCCATCTGCTTCGCCGACTTCAATCAGCAGTAGTTCATGATGGGTTCTTCCTCCTGTCAGAAGGGCACCGCGGCCATTGAAAATTTTACCGCTTAGTTTTAAACCGATGGCCTCGTGATAAAATTTCAGTGAGGCTTCAAGGTTGCGCACGTAATAAACAATATGACCAAGTTCCGGCATGTTATTTTGCACTTGATTGTTGCAGTCTGCATTGCACTCTTGCGGTATTGATGTGTTGTTCATCAATGATCTCTGGGTACAGTTTCCAGTGATGCTCAATCGAGCGTGACTGGATAACCAGGGCTGTTTCCAGTCGCTGCCTTTGCTTAAAATCGAGGTTTTGCAGTGTCAGTAAAGCGGGTGCAGTCCAGTTGATAAAGGCATCAATACGTTTTTGCTCACTGTCTTCCTGCCATCTGTCCGCAATCAGAAAAGCTGGAAATGCTGTCCGCTCGAATAGCCTGTCAGCCTTCATTTGCTGGCCACTGCCGTCAGGCAGTCGTTTAATCCAGTGACGCCGGACATTAAAGCCGGCCAAATGTTTCACCTGCTTTTCCAGGCTATCCGTTTCCGGGAAACGGTACTGACTGGGAACACCCTCGCGGCCGGTACTGGCCGACCAGTACCTGGGTTCAGGAGAAGGTAATCTGGTCGTATCCCTGGCAGTGGCAATTAATGCCAATGGAAACTGGTCATGCTGATCAAACAACCACAGCTCGTGGCTATCTTCCAGCCTGAACGGCAGGTTCGGTAAGCTTGACTCGATCGCGTGGATCAAAATATCAGCCTGTTCGCTCAAGGGGTCGTTATCCAGTTGCGGTGCCAGCGGCCGGTTTACCAGGCCTTCCGTTTTAGACCAGAGTCCGTAACGATAATAGGCCAGGCGATTTTCATGCTGATTGAGACTGCCCCAGCCGCTTTTTACCGGCACGCCAATCTCGATATCCCAGACAACGCCATTGGCACTGACAGCTCTGCCGCTTTGTGTTTCGATAATCTGCAGTACACCAAGGAATGGGTTCACCCTTCTGATTGCGTAACAGCTTATGGTTGCCAGCTTGGTCATGTCTGCCTAGGAATCTGCCTTCGATAATTTGTCGCGTAACTGTTGAATTAACTGGTCAGCATGTTCCTGGATTTCCGGGGACATGACTTCATACAGGTATTCCATTTCGTCCAGTACCGTTTCAATCTCACCGCGACTGCTCAGTTGTGACATGCTGGTCGCTACCTGCTGCATGTAGGCATACGGGTCGATGCCGCTCATGTTTCGCTCTTATGGGACCATACCGCGTACAGCGGATCAGACCAGGGGGACTGCATTGCATGGGGGTCGTCAGCGGGACGTTTGAGCCCCTGTTGAGACCAGGTGTTGACCGCTCCAAAATGACCGCTTTGCAGATAATATTCACTGACCAGTCCCATGCGCTCAAATTCATGCAGATCAATCCACAGGTTGATTACCTTGGGTGGAAACCAACGGTTGGAAAAAGTATTAATGAAAATACCTCCCGGTTTAAGAATGCGGTTTACTTCTTTGAAAACGGCCAGCGGCTGGGTCAGGTACTCGACAGAAACCGTGCAGATAACCGCATCGAACGAGCCGTCTGCAAAGGGCAGGGCAGGATTGCTGTTGAGGTCATGAACCAGGTGCTCTGATAATTGACTGTTGGCGGCGAGCTCCTGTTCATTCATTCCAAGACCGGTGATCGAGGCTGCTGCAGCTTCCTCCGGAACATGCGAACTGATGCTCGACATCAGGTCAAGAATGCGGGCATTTTTGGGCAGTAACCTGCCGTACAGGTTTTTAACCTGGGAAATTGCCATGGTGTCCAGATGGTCAGTCATGCGTGACATGCTATAGAAGGCAGTATCCGCCGTATCATCCATGCGGCCGAATGCATCTTGCGTGAAAAAATCAGTCGGCTGGCCGTTTGACCTGACCTGCATGCCGGGACCGGCAAGAATCTGGGTCATGGCATCCTGACAACTGCCTCCATGCTCTTCAGGGGCGCCGTAAATGGCATTCACGAGGGTTTCGACCTTGAGGTTATAGCCTGCCATCGGGTGATTTAGATCGCAGCTCAGTGAGCTATCATTCATGTCGATAACTCGCATGGGTAAAACGCTGCCGGGTAATACTCCCGGGATCTCTTTGAGAATTTCCTGGGGATAAAAGCGCCCCTTTAGTGGTATGACTTCACGACCACGGAAATGCTGGTTGAAATTGCTCCTTTTGACCTTGTGAACCTGGCTGTCGCTGTACCGGGGAATGGCATCGCCAGCTGGGACTGTCGTACTGCCCGGGCTGTTAACCGGCTGGTTGATAATCTGCGCATGCAATTCAAAAGGTAGCAGGTCCAGGTCGCGCCAGATATTGAATTTATAAAAATGGCGAATTTCAGTGTGATGGCCCTGTTGACTGTCCCATTCGAGGCTTAATTGCAGATCAACGATATCATTGCTGCCAACTGTTGCCGGTTGTAGTGCCGTGTTGTTCTGTTCAATGACTGCTGGACTGGAGCTTGCAAGAGTTACGTCTGGATGCATGTGCGTTACCTAAAAAGTTATTATGCTTAAATATTAGACAAATCATTAAAATGTACAATAATATATTTATACATTTTTGCATAAAAATTGTAAAAAAAATCTACTGTTGTTTTGTGGGGTAATTAGATGAGTGATTTTCCAATCAGGGTGCTTTCGGAACAAACTGGTGTTCCTGCAACAACCTTGCGAGCCTGGGAAAGGCGTTACGGGCTGTTAAAACCCAAGCGTACGCCCAAGGGACATCGCCTGTATAACAAGAGTGATGTCGATAAGGTGCGCCAGGTGGTAACCCTGCTGGAGGACGATTACACGATCAGTAAGGCTATTAATGCTATTCGACTCGGAGAAGTCAGGGAAAGCTCGGTCGAGACAACGCCGTCTCACTGGATAGGTATCCGCAAACGTTTTTCCAGGGCGATTGAAACTTTTGATGAAAACCTGCTGGATACAGCCTATAACGAAGCATTGTCCCTTTATCCCATTGATATCGTCACGATTAACCTGATACGTCCCCTGTTGAAGCGACTGGGCGAAGAATGGCAGGAGCGGCCGACCGGCATTGCCGAGGAGCATTTCTTTACCGCTTACCTGCGTAACAAGATCGGCGCAAGAATGCATCATGCAGCCGGGCGTAACCAGGGTAAACGTCTGCTGGTGGCCTGCTTGCCTGGTGAACACCATGAACTGGGGGTTTTGCTGTTTGCGCTTTCGGCCATGACGCGTGGTTACCGCATTCTTTATTTTGGTGCAGACCTGCCACTGGAGCAGGTTAAGCGGGTTGCCGCTAATACTGATATCCAGGGGGTGCTGCTTTCCGGCAGTACCCTGAATTTTACTGACGATATTCACAATGAGGTTGCCAGCCTGGCTGATAGCCTGGATGTCCCGGTCATGCTCGGTGGTTCTGTGTCAGACAATGTTCAGGCTGTTTATGATGGATCAAAAGTCCTGTTGCTGAGTTCTGATTACGCCACGGCACTGGGACGAATGGAAATGTTAATCCCGGCATATGGTGTCTGAGCGGAATTCTGTTAATAATAGCCGTTCAATAAATTCCAATAACACACTTGAAAGCCACCCAGGAGATATCCCATGTTCAGATTTCTATTGATTGCCGCGGTTTTATTGACGACATCGATGTCACAAGCAGCGGTCCAGGAAAAAGCGGTTACCTATAGCTACGAAGGTGACGTAAAAATGACCGGTTTTCTTTACTGGGATGACGCTGTTCAGGGCAAGCGACCTGGAGTGCTGGTGATCCATGAATGGTGGGGACTGAATGATTATGCGAAAAAACGTGCGAGGATGCTGGCTGAGCTGGGCTACGTGGCTTTTGCAGCGGACATGTACGGTGACAACAAGGTGACAACCAAGCGCGAACAGGCCAGTGGCTGGATGCAGGAAGTTACCGCCGATGTTGAAGGATGGCGCGAACGTGCTGTACTCGGACTGAAGCAGCTGGTTGACAGTGGCATGGTTGATTCTGAAAAAGTCGCGGCTATCGGTTACTGTTTTGGTGGTGCCAGTGTGTTGCAGATGAGTTATGCAAATGCGCCGGTTAAAGGGGTTGTCAGTTTTCATGGCGCATTGCCTGCGGCACCTGAAGAAGTCAAAGGCAAGATTGGACCAAAGATCCTGGTGTTACATGGCCAGGCCGACAGTTTTATTGCACCGGAAGTGGTAACGAATTTCCGTAACAAGCTCGATGCCGCTGAAGCTGACTGGGAAATGAACACTTACGGCGGTGCACGCCATGGATTTACCAATCCAGATGCCGGTGACTTTGGTATGGATAATCTCCAGTACAATGCAACGGCAGACAAGCGTTCCTGGCAGCGTATGCAGTCTTTCTTTGACGAACTGTTTAACTAGATTCCAGATAAGTTCCAAAAAGCCTAAATTTTTAGCCGTTTTTGCCGACAATATTCAAAAGTTGGTTTAAAAACGGCTTTATCTGGATTTTGGTAAAAAAAGATTAAGGATCAATCGCTTAATTTCTTTTAAGAAAAAACATATGCCGGCTGGGAAGACTGAATATATTAAAAAAGTTTTTTCTCTGAGAGCTTTGATAGTGGGACTTCTACTGTCATTGCTTTCAGTTCAGCCTGTTGTTGCCGAACAGACTGCGCGGGAATTCGATTTGAAAGCTGCCCTGTTGTACCAGTTCAGTCGTTTTATTTCCTGGCCGGAAGAGGCCATCAGGAGCCAGGGGAGCTTCAATGTTTGCGTGATGGGGGAAGACCCTTTTGGACAACGTCTTGAAGGACTTAAAAAGCGCAAATATCATGAATTTGAGATCAATATCAGTTACCCGACAAGCAAGAATGAGGCGTCAGCCTGTCATATTCTTTACCTGGTAAACCCGGACTGTTCGCTGTGCCGGGAGCTAAAGGAACCCGTATTACTGGTCAGTAGCCAGCAGGGGTTTGTTGATAAAGGAGGGGAAATAGAGTTCGTCCAGGAAAAAGGACGGATAAGGTTCAGTATCAATGCTGACTCGATCCAGGTCAAAAAACTCAGGGCCAGTGCAAAGCTGTTTGAAGTTGCTTCCAGGGTGGTGGGTAATGTCTCGAACTGAAGCTAAACGCATTTCTGTAAGCATGCCCAGGGAGAAATCTTTCAAAGGCCTCGGTGGCTTGTCAATCAAGGCCAAAATCATCAGCCTTATCCTGATTGTCAGTATCACGGTACTGTTAATTTCAGGAGCAATCACAGCCTACTCTGAATATCACTCGCAAAAAACCGAGTTAACCAACCAGTTGACATCACTTTCCAAGCTGATTGGTAACCGAACCACTGCCGCGCTGGCATTTTTTGATGAAAAAACGGGCTATGAAAATCTCTCGGCACTTGAAGCGATTCCGAATGTCAGACTCGCTTGTCTATACGGTGCTGACGGCAGTATTTTTACTTCGTTTACACATCAGCTCAGGGAGGGGTATGCATGCGGTGCATCAGTTTCGGAACATCAGCTATTGCTGGCAAAGGATAAAACCTTAATCAATGCCGACTACAGTATCCTGGATGGCAGTGAGGTTGTTGGAAGCATTTTCCTGCATTCATCTTATGAGCCGATTTATGACCGTGTGTTTGACCGGCTGATGATGATTGCTCTTAATGTTGTTATAGGCATCATTCTCGCAGTCATCCTGGCATCCTGGTTACAAAAGTTGATATCGGCTCCAATTGAAAAAATTCATGATGCAGCCGACGACATCATTGCCAAAAATGATTATTCGATTCGTGCACCAAAAACCACAGATGATGAAATAGGGCGAATGGCCAGTTCATTCAACCGGATGCTGGAAACCATTGAATCCAAAAACAAGGATCTCGAAGAGCAGATTAACCGCAGAAAAGATGCTGAAGTCGCTTTGCGAGACATGAACACGGAGCTGGAAGACCGTATAGAAATCAGAACAATCGAGCTTGCCCGTAAAAATGAAGAATTGAGCGAGGCGATGCAAGTGCTTGAACAAGCAAAGGATGAACTGGTACAGAGTGAAAAACTTGCCTCTTTGGGATCCGTCGTTGCCGGTGTTGCACATGAACTGAATACACCGATCGGTATAGGTGTTACTGCTTCCAGTACCATAGACCGTACGATAAAAGATTTTAGAAAAAAAATATCCAGCAACCAGTTGTCCCGGCGTGACCTCGAGAGTTTCATGGAAACCACTGAAGATGGCATGGCCCTGATCCTCGGAAACCTGTCGAGAGCCAGCGAGCTGGTCAAGGGTTTTAAACAGGTAGCAGTCGATCAGACCAGTGAGAACCGCCGGCGATTCGTACTGTCGCAGGTTGTGGAAGAAATCATTATCACGCTGCAACCGCAATTCAAACGTACCCCACATGAAATCGTCATTGATATTCCAGATGATTTGCAACTTGACAGCTATCCGGGTCCTTTCGGACAGGTGCTGACCAACCTGGTGATGAATTCACTGCTACATGGATTCAGTAATGATATAGCAGGTAAAATAAACATCTCTGCGCAACATTCAGGCGGGGCGCATGTAGAGGTTACAGTTAAAGACAATGGTAAAGGGATTTCTGCAGAGTACCTGAAACATGTTTTCGATCCGTTTTTTACAACCAGGATGGGGCAGGGTGGCAGTGGCCTGGGTATGCATATCGTTTATACGATTGTGACTGCAGTCATGGGTGGCAGGATCCAGATTAGCAGCACACCTGAAGTGGAAACCATTATTACCATGATACTGCCTTTAGACGCTCCGCATCGGCAGCATGAGGGTGCTGCTATCTAGTAATTATTTCAAGTTGATACTTTCCAGTGTTTTTAAACAGCTCTCGCAGGGTTTGCCGTTAATCAGTATCCTGGCACTGGAAGGGGCGAAATTAATCCGTGACCCAAGGATTTGGGCTTTTACCATTCGGTCTGTAATAAACAGCGTTGTTTCCAGGCTGGAAACTTCAGGGTGATCCAGCGGATGTGCCATTGTAATAAATGTATCACTGATCTGTGAGGGTAATATCCAGCTGGTTGCAATGGCTGCTGATAACTCACGACAGAGTACAACAAACTGCTGCAAAAACAGTTTTGAATTTGGTGCCTGGGTACCATCAAAAATACTGTCCAGAACAGTGAAGCCTACCGTGAAACCGATATTCTGCAAGATACCGGCAAGGTAGGCGTAGAAGCGCTGCTCTTCTCCTTCGCTACACTGCTTTACGATCGCCATTGCAGTTTTTTCCGAATGTTCCCATAACATTTTAGATGACAGTTTTACGAAGTGCCCGCTATTGGCAATCATGAGCGGCCTGACAATGGCACTGGCAACAAGTTGCCGGAGTCCCTCTCTGCCGAGCATGACGGTTGCCTGTTTCAGGCTGGTGATCTCCTGGCGTGTCCTGTAGTAGGGACTGTTAACCAGGCGCATGACTTCCCCGACAAGAATATGATCCTGTTCAATAAGTCCTGAAATCTGATCGGCTGACGCATCTTCTTCACGGAGAGCCTGGATGACCTTGGGCAATACAGAGGGCAGGCGGGGTATCAACTTGGATGCCTGCTGGTTTTTCTGAACCAGGCTGTTTAATTGTTGTAACGCGGTCTTTTCAAAATCGTTAAGTTCGCGATCGACCTGGGATGTGGCTCCCAGCAAAACACCAAAAAAAAGATTGTCCACTTCGGTGGCGTTTATACTGCTGGCACCAGATTTGAATACGATATTCGGCGGAAACCCGCTATCCTGGCCGTTATTGTTTGTACCTTTTTTTAAAGAAGAAAACCGCTTTTTAAAATTTAGCATTTATCCATCTGTCCCTAATAAAATCAGGATACTGTTTTATATGAGTCTTCAGTGAATTCCCAGTAGGCAGTGCCTGACCCTGGCCCTTTATCAGGCAGTTTCTCCATAAACTGTGGTTCAGATTTTGGTGAGTGTAGCCAGACAACATCCACCTCAGCTGATGGGCCCATACGCAAAGTTTTGCCACTGCATTATCGACTGCAGCCGCTCCGAAAGACATGAGCAGAAGTAATAGAAAGAATACCTTTTTCATTTTTTTACTCCTGTCATTTTTCGTTATCAGGCACGGTATGCTTTCTGGTCGAACCCGGGTAAATTTTTCTGATCCTGTGAACATCTGGTTATTTATCTCATTCTAGCCCAAGATCAGGTCAATGCCCGCTGGCCTCAAACAGTGCTGTATCTGCTGAAGTTTATTTCAGTTTTTCGAACTATTGGGATTTAATCCTTTATTTTGTCAATTGAGGTGATTTGATCGAGACGGAACTGGTGGGTGTTTTTCTCACCATCCGTTGCAACCAGGTATTCGGCACCCTGCGAAGTGCGGATATCCTCAACATGGCATTGCAGCTGCAATGCCATGCCCCGGACATCTATGCCATTGATTACCACCTTGCTATGCTGCATTGCCAGTAATTCATATTCACTGTGAAGCGCACAGGCTACCGGCTGATAGGCTTTATCCATAATTTGTTTGTCAGTAACTATGATTTGTAGATACCGATCTGGTTATTTATGTTTGAAGAAACTTCCTGCAGGCTGGAAGCTGCTGCCTGGTTTTCTTCAATCTTGCCGACGGTATCCTTGCTCAGATTGGATATCGTTACGATGTTTTCTGTAATGGACTCAGCAACCACGCTTTGTTGTTCTGCTGCCGTGGCAATTTGCGTATTCATACCATTGATATTGGTGATGCTCTCAACAATGCTTTGCAGGGCATGGCCGGCTTTGCCAATTTCTTCGGCAGTTTCACTGGATTTATCCTGACCGGTGGTGATGTTGGATACAGCCTTACCCGTGACAGACTGCAGGGATTCAATGATGTTCTGAATCTCGGCAGTGGACTCCTTGGTTCGCTGGGCGAGGGTCCTGACTTCATCGGCTACCACGGCAAAGCCACGCCCCTGCTCGCCGGCGCGGGCCGCTTCAATAGCAGCATTCAGCGCCAACAGGTTGGTCTGCTCGGAAATGCCGCTGATAACATCAACAACAGAACCGATATTCTGTGCGTTGGCTTCAAGCTGGCTGATGGACTCAGAAGCCTGTGTCATGCTGGTAATCAGTTCATTGGTCATGTTGATGGCGTTATTAACAACCTGGGCACCGGAGCGGGCCTCACTGTCTGCATCGCTGGCAGCATTGGCCGCCAGCTGGGCATTTTGTGCTACTTCCTGAATGGTTGCCGACATTTCTGTCATTGCGGTAGCGGACTGTTCGGTCTGGCCATGCTGGGTGGAAATGTTGGCGTGTGCATCCTGGCTGACATTAAACAGGCTGGAGGCCGTCTGCGATAACTGTTCTGATGCTGCTGTCAGGTCTGAAATGAGCTGGTCGAATTTACTGATCATATTATTGAAGGCGACTGCGACGATGTTTTTACCTTCATCTTCGGGAATTCTGACAGAAAGGTCGTTTTCTTTTTGAATCTGCGTGACGGCAGAAATCAATTGAACACCTGTCACTTCTTCTTTTTTCATCATGATCGAATAAAAAATCAGAATCGCGGATTCAAAAACTACAAATCCGGCGTGCAGAAAGGCAATAGTCCAACTGCAGTCGTAGTTAAATAATGTCACGGGCAGACTGCCTATTTCGAAACCATTTAACTGTAAAGCCGTAAACAGCAAGTGGTGGACAGCAATAGCACCGGCAGCGGCAACAATGGTTAACCAGTCACGGTAGATCAGCATCAGGGCCAATGCGCCAAAAATATGGAAATGCATTTCGATGCGCCCCATCTGGGACTGGATCATAATGGCGGAATATGACATGAAAAGCACAGCGGCAATGATGCCAAACAGGCGTGTACCGCGTGTCATGAAATAGGCCGCCGTTGCAATGGCACCAACAGCGAGGGAGGCGATAATTGCAAATGTCATGGTGTCATAACCCAGGGGGATGATGAACATCGTAACTGGCAGGTGTGCAAGCAGAATATAGAAGACGATTTTGTCGTACTTCTGCAACGAATCTCTCAGGTTATTGGCAACCATTGCTTGAAAATCCATCATCACACCTCGTGTTTACTGTTTTATATATTCATTTCTGAGCGCAAGCAGGTCATCCACAATCAGCCTGGTCTCAGTTTGATTGGCTGTATAGGTGAAGCGCAAATAACCATCCGGGCCAATCAGGAAAAACAAACCGGGGTGGCTGATCTCGTAATCACCTGAATGCATGTTTTTGTCCGGAGCAAAAAATGCCCGGTATTTTCCTGCCAGTTGTTGAGCCGATTTAAAGCTGTTGTTTCTCAGGCTGGAAAAGTTTTCACCTCGCTGATCAAAGTAAGCTGCCAGTTGACTCGGGCTGTCACGATCCGGGTCCATCGCAAGATACAAAAAATGCAATTCATCACCCATATCGGCTAACAGGTTTATTTCTTGAAATAAAAGTGCCTGTGAATGACAGATATCGTCACAGTTGAGATAGCCGAACATCAGGAAAGTATATTTCCCACGAAAATCATCCAGCGAAACTCTTGAGTTGTCAGATTTTTTCAGATTAAAGGCCGGTGCCTCGCGGTTGCTGGCCAGACCATACCCCTGATCCTTGTTAACCAGACCATGCAGGAAAGGAATGGAGAAAAACACCAGGAAAACCAGCAAAAAAAGCAGAATTTTGCTAAACCAATGGCGAACTAACAGCGAGCCGGGTTTCATGTCGATGTTTCTCCAGAACTTGCCAGCATTGGCCCTGAGTTGTAGCTAAGTCTAGCAAAGGAGAAAATTTATCAACCTGCGTGATTTTTAAGCATATGGGGTAGACCAGACGGGTATTGGTGTCATGACCAAAACCCGATGATCAATTTTTGCGGTAGTAAGCGTGGCTCACCTGGGCGTGTAACTGAACTTCTGTCCGCCGATACTGGCTTCATACATCAAGCCACCTTTGGCAACGGTGAAAGTTGCCATGCCCTTGTGGTAATTGCCCGTAGTTTTGGCGTCGTGTTGACCGCCGCTGAGACCGGTTGAGCTTCCGGTGGTGGTGGCAGCAGCTGAAGCGCCTGCAGTCACGGCAACAGCGGTTGCCTGGGCGCCAAATTCAAAGTTACCGCTGGTAAACTCATTAAAAGCCCGATGATCCTGGAAGAAAATAATCTGGCTGTAGGCCTGACCTCCCAATTGAAAGCCAATGGTGAGCTGGGCAACGTCAGTGTTACCGACATAATTTCCCTGTTCATAGACGCGACCCTCACCGTAAGCACCGCCGATGCCAATACCGCCTTTGCCGATTGTAGGGAAAACGGCATAGCCATAACTGTTGTTAAAGTAACTGCCACTTTCGCCAGCTTGTTGAAACACTTCAATCGTGTCCTGGTATTTGTCTGCTATCACGCTGGATGTCGAGAAAAACGACACGAGAAATAAAAGGTAAACAATCTTTTTCATTGAAAATACTCCCTGGCTTTTAAAAAAGCGGATTAACAAGACCTCATTTAACCATATAGAGCCTGTTCTGGAAGCTTTATTGATCTGAAATGCTTTTGTTTTTTCTCTTTGATACAGGAAAAATCCGAAAATTTAGGAAAAAATCCATTCACAAGGGCTTTAGGTAATTCGTGATCTCAAACCCGCGTATTTGTTTAAGCGCCATGTCCGTTCAATCATGGGTCAAAAATAGCATCCCGATGCCTGGTGTGAACTACTATTAGACTGGAGGGGGGGGTATCGTGCAGTATTTCAAGACAATGAATTGGTGTATATGGCTGCAAAGCCGTGATACAGGCAGCAACGTAATGCCTGCAATAACTCAGAAACTTAACAGGGAAACAAGATATGGATAATGCCCTTAGTCTCACAGTATTCACCAAATCGAGCGTGCCGCCCCCGGGGCGTTTTGCAACTCGATGGGCCACTATCGCTTTGTTGCTGGCAACTGCGTTTGTCCAGGGACCTGCTTTGGCGGCCGCTGAGATCACTGGAGTTGCCGGCTCGCCGAGCGCCACCACGACGATCGACGGCAAGCAGCTTCCGCCGCTACCTGATAAGCACTTCGGTGGCAAGATCGAACGCAATGCCCTTGATTCGACACCTTACTGGCCGCCCCGCGTGGTACCGCCGAAGGGTGCGCCCAACATTCTCCTGATCATGACCGACGACGCGGGTTATGGTGTGCCCGGCACCTTTGGGGGCGTCATACCCACGCCGGCGTTGGATCGTATTGCCGAGAATGGTCTGCGCTACACGCACTTCCATTCCACCGCCGTGTGCTCGCCGACGCGGGCGTCGCTGATTACCGGCCGAAACCATCACCGGATGGGCACGGGCTCCATACCGGAATTGTCGACCGGCTACCCCGGCTACAACGCCATCATGACCAAGGATAATGCGACCATTGGCAGGATCCTTAAGGGTAACGGCTATGTGACCTCCTGGTTCGGCAAGAATCACAATACGCCGGACCTCCAGGTCAGCAAGATCGGCCCTTATGATCAGTGGCCGATCGGTCTGGGATTTGATCATTTCTATGGATTCATGGGGGGGGGACACCAGCCAGTGGCAACCGGGCAACCTGTACCGCAACACCACCCAGATCCACCCATACGATACCGACCCGAATTTCAACCTGATCACGGCGATGGCGGACGAGGCCATTGACCACATGAAGACCGTCGACGCGTTGAACCCGGAACAACCCTTTTTTGTCTATTACGTGCCCGGCGCAACCCATGCGCCGCATCATCCGACACCGGAGTGGATCGACAAGATCAGCAAGATGAAGCTGTTCGACGAAGGCTGGAACAAGTTGCGCGAAACCATCTTCGCCAATCAGAAGAAACTCGGTGTTATCCCCGAGAATGCCAAGCTGACGCCATGGCCCGATGACCTGATCAAGCAGTGGGACCAGCTCAACGATACCGAGAAGAAGCTGTTCATCAAGCAGGCGGAGGTATTCGCCGCCTACGTGGCCTACACCGACCATGAAATCGGCCGCGTGATCCAGACGGTCGAGGATCTGGGCCGGCTCGATAACACCCTGATCATCTACATCAGCGGCGACAACGGCACCAGCTCGGAAGGCGGGGCGACCGGTACGCCGAACGAAGTCGCATCGGTTCAGGGCGTCCATCTGCCGGTGGAAGCACAAATGAAGTACTACGACGCCTGGGGATCGGACCAGACCTATCCCCACATGTCGGTAGGCTGGACCTGGGCCTTTGGCACGCCGTTCACCTGGACCAAAATGGTCAGCTCCCACTTTGGCGGCACCAAGCAGGGCATGGCCGTATCCTGGCCCAGGGTGATCAAGGACAAGGGCGGCATCCGTGACCAGTTCCATCACGTTATCGACATCGCGCCGACCCTTCTCGAAGCGACCGGAATTCCGCTGCCCGAGGTGGTTGACGGCATCAAGCAGAATCCCATGGATGGCGTGAGCATGATGTATACATTCGACGCGAAGAACGCCAACGCACCCTCGACGCACAAGACCCAGTATTTCGAGATGATCGGCGACCACGCGATCTACCACGATGGCTGGATCCTCAGCTCCAAGGTCATGCGTGTGCCCTGGGACAACAGCGGAACGGCCGACAAGCATCCTGAAACCTGGCCATGGGAGCTGTATGACCTGAACAAGGACTGGACTCAATTCAACGATGTGGCTACCCAGTATCCCGCGAAGGTCAAGGAACTGGAAAAGCTGTTCTGGGAGGAAGCGGAGCGGAACCAGGTGTTGCCGATGGATACCACCACCTTTACCCGCGCGATTCAACCCCGTCCCAATCTCACCGCCGGCCGAACCGTGTTCACCTACGCCGGGGAAGTCACGGGTACGCCCAACGGCAATGCACCGAATCTCCTGGCCTCCTCCTACAACATCAAGGCCGAGGTGGAGATTCCCGAGGGAAGTGCCGAAGGCATGCTGGTGACCCATGGCGGCCGCTTTACCGGCTACGGCTTCTACCTGCTGAAGGGCAAGCCGGTGTACACCTGGAACCTGATGGGCTTTAAGCGCATCAAGTGGAAAGGACCGGACAAGCTGGCTCCCGGCAGGCACACCCTTGAATTCGACTTCAAATACGATGGTCTGGGTGCCGCTACACTGCAGTACGGCAGCCCCAGTGGCCTGGGCCGCAGCGGAACCGGCTATCTCAAGGTCGACGGCAAGGTGGTCGCCACCCGGAAGATGGAAAAGACCATTCCCATGACCATGCAATGGGATGAAAACTTCGACGTGGGTGCCGATACCGGCTCGCCGGTGGCCGACGAGGATTATCAGACCCCCTTCCGCTTCACCGGCAAGCTCCACAAGCTGACCCTGACCATCGACCGGCCGAAGCTATCGCCGGAGGACATCAGGAAGCTTGAGACGGCTATGCACGCCAACCCGGCGAGCGAGTAGCGTTTGGATTGGGTTGGGTTTCCTATTGAATCAACAGCGCTGTTGAAATGCTAAAAATGGCGCCCCCGAGACGATTCGAACGTCCGACTTCACCCTTAGGAGGGGTGCGCTCTATCCAGCTGAGCTACGGGGGCTTGAGGAGTCTATTTTACTTAGGGAGCTTTAATACGTCTATGTAATTGAGCTACTATCGAACAATAAAAATAAAAACCACCAAACCCGGTAAATTAGTTCACAGAGGCGATATGCGTTACACGGATCGATCATTGGCCGAACAGATGCGGCTTCACGAGCTGGAAATTTCAGCCAGGAAAAAATTGCTGGATTTCTCCGACGGGGATGTCAGTAACCTGGTGAAAGTTGCCGAGCTCATTGAAAGTGAAATCAATGAAATTATTGAGATCTTTTATGTACAACAGCTGTCAATTGATGAAGTCGCCCTGATTATTGGTGATGCGGATTCACTGGCCCGCTTAAAGACCTACCAGAAAAAATATATCCTCGACCTGTTTTCAGGTAAATACGACTCGGACTACGTCAATAATCGTTTGCGCATCGGGCTGGTACACAAACGTATTGGTGTTGAGACGAAGCATTACATCTCCGCCATGGCCACGCTGAAAAAAATCCTGGCACAGTGGATATCACTGGGGCATGAAAATAAAGCAGAAGTGGAAGGCATTCTTGTCTCGCTCGAAAAACTGTTGAATTTCGATGTTCAGCTGGTTTTCGATACTTTTATTAATACGCTGATTTCAGAAATCGAAACATCAAAAAACAAGCTTGAGGTGTATGCGTCCTCGCTTGAGGAAGAAGTCAAAAGTCGTACCCGTGAACTCGAGGAATTGTCTCAACGCGATCCCATGACGGGACTGTTTAACCGTCGTGCGCTGGAAATATTCCTCGAACGTGATCTGGCACTGGTCAAAAGGAATAAAACGGCTATCACCGCACTCTACCTGGATATGGACGGTTTCAAGCAAATCAATGACATCCAGGGGCACGTGGTGGGTGATTCTTTACTGGTTATGATTGGTTCAATCCTGCAGGAAGAAGCGCGTGAAAGTGATATTGTCTGCCGTATGGGGGGCGATGAGTTTTGCATTATCCTCAATCAGTGTGACGAGGAACAGGCGATGATTATTGCCAATCGTGTTGTCGATAACTTCAACGAAAAGAATACCGAGGCATGCAGTCTGAGTATTGGCCTGGCTGAATACCAACCGTCAGATGGTATGGATTTTGATCCGTTTATTCACCGTGCGGATGAAGCCATGTATGCTTCCAAAAAAATCAAGGGCAATGCCATTATTCGTTACAGTGAATTGCATTCGGCCAGCTAAATCGATTCCATTTCATGCTTGACTCCAAACCCTTACTGTTCCCCACGGATTTTCCTGCAATCTCGCGTCGTTCGATTAACACGCTGCAGGTTAACCTCGGCTTTAAATGCAATCAAAGTTGTAATCATTGCCATGTCAATGCCGGTCCCAGCCGTTCTGAAATGATGCCTGAAGAGGTAATTGATGACGTGATTCATTACCTTGTCAGTGACAAACCGCTGACGCTGGATATTACCGGCGGTGCACCCGAGTTACATGCCTCTTTTAAAAAACTGGTCATGGCAGCGCGAGCACAGCAGATTCATGTGCTCGACCGGTGTAACCTGACAATTCTCTCTGAACCTGGTCACGAGGAGCTGGCCGCTTTCCTGGCTGCAAACCAGGTGGAAGTGATTGCCTCGCTGCCTTGTTATCTGGAAGAAAATGTCGACCAGCAGCGTGGTAAGGGCGTGTTTGATAACAGTATCAAGGGCCTCAGGCAACTCAATGACCTGGGGTATGGAAGGGAAGACTCAGACCTCAAGCTGAACCTGGTCTATAACCCGGTCGGTGAGCATCTGCCGCCAGCGCAGGCTGGCCTGGAAAGGGATTATAAAAAACAGCTTTCTGAACGCTTTGGTATTGTCTTTAATGCATTGTTTACCATAACCAACATGCCGATTATGCGTTATGGCAGCTATCTCCAGTCCAAGGGGGAATTTGAAAATTACATGAACCTGCTCAAGCAGGCTTACCAGCCGGCCAACCTGGAAACGGTTATGTGCCGGGATCTGGTCAGTATTGACTGGCAGGGTTACGTCTACGATTGTGATTTCAACCAGATGCTGGATATGAAAATCATACAGGCTGGTAAGTCTTTGCATATCTCGCAACTGTCCGAAGCCAGGATGAAAAACCGGCCTGTGCTTGTCGGTGAGCATTGTTATGGCTGTACCGCGGGGCAGGGTAGCAGCTGTGGCGGAGCCTTGTCCTGACCTGGGGTGGTTAAGCTATGCCAGGTCCGCATTGTTCCATCATCATTCCCGTCTTAAATGATGGTCAGGCCATGTTGACGCTTTTAAGGCTGTTACAGCCAGTGCGACAACAGGGGCATGAGATCCTGGTTGTTGATGGTGGTAGCGAGGATCAACCTGGGCTACTGGCCAAAGAGCTTGCCGACCGGTTTTTGTTATCTTCACCCGGCAGGGCAAGGCAAATGAACCATGCAGCACAACAGGCCAGTGGTGAAATCTTCTGGTTCCTGCATGCGGACAGCCAGCTGGATGTAGAAGCAGGCATAGAGGCTGTTATGTCTCTGCTCGATACAAACAAGGTGTGGGGACGTTTTGATGTGCGCCTGTCAGGCAGGGACTGGCGCCTGCGCATAGTTGAAACCATGATGAACTGGCGTTCACGGCTGACTGGCATTGCTACCGGTGATCAGGGTATTTTTATCCGGCGCGATGCTTTCCGGCAGATGCGCGGATTTGCCGATATTCCCCTGATGGAAGATGTCGCAATCAGTCGTTCACTCAAGCGTTTGTCTGCACCGCTCCGCTTGAGGCAGAGCATTACCACTTCCAGTCGACGCTGGGAAACGCGGGGTATAGTACGAACCATTCTGCTGATGTGGGCTTTACGCCTGGCGTATACATTGGGTGTATCACCTCAAAAATTATCCAGGTACTACAAGTCATGCAGTTCCCCGATGCAAAACTCCTGATTTTTGCCCGTGCACCTGTAGAGGGGCAGGTCAAAACACGTCTTGCAAGCTCAATAGGAACAGCTGCTGCCTGCAGATTGCATGCGCAATTGCTGGAAAAAACCTTTAATACATTAATCGGGGCGAAACTGGCCCCGGTAAGCTGTTATACAACGGATGTTGAACATCCATTTTTTGATCACTGGAAAACAGCCGGGGTGACTTTTGCACGTCAACAGGGAGCCGACCTGGGTGAAAGCATGAGGCAGGCTTTTTCCAGTGAACTTGAAACTGCTTCAATGGTCTTGCTGCTGGGTAGTGATTGCCCTGTTATAAACAGCGCATACTTGCAGCAGGCATTGGTGACCCTGGATTCAGGCAATGATGCTGTTATTGCACCTGCAGAAGACGGCGGTTATGTGTTAATAGGGCTGAAAAAAATGTATCCGGAAATTTTTCAGCAAGTTAACTGGGGCACGGACAAGGTTCTGCAACAGACTTTAAGCCATTTTGAAAACCTGTCACTGGCATGGCAACAGCTGGAAACCCTGTGGGATGTTGACACCGCTAAAGACTACCAGCGATGGCAGGCTTTACAGGACAGCATCAAATCTTAGGCCAAATAATAGGCCGGTATGAGATCAGGCATAGGCCAGTGAATTGGACCTGCGGCCGGCTTCGGTTTTGCCACCGTACTGGTAAACCGGCAGGTCTGAGCGGTGTCCGGTCAGGATGTCCAGTGCCTTGCGAGCGTTATCTGTGTGTTGTGAAACCAGAATGCCATTGCGCAGGTTATTTTCTGCCATGGTTTTGGCCAGTTTTTGCAGCAAGGACCAGTTTTTACGCCAGACATGATCCTGTGGCAGATTGGCGAAGAGCCGGGTTACCCCGAGGGCATCGTGAGTGAGTTGTAACGATGACAGCAGGCTGTGTTGTTCCGCCATGATGTTGCTCATTTGAATCAGGTACTGTTTTTTTTCATTGACGATAGATTCAAGCAGGGCCGGGCTGTTTCCTGTCAGGGCATCGAATTCGCTTTCGAGCATCGAGTTAAGTTGGCGCGCAGTAATGACTGCCTTGGCAACAAGGTCCGAAAAAAACTTTTGTTTCGCGGTGTCGATATTCATCGTGAATTCCTGCCTGTTATTAATCAAACATCAATCACTGCCGGCAAGATTTTTCTCTGTTGTTAACAGCTTGTCTGCAGTGCTCTTTTCATTTACTTCAAAACTGCCTGTCGAAATCTGTTGTTGAACAGAATCAACGATGCCTGCGTCAACAACTGGCATACTGGCAATTCGGTTTTCCAGTTCCTGTAACTGGGTGGCTGAGGCTGTCAGGTTTACCGAGTCAGCCTGGGCTGAACTGCCGCTTTTGGCTGAGCTGCTGGCACTGCTATTTGAACCGGTTTTACCTGTCTTGCCACTGGACTGGTTTTTATTAAGGGTCGATACCTGGGAGTCACATTTTGCGGGTAATACCTATAGTCATTTTATAACCATCCTAATTGTCGTGTTCTCCACTTTAGTAGCGACTTATCATACCGGTTTCTTTAACAGTTTAATTCCTCAATCACGTTGTATTTTTCTGTTTAAATTCGAGTTTATTCAGAGTGTGACCTGTATCACGCCTGAGTCCGTTATTCTGCCTTCGACCCGGCGGTTGGAGCTGAGATTTTTGACAGAAATCCAGTCGCCCATTGAGCCACCTTTGAGGGCCTTGCCTTTCATTCTGACTGTAATACCACCAACATCAGCAAGAATAGTAACCAGGGCGCCTTTCTTGATAGCCAGCGGGTTTTTTACCTGTGCTGGCGAAATGATCGGACCTGCCTGCATGGCACTCTTGGTAAATTTTCCTATCAAGTGATCCTTGCTGGTGAAGTAGCCGCCATGCAGACTGGCAATATCTTTCTCAACGTGTAAATCCGAGCCTTGCAGGACGCTGTTCCTGGTGACTGGCTTCTTTAATGAAACGACTTTGCGCATTACCTGGATATTGACCGAAACATAAATTTTCCAGCTATGCTCACCGTCGCAACGGACACCTACCGTCGTACGGCCGACATGTTTGGTGTTGGGGGATTCAAATGCAGTTAATGGTTTGCTGCATTTTGCCAGCTTCAGACGTTTATCCAGGTTGCCAACTCTTGATTTGTGATTTTTTCATTACCGGCACTGTTGCTGTGCCAGTTGCATGGCATAAGTCCGGGCTGTTTCACGGATAGAGTCGCGAGACTGGATTGGTTTTTCCTTCGTTGCCGCCAGAAGAGGTGCGCTGCAAAAAGCGATAAGCAGTAAAAGCAGCAGATTTTCCGGCAATCTAGTCATCTGGGTTACAAACATGGGCGACCTGCGTCAAAATTATTTCGGTTATGAAAAAACAAGCAATGCCTATGCCAAGTGAGTCCATGTTAACTGCCGGTCATTTCATACAGATAATCATAATTTTCCTAAAGATAAGATGCCGGGCGCCGCTAAATGATTTAAATTATATATAAGTATCGGAGATAAACATGGCTGGCGTGCTTCATGACGTTGATATGCGTACCCAGATGGCTGGTCAGAACCGCCTGGAGTTGCTGCTTTTCAAGCTGGCAGGCAGGCAGCGTTTCGGCATCAATGTCTTCAAGGTGCAGGAGGTCATTCAATGCCCGAAGCTCACCGAGTTACCAAATTCGCACCCGGCAGTCAGGGGCGTGGCCAATATGCGCGGCAAGACGATCACGGTCATGGACCTGTCCCAGGCAATTGGTGGTCTGCCGATTCAGGACTGGCGGGACAAATTCATTGTTATCTCCGAATATAACGGCCAGGTACTCGGTTTCCTGGTCAACAGTGTTGAGCGTATTGTCAACATGAACTGGGAGGATATAAAGCCGCCACCCAAGGGTACTGCCGGCAACAGTTATATGACGGCTGTGACTCGTATTGATGAAGACCTGGTGCAAATTATCGACGTGGAAAAAGTCATGAAGGAAATCATGGGGGGCAACGAGGAGATCAATGCTGATATTGTCGGTACTGGATGTTGCTTCTGAAGACCAGCATATCCTGGTGGCTGATGATTCCATGGTGGCCCGTAACCAGATTAAAAAAGTGCTGGAACACCTGGGTGTGCAATATACTTTGGTCAATGATGGCAAGCAGGCTTATGATCTGCTGTTTACAATGGCTGGAAGAAGGCAAGAATCTGAAAAAATGGCTGGCCATGGTTATCTCTGATGTTGAGATGCCACGCATGGATGGTTATTCTTTAGCCAGCAAGATAAGGCAAACCCCCGGCCTGGAGTCTATCTACGTGGTTTTGCATACTTCATTAAGCGGTACATTTAACGAAGCCATGGTTGAAAAAGTCGGTGCCAATGTATTCCAGGCTAAATTCAAGCCTGATGAACTGGGTAAAATTGTACAGGACCGGCTGGAGGAACATCAGGCCGAGTGCAGCTGATCAGCATCTGAAATGATAACTACAACAATAATCTTTAGCCGGTCCTGTTAATGCTAAATCCTTCTTTAACTGCAACAGATTACGCGGCTTTCCAGGGTTTTCTGGAAAAATCCTGTGGTATTGTTTTGGGTACAGGCAAGGAGTACCTGGTTACCAGCCGACTCAATAATATTCTGAAAGAACACGGGTTTTCCTCATACCAGGCATTGATCCAGGCTCTGGCAACACACCATACACACATGCCCTTGAGAGGGAAGGTTATTGATGCGATGACAACCAACGAAACTTTCTGGTTTCGTGATATTGCTCATTTCAAGATTCTTACCCAGCATATTTACCCGGCATTCTCCAACAGGCGCCTCAAAGTCTGGTCAGCTGCCTGTTCTTCCGGGCAGGAACCCTATTCAATCAGTATGAATGTGGCTGATTATAAAACAGCCAATGCGGCTGACCGGTTTGACGCGGATATTACGGCGACTGATATTTCCCGAACCGTTTTAGACGAGGCCAGGCAGGGTTTTTATTGTGGCCTGTCAGCATCGCGTGGTGTAGACCAGTCGAGCGTCGGCAAGTTTTTTGACGCCAGTGGAGGTTGCATCCAGGTTAAGCCGGAGATCAAGCGCCGTGTTTCTTTTCGCGAGTTGAACCTGACCCAATCCTATTCTTCACTGGGGAAGTTTGATGTGATTTTTTGCCGCAACGTGCTGATTTACTTTTCGGCGGAAATGAAATTCGACATTATCCAGAGACTGTCACAGTCTCTTAACCCCGGAGGTTTCCTGTTCCTCGGTTCTACTGAAGCCCCCCCGGGGCTGAAAGACTTCTTTGACATGCGTTCTTTCTGTGGCGGCATTGTCTACCAGAAAAAAGCCTAGACAGCGCTAATTTAATTACTCTTGCCGCTTTTGCCGTACCCATTAGCCAGAAGCGGCATTGTTTTGCCGTTTTCCTATCTTCTTTCTTCCCCTAAAGGCAAGGGCCGCTGCGGGCTGTATAAAAATGTTTACAGCATGGAAGCTGTAGCCAAGCCTACATGGATGTAGTTCCGGCGTTTTTTATACAGCCCGTAGCTACCCTTGCTGGTCTAACTTGGCACGAACCCTGCATTTCAAATTCCCGATATTAACTGGACACGGGATTTTTGAGAGTGAAACTGGGAAACGCATTTGGAATACATGAACAGGCATTGCAGGTTAGAAACCAGCGCAATGAACTGATTGCGTCCAATATTGCCAATGCTGATACCCCTAATTACAAGGCGCGTGACCTGGATTTTCGTGAAGTGCTGAAACAGCAGGCAGTTCAGCCGGTTAACCTGAAAGCAACACAGACGGGACATATCCAGCCAGCCCAGGGCTCAATCTCTCCCCAGTTTATTAAGTACCGGAACGTTGCCCAGCCATCACTGGACGGCAACACGGTTGAAGTTCAGCAGGAGATGGTCAGGTATGCAACCAACTCCACCCAGTTCGAAGCAACCATGCGTTTCCTCAGCGGCAAAATTCAAACTTTGGAAAAAGCGATTAAGGGTTCATAACCATGTCAGATTTTAAAATTTTTGATATTGCCGGCAGTGGCATGCAGGCTCAAACACTGAGAATGAACCTGGTTTCGAGCAACCTGGCCAATGCTGATGCTATCAGCAGCAGTATCGAGGAAGTTTATCGTAGTCGTCAGCCTGTTTTTAAAACGATGATGAATGATATCGCCGGGCAAACAAATGCTGCTGGAGCAGCCGGAGTCGGCGTTCAGGTGGCAGGGGTGCTGGAAAGCAATACCCCGGTCTTTCCCGAGTATGCGCCTACCCATCCACAGGCAAATGATGACGGCTATATCTTTCGCTCAAACGTCAACACGGTCGAGGAGATGGCTAACATGATTTCGGCGTCTCGCTCATTTCAGAACAATGTCGATGTCATCAATACCTCCAAAAGGATGATGATGGCAGTGATCAACCTGGGCAAGTAACAGGCAGGAGAGAATAAAATGATTGGATCAATCGATAATTCAGAGCTTTATAAAAACCTCGGTTTTAATGCCTGCTGAGGAACAGCAGAAAGACCAGGGAACCCTGGGTCTGGAGCAGTTTCTCTCGATCATGACTACACAGTTACAGCATCAGGACCCACTGGAGCCCATGGATAATGGTGATTTTCTTGGCCAGATTGCGCAGTTCGGTACAGTGACCGGGATCGAAAACCTGAATGAATCATTCAGCTCATTTTCTGATTCGATTACCAACGGCCAGGCTTTGCAGGCTGGTTCGCTGGTGGGCCGCCATGTGCTGGCGCCAGTCAACAGTGGTTACCTGGAAGCCGGTTCATCAATCAGGGGCAGGGTGGATTTACCCACCAGTGCTTCCAATGTCGAAGTCACCGTATCTGACCAGAATGGTCAACTGGTTAGAACCCTGAATCTGGGTGCTCATGCTGCCGGTCCGCTGGAATTCAGCTGGGATGGTATTAATGATGCAGGTGATTATCAACAGCCTGGTAATTACAACATTACGGTTACAGCGGTACGTGGCTTTACCAATGAAATATTCCAGACGCAGCTTTATAACCGGGTCAATAGTGTCACCATGGGTTCAGGTGCCGGCGGCTTAACTTTAAATCTTGCGGGATCAGGGCAACTACCATTCGCCCAGGTCACTGCAATTCAGTAAACATAGAGGAGAATTCTCATGTCGTTCCAAATTGCTTTAAGTGGCCTGGATGCATCATCCACCTCGCTGGAGGTTACCTCTAATAATATTGCGAACTCACGTACCAACGGTTTCAAGGAATCCCGTCCGGAATTCAGTGACGTGTATGCCTCCTCTATCAACGATTCATCATCAACTGCTGCAGGCCGTGGTGTCAGGGTCAATAAAATTGCGCAGCAGTTCAGCCAGGGTACGGTCGACTTCACGTCCAGGAACCTCGACCTGGCAATCAATGGCGATGGCTTTTTTGTATTGCAGGGTGATGATGGCGGTATCGAGTATACCCGTGCAGGCGCTTACAGTTCGGATAAGGATGGCTTTATTGTTAACCACAAGCTGCAAAAGCTGCAGGTTTACCCGGCAGTGACCGACAGTAGTGGTACGACAACATTCACCACCGGTGTTTTGCAGGACCTGCAGTTGCCATTGGCCAACAGTGCGCCGAATGCAACAACGGAATTAACCGCGGCTTTGAACCTTGATGCAGCTGCTGGCGCCACCTACCGGTGGTGCATTCGATCCTACTGATCCACAGGCTGACCAGTATAACTATGCAACGTCATCAACAGTTTATGATTCCCTGGGGGCTGCGCATACTTTGAGCATCTATTTTGTTAAAAATACACCTCCACCAGATAATACCTGGGAAGTTTTTTCACTGGTTGATGGTAATGACGTCACTCCAGCGGCAAATACCATGACATTCGATACCGGTGGCTCATTACAGGCAGTTGGTGGTGTTGCAGGTGCAACGCAGATGCCTTTGTCAGCATACACTTTCCCTGGTAGTGATCCATTAGCTATCACCTATAATCTGGCTGATATGACCCAGTACGGCGGCGACTTTGCAGTGAGTAACATCGTACAAAATGGTTATGCAACCGGGCGCTTGAGTGGTCTGGATATTGACTCGGAAGGGGTGGCATTTGCACGTTACACCAATGGCCAGGCTACGGCGCTGGGCAAGGTGGCACTGGCAAAATTCAACAGTCCACAAAACCTGACCAAGCTCGGTGATACCAACTGGGGTGAGTCTTTTGCTTCCGGCCAGGCATTGCTGGGTGAAGCCACGACTTCCAGTTTCGGTAGCATCCAGTCAGGCGCATTGGAGGCTTCCAACGTGGACCTGGCTGAACAGCTGGTTAACCTGATTGTCGCACAGCGTTCATTCCAGGCTAACTCGAAGGTAGTTACTTCGGTTGACCAGATTTTACAGACCATTATTAACATTTAACTAGTCTGATTTTTTGTCATTCCCGCACAGGCGGGAATCCAGAAAATCAAAAAGAAAGATTCCCGCCTGCGCGGGAATGACTTTCGCGCGAAGGAGTCAGAATATGGACCGTATGCTTTACATTGCTATGAGTGGTGCCAAGGAAACCATGCATTCGCAGGCAACGACGTCCAATAACCTGGCTAATGCATCAACCAGCGGTTTTCTGGCTGATTTACAGCAGTTCAGAAGCATGCCGGTGTTTGGTCCCGGTGAGCCAACCCGTGTCTATGCCATGAGCGAGCGTCCGGCAACGGATTTCGCTCCCGGTGCGAAGATGATGACCGGGCGTGATCTGGATGTGGCTGTCAGTGGTGACGGCTGGTTTGCCGTGCAGTCCAAAGACGGCAATGAAGCGTACACGCGGCGCGGTGACCTGCAAATTGATGCCAATGGCCTGGTAACAACAGGTAATGGATTGCCGCTCTTGGGAGATGGTGGCCCGATTGCTATTCCTCCGGCTGAAAAAGTAACAATCGGATCTGACGGTACGATTTCAATCGTCCCCGAGG
This sequence comes from uncultured Gammaproteobacteria bacterium, assembly GCA_963801985.1. Lineage (GTDB taxonomy): Bacteria > Pseudomonadota > Gammaproteobacteria > Chromatiales > Chromatiaceae > JABDQZ01. Next base: position 515,944 of record CAWDGV010000012.1, read on the forward strand.
GTGGTGATCCTACCCAACTGGCAGTAATTGACCGGATAAAAATGGTCGCTCCGCAGTTTGACCAGATGCGCAAGGGGCAAGATGGCCTGATGCGCCTCGAGTCGGGCGAGCCGGCGGAGGCAGATGCCGGTCAGCGCCTGGTACAGGGCTTTCTGGAGTCCAGTAATGTCAATACTGTCAATGAGATGGTCAACATGATCGAACTGCAAAGGCGCTATGAAATGCAGGTTCGGATGATGAAAACCGCCGATGAAATGGCCTCGGGAGCTGCCAGCCTGTTACGTTCAGGTGGTTAAAGCCCGTTAATTTTTCACCACAAAGGCCACCAAGAACACAAAGCTGTTTTTGTTTACCGGTATTAGGTAAACGGGGCGGCTCTGAATCGCTTGGGTATCCATTTCCACGGTAAATCTTCTGCTCGAAAAATATTCTTTGTGTCCTTTGAGTTCTTCGTGGTGATTTCTTGGATTCAGGCACGTCTTTTGCATCTTCTCTTGTTGAGACAAAGCTTTAACGGTTTTTTGACAGGAGCGCAAGATGATACCTTCGTTAAGAATTTCGGCTACTGGCCTGGATGCCCAGCAAACCAATATGTCGGTTATTTCCAATAACCTGGCCAACGTCAGTACCACGGGTTTTAAGCGTGACAGGGCAGTTTTTGAAGACCTGATCTATCAGAATGTACGCCAGGCAGGTGCACAGTCGACACAGGATACCGAGTTACCTTCAGGGTCTGGAGATTGGTACCGGCGTCAAGATCGTGGCAACCAACAAGTTGCACAGCCAGGGATCACTGTCAAAAACCGATAACCAGCTTGATCTGGCTATCCAGGGTCAGGGCTTTTTTCAGATCCTTCATCCAGATGGATCTAACGGTTTACACCCGGGATGGTGAATTTAGCCTCAGTGCAGAAGGGACAATAGTGACCTCCGAAGGTTACGAGCTGGATCCAACCATTACTGTCCCTGCTGATACCCTCAATATCACCATAGGATCAGACGGGATTGTCTCTGCGCTGGTAGCCGGTGATACCGCTCCCACCCAGATCGGTCAGATTACACTGGCTAACTTTATTAACCCGACTGGACTGGAGCCGATTGGCGATAACTTTTTCCGTGAAACTGCTGCCAGTGATGCGCCTACAGTCGGTAACCCGACTGATAACAGCCTGGGATCGTTACAACAGGGCTTTCTCGAAGCTTCCAATGTAAATGTTGTTGAAGAGCTGGTGAACATGATTGAAACCCAGCGTGCCTATGAAGTGAATTCAAAAGCCATTTCAACAGCGGACCAGATGCTGAGTTACTTGAACCAGCAGCTATAGGTAATTGACAGGAAATGATCATGAATAAAGGTTTGACAGGTTTGTTAATGTTAGTGGCGGCAATGCTGGCTGGTTGTAATACCGCGCCCAAGCACGATCCCCAGTTTGCACCTGTCCAGGCCAGTTTATGTGCCACCGCAGCAAGCGAACAACGGTGCGATTTTCCAGGCTGGCCAGGAAACATCCTGGTTTGAGGATATGCGTGCCCGTCGTGTTGGCGACCTGATTACTGTCAAACTGGTAGAGAAAACTGAAGGCAGCAAAGAATCGAATTCCGAGATAAAAAAATCGCAGTCAATCTCATTTCCGAACCCAACCATACTGGGTGCTACACCTTCATTCAGTGTGCCGGGTTTCCTTCCCCTGTCTACTACCAGTAATAACTCGCTGGCTTTTGAAGTGGATTCTGACAGTAACTTCAAAGGTGAAGGTGACGCGGACCAAAGTAACGAATTAACTGGCAGTCTTACTGTTACCGTGGTCGAAGTCCTGTCCAATGGTTACCTGGTTGTGCGTGGTGAAAAGCGCATTGGTATTAACCAGGGGAACGAGTACGTCAAGTTATCCGGTATCGTCCGGCCTGCTGATATTGATTCAACCAATACCGTTCAGTCCACCAAGATTGGTGATGCCACGATTCTTTATGTCGGTGATGGGCAGGTTGCTGATGCCAGTACAATGGGCTGGCTCGCCAAGTTCTTTATTTCCGCCATTATGCCGTTTTAATGGAGTAGTACATGAAAACACAATGGATACATAGCTATGATCATTCCCAGCGCTGGAGCTCTGGGGTTCAGTTGCTTGTCAGTGCCGTGATGGTATTGCTGTTGTTGCTTTTATCGTCAGCAGTTAATGCAGAGCGAATTAAAGATATTGCATCCATTGAAGGCGTTCGTGACAACCAGTTACTCGGTTATGGACTGGTCGTGGGGCTTGATGGCAGCGGTGACAAGGTTACATTCATCACCTTTTGTTGAACAGAGTCTGAAAAGCCTGTTAACGCAACTGGGTATTGTTGTTCCGCCAGGTGTGAAAATTAACCCGAAAAACGTGGCTGCCGTGGTCGTGCATGCTAATCTCCCTCCTTTTACCAAGACAGGACAGAAGGTGGATATCACGGTTTCATCGATTGGTGATGCCAAGAGCCTGCGAGGTGGCAGCCTGTTAATGACGCCCTTGAAAGGTATTGATGGCAAGGTCTATGCGATTGGCCAGGGTAACCTTGTTGTTGGTGGTATCACTGCATCAGGAGAGGATGGGTCAAGCGTTACGGTAAATATTCCCAGTGTCGGACGTATACCCAATGGTGCGACTATTGAGCGTGAAGTCCCCAGTCCCTTCGGTGACTTGCCATTTTTGACATTTAACCTCACCAGAGTGATTTTACGACTGCCCAGAATGTGGCCAATGCAATTGATAAATTTATTGGTGAAGGTACAGCCAAACCGATGGATTCGACATCAATCAGGGTGAATGCGCCAAAGGACAAGTCGCAGCGGGTCAGCTTTGTCTCAATTCTTGAGAACCTGGAAGTTGATCCTGGTGAAACTGCGGCAAAAGTCATTGTAAATTCACGTACCGGCACGGTGGTGATCAACAGTACGGTCAGGGTTTCTCCGGCTGCGGTTGCACACGGCAGCATGACAGTAACCATCAGCGAGTCGTACGGTGTTTCACAGCCCTATGCTTTCAGTGAGGGTGAAACCGCGGTTGTACCTCAAACCGAGGTTGCTATCGGCGAGGAAAATAACCGCATGTTCCTGTTTGCGCCGGGAGTTGATCTCAATGAAATCGTGCGTGCGGTAAACCAGGTAGGAGCTGCACCTTCTGACCTGGTTGCCATCCTGGAAGCCTTGAAGCAGGCAGGTGCCCTGAAAGCCGAGTTGCTGGTGATTTAATGAATACTGAATCCTCCATGTCAACTGCAGGTATTTACACTGATTTTAATGGCCTGACCGCTTTAAAAACCAAGGCTCGTGGTGATCAGCAAGCGGCCTCGTCTGAGGTTGCCCGCCAGTTTGAGTCCATGTTTCTGCAGATGATGTTAAAAAGCATGCGCAAGGCCAGCCTGGCTGAAGGCCTGTTTGATGGCCAGGCCATGGAGAAATACCGCGATATGTATGATCAGCAACTGTCGGTGCATTTGTCAGATGCAGGTGGTGTTGGTCTGGCTGATGTCATTGAAAGACAGCTTGCCGGTGCCAGTCATTTCAGTGGTGAAAAAAATCGTCAGTTACAGGATTATCAGAGCCGTCCGGTCTATTTACACCCGATGTTTCAGCAGGATGAAGTAAAAGTGAAAACTCATAAGCTTGGCGGTGGAGTTTGACGGTTCGGTTGAAACCTTTGTCGATAAATTGAAACCTTATGCGCAGAAGGCAGCTGCCGCACTGGGACTGCAGCCACAGGCTTTGCTGGCGCAGGCTGCGCTAGAAACAGGCTGGGGTAAGTCACAGATGAAGATGGCTGACGGTAAACCCAGCTTTAACCTGTTTGGCATCAAGGCAGATACTCGCTGGGATGGTAAGCAGGCAGCGGTTTCCACGCTGGAATTTCGCGATGGCGTAGCCAAGAGAGAAAAGGCGAGCTTCCGGGCTTATGACTCCTATCAACAGGCCTTTGATGATTATGCAAAATTTATAGCTGGAGAACCGTCGCTATCACCAGGCAGTGAAGAAATGCTGAAGATCCCCAGGCTTATTTTTCCGCGTTACAACAGGCCGGTTATGCGACCGATCCTGCCTATGCGGACAAGATCATGAGTATCTTCAAGCGTGGTCAAATTCATCAGGCTTTTGATGCATCAGACAGTGCATTAGCTAAGGAGAGCTGATATGGGTGTTTTATCAACGGGTATCACCGGCTTAAATGCATTTAGATCGCAACTGACCACAACGGCTCATAATGTCGCCAACGTTAACACCGAAGGTTACAGTCGCCAGGTTGTCGGGCTCAGTACCCTGCCGCCTACACTTGAGGGCGTAGGCTATGTTGGCACCGGGGTTCAGGTCAGTGAAATCAGGCGCCAGTTTGACGCATTCCTGATGGACCGTGTGCGTGTGCATACTGCTTCAAAAGAAGATTTTCAGGTTTACCTCGACCGGGCCAGTCGTGTTGATGATTTGATTGCAGATCCGGATGCTGGCCTGAGTGGCGCTATGCAGATGTTTTTTAACGCGGTTCAGGATGTGGCCGATGGCCCGACCTCAACGGCTACCCGTGACGTGATGCTGAGTAGCGCCAATGTTCTGGCAGACCGGTTTCATGCAATGCATGACTTTCTGGAGGGTTTGCGCTCCGAGATTAACCAGGATCTTGAAGTACTGGTGGGCGAAGCGAATTCATTGACAGAGTCCATAGCCCAGTTAAACCACGAGATACAACTTGCAGTTAACGGCACAGGAGACAGTCCCAATGATTTGCTTGATCGTCGTGACCAGGTAATAACCCAGTTATCCGAGCTGGTTTCGGTGACAACAGTTGCACAGGATAATGGTGCAATCAATGTCTTTCTAGGCAATGGCCAGGGTGTTGTTATCGGTGCCCGTAGTTTTACACTCGCTACAACGATTAATAACGCAGAGCCCGACCGGCTTGATGTTACCCTGGAAAGTGGCGGTGGTAATGCCAGCGTAATTACCAATTTTCTCAGCGGTGGCAAGTTTGGTGGATATTTTCGTTTCAGGGAAAATGTTCTGGATCCAACAGAAAACGCCCTGGGCCGACTGGCCATGGGGCTGGGAACGTTTTTCAATGAACAGCACCAGCTCGGTATGGATTTGAATGGCGCGTTAGGCAAGGAGATGTTTAACGTGCCTGATCCGACGGACCCGACAGATGTCTATGGACAACAAATGCTCGCGCTGGTCCAGGGCAGCGCCAGTATCACCAATATTAATGTTGCCGAGCTTTCAACAGCAGATTACGAATTACGTTATGACGGCAGCTGGAATTTATACGACAGAAGCCTGCAGACTTCGCAGGTTGTTGTGCCCAATGCTGCAAATGAAATAATTTTTGATGGTATTACCTTAAATGTTGGCGCACCAGGAACCTGGACTTTGGGTGATAATTTTATCATCAAGCCAACAAGACTGGCAGCGCGTGCATTTAATGTTGAGATCAATGATGCCCGTGAGATTGCTGCAGCTTCGCCGGTGGCAGTTACAAAAAATGTTGTCGGCATCAATAGCACAGCAGAAATTAGTGATTCAGGCCTGATTTCCCCTTTAGATCCAGCTGCAGATTTTACAGGCCTTCCAATTACCCTGACATATAATGCAGGAGGGCTCACAGTATCCGGCGGTACTGTAACTCCTGCTACTTATAATGCGGCCACCGATAGTGGAGGCACATATGTCATCGATATTCCAAATCTGGGGGATTTTTCTTTCAAAATAACTGGAACTTTATCAGATGGTGACACATTTGACTTTGACTACAATCCCAGTGGGGTGGGGGATAACCGGAATGCGCTAGAGCTGGCTGCTTTGCAGACAGATAAGACCATGAGGAATGATACTTCCGGCCAGCCCACCAGTAGTTTTGTCGGTCTGTATTCATCAATGATTGGTGATGTTGGCTCCAAAACCCGCCAGGCCATGATTAATACCGAGACCCAGTCCCGCCTGAAAGAACAGTCTGTTACGGCAATGGATGAGGTTTCAGGGGTAAACCTGGATGAAGAAGCGGCTAACCTGGTGCATTTCCAGCAGGCATACCAGGCAGCCACCCAGGTGATAAGGGTGTCTAACCAGTTATTTGATAGCCTGCTCAACGCGTTTTAGGTAATCCATTATGCGTATTTCTACTCAATTGCTTTATCAACGTGGTGTCAATGCAATAGAAAGCCAGCAATATCAATTGAGCTCCACCCAGGAACAGTTGGCTACCGGCGAGCGTTTAAAATCACCTGCAGATGACCCTTTTGCATCCACCCGTATTGTGGCATTGGATGAAGAGGAAAAGTTACTCGGCCAATACAGTCGTAATGCAGATGCTGCAAAAACACGCCTGCAGCTTGAAGAAACAGCCATCACGACAGCCATCAATTCTTTGCAGCGGTTGCGTGAACTGGCGGTACAAACGGCCAATGGTACTAATTCACCAGGTGACAGGGTAGCGATTTCCGAGGAAGCATTCCAGATCATGGAAGGCCTGTTACAGGTTTCCAATACAGTTGATTCCAATGGTGAATACCTTTTCAGTGGAGATAGAACAACAACCCGTGCTTTTGTTCATGACGGAGCGGGTACCTTCACATACCAGGGAGACCAGGGGCAGCGGCTTGTGCAGATTGGCAAGAGTCGCCAGATGGTCACAGGTGATTCAGGCTACGATGTTTTTGAAAATGTCCCTGCGGCAGCCGGTCCTACCAACCTGATGAGGGTTGCGTACGATTATGCCAATGCGTTAAGCGCAGGAACACAGAACCCGGACTCGATTGGTGATATTGATGCCGCACTCAATCAGCTGATTGGCAAACGTTCCCAGATTGGAGGACGTATTAACGCAATTGACAGTGAGATGGGTGCCAACGAGTCTTTTACTTTGACAATCCAGGAAAACCGTTCCCAACTGGCTGACCTGGATTATGCTGACGCTATCAGCCGTTTCCAGCAGCAACTGGCAGGTTTGCAGGCAGCACAGCAGAGCTTTGTGCAGATTCAGGGGCTGTCACTGTTTAACTATATCTGATGTGTTTTGCATTGCAGGTTGTCTCAGACGCAATGGAATCAACATAAAATATCATTGTGGGCGGTGATGCCGGTGCGTGGACAATTCAGCCATTTGTCTGTTTAATCAGACTGATTATTACAATAAATAAAGGCACCCATGTTTGATGATGCGGTCATTCTGATCACTGGCGGTACAGGATCATTCGGAAAATCCCTGACGGAGACCCTGCTGGCGAGATTCAAACCCAGAAAAATTATCATTTTTTCCCGAGATGAACTCAAGCAGTATGATATGCAGAAGGTCTATAATGACAGCTGCATGCGTTACTTTATTGGTGATGTCCGCGATTCGGAACGCCTGATGCAGGCGATGAGCGGTGTGGACTATGTGGTCCATGCAGCAGCACTGAAGCAGGTGCCGGCTGCAGAATACAATCCGATGGAGTGTATCAAGACCAATATCTACGGTGCGGAAAATGTCATCAAGGCGGCACTCGCAAACAATGTAAAAAAAGTGATCGCCTTATCGACTGACAAGGCAGTTAACCCGATTAATCTTTACGGTGCGACCAAGCTGGCATCCGACAAGTTGTTCGTGGCGGCCAATAACATGAGTGGTGGGCACCAGACTCGTTTCTCTGTTACCCGATATGGCAATGTTATGGGGTCGCGCGGTTCAGTCGTGCCCCGTTTCAGGGAACTGATTGATCGCGGTTCAGATTATTTGACGATTACACATCCAGAGATGACGCGCTTCTGGATCACGCTCCAGCAGGGTATCGATTTTGTCATTGATAACTTCCGCTTAATGCGCGGTGGTGAAATTTTCGTGCCCAAGCTGCCTTCTGTGAAAATTACTGACCTGGCCAAAGCCATGGCGCCTGCAATGGAACAGAAAATTATTGGCATCAGGCCAGGTGAAAAACTGCATGAAACCATGTGCCCGGCAGATGATTCGCATTTAACCATCGAGTTTGAGAATTATTTTGTCATCAAGCCAACCATTACCTTTTTTGACAAAGACTTTGATTATTCAGTCAGTCGGGATGGCGAAGCAGGCAAGCAGGTTGCCCAGGGTTTTGAATATAATTCCGCTACGAACTCGGATTTCCTGGATGATGAAAAAATCAGGGAACTGAATAGATTTTAAAAAATAAATGATTCCCTATGCACGACAATCGATTTCCCGGGCCGATATTGATGCTGTCGTTGAAGTTCTGCAATCAGACTTTCTGACCCAGGGAAATATCGTGCCGGCTTTTGAACAGGCTGTCTGTGAGTACACCGGTGCCGGGTTTGCAGTGGCGGCCAATAGTGGTACTTCAGCCTTGCATATTGCCTGCCTGTCGTTAGGACTCCAGCCCGGAGACTAGTTATGGACATCCGCAATTACCTTTGTCGCATCTGCCAACTGTGGCCGGTTTTGTGGTGCCCGGGTTGATTTTGTCGATATCGATAAATACAGCTGGAATATCGATGTTGACAAGCTGGCTGCAAAGCTTGAAACAGCCAGCAGGTCAGGCAGGTTGCCGAAGATTCTTGTGGTTGTGCACATGGCGGGTCTGCCAGCTGATATGGAACGGATTTATCAGTTGTCAAAGCGTTATGGCTTTTTTGTTATTGAAGATGCCTGTCATGCATTGGGTGCTTCCTACCAGGAGAAACCTGTCGGCAATTGCCAGTATAGTGAGATTACGGTTTTCAGTTTTCACCCCGTTAAAGCGATTACCTCGGGCGAGGGGGGCATGGCCGTCACCAACGACGAGCAGTTGGCGCAGAAAATGCGATTGTTTGCCGGTCATGGTGTTAGCCGTGATCCACAGCAGATGACAAAAAAGCCGGATGGCGACTGGTATTACCAGCAAATTGCACTCGGGTATAATTATCGCTTGAGTGATATTCATGCTGCGCTTGGCTTAAGCCAGCTGAAAAGACTTGATGAGTTTATCCAGAAAAGACGGGATATTGCGACTGTTTACGACAAGGCGCTTGAACTGCTGCCGTTACAGACACCTCTCTATTCGGACGACCGGTTATCGGCATTTCATTTGTACATTGTTGTTCTTGACAGTGAAGTCGGTGTGACCCGTAAACAGATTGTTTGAAGAGCTAAGGAGACAAAGGTGTAGGTGTCAACGTGCATTACATTCCAGTGCACCTGCAACCCTATTACCAGGGGCTGGGTTTTAAAGCTGGTGATTTTCCGGTTGCCGAGTCTTATTACGAAAATGCATTAACGTTGCCTTGTTTTCCTGATCTGGAAAGAGACGATCAGCAAGCCGTTATTGATGTCCTGTCAGATTACATAAAATGAATGCAGTATTCAGGGTAGATTATTCGCAAAAGATAGGCCTTGGCCATTTGATGCGATGTCTGACACTGGCTAATGCCTTGAAGCAATATGATGTAAAAAGTTATTTCATTTGCAGGCAGTTTTCAGACAGATATGAAAACCTGGTGGAGGAGAACGGGCACGAGTTGATTTTACTCAAGCGGCCAGTAGTTTCTGAAACTAGTATTACCAGCGATATCCCATACGAAGACTGGCTGGGCGTTTCCTGGAAGATTGATGCCAAAGAAACACATGGCTGTTTTAAATGACCTGAATCCAAAATGGCTCATCATTGATCACTATGGCATTGATTATAAGTGGCAAAATCTTTTTCAAAATAGAAATTTCAAAATAGTCGTAATTGATGATCTTGCAAACAGGAAGCATGCCTGTGATCTGTTAATTGACAGTAATTATTTACGCTCGAACGAATGATTATTCTGGCTTGGTTCCTGAGTCAGCTTCGTTATGTCTGGGTACCGATTTCGTATTGTTGCGCCCTGAGTTTAGGGTATTAAGAGAAACTGGTGATATAACCCGGAGGCGCCTCCAGGCAATCAATGGTATTAAAAGAATTCTGGTTTTCATGGGTGGGGCTGATGCAGGTAACTTTACTGCCGAAGTATTACCAGGCATAGCTGAGGTTGATTGGCTTGAAAAGCCTGCAGTCGATGTTGTGCTTGGCGTATTGTATGAACACCTGGAAGAATTGAAAAACATGTTACCCGGTCTGGGTTTGGACATTACATTGCATATCAATACACCAAAAATGGCTGAGTTAATGTGGTCTGCTGATCTTGCAGTTGGCGCGGCGGGTTCGGCGACTTGGGAGCGGTGTTGTTTGGGATTGCCAACCATATCGCTAGAGCTTGCAGATAACCAGCATTATGCCAATGAGAAACTCGGTGAAAATGGAGTCGTAAAACTTGTGGATGGTAAATTATCCTTTTCCCAGGGAGTAAAAAAAGCGGTCGATCAGTTGGTAACTGATAATGGACGCTTAATAAGTATGTCAGAAAAATCCTTAAAGCTGGTTGATGGAAAAGGAACTCAGCGAGTCATTAAGGTATTAATGGATCTGCATTAAAAAGCTCATCATGGTGGTGGGAGGTAATGTTTGTTAAGAGCAATTCAGCAATCTGATCTTGAGGAAATATTAACCTGGAGAAACTCGCCTGATGTCAGGAAAAATATGTATACCTCTCATGAAATCAGTTGGGAGGAACATGTAAATTGGTTTATAAATTACAAGAACGATTCAACGAAACGCTATTTTATGTTTAACAATGGTAAGACAAATGTTGGTGTTATTTACTTTACTGATTATTCCCCGGAACAGGGCAGTGCATTCTGGGGATTTTATGCTGGTAATAATGCGCCTAAAGTCCAGGCATAATGATGGAATATGATGCAATTAACTATGCGTTTGAAACATTAAAGTTGCATAAATTGAATTGCGAGGTCATCGCCTATAACAAGGCAGTGATTAACTTGCATAAGAAAACAGGTTTTGTTGAGGAGGGTTTGTTCAGGGATTTTCATTTTTACAAAGCAAAGTATTTTGATGTGATTCGTTTAGGTATGCTTGACTCGGAATGGCTACAAGCAAAAATTTACCTCGAAAAACGAATGGCAATTCTTAATAAATAGTAATAGTGCCAAATGAACAAAATAATTGTATTAGCTGCTGAACAGGAAAGATTTAAAACGCTTGTTTCATCATTACAAAACATTGAAGGAATTTCACTATTTCATATCTGCTCTAAGGAAAAGCTGGCTGTTGAATACCTGTCATCGCTAAAACCTGAGTATATTTTTTTCCCACAGTGGAACTGGGTTATACCGGAGGAAATATTCAGCCGGTTTAACTGTGTCATGTTTCATATGACAGATTTGCCATATGGCAGGGGTGGGAGTCCTTTGCAAAATCTTATTGTCAGGGGTAAGACAGAAACAATGCTTTCAGCCTTCAAGTGTGATGGAGGTATTGATGCGGGGCCTGTATATTTAAAAAAGCCTTTATTGCTTGAGGGTAATGCAGAAGAAATATTTGAACGGGCAATTCCACTCGTTGCCGAAATAATAAAGGAAATCATTTTGAATAATCCTGTTCCAATACCCCAGGAAGGTGAGGTCACGCATTTCAAGCGAGAAAGCCCGAAGATGGCAATATTGCCAGGTTGGAAACAATAGCAGATGTGTACGATTATATACGTATGCTAGATGCTGATGGTTACCCTCAATGCATTTCTTGAGTCTGGAGGCTTTCGGTTTGAATTCAGTCATGCTGTTCAGGATAGTGAAGAAGTTGTAATAGCCAATGTCAGAATCAAGAAAGTTACAAATGGAAGCTGAAAATAATACTGTTCTGGTAGTTGCTGCTCATGCTGATGATGAGGTTCTTGGGTGTGGTGGTACGATAGCTAAGCATGCCGCATCAGGTGATAAGGTATTTATTCTGATCCTTGCAGATGGTGTTACCTCAAGGATGGTCGGCAAAGAGAAAAACAAGGAACAACTTGAGCTACGGAAAAAAGCAGCTAAAGCCGCTGCCCACTTGCTTGGTGCCAGTTTACTAGAAATGCTGGACTTTCCAGATAATCGGATGGATTCAGTGGATTTACTCGATGTGGTTAAAATTATCGAATCCAATATCAAGGCTGTATTGCCCAATATTGTTTATACTCATCATTCTTCCGATGTGAATATTGACCACCGTATTGTACATGACGCAGCTATTGCGGCTTGTCGTCCGCAGCCCGGTGTAACTGTAAGACGATTATTGTTCTTTGAGGTGCCTTCCAGTACTGAGTGGCGTCCCGGCAGTTCACTGAAAAGCTTCTCGCCCGATTATTTTGTTGATATTTCAGAAACGATTGAACTTAAAAATAAGGCATTAGCTCATTATGACAGCGAAATGAGAGCATTTCCTCATCCACGTTCGATAAATGATGTCAGCATTCAGCTGGCTGGAGAGGTGCGACGATTGGAGTAAAGGCTGCGAGGCTTTTGAGGTAGGCAGGATTATTGCGTGATTAATAAGGTAGAAATTGCAGGTGCAATTATAGGCAAAAATTATAAGCCTTTTGTGATTGCTGAATTGTCCGGTAATCATAACCAGTCTCTTGAGAGAGCTTTGAAACTGGTCAGGGCAGCATCGGAAGCTGGTGTTCAGGCAATTAAATTACAGACATATACAGCTGATACCATGACGCTTAAGAGTGATCAGGCAGAGTTTATGATCAGTGATGATTCAAGTCCATGGAATGGGCTGAACCTCTACCAGTTATATCAAAAGGCGCATACTCCCTGGGAGTGGCATCAGGCAATTTTCAGCGAAGCTCAGAAACTTGGGCTAATCGCTTTTAGTACTCCTTTTGACAGTACAGCAGTAGATTTTCTGGAATCTCTTGATGTGCCAGCTTATAAAATCGCTTCATTTGAAAATACGGATATTCCTTTGATTCGTAAGGTGCCCAAACTGGAAAGCCTGTCATTGTTTCTACTGGTATGGCAACAGTTGCTGAAATAGATGAATGTGTCAGAAGCTGTCGTGAAGCAGGTTGTCGTGATCTAATTTTATTGAAATGTACAAGCTCGTACCCTGCCGATCCTTCAGAAAGTAATTTAATAACCATTCCTCATATGCAACAGTTGTTTTCCTGTCATGTAGGGTTATCTGATCATACACTTGGCATAGGTGCAGCTATTGCCAGTGTCGCTTTAGGCAGTACTGTGATTGAAAAGCACTTTACCCTTGATCGGGCAGATGGTGGTGTGGATGCCGCTTTTTCTCTGGAGCCTGAAGAGATGAAAGTGCTCGTATCAGAAGTGGAACGGGCCTGGCAAGCGCTCGGAAAAGTTCATTATGGTCCTTCTGATCAGGAAAAGAGTCAATAAGATTTAGACGCGGCCTTTATGTAATTAATAATCTGAAAGCAGGAGATTACCTTTCTGAAAATTGTGTTCGATCATTGCGACCTGCATTGGGAATACCGGCAAAATACTTGGATATGCTGAGCGGTAAGCAGGTTAAAAGAGACATTGAAGCAGGTACACCTTTGACGTGGGATATGATTATATGAGTAGTTCATCTGCAAATCACAAGCTTTATTGAAAATGGTTACCTAAATCTTGGCTGTGTTGTTGATCAGGAACTCTGTATCTGGTTGTTACATCAGCTGAGAGACAAACAACCGATATCACCAGAAGTTTTCCTTACAAAGAAGAATTTGATCAGTATCCTGTCTACAAGGGTGTTAACCCGATTCCTGGTAGAAATATTCTGGAGTATTACCAGGATGAGCTGAATAAAATAGAAAATTCTGAAACAGTTGTTTCCATACTGAGCAGAGTACTGGGTGATCAATATGAAATTCTAAATAAAAAAGTCATTTGTGGTGTTCCTGAAAGCTGGATACCTGGCTGGATTCTTGATCGTATCAGGGACAATCCTGTTAACAACCTTGGGGCTCATGTTCGTCCCGAGTTCAGGAATATGACCTATTTCTACGAAATCGATTTTCACCAGGATATTATTGACTGGCCTGGCAGGGATCTGGACTTCATTACATTATATGTTTACCTGCACGAGGTAAGTGACCTGGATGCGCCTTTGCAGGTCTTATCTGGTTCTCATCAATTGGGAGTTGATCAGTTTCCACATGACCTGACATTGATTGATGAACAAAATAAAATCTGGGACTTTAAAAATGCAATTACAAATGAAGTGGTAAAATGTCAGTTTCTGACTATCTCAGGTCAGACAGGAAATGTTGGTTTATGGCATTCATGTACCCTTCATCGAACAGAGCCAAACAAAAATTATACGGAAAGACTTTCCTTACGATATCTGATCAGAAAACTACCTGAATCAAGGGGAGCTGCGATTGATGAAATAAAGGGCAGATTAAAAAGCGGCCTGTTTACAGAAGCAATGCGGCTGGATCTGGATAAGGAGGGTCACGCGCAGCTTAAGAAAAACCACCTTTACCGCAAACAGAAAAAGGATTTCGAAAAAATAAGCTAGCTTGTTCTAAAGTTGTTATTTCTAAGTATTTCGTACATATATTCGGCATATTGCCAATCATCTTCCGTGTCAATGTCCTGAACGAGATAACGGGGTAAAATAACCGGTATGGATTTTGGAGAAAATGTGCTGTGACCCTTTAAAAAAGCATCTACTGTGCCCCAGTAAAATTGCCCAGCATCGTGGATTGCTTCCTCAAGATCTTGAGACCGGCTCCCAATATACTCTGGCCACATAGGCTCATTACCGCCATTTTCAAGCCTGCGTAATGCGCGCTGTACAGGAAATGGAAAAGTACAGGTTGAGAATGCAAATAATTTGCTGGATTCTTTTAGCAGGTTAAAAGCTTTATTCAAATAGAAAGGCTGTATCAGGGGAGTAGTTGCATAAATGCAGCAGACATAATCTACCTGAATATCATTATCCAGAAGCCAGCGAATTGCATGATTGGTTACCGGGACCGTGCCGGTGAAATCATCAGCGAGTTCAGTGGGTCGCATAAAAGGGATTTCAGCGCCACAGGCTTTTGCAACATCAGCAATTTCGTTATCATCAGTCGAAACAATAATATGATCAAACAGGCCTGTTTGTTGTGCGGCGTCGATTGGGTAGCTGATCATCGGTTTGCCGGCAAAATTTTTAATATTTTTCCGGGGAATTCTTTTGCTACCACCGCGTGCAGGAATAATTGCTACATTAGCCAGAGGATACTCCTTATACAGAATGCAATTAAAAATACTAAAACATGTAACGCTCTATAAAGATAATAGATTTCACTCAGCTTTCCCATCTATTATTAAACTGGATAACGGACAGTTACTTCTCGCCTTCAGGCGTGCGCGAGATTGTAACTGGTTGTTAGCAAATGATAATCAATTCGAATCATTATCATTTATGGATCATCTTGATCCGCGGTCCCACATTTGTCTGCTGAATTTTACAACATCACTTGAACAGATTGGTGAACCACGTATCTATCCAATAGATCCGGAAGCCGGCGACCAGGATCCATCATTGCTGAATTTGGATGATGGAAAAATCCTGCTCTGCGGTTTTTCATGGTATCCCTTTCCAGGCTATATTCAAAAAAGACTGGGTAAAGAAAATTTTCAACGGGTTACTGAAATTACAGGATGCGGTTATAGATACTGGGGGAGCTATACGGGGTTTAGTGCTGACAATGGTGTTGACTGGTACAGAGATCATAATTACCTGTTCGATGATGAAAAACATCAAGCTGAACATGGGAAAAGGAAAACTGCTGGAGCAATCAGGGGGAAATCTATTCATACTGCAGGAAGGATACTACTCGCAACGTATGAAGGCGATGGTAGCACTCTGTTATGGGAATCAACTGATTTAGGAAAAAACTGGCAAAAAATATCAGTGATAGCTAAAGATGATACTAAAAAAATCCTGTTTCAGGAGCCTTCTCTTTACCTATCACCTGCAGGTAAATTGTTTTCCTTCATGCGAACGCAGGGAGCTGACTTCAGGTTGGCTACTGCTGTTTCACATGATCTGGGGGAATACGTGGGAAGACTACTCTTTGCACGATATAAGAGGTCAGCCCTTTCATGCGCTACAGGTTAACGATTCGTACATGTTACTGAGTTATGGCTTTCGAGAAAGTCCGTATGGTGTGCGTTGTTGTCTTTTGGATGTTGAGTGTAGCCAAATAGATAATGCACATGAGTATATTATTCATGATGATGCACCGAGTGTTGACGTTGGCTACCCCTGGGCGGTGAAAGTTAACGATACCACTGTTTTGGTGTGTTTTTACCTGTCTGATGAATCAGGTTGCAGGCACATTGCAGGTAGCCTGCTGAAAATAGAAAAATAACATCATATCACTGGATTGATATGTTTAAGCGTTGCATAGTATGTGGGATTTAATGCTTTAAACCATCCAGAAAGCAGCCATCGGCGGTTTTTCAACCAGGCTTCAAACATCCGGGATTTTCCAAGTTCCGTTCTTCCTCTGCTGACGTGCCAGTTTTTCAATACGCATAGGCCAAAATAAAAAAGGTAACAAAATTAGTGTTAGCGGAAGAAATAGCAGGTAATTATTGGCTGGATAAGCCATAAATTTTCGATGCCGCGTCATCAAGATATACAAACGAATTCTATCAAACATGGATATGATGTCTTTATGCCGTTGTTGAATTATAGCTGTAGACGGACCTGATACCTGCATGCTTGTTGGGCGATTAGTCCATTTTAATCCCCCGAAAGTACTTTTTAGCATTGATTCATTAAATGGAATGCCCATCTCATCAGATAGTTTTTGCATTACCTTTTTTGTGTTTTTGTGAAGGTCTTCCAGGTGGATGACCTGGTTACTGACTTTTTCACTATCTTCGAAATAGGTCTTGCTCATGCAGGTGTGATAGGGAGGGTTTCGATGCAATATCAGATCATCAAAAGTATTTGATAATACAGCTTCATCTAGCAGGCAATGTCCATAATAATCAGCTTCCAGTGACATGTACCGAATTGTGAACCAAAAGCCTGAAGTGGCTTTCTACTAACCCATAGAAAAATTGTGTGATCGAAATCTTCGACCAGTGCACGTGCTACAGGATGTGGCTTTGTATGAATGGGGTACATTACATACTTGATTTGTCCTGGCTCGAATGTTCTTCCCTGGGCAGTTGCGTAAGCAATATAAAGAGTAAGAAAGAAATTAATACGACTGTCTGCAACTGCAGACAGCTGTTGTTCTGCTGTGTTTAAAAAAATAGTTTGATCGACAACCAGTACTTCATCCTGGTTTTCACCAATTGATCCAAGTTATAGGTAGAACGGACTTTTGATGGCTCAAACCAATGTGGATTAAGTTCCATATACTTGTGAAGGCGCTCATTTGCAGGAAGATTTTTGAATTCGTCATAAAAATCATAAAAATGAACCATATATAGAAACGGGATGGAAATGATATTGGGATGATAATCCATCAGGCTGGCAAATAGCGAAGTGCCACTTGATAAAAAATTCTGAACGGCCAGGCAGCGTAAATCTTTTGAAAAGGCTTTGTTAAGCATAATATTGAAACCATAAATTCAAATATAACAGGCAAGATCATCAGCAGAGTCTATTTCGCCCCATGCTTCCTGGTATGGCACTGTTCCTATACTTAGGGTTCCGGTATTCAGAATCATTTTTAATGCGCCAGTCATATCAAGCTTGTCTTTTTTAGAACTGCTGAGCGTTCCGCGTAAACGCTGTATTTCCTGCCAGGCTCCAGGTGTGAACTTTAAAAGCCCCATGTATTGACCTTGTATTTCTTCGGTACTGGATGCTTTTCCTCCAACCTCGGCCAGTGTGTCATCAGCATTAAGACGAAATGTTTCTGCATCGCTTAATGGGTCCTTGAAACGCTTTTCCCAAGATCGAGCCAGTTAATGTCATAGGTGATTGACAGTTTGTAAGGTGATGCAATCAGTGCTTTTACTGCTGAGGGTTGATAAAAAATATCAGAATAGCTGACGATGCAGTTATCAGTCTGAAGCCAATCATCTGCACAGGCAAGTGAAGAAAGCATATTGGTTTCTGACCAGCGCTGGTTGTGAAACTTGTAAAGGTCATATCCATCCAGCATTTCCTTTCTGTATCCGGTAACAATCGCAATTGAATTGATTCCAGCCTTTTTCAAGGTTGCTATCTGCCTGTCAAGCAATGACTGGCCATGGAGTTCCACAAGGCACTTTGGTCGTTCATCAGTCAGTTTTTTCATACGGCTGCCACGACCCGCCGCGAGTATAATTGCCTTCATTTAAATAGTACCTGTAATCGTTCAATGTCCATTCTGGAAAATGGCGTTTCCCGCTCTGGACGCCACATCCAGCCTTCCCATGGGAGATGAAGATGTCTGATAGCTTCAATTTCGCCATCTTCGCTGTATGCTAGTACATAATAATCTACAGGGCACTTTTTCAAAGCATGGTTATGAAAACTGTTAACAGTAGCCGTGATCTCACCGGTGATTTTATGCCTGGTGTAACATTGACCAGAAACTTTTTTCAGTGGAGGCCCGACAATGTAGCGAGCATCTGCATACACGACAAATCCCAAGGAGTGGTAAGCCGTTGTTTTTGGAAAAGTAACCAGGGCTGTTTCGGTAGTGTCTCGTTCCTGGACTATGGCCTATATCATCAACCTCCGATAGAAGAACGGCCTGTGGTCTGGCTTGATTCAGCCAATGGAAGATAGTGATATCTGCAGTTGCTTTATTTTTATCGGTAATGAGAGTGTTGGGTATCGGATATGGAAGGTATCCAGCATCGGTAATAAATCTCATGAGTCGCTGATCAGCAGCATCTCTTGTTTCATTTCGGTCCGGGTAACTATCCACACGTTGACTTATTACAACATTCTTCATGATAAAATTTCTACATGCTTGTTTGCACAGTCAATTAAAAGTTTCCTGGCATTTGACCATCGTTTGTACAATATTTCACCGGCGCCGATGACAGCTGGTAAGCCCAGTTCCCCCGCACGAATTGCCATATGTGAGTTAGCTCCCCCCCAAGCCGTAATTAAGCCCGCGATTGGACAGGCAAAAAGCCAGTCAAATCCAGGATCTGCACTTGGAATGCAGACTATGGCACCTGTTAGTTTGTCACGTTGCTCATGGCTGACGACTGGAGCAGTAGCTTTATTTTGGGTAATGTAGTTTGGAGAGCTTTCTGGACATCTAAACGACCAGATGTCATCAGGGTTGACTATTAGCGGTGGTAGTGAGGTTTTCAGTGTTTCGGCATAACGGGCCTTACCCTGCTCAATACAATGCTGCAGTACTTCTTTCGGATTGGCAGAGGATATATGTAATTCTGTGAATGCCTGAATTTCGCAGAACGAAAGATCCTCACGTGAAAAGCCGAGTTGCTCACCATATTGACCAATTAGTGCCAGAATATCTGATACATTGCGTGTGAAATGAAATTTTCCCTGTTCACGCAGTTCAATGCCAGATTGTAAAAAGTCAAACAGCCCAACGGCATCCGGATGCAGGCCATGCGATTCCAGCAGCTTTACGGTTTGACGCATCTGTTCAAGTGTCAGTGAAAATAGTACTGGGGATTTATTCGGTGGTGGGCGACTGTTCCAGTCAAAATACAGTTCAGGTTGTTCATCATAGCGTGGAGACAGGATGTCATATGTACCGGGTCGAAGGTGACCGTAGCGTGATAGAAATGTTGTTTTATCCAGTATTGCCATGTCATGCGATAACTGGCCAGAAACAGTAGACAAGCCATTCATAAAGGCACTGTAATCTTTATCCTGAAGGACACCGACATTGACGAGTGATTGCAGTAGCTGCACCGCAACAAAACCAGCTCTGGCTAATCCGGCAAAGGGGAGAGTGCCATATCGTTTTGCATCTTCCATGAGCCAGTAAATACGTTCAAGCACGTCAGCGTTCGAAGAAAAAAGCATCTCGCGGCGCTGATCCAGTATTTGAAGTTTCTGTGCATCCTGGCGCCACAGGCCTTTTTCAGGGTGCACGATCCTGTTGGTAAGGTTTCTGAGGCTGTCTGCAATTGCTGTTCTTTCTGACCTGGAAAAACCAGCATCTGAAAGACATTCAAGCCGGGAGGGCAAATCCAGCGTATAGCAGGAAAATACAATTTCAAACTCGATCTTGTCATGCAGATCGGGTTTGTGAGCAACCTGTCTATATAGTAATCAATCAGACGCCCCGCAATATTGTCATCAAGATCGGCGGGTATGAATGAATTGAATGACAGCCGGACATCAATGTAAGGCAAACCATGAAAATGCTGCATTAACGGGAAGCTTCGAAGATTACGGTATCCATAGTTGTGGCGTTGATATGCCCAGATGGCGTCGGTAACCAGTTCTCTGTAAAGAGAGAGTGCGAGTGGCTTCGGGACGTATGCCGATTATTTCAGCAGGGTTCCAGTCCGGGCATGACGCCATAAACTGTCCGTTGTCCAAGCAGAAACGGGTGTGGCTGTATGCCACGGGTCACTTTGTCTATATATATTCTGTAAACGAATTGCCTGTTCTGAGCAATACGTAACTGGTCTCAAGGTATACATAAACATAACA
>CAWDGV010000013.1:0-150329 GCA_963801985.1 uncultured Gammaproteobacteria bacterium
AAGCCCCGATAGAGAGGCCTCCGGAAATGGCCACACCGTCAGCTTTAGCTTCGTTTGTCAGGTGTAGCAGAGGCAGTGATGTTTAAAGAACCACTACCCAGGTTAAATGTTGTATTGTCAAGTGAACGGGCCGTTACTGAAGCGCCATCAATAGCAGTCACATGTGCACCAGCACCAGCACCACTCAAGCCACCCGCAGCACTTTGACCCAGTGACTTAACGACTGCCCTGATCGGCAGCAGTGACCGTGGCATCCTTGCCCATAATAATGCCACCAACACTGGCGTCAATCGTACTATTTTTCTGACTTCAGAAGCCACAATACCAGCAGCATATGAGCCTCAAGGCAGCACCTTTGGCATCAGAGTCGATCTCTGTCTTATCTTCTGCAGTGACTGTTACGGTACCGCTGCCAGCATTGGCTCCACTGATCAGGTTGGCATCAACATTATTGGTAATATCGGCAAAGCTGAGCGCCGCACCCAAACTAACAGCGCCTACACCACCGGCAATAGCAGTAATATCAATGGCTTTGGCTACATCATTGTCAGCTGTTGCCTTGACATTAACATTGCCATTGGTGGTCAGCGTCGTACCCGAAACATTAGCTGCCACATTGGCTTTCACGGAAGTTACCGCGAGAGCGCCACCTGCTCCAAAACCAAGACTCGACACCTAAGCCACCGAGTTCCGTTTTCGTATCGGTCTTATCGGTTGCGATGACATCAAAACTGCCTGCTTTAATGGTATTCGTTCCCTGTACCTCAGCAGCAGTTCGAAATAAATAACCACCAGCATTGCCCGATACATCCGTCGTACTCCTGGAAGTCGAAGCATTAATGTCAGCTCTGTCGGATGCACTTAACACTCCGGCGCCAACTCCGTAGGTAAGTCATCAACTTTGTCGCCAGAGGTAAAGCTGCTAACACTGGCAAGTGTTCCATTACCGTCTTTATTAAGTTCCTTGGCGCTGTCGTCTTTGACGTCATCTCCAACCAGCGTCACAACAACAGCACCACCAATACCCAGTGAGCCACCGACACCCAATGTCAATGCAGACGCATCCACATGCTTGACGCTGGTTGCCAATACCTCAGTCTTGCCGCTGGAATAGAGATTACTGTTATCTATCGTCGCTACTGTCTTGGCTTTGGCGATATTAACGCTGGCACCTGCTCCCAGCCCGGTACCTGATATACCAACGCCAAAAGCACCGGCCTTACTGTTAATATTCAGGATATGACCTGCATTGACATGAACACTGGCAACCTTGTACATCGAGGCACCGACTTCAGAATTAGCAATCTTGGCTTCGGTCGTATCCGTGATTAAATTCACATCCGCCATACCGGCTATCCCGTTACCACCACCACCAGCACCACTGACGACGAGATGATTGATATCGGTTTTATTGATAGCATCAATATTAACGGCACCGCTGGTATCCACACGATTAGAGCCATTGGCATTTTTCAATGTCGCAGTCGTTTTCGAGTCACTGTAACCTACCGCAAAAGCACCACCACCGGCATCACCACCAATGGCAACAGCACCGGACAATACATACATATTATTGCTGTTATCAGCCTTGATTTTGAAGTCTGACGTTGTTACTCGGGTGCTGTCAACGTAGGCATCAGTCCAATTGCTAAAGAGCACCATTGACAAGGTACAGCTCCAGCAAGACTACCTACCGAACCACCCACGGCAATGGAAGAGACTCCTTGTTTAGCCAATGCGTTAACGGCCAGATCCCCTTTGGCATCAATACTGCCGCCAGCAGCAAAAGCGCGTGTAGTACGAGATGATAGCATGCAGGTCTGCACCGGCACCACCGGCACCACCACCACTTACGGAGACCCCACCGATAAAGCTATTGGCATAAGCAATATTACTTGCCTTGATCGCCACATCTTGTCCTGCCTGTGCTTCAGCTTTGTTCTGGTTATTAATCTGGGAGTTCAGTACATAAGCCTGTGTGCTTCCGCCAATAATATTAATACTTTCAACCAGCCCCGCAGCCAGACCTTTACCACCGGAGATATTGGCACTGATATTTTCCACTTGCTCGACAGCCGTTGCATTGACAGCAACACCAGTGACGTTTTCAGTAAGAAGTTTGTCCCTGATAACCAGGCCATTATTTTTTGCAAGATCAAGTTTTTCAGCGAGCTTGACACCGGCTTCCAGCTCGCCAGAATAGACACTGATTTTATCCAGGGCATTTTTCGCCAGGCCGGTTACCTGAGCATCATCAATATAGGCCTTGGTATTACTGTTGATTGAGTTAACTGTAAAAGATACGCCGATACCCGCACCACCAAGGCCGATCCCCAGACTGCCAGCCCCGACAGCAATTTTATCCGCACTTTGAGCAATAACGCCGACATTGTTTTGCGCGATGACAATGGCGTCATCATCAATATAGGAAAGCACATCATTATTGATAAAGTTAGTTGTTATAGAGCCAGCAATACCAACATCTTTACCTCCGCCAATACCAACGGCAATAGTATTCATTGTCGCCTGTGAATCTGAAAGCACTTTCAGTCCTTTAAGGTTATAACTACCACCCACTGCATTTCCTGAGACATGGGCTTTGGTTGAGCCGGTAATACGGTTTCTGGACAGTGCAATGCCTACACCCGCACCTTTAACAGCGACTGCTGCACCGCCGGATAATGCGTCGATCTTGGAACTGTCTTTTGCTGTGACTTCGGTAGCGTTATTTGACGCATCTGCTTTTGAATCTACGATCTTGGCATCAGTTTCGTTGTTAATATAACTATTGGAAACAGCGCCATTAAAGGCAAACTCTTTCAACCTCCTGCCGTAGCCGATAGGGTGCGGATGGTAGTCCGTTTTCTGCAGTCACTTTGGTTGACTGGCGTGCATTAATATCCGAGACCCGTTACTGATGCAAAGACTTTGTTGTTAATATCATTATCTGCCAGTGATAAACCAATAGCTGTAGCGCCAGCTGAAATAGTCACTTGTCCTGCCAGAGACTCAATTTTGGATTTATTTTCGGCAGATACATTTGAGATGGTTTGTTGATATCTTTTGACCGGAAGTTGGGCTGATTTCTGCCCTGACTTCATTGTCAATTTCATTGATAGTGATTGAACCACCACCAGCAAATTCATCCTTTGCAATACCTACACCTGCAGAGATACCTGTGATTTTTGCAGTTGAATGAGCCAAGACATTAATGTTACCAGTGATGCCGGCATTATTTTTAGTAGTGACTGCTGAATCAGTGATCTTGGCGTTAAACTTATTGTTAATATCGTTTACATTGACAGACACGCCAACATTATTAGCACCGTATTGCAATACACCAGCGACTGAAAAAACACTGCTGCCAGTAGCTTCAGTCTGGCCCACCTGGGCACCATCATAATCAAGACTCTTGCTGTTTGGATTACCACCGTCTTTCTCATCAATAATGGTGTCCAGCGAGGAGACCTCATTAATATCACGTGCCAACAGGTCTACCTTGTTTCTTGCAGTAACTATTGAATCATTTTTGATTTCTGCATTGGTTGTATTGCTGATATCACTGATCACGAATGCGCCAGCGAGTGTGCCTTTCGCGTCAGCATTGGTAAATCCGGCCATGCCGCCGCCAGCACCAATTTTGGCTGCCGTTAAGCCCTGAATCTGAATATTGTTATAGACTGCATTACCTGTAACTTCATTTGTAATCTTTGCATTCGATACATAAGCCTGTGAGGTATTAGCTATATCACTATAGGTTACAGCCACTCCAAACCCTGCTTTACCGCCTGCAAACAATGAGCCAGCACCAGTACCCAGGTAGGTACGATCGTAGGCAATCACATTCAGGTTGCCGTTGCCATTGCCCTGCACCGTAGAATCCTTGACATAGGCATTGGCAGA
The DNA here is from genome assembly GCA_963801985.1 of uncultured Gammaproteobacteria bacterium. Lineage (GTDB taxonomy): Bacteria > Pseudomonadota > Gammaproteobacteria > Chromatiales > Chromatiaceae > JABDQZ01. Next base: position 3,904 of record CAWDGV010000013.1, read on the forward strand.
ATTAGATGTTTTGCTGATGGAAACCGATCCGGCAGCACTACCCGCCTTGCTTTGATCTGCTGATGAATTAACTGACGCACCAATGGCTACTGATAATTGTTCGCCACCTTCCAGGGCAACCACGTCAACATCCCTGGCATCACTGATATCAGATGTATCTATATAGGCACTGGTGTCGTTATCGAGGTCGTTATAGGTTACCGCGCCCGCAAAAGCGGCACTGCGTTTAACACTAGGTGCATTGGCACGTACCAGTGCCGCCGAGCCTGCTGCAGCCGTAATATCCGTATCATTAACTGCCCTTACTGTAAGTTTTGCATTACTGCCGGTGCCATTAACATTTTTGTGTTTGATATAGGCATTCGTGTCCAGGTCTACCAGGTTGACCGAAGCTGCGCCTGAAATCCCAACACCAAACTTGGGCTCACTCTTTTTCGCACCACCACTACCAGCGAGGGCTCCTCCGATCTTGTTCAATGTTTTAAAGCGTGAATCATTCAGTTTGCCGATCGTTTTGGTTTTGGCTTGTGAAAATTTACCGGGTGCCGCATTAGGGTCGTCTGATTGCGCCAGAACGGCGGCAACCGAAATTGTTTCTATTCGTCCATCGGTTCTGGCATGTACGGCGATATCGTTAAAATCGATACTTCCATTCGTCAACGACAGTATTGAACCAGTCAGATTAGAGCTAGTAGCCAGATTGATGTCATTATCACCGATAAAAGCATTGGTTCTGGACTTAACGTCCGCAATGGCGATAGCCACACCGACTGCCGCACTATCTGACATATTGAAGGCACCTGACAAGGCCCAGGTGACTGCTTCATCTTCAGCCTTAACGATAAGTTCATTCGCTTTAACCTGCGCTTCATCATCGATCGATGCTTCAGTGGTCGAGTCAATATAAGCGAGTGAAAGCTGACCATTGAATCCCAAACCACCACCTCTGCCGGCCGTTGGACTGACAACGATCATATTATCTTGCGTTGTGGCTATCACATTGACATCAACTGCTGTAGTTCCAGCCTGCTGTTGAACTGTTGCGCCTTCAGCAATAAAGGCCTTGGTTGTATTGGTATAATCTATCTGGTTAAACGACGCACCAACAGACTTACCGCCATCCCCAGCTCCTACACCTTTCAGGGTTATTCCGAGATTTCCTGATGAGTAAACACCGTCGACTTCTGTGTTGGCAATGACATTAACTGCACCAGCCCAATTGACTTGTTCATCAACAAATTTCAGCTTGGTACAGCCAAGCGTTAGTGTACATCCCAGTTCGTCAAGAACATTGATGTCTGTAACAGGTAAAAAATCCCCGATACCATCGATACGATTGCTAGACCAGGTATCAGCACCACCAGGTAAAATAGTAATCGAAGCAGATTTACCCAGGTAAGCGGTACTGTTGTTATTAAAGTCCAGATAAGTCACCGCGCCTGCCAAAGCAAAGTTATCAGCCGCAGATTGTGCATTGGCATAACCTGTCAGAAATCCATTGGCGACACCGAGGTTACCATTGAGCTTACTGATAATAGAATCCAGACCTTCCCACTTCCACCAGGTCTGCTCCCAGGGCATCAATACATCGGAACGCACGCCAACATGTTGTGCAGTTATATTGGCACTATTCCCGATGTGTGCATCTGCGGTATGAGTGTAATCACCATACGCTACCGCCACACTGACGCCCGTTGTTGCTGCCGGGTTTTCCGGTGTTGGATTATCAGCCTGTGAAGCCACTTCACTTTGCGCATGATTTTGTAGACGCTCATCTTCGACCTTCGCCGAGACAATAACATCTCCCGAAGCTGTCACCGTGGAATTGTCGCCAATTCTTGCATTAGCTGTTTGGTTGCTGTCTGCATAGGTCAACGCACCTGCCAGCTTCGGTTTGCTGGCGGCACCAGGAGGAGCATCTTTGGTTTCCATAAATTTAGATGATATTTTATTTGCCGCAGCGTTCATCTTCTTAATTGCCGGGGCGGCAATATATTTTGCCGAGAAACTCGAACCGGTCGATGCCGATGCTGTCATCCTGTTTTTTATGTTGTTGTCCAGCGCCTGAATATTTAAATTGTTAATACCAGTCGTATTGGCATCGACAATGGCTTCAGCTTTGTTATCGGTAAATAAAAACGATGTAGATATTCCTGCTTTACCTGCTCCAACCGCCATAGCAGTGGAAGCAACCTTTAAGCGATCGTTGTTAAGAGCAGCAACATCTACATTGTTTGTTACATTGATAATTGCACCAGAGGCGATCTGCGCTTTGGACTTAACATCAGTTTTACCAATCGCAATCGCAGCATTGGCTGAATCCGTTGTAGAAACCGAAAAAACATTCAAATTGAGATCGGCGATATTGCGTGCGTCAACTTCCAGGTCAGCTGATCGTATAGTAGCTCCTGACTGAACATCAACGGTGGAATGCGCCTTGGTTTCACCGTAAATGATACCCAGTGCAAACGCACCGGCATTGGCTGCCGGTTTGGCAACGGTATATGTACCGGCTGATGCATTGGTCTCTGATTTCAGGCTGACTTTATTATCGGCTTGCAGTACAGATCCGCTTTTGACCGTGACACTTGAGTCGCCTCGTGCCATCGCGATACCTATATTAATACCTGTAAGCTGGGTAAGAATGGTGCGTAAAGCCAGAACATCAATGGTGCCGATTACATCAGTAGCACCTAAAAGCAGATTTTCTGTATCCCCGCCCCAGGCATAAAGCCCTTCTGCCTTGGCAGATGCGGTAATATTATTGGCCTTGATCGTAGCACTATCGATAATAATCTTGCTGACGGCGTTCGCATACACCAGTTCTGCGTAATCTTTGTTGGTGGTAATTAAATTGACATCACCACCGCTAAATGCACTGCCGCTTTCTACATCTGCCAGCAACTTTGTACCGTTTTTGAGTTCAATGCTTTTAGATTCCAGTGTGATATCACCAGAGTCACCCGCTGAATTTTTTGTTTCATGATTGTCACGGGTATCAGCTTCATCAATCTTCCTGGTTGATAACATGACATTATCGAGCACAATGCGATTGTCAGCTTCTACAGTAATAGCCGCACCATCACTGAACTGGTCGTCCCCTGAACCTGTCCACAGCACTTCAGTCGGATCAATCAGAATCTGTCCAGCCTTGCCACTCTCAGCACCAGCACTGAGCTTGCCGCCTTCAATATGAACAGTTTGCTTGGCCGATAGCTCGACAAAGCCACCATCACCACTGTTACCCGCACTGGCATCAAGTTGCGCGTTGTCCTTCAATGTTGTGTCATTTTCTGCCAACACAATAACGCTGCCGCCATGAGAGTTTTCACCTTTTCCTGCAGCTGTTACCCGGGCATCTTGCGTGATCTGAATGTCATTACCCGCAAGCACTTCAACACTGCCGGCATCAATACCATCAGCACCATCGGCATGTATTTCACCACTGATGTTGGCATCACCCTCGGCCATGATCCAGATTTCGCCGGCACGTTCAACCAGAGCAGTGCCCTGCTCCACGCCTTCGGCATTCACCAGGGAAGCTGTATCAGGCATACCAACTGTATTGGCCGGCAAGGCATTCACCTGGCCCGTCACAGCAATAGACCCAGCCTGTAAACTCACATCTCCGATGGCATTTACACGTCCATCGATACGGATACTGGCATCAGCATTAATCGGAATCTCGCGCGCCATCAGTGCCGCACTGGCAGCATCGACCGGGTTACCATTGCCGTCAAAGAAGCTCTGCATGAATTGTTGCGTTGGCGTGGACAGCCCGAGACTGCCGACATTGACCGAGCCACTTTTGCCGACCACGATGCCATGTGGATTGGCAATGAAAACATTACCGCCAATGACACCGTTCTTAAAACTGTTTAAAACGCCGTGAATATCAGTGCGTGAGTCGTGAACCAGATTGAGCAGGTTACTGGTTTTGCCTGGCAAGTGCAGGTTAACTGTCTGGCCGGCATTGACACCAAAATGCTTGAAGGAGTTATAGGCATTGGCACCGCGGATGGTCCCGGTTCTTATGTCAGTCACGGTACCGGCATTATCAACCCGTGTCTGGGTTCGTCCGTCTGTTACGATTTGCGCAGCCCAGGCCATAGACTGCCAGCACATGCTTTGTGCTGTAAAAATTGCCATCCAAAATCTAGCCTTGCTGTATCGCCCTTCCATTTAAATCACCTTAAATAAATTGGCTCATACAGCATCGTCAAGTATGACTATCCCAACTGAGCAAGGTTGGGAAAATATAATTATGGTTTAGCTGGAGCTTTAATAGCCGCACTCTTATTACTGGTTTGCAAGCTGTCAATCACTGCATCAGTGATATCAACCTCCGGTGCAACATAATACAAACCGGGCTGCTTTATCATGACTACTGTCATCCCGCGTTTCTCGGCCACCCGCCGGACATTAGGCTGAATTTCGGCAGTAAATTCCTGAACGAGCTGTATTTTCAGTTGTTGGGCCGTCTGGCGTGCCTGATCAAGCTCGCGCGTAAGTTGATTACGTGCTTCCAGAACCATCGCATTGACCGACTGTTTTTCTTCTTCAGAGGAATCTTCACCGAGCTTCTCTTTTGCGCTATCCACAGTTTGCTGTAAATCAACCTGTAATTGGTTCAGTTTTTCCTCCTCTTCCTTGGCAAAGTCCTGAACCTGCTGAAGGATCAATTTTTCACGACCAGTGGAAACCGATATTTTGTCAAGATCAATGACCGCAACACCACCTTTAGTAGTCTGCTCACAACCAGTAACCAAAACTATAAAAAAAGTAATAAAAAAATCCCTGCGATCTTGTGTTTCATCATAGCCATTGGAAAACCCATAAAAAAATTAATGTTATTTTTTAAAAACTTACGAAACTTTTTGCAATAAACATACCATAATAAAAATTACTTATTAACAACTTATACTTAACTCATTAAATTAGTGTTGCTCAAGATCATCAATCGGAATAAAACATGAAACTTGTAAAAAATACTGACACTAAAATCCAGCTGATATAAACGATCATTCGGATCAAATGATTAAAAACGGGTTGCTTAACCAGTCTTTGATATGAAAACGATGCGGCCCTGGAGTATCAGCCACCTCAACTGCCGTGGTACTTGTTACTTGTTACTTGCTTCTTCTAGGTGGGATAAGCAGACTGATCAATCAAAACATCCACACCATGCAAACCGGTTATACGTGATATCGGCAAATCCTCGCCTGCCAGCCAGGCTTTAACAGCCGGTCTTTTGCCTTCACCTTCAATCAGGATAAAAACCTTGCGCGAATCATTCAGTGTTGGGTAGTTCATACTGATTCTTTCTGGTGGTTCCTTAGGTGCATCACGAACAGCAACCATTTCTTCATGAATGTCATATTTCACGCCTGGAAACAGGCTGGCTGTATGACCATCTTCGCCCATGCCCAGTAAAACCAGGTCAAAAGGTCTTACCCGTCTTAACTGTTTTCCATAATCAGTAATCGCGACATCAAAGCCGGCATCAGCATGCAGCAAGTGCACCTGGGTTTCAGGAATGGCAACGTTAACCAGGAAACTCTTGCTGACCATCTGGCTGTTGCGCATGGGGTCGTCACTTTCAACGCAGCGTTCATCTCCGAAAAAAACTTGCCAGCGACTCCAGTCTGATTCACCTTTGGCGAGGTATTGATAGGTGTGCTCAGGCGTGGAACCACCAGCCATGACAATTTTAAAAATCCCCCTGTCACCTATCGCGTTGCGTGCTTCCCGAAAAATTCTGTCTGATGCATCGCGCGCCAGTGCATTACCATCCGGCGAAACATGCCAGGTTATTTTTTGCAGATTTGTCATTAGTAAAACCCGATTTCCATTTTCATGTTATACAGTTAATTATGGAATTGAGTATAGAACTGTTGGCCCTGCTTTTCCTTACCGGACTGGCTGCCGGCTTCGTTGACAGCATTGCCGGCGGTGGCGGCCTGCTCACCATGCCCGTATTGTTATGGATAGGACTTCCGCCAGCCGTGGCCCTGGGAACCAACAAGTTGCAGGGTACAGTAGGAACACTTACCTCCAGTTTTCATTTTTACAAAAAAGGCCATATCCCCATTCGCTCGGCATTGCCAGCAGTGATCACGGCCTTTATCGGTTCAGCCATTGGGACTTATGTCGTCAGGCGGGTTGATGCGGAAGACCTGTCAGCCTTGCTGCCATTGTTATTGATGCTGTTTGCCGTGTATTTTCTGTTCTCACCCAGGATTACTGACGAAGATGCCAGGCAGCGTCTTGGCAAACATGCTTTTGCCTTTACTGCAGGACTGGCTATTGGTTTTTATGATGGTTTTTTTGGTCCTGGAGCCGGGGCCTTTTATGTCATCGCTTATGTCACCCTAATGGGCTATGGCATTATCAAGGCAACTGCACATACCAAGCTATTGAACTTCTCCAGCAACATCAGCGCCCTGTTGTTTTTTCAACTGGCCGGGCTGGTCTCCTGGCCGATTGGACTGGCCATGGCACTCGGTCAGGTTGTCGGTAGCTATACCGGATCACACCTGACGATGAAACACGGTGTACAACTGGTAAAACCCATGCTTATCGTAGTATCGGTATTAATGTCGGTAAAGCTGCTGATCGATGCCATATAAAAATTCGCTCAACTTTTAGCCTGCTTTGCAGCTGCAGTCGTTTTAAGCATCAACTGTTCTGCCCGGATGAGTAGCTGGGACAGGGTTTCATCGGCCTGATGAACAACCTGTGAGGATTTCACTGAAAGGTCCTGGCTTTTCTTGTCAGAAACAGGGATTTTCCAGCCATCCACTTCAGCAGTGATTCTTCTGAGTGCACTGACTGCCCGCTCTTCATCTTCACAGGTCGAAAAAACCGCCACGCGGTAATCACCGTACTCAACGACCATATCTGTTTCACGGATCATTTCCATGATCAGGGTTGCCATGGAAAGATAAGCCTTGGTCACAAAACGCCTGCCATGTTTTTTCAGCAAGGTATCAACATGCTCAAATTCAATTAGGCTGACAGCAAAACCCGCCTTGGGGTCACGCTGGTGCAACGCCACGTATCGTGGAGCTACCTCGTTCATGTAATGCCGACTATAAAGCCCACTGTCAGGATCGGTCACCGCATCTGACAAAAGCTTTGCACGGAACTTTTCCTTAATGACGAAATGCGCAATACCATAGGCCAGGATAATGCCGGAGAGCAGCCCGAGAAACAGGGAAAAGGCATGGAATTGGTTCGGCTTGAATAACTCCGGCAATCCGAATGATCCAAAAATGAAAGCAATAATTGCAGTCACCGCAATGGTTGCCACAAAAATTGCCGAGTTTTTGCCTGAACTTAATGGTTGCTGATTCATACCGCTTATAGCGTCATACGCACCAGGAACTTTAATTTACCCAGCTGACTGTTTCGCCAGGCCTAACGATATTGCTTCAAATACATTTTTTCAAAAGCGCGCTTGGCCCAGTGCAGCACTCTCATTGATGGCAAAACAATGTTCCGCCTGGACGTTCTGGCTACCAGCATACCGCTGTTGGAACTGTCAACAATACAGACCAGTTCAATCTTGAATGTTTCGCTGGCCTGGCCTCCTTTAAATTCAGACATCAGGTTGGCAACTGCCGCCTCGGCCTGCAGATCGGCCATATGTGCCTGTTTTGGCATCCATTCCGGTCCAGGAAAGCTGCCGGAATCCCCGGCAACATAAACTCTTTCGAAATTTTCAACACGGCAATGCTTGTCAGCTTTTATCAGGCCACCGTCAGACCTTGGCAGCTCGGTGTCATCAAACCACAGGTTACCCGTCATACCCGGCATAAACAGGATCAGGTCGGCTTCGAACTCACCACCTTCGGTGATCACCTTGTTTTGCTCGAAAGCTTTCATCTTGTGACCCAGATGCATATCAATATTGCGCTTTTTCATCTCATTGACCAGGCCTTTAACCGCTTTAGGCCCAAGCCTTGCCCCGGGTTTTTCAGCCGGTGTAAAAAACACCAGCTTGAACTTGTCTCTGCGCCCTTCCTGTCGTAACTGGCGCTCTATGCCAAACAGGAATTCAAACATGGGCCCACCACGCATGGCAGAAGGCTCCTTCGGGTTGCCGGCAAAACCAATTGCAATGGTTCCGCCGTCCATGGACTTGAGACGGTCACGTATCTGCACGGCGGCATCCAGTCCTTCACAAGGTGTGATCGCATGCTCGATGCCGGGCAGCTTTTTAATGAACCGGCCACCCGAGGCAATAATCAGTCCATCGTTTTCAATCCTGCCGTTATCAGTGACCAGCGTACGACCGCCATTTTCCAGCGACTGCGCACTTCCCTGGTGATATTGAACATTCATCTTTCGGAAGAAATTATCCAGCGGAACAATCAGGTCTTCCGGCTGGCGAATGCCGGAAGGTATCCAGATCAGGCTGGGTAAATAAATCATCTCGGGTTTGGGAGAAACCAGGGTGATTTCAAGACTCGCATCCGCTGCACGCAGTTTTTTCACTGCAGTTAATGCACCAAAGCCAGCTCCAATGACAGTTACTCTATTCATTCCTGTGACACTCCCGGAGATTCATTTAATTTATTAAGAAATTGATATTGCGGACGATATTACGATAGGGACACAGTTATTACCATTTGACTGCGGCTATTTTTACCCGCCAGATTTATAGGTCTATACTGACGTCATTAGAAAAATAACAATTATCTTTATTGCAGGGTTTCTATGGAAAGCACGCTCATTGGTCACGTTACCAACATTGTCAGCAACCGGTTTACCGTCAATCTACTTACTGATGACAATGGCTATACTCCAATCGTAAACGTTGGCCAGGCCCCCGTCCTGGTTGGACAGATTGGCACCCACGTCTCGATTCAGCAGCGTGGTGTTCATGTTTTGGCTTCGGTCAACCGTACCTGGGAAGAAGTCAAGGATGGAGAAATTCACCGTTACATGGAATGCCTGCCTCTGGGTGAAGTAGCTGATGATGAAACATTTAGTCGGGGTATCAACCAGTACCCGATTACCGGCGCAGAAGTATTCCTGGTAACTGAAACCGAGATGCAGTCACTGTTCAGTAACAATGCTGTATATAACTACAGTATGGGACATCTGAAGAATCATCCGGATGTAGAAGTTTATCTTAACCCGAATCCACTGTTTGGCCGTCATCTGGCTATTCTGGGACAGTCAGGTTCCGGTAAGTCCTGGACCGTGGCCACCCTGTTACAGAAAGCTGTGGATATCATGCCTAATGCCCACGTGGTCCTGCTGGACCTGCATGGTGAATACTGCTGGCGGGACGAGGATCACAAGCTCAGGGGAGCCTTTAAATCCTCTATCATGCGTTACGTTGATGCGCGTGATCTGGAAATACCCTACTGGCTGCTGAGCTACTCTGAATTGATTGACCTGCTGATTGATCGTTCTGACCCTGGTGCCTCAACGCAAATTGCCTATCTCAGGGAAGTTTTGCTGATATTGCGCAAGCAGGCCAATGAAGACCTCGATGTACAACGGCTTTCTGTCGACTCACCGGTTTACTTCTCTCTGGATGACCTGCTGGCCCATTTCAAGCAGGCCAATGAAATGCAGACAGATTTTGGTAAAAACAAGGGCCCGCTCTACGGCCAGTTTGATGAGTTCCTGGTCAAACTGCAGAGTAAACTCAACGATGCACGCTATGATTTTCTGTTTCGTCCCAAGAGACGTACCAGTTCAGATACCCTGGAAAGCCTGCTGCGGGACTTTACCGGCCTGACCGAACCCAAGAGGCAAATTACGGTGGTCGATTTAAGCCCGGTACCTTCCGATGTGCGTCCCGTTGTGGCCGCGCAGTTGGGCCGCCTGGCATTTGAATTCAATTACTGGAATCCGCAGCGCCGACACTTCCCGATTCAACTGGTCTGTGAAGAAGCGCATGCCTATATCCCACGGGAAGAAAACACGCAGTACAAAGGCACACGTGTCGCCATGGAGCGTATCGCCAAGGAAGGACGAAAATACGGTGTTGGCCTGACCGTTGTCAGTCAGCGTCCTCATGAATTGTCTGAAACCGTCCTGTCGCAGTGTTCAAATTACCTTTGTCTGCGTCTGACCAACCCGGATGACCAGGAATACGTCAGGTCCCTGGTTCCCGAAGGTGAAGAAAACCTGGTCAATATTCTGTCCGCACTCGGACGGGGTGAGGCACTGATTCTTGGCGAGGCCATTCCGTTACCCACGCGTTTCCAGATTAATACGCCCTCCCCGGTACCCAACAGCCATGATGCTGATTACTTTACCGAGTGGTCATCCGAGGCAATTGATATCGATGTGGCCCAGATCGTGGATCGCTGGCGGAGACAGAAACGCCAGTAAAAAAATCAGTATCAAGATCTGAAAAAATTGTTTGCAATTACATTAGAAATCACTAAAATGAGAATGATTCTTATTTGTTGGCGTTTAATGTATGCAAACCCAGCTTCTTAGCGATATTCCTGTTGGACACAAGGTCAGGCTAAACGCCATTCATGGCGGCAAAGTGCTGACCCGTCGCCTGCTGTCCCTGGGAATCAGCCTGGGCAGTGAATTTGAAGTCATTAACCACCGTGGTGATGGCGTTGTGCTGGCCCGTGATGGCAACCGGGTTGCACTTGGTTACGGTATCTCGAACAAACTCTTCGTGGAAACCATTGACTGATGGCCTGCTGCGATTCTGAATCTGAACAGAAGGATGCAAGCTCTATTCCCGACCGGTTGCATCTTGCCCTGGCGGGCAACCCAAACTGTGGCAAGTCTGCCTTATTCAATACGTTTACCGGCATCCGTCAAAAAACCGGTAACTGGCCAGGTGTCACCGTTGATCGAAAAGAAGGTCAATTCAGACTCGATGATAAAGACGTTAACCTGATAGACCTGCCTGGTATTTATTCCCTGGATGCCAGTTCACTTGATGAAAAAGTCACGCGTGATTACCTGCTGTCGCGCCAGGCCAACCTGATCATCAATGTCGTCGATGCGGCCAACCTGGAACGAAACCTCTACCTGACGGTACAACTGCTGGAAATGGGTATACCCCTGGTTGTTTGCCTCAACATGATGGACGTGGCCCGTAAACGTGGAGTTTCTGTTGATATTGACAAGCTTAGCCAGGAACTCGGTTGCCCGGTTATTCCGCTGGTCGCTACCACGGGTGAAGGCATCAGTGAGCTCAAGGCACGTATGCTGGATGTGATAGGCAAGCGGCTGGATGGAGGCTATTCACTAGCCTTTGATGACACGGTTGAAATGTCCATCAGCAACCTGGTCAACATGATCGAGGAAAAAAACAGCCAGAACCAGCGCTGGCTGGCTATCAAGCTACTCGAGGAAGACCAGGATTCAACCCGAAATCTCGGCGAGACTGTTAAGCAGCAGGCCGTTCAATGCCGCCAGAATATTGCTTCAAGATCCGGCGAAGATGCTGATGTCCTGATTGCCGACAGTCGCTTTGGTCATGCACATGCCCTGGCCCAGTCGGTAGTAAAAAACCGTTTCAAGGTAACGCGTACTTTGAGTGACTCTATCGATCGATTTGTACTCGGCAAATGGAGCGGCATTCCATTATTTATGGCCATCATGTACCTGATGTTTCTGTTCACAATTAACATTGGCGGGGCTTTTATCGACTTTTTCGATGGTATTGCCGGTGCGATTTTTGTTGATGGCTTTAAACAGGTACTTGCTTCGATCGGCAGCCCGGAATGGCTTAAGGTGGTTTTAGCCGATGGGCTGGGTGGCGGCATACAGATCGTCGCCACCTTTATCCCCGTGATTGCCGCTTTATACCTGTTTCTATCGGTACTGGAAGATTCCGGTTACATGGCCAGGGCGGCATTCGTCATGGACAAAGCCATGCGCGGCATGGGTCTGCCGGGAAAAGCTTTTGTTCCCCTGATTGTTGGCTTCGGCTGTAATGTACCGGCAATCATGTCAACCCGCACACTCGAACATGAACGCGAACGCAAGTTGACCATCCTGATGAACCCGTTCATGTCATGCGGTGCCCGCCTGCCTGTCTATGCCCTGTTTGCCGCTGCTTTCTTCCCGCATTCCGGACAGAATATTGTTTTTGTTTTGTACCTGACCGGCATCGCTGTTGCCATTGCCACTGGCCTGTTAATGAAGAAAACCCTGTTACCCGGCGAAAGCAGTGGCTTTATGATGGAACTGCCACCCTATCATCTTCCCACTGTCAAAGGCATCCTGTTAAGAGCCTGGGACCGTGTCAGGTTGTTTATCAAGGAAGCTGGCCAGGTCATTGTCATCATGGTACTGGCCCTAAACCTGCTCAACTCGATTGGTGTCGATGGCAGTTTTGGTAATGAAAATTCTGAAAAATCGTTGCTCAGTGAAACCAGTCGCCAACTGACCCCTCTATTCAGCCCGATGGGTATCAAGGATGAAAACTGGCCTGCAGTTGTTGGCATTTTTTCCGGCATCCTAGCCAAGGAAGTTGTTGTCGGCACCCTCGACACACTCTACACCCAGCTGGCATATGAAGGACTGGAAGAACAACCTTTCGAATTTTTCACAGCGCTCAAGGCAGCAGCTCAGACCGTACCTGACAATCTTGCAGGTGTGACCGAGTCTGTTTCAGATCCACTTGGACTCAATATCGGCGATCTGACTGATTCAGAATCAACCGCAGCCTCCCAGGGTGTTCAAGTCGGTATTTTTGGCGCCATGCAACAACGCTTTGATGGGCAGGCTGGCGCCTTTGCCTACCTGCTGTTTGTCCTGCTGTATTTTCCCTGTGTTGCCACCATTGGTGCGATCAAACGTGAAGCAGGCAAAGGCTGGGCTCTTTTTGTTGCAGTCTGGACAACCTCCGTGGCTTACCTGACTGCCAGCAGTTTTTACCAGTTGGCTACTTTTAACCAGCACCCGGACTCCTCGCTCCTGATACTCGCAGTCCTTTGGTCCGTCTTTACCCTGTTGATCCTGTTTCTGCGTTACTGGGGAAAACAGGCTGATACAGAGCCGCCTGTAACCGAAACGCCATGATACTTGCCGAGCTGCGTGATTACATCCAGCAACGCCAGCAGGTTTCACTGGCTGACGTCATCAATCATTTTGATGTAGATGAACAGGTCGTCAGGCCAATGCTCGACGTCTGGATTCAAAAAGGAAAAATCCACCGTAAAATGTCGACTGCATCCTGTGGCAGCAGTTGCAATCAATGCCAGACGGCAACCACAGAGTTTTATATCTGGGGCCAACCGGCCGATAGTCAATCTGTCAGTTTTATAAGCGACAGCTGCAAAATAATCAGCTGATCTATTCCCGATCCAGCAGCAATTCAAGTTTCCTCCAGGACCGTCGTTATACATATAAGAACGTTTTTTCCCGGGGAAAACAATAATGATAAAGATAACTCGCTGCCGCGCTGTATTGAAATTCGCATTAACAGCTGCGTTGCTTTCGTCAGTAATGAACTCTTATGCCAGCGAGCTGACTTTGGCCGTCGCAAACTCAACCTGTAGTGCGATCAAAAAAGTCGGTGCTTTATACCAACAACAGCATGATATCGGGATCAACTACATCTGCAAATCCTCAGGGCGTCTCGCCAAGGGATTAACCGGTAAGTCAATCGAGGCAGACATCTTCATTTCTGCCAACCGCAAATGGATGGATTACATGACCCATGCCGGCAATGTTGAGCCCAGCCTGGTCACAAGTCCGTGGGGAAATGAACTGGTTGTTGCTACACCTGTAAACAGCAAAATTACAGATTTTGAATGGAAAGATGTTGCATCCGATGATGTACAGACCATTTTAATTGGTGATCCGGGTACAGCCCCATTTGGCCGCTATGCAAAGCAATCCCTTGAGTCAACAGGCTTTTGGGAGAAAGTCCGGAACAAGATAGCCACAAAAAAACACATCACACTGCTAGCTGAAGTGCTTAGCGAATCAAATGCCAATACAATCGGCATTCTTTTTTTAAGTAATGTAAATGACTCACATCGAGTAATCTATTCAATCGACAAATCCTGGCACTCGCCTATTCGCTACTATCTGGCACCAATTAAGAATTCCAGGGAAACTACACATACAAGCTCTCTACTTAGTTTCATCCAAAGTGAAGTAGCAAAAGAAGTTTTTTTGGCCGAAGGTTTTAAAGTAGAAAATTAAAAAATAATAATCATGGATGACTGGTTAAAAAAAATATCGCTATACAAGCAACTCGTTTTCCCGATGCTGATCGTAAGCTTATTGGGATTGGCTGCTGTTCTGTATTCAGCTTTTATCCTCGAAAGATCAATTACTGCACTGGAAAAAATTCACAGGGAAGGTGACAGAAAAATCACTGCACTGGAAGACATTAGCGCTTCAATGACCCTTTATCGCGCAATCATTCTGAACCACCTGGCAAGTGAAAGTGCAGCTTCAATGGCCAAGGCCGAAGCCAGGCTGGCAAAAACAAGAGCAAATATCGACAGTCATCTTTTAATTATCAGTTCTGACAACCAGGATGTTCACCAGGAAATTCAGGAAAAGATCCGCGCCTTCAGTAAAAGCCTGCTTTACTATTTTGAAAAAATGGAGGAGATCAGGAAATTAAGCGCCGATTTTGAAAAGGAACTGGCTTTTGACCTGATGGCAAAAATTGAATCCAATATTCATTCAAAAATTATTTCCGATATTCGGGTTCTAAAAGCCCACGAAGCTGCTGATTTCACTATTTCACGTGAAAATCTGGTCTCTGCGGTACATCGAAATTTATTAGTCACGATTGGCATTGGCCTTTCAGGTGGCAGTTTCCTGCTGATTATTGCTTTCATGGTTACCCGCAGAACTACCCAGCGTCTTTCCCTGCTTCTGGGCTGGTCAAAAGAAGTTTCCCAGGGAAACTGGTCACAACCACTCGTCACCAACTCTAATGATGAAGTCGGTAAACTTACCAGTGCAATGGAGGATATGCGACGTAACATTCAAAGCGCACATGGTGAGCTAGCTCGATCCAAAATAAAGGCCGAGCATGTTGCTGATACCCTGAAGATCTATGCCAATGCCTTTGAAAAAAGTGGCGAACCTATTCTGATATCGGACAAGCAAAATAATATTATCAATATCAACAAGGCTTTCTCAGAACAAACTGGCTATAGCCGCAATGAAGTAATTGGAAAAAACCCTCGCATATTTGCATCTGACAAGACGCCCAAGTCCACTTATGAAGAAATGTGGCAGGCACTTATTAAAAAGAGTTTCTGGCAGGGTGAATTATGGGATCGAAAAAAATCCGGACACATTTTTCCCAAGTTGGCTGCCATTTCAGCGATTAGAAATGATAAAAACGAGATTATCTTTTACATAGCCAGTTTTGCCGATATCAGTGAACAGAAAGCGTCCGAAGCCCGCATTGCCCACCTGGCACACCATGACATACTGACAGGTCTGCAAAATCGCTTTAGCCTGGAAGACAGGCTTGAACAATCCCTGACTATCGCTAACAGGGATCAGTCACTGGTTGCCTTATTCTTTATTGACCTTGACCGTTTCAAAAACATCAATGATTCACTCGGACATCATGTTGGAGATAAACTTTTAATTGAGGTTGCCAACAGACTCAAGCAGTGCGTCCGCGAAAGCGACATTGTGGCACGCATTGGTGGTGATGAATTTGTTATTGTACTGACCGGCATGCAAGACACTACCCAGGCAGCAGTGATTGCAGAATCTCTCTTAAAAGATGTCTCCAAACCCTACACTATTGACCAACATACCCTTGAAACCAGCCCAAGTATCGGCATCAGCATTTATCCTGATGATGGGCCAAATGTTGACGAGTTGATGCGTAATGCAGACATCGCCATGTATCACGCCAAAGAACAGGGTCGCAACAATTATCATTTCTTTACCGAGTCAATGTTAATCACCGCTCATGAGAAACTAAAATTTGAAAGCGAACTTCGCGCTGCCTTGGAAAATGACCAGTTAGAGCTGCATTATCAACCACAAATGCATGTTGCTGAAAAATGCATCTCCGCAGTTGAGGCACTTATCAGGTGGAAGCATCCTCAACGGGGATTCATTCCACCTGTTGAGTTCATCCCTCTGGCAGAAGAAACGGGCGTTATTTATGAACTGGGGGAATGGATCCTGGATGAGGCATGCCATCAACTGGCAGCCTGGAAAAAAGCAGGCATTGATAACCTGAGGATGTCCATCAATCTTTCAGCCAAACAATTACATTCGAAGAATCTCAGCAAGATTGTCAGCAAAACACTCGCAAAGCATCATCTTCCTAGCAGTGACCTGGAACTGGAGATCACCGAGACCGCTGCAATGATCGATCCTGAATTGGCAGTTCAGCAACTGGGTGCCTTACGTAAACTAGGCCTTGGCCTGGCAATCGATGACTTTGGAACCGGTTACTCCTCGCTGGCGTATCTTAAGCGTTTACCAATCCAGACTTTAAAACTGGATAAAGACTTTGTTCGTGATATTGAACACGATCAGAATGATCTGGAGATCAGCAGGGCCACCATTAGCCTGGCACATAATCTCGGCTTAAAAGTCGTCGCCGAGGGTGTTGAAACAGAAGGTCAATTCGAATTTTTAGTCGACCACCAGTGTGATTATCTGCAGGGTTACTTGTTAAGCAAACCCCTGCCAGCTGATGAAGCACGGAAATACCTCATTGAAAAAAGGTCGTGCGCGCTTAAAGCAACTTCAACAAACAGAAGCCACCAAGCGACAATATAGCCTATCAATCCAACCAGTCAGGCCACCTTATCTTGTAACAGGCAGTTGGACCGGCCTGGCAGGGACAACTGGACGTTCAGGTCGTGGTTTAATTACTGGTTGGCTTGATTTACATGGTCGTCCTGCAGTCAGGTCACTTCCACATGGAGGGAGATACACCGGCTCATGATCCTTTTCCTCCTGGGTATTCTTTTCCTGAGCCACTTCATCCCCGGCCTTTTTTTCTGAAGCTTTTTTAGCTTTCTCCGCTTCACGCGCCTCGCGCTTGGCCTTGTATTCATCAGCCGTCTGGCTTTGTTGCTGATTTAATGCTTCGGCCTGCTGTTTCTGGGCTTCGCTGGGTCCAGGCAGAATATTTACCGGAGCAAAATTGCTGACTCCTTCAGGAGGGTTATCGCCATATTGAACCTGGCCGCTTCCATCTACCCATTTGTATACTTGTTGTGCAGATAGCAATGTGGAATTCATACACAAGAACAAAATTACTGAAGATTGACTGAATAATTTATTTTTCATAGTTACATTTCAAACCGTGTGCTCATAAATTTGAATTCCAATTGGCCTAATTTTTTTATGTAATTCACCTTAAACCCCAAGTTTAGCTAAAGACAAAAAGAAATACCGGAGTATGTTGGGCTAAACCCTGTTTATAGCCAGAATATAGTTACTTTTTATATTTGCCTGCATGATCCTGTTTATAGATTGTAGATTTCAAGCAGACAATAAAAAATACCTCACTAAAACTAAAGTTATTTTAAAAAGGGCCGCTAAGAAACCACTTTATATCTTTATGGTTTCATTATGTTGGGAAAAAATAAAAAAAATCGGGAATGGACGCGGATGCCTGCCGTAGACAGAGCATATTTATGTGCAGCTTATAAGCGCTATGAGAGTTTACTCATAGCGTATGATGAAGTTCCCTTTAAGGCCGACAATTTTCAGAATTGGTTACTTAAACGTGGTATTCATAATCTGAACCCGAGGACTAACGGTTAAAGCAACCATCAATGGAATGGCCTGAGTCACTTTTCTTGTGTAAGTTACAGTAAACACTGCTGGAAAGTAAAACAACTATCAATATAAATAAAACAGCCAACCAGATTATTCCTGCACTCATTACAATAACCTCGCTTAAATCAATGACCCTGTATTTATAAATATCCCATGCATCCATGTTTTACATTGTCGAAAATCAATCATAAAAAGAATTAAAGGGTATTAATAAAATATATAGATTTATATGCTTCATAATATCAATATGAAGAAACCTGGTTAGTCCTACCCAGAGTTGCCAATAAAGCGCCACAGCATAATTCAGATATAATGCTGAGTCAGAAAGTTACGATCATTAATGTTCTGAAACTAATTTGGGAGCTATTGCATTGACCGATAAAATTTTAGTGGTGATTTTTTTAGCTTCTGCACTTGTCTGCCTCTATTCAATTTTCCAATATGTACAGAAGCAAACACAAAAATATTTCATTGTTGCATCCATTTCCGGTTTAATTTGTTCAATGAGTTATATTTGGGTTTATTACGATTTTTAATTGCTGATTTGTTTACCACATGCCTGCATCGACTCTAGACATTGGTATGAACATCGCCTCGAAGCAAATCAATAAAAGCTTCGGCGACCTTGTTATTGAAGTTTGAACGCGTTCGCGCTATCCATAAAGTACGCTTAATGCGCAACCCCTGAATCCTGATATGGTATAGCGAGCCATCAACCAGGTCTTCCGCTACGGCAAAACGAGGCAAAAAGCTGACATGCTTACCATGTTCGAGCATTTCCACGATCGTATCAGTAGACCCCACTTCCATGGCAACCGGTATCTGATCGATGCCAACATCAGCCAGTACTTTGTCAAGAATGATACGCATTGAAGATTTTGGCTCGCGTAATACGAACTGCAGATCATGCAAGTCACCAATGGATATGAGTTCAATGTTGCAAAGTCGGTGTGACGGCCCACAAACCAGCACCAGCTCATCATCCAGCCATTTCTGTACCAGGATATCAGGATGATCGGGGGCCTGTTCCAGCAGGGCAAGTTCAGAAAGCCCGGTCGCCAGATGGGTCTGGATACGTCGTGTATAACCCATGCGACTTTCTATGCGGTATTCCGGATAAGCATCATTGAATCGCAACAGCAAAGCTGGCAGCAGATGTTCACCGATAGAAAAGGTTACTTCAAGCCGCAAGCTATTCTGCCCTACCCGCAATGAGTTAAGGTCTTCAAGCAAGGTCGTCTGGTGATCAAGCACCAGCCTGGCATAAGCATAAACACGTGCACCGGCAGGCGTCAGTTCCAGACGGCGCCCTTCACGGTGCATCAGGGGCACACCATAACAGGATTCCAATGCACGCAGTCGTTTGGTTATGGCTGGCTGCCCGACATGCAGGGCTTTGCCCGCCTGCTCAACCCCACCGAGCTCTACCACTGCCCTCAATGAGGCCAGGCCTTTTAGATCCGGCAAGCTTCTATATTCCATATTGGAATATTAACAAGTTGCAATTCATTTGAATATATTCATCTAAAAAACGATTATTGCGCGCCACTCGCAGGTTCTCAGGCGTTTGCTTAAACGCAGCTCTGTTTCCCTGAATGTTATTTTCCAATTGGGAATATGGGTAGAAATGCCAAAAAATTGCATTCCCCCCCTTTACCGGATGCGAGCGCAGATTTTTTTATTTAGGAGATTGATTATGACCGCCCTAGCTAATGAAGAGCAGGTAAAAATCTGCCCGAATTGCCTGACACTTAAACGGTTGATTGCCGCTGGCATATTTACCCTGGTCGCTATTTACCTGGCTACGGTTGTACCTACCATTGAAATTGCCTGGGTTAGCGCAATTCTTCTACTGTCAATCTACCTGTTTGCATTCGAACTCATTGAAGTCGACGTTGCTTCAGCAACAGTCATGGTGTTACTTGGCCTGACCTCCGCGCCAGCCATGGGGCTGGAACAGGGCCTGGTTGATACCAAGCACCTATTTGACGGTTTTTCCTCCAATGCCGTGATTTCGATTATCACCGTGATGATTATCGGAGCGGGTCTGTTCCTGCCGGTTGTCAGTCGTATTTCAACCCGTTCCGGTCTGCCCATGTCACGTCTGCTGATGCCAATGGGCTTTACCGGCATTCTCTATTTCGTCATCGCCGGTCGTTTCGTTTTACCAAGCAGCAAAGGCGAGGAACATGGCAAAGGTCAACGCACTGAAGACTACTTTGAAGAACTGTACGGAGTTGATTACGCTGTTTATGAAGTTGTCGTTCCTGCTGAAAGCCCGCTGGTTGGTAAAAACATGGATGAGATCGAGGCAGACCATGCGGTACGTGTAGTTGCTGTTGAGAAAGGCGACGGCCTGCGTTTTGGCTCCCAGGGCGTTGACCGTAGCGTCGGTGTTGAAGCTGGTACTGTGCTTGGATTGCTGGCCGATGAGTTAATGTTTGAGTCCTTCAGACAAGGAACCCGGGTACAGGTAAAACCTGACCTGGAAATTTTCTCGGATGCGCTAGTGCCGAGCAAATCAGGGATAGCCGAGGTTGTTATTCCTCCCGGTTCCAGCCTGATTGGCAAAACGGCAAGAGATGTCTGGCTGCGTAAAACGCATGGCCTTTCATTACTGGCAATCAACAGAGCCGGTGAAACTATCACCCGTGAAGGCGGTGGTGTCCGTGATACGGAATTCCAGGCAGGTGATGCTTTGGTTGCACATACTACCTGGGCTGACCTGGCACATTTGGCCACTAACCGTGACTTCGTGGTAATAACCACTGAGTATCCTCACGAAGAACTGCGCCCAAATAAACTTGGCGGGGCCGGACTATTTTTCGGCATTGCATTGTTCCTGGTTTTGTTTACCGACCTGCGGCTGTCAGTTGCCTTGCTGACTGGAGCCATCGGCATGATTCTTTCGCGCGTACTGACGATAGATGAAGCTTACAGGGCTGTCAGCTGGAAAACAGTCTTCCTGCTGGCATCCCTGATTCCAACCCACCAGGTAAATGCCCTGATCATGGGGCCCGGAGGTTACCGGGTTCCTGATTTCATGCGGGCCGGCGGCATCATGACTATTCTGTTCCTGGTCGTCATGATGTTCATGATGAACCTGGTTTTCTGAGAATAAAATGTGAACACATTGAAATTATTTTCCAACTTGTTACTGGGTGCTGTCTTCACATTCCTGTCAACCAGCGTGCTGGCAATGGAAGCGGTTGCCGATCAGCCACTTGACCTGACTTCAAGTGGCGTAGGTATCTTTGCGATTGTCATTTTTGTCCTCGCTTACCTGCTCGTCATGGCTGAGGAATTCACCCAGCTGCGCAAGTCCAAACCCGTCATTATCGCAGCCGGGATAATCTGGGGGGCAATTGCCTGGACTTACCAGAGTCATGGTATCGCCGGGTTACCGGAACAGGCGGTGCGTCACAACCTGTTGGAATATGCCGAACTGATGTTGTTCCTGCTGGTGGCCATGACCTATATCAATGCCATGGAAGAACGCCGTGTATTCGAAGCCTTACGAGCCTGGCTGATTAATACCGGATTTGGCTTTCGTTCATTGTTCTGGATCACTGGCATCCTCGCCTTCTTTATCTCACCGGTAGCAGACAACCTGACGACGGCCTTGCTGATGTGTGCGGTAGTCTTGGCTGTCGGTGGTGATAACATGCGCTTTGTAACGATAGCCTGTATCAATATCGTCGTTGCTGCCAATGCCGGTGGTGCGTTCTCACCTTTTGGTGATATCACCACGCTGATGGTCTGGCAGAAAGGCATCGTTGATTTCTGGAGCTTCTTTGCGCTGTTTTTACCCTCTGCGGTTAACTTCCTGGTACCTGCGGCCATCATGCACTTTGCCGTACCCGATGAGAAACCCCGCTTCTGCTCCTGGCGAACAGCTCAGCATGCAGCGCGGTGCAAAACGCATCATCGGTTATTTCTGCTACCATTATGCACGGCGGTCTCTTTCCATAACTTCCTGCACATGCCACCCGTGATCGGCATGCTAACCGGTCTTGGCTACTTGCAGCTGTTCGGCTTTTTCCTGAAGAAGACTGCCCACCGCGATACAAGCCGTGCGGACAATGCGGAGCATGATGAGCGAATTAGGTGATCCCGTGGCACTTTGATATATTTCGTCCAATTGCCAGTGCCGAATGGGATACTCTGCTGTTTTTCTACGGCGTTGTCGCCTGTGTCGGCGGCCTCGGCTTTATGGGTTACCTGGGCATGGCTTCCGAACTGATGTACACCCAATGGGGTGCAACCAGTGCCAACATAGCCGTGGGTGTATCATCCGCCATCGTTGATAACATTCCGGTGATGTTTGCTGTACTTACCATGAACCCGGAGATGTCAACCGGACAGTGGCTGCTGGTCACTTTAACTGCCGGAGTGGGCGGCTCACTATTATCTATTGGCTCAGCGGCGGGCGTTGCGCTGATGGGACAGGCACGCGGCAAATACACGTTCTTTGGTCATCTGAAATGGACACCGGTTATTGCACTGGGTTATGTCGCCAGTATCCTGGTGCATTTCTGGGTTAATGCCAGCCTGTTTTCCTGAGGCTTAACAGCATTAAAAACCTGTGGTCATGTCACTGCTGGTTTTTTAGACCAGCAGTGACAACCAGTGCCGGACCGGCTTGTCACCACCCTTCTGCAAATGCATCTGGCAGCCAATATTGGCTGTCACGATAAGGTTTGGTTCTCCAGCATTCAAAGCCGATAACTTGTTATGCAGCAGTCGCTCAGATAATTCCGGTTGCATAATTGAATAGGTTCCGGCAGAGCCGCAACAAAGATGACTGTCTTTAACCGGCACCAGGGTAAACCCCAGGTCAGACAGTATTTTTTCGACAACGCCCTGTTGTTGCAGACCATGCTGCAGTGTACAAGGCGCATGAAAGGCAACTTTACCTACAGCGGTATTTACATTGAGTGCGGAGAGATCTGCATTTACGAGAATTTGCGCCGGGTCTTTCACCAGCGAAGAAATTTTTTGGGCCTTTGCAGCGTATTCCGGATCATGCGCCAGTGCCTCGGCGTAATCCTGCAACATCAGTCCACAACCTGAAGCCGTTGCAAGGATACCTTCGATACCTTTTTCCACGTGAGGCCACCAGGCATCGATATTACGACGCATAAACTCTAGCCCCTCATCCTCTGCCATCAAGTGCGTGCTCACCGCACCACAACAACCAGCCAGTTGTTCGCGTATCAGCTGGTAGCCAAGTTTCGCGAAAACCTGCGAAGCCATGGCATTGGTATCCGGTGTCGTAACAGACTGCACACAACCTTCCAGCACCAGCAGTTTTTTCTGCTGGTGACTGCTATCCCATTGATATTTATTTTCAATCTCAGGCAACTGCTTTTTCAGTGAAGCAGGCAGCATGAATTTAAACAGTTGCCCTGTTTTAAGCAGGGCCCGAAAACGTGCCGGGTAAGGAATAACCGCCCTTAACGCGGCACGCTTGATCGAAACAGCCAGGCTTCGACCAACCTTTTCCTCAACAACTTTTCGGCCAATTTCTAACAGACGCGCATAACGCACCCCGGATGGACAGGTTGTTTCACAGGAACGACAGGTCAGGCAACGGTCCAGATGTTGTTGCACGCGGGTGGTTGGCTCTACCCCTTCAAGCACCTGCTTAATCTGGTAAATACGCCCACGTGGACCATCCAGTTCATCTCCGAGCAGCTGGTAGGTCGGACAGGTCGCCGTGCAAAAACCACAATGCACACAGGAACGCAAAATCTGGTCAGCCAGCTTGCCTTCTGTTGTTGATAAATAGGCTTCGGTTATTCGGGTTTGCATGGCTAAAAGGCCTGGTAAAGACGACCAGGGTTAAACAAGCCCTTCGGGTCCATGCTTGCTTTAAGATTCTGATGCACTTTCATCAGGCCTTCTGGCAAACTTTGAAAAACATCTGCCTGCCGGTTACCGTAACGAAACTGGCTGGCATGTCCACCAGCGAGTGCTACGGTTTCATGAATTGTATTGGCGTCTGCCTGGCTGTCATGATTGATAAACCAGCGCTGTGCCCCACCCCATTCGTAAAAAAAGTCTCCATCCAGGTTCAATACCGGTGTTGCTGGCGGAACGGATAAACGCCACAGCGTTTTGTCGGTCTGGAAAAAATCCAGTTGATGTTCAGTCAGCTGTCGCCAGAAAGACTCGTCATTTTCAAATAGAGCGCCACCAACTTTTTCCATAGATTGTTTTACTGCAGATTCGAAACTGGAAAAACGCAGAAAAAGCTGTCCGTTAAAATAGGCTGAAGCAGAAAGCGGTATATTCTGACCGGCCAGCTGGTTCATGAATTCAATGGCCTCTGCCACAGTTTTTTCCTGAACCATGGTCATATCGCATTCAGGCTTAGGCAGTACTTTTAAACTGGCCTGCAAAAGAATGCCAAGTGTACCCATGGCACCCACCATTAAACGAGAGAGGTCATAACCAGCCACATTTTTCATGACCTGGCCACCGAAGGTCAGCTGTTCTGCCTTGCCGTTAATTATTTTTGTACCCAGCAGGAAATCGCGCGCACTACCCAGGTAGGGTCGACGTGGCCCGGAAAATCCACATGCCAGGGTACCACCCAATGTCGCTGTATCAGCAAATGAAGGCGGCTCGAAAGGTAACATCTGACCATTGTCAGCCAGAACCTGCTTGAGCTCTTTCAGCGTTGTCCCTGCTCGCGCCGTCACCACCAGTTCACGAAAATCGTATTCAACGATACCACTGTGACTGGCCAGCGAAATATTCTCACCGCTTATCTGCCTGCCATAAAAATCCTTGCTGTGCCCCGCGGATATAGCCAGCTTGGTATCTTTATCAAGCGCTTCGGTTACCTGCTGCTGTAATTCACTGGAAATGTCCACGATCTTCAGAACCTCTCCAGTTCAGGGAAAGGCAACTCACCATGATGCACGTGCATTGCCCCCAGTTCAGCACAACGATGCAAAGTGGGCACCGCCTTACCGGGATTGAGCAGTTTTAACGGATCAAAGCTTTCTTTCACTGCATGAAACTGGCTCAGTTCCGGAGAAGAAAACTGCACGCACATCTGGTCAATTTTTTCCAGCCCAACACCGTGTTCACCGGTAATGGTGCCACCGACTTCCACACACAGCGTCAGAATATCTGCACCAAATTTTTCGGCCTTTTCAAGCTCCCCGGGTTTGTTTGCATCGTACAGAATCAGTGGATGCAGATTGCCATCACCAGCATGAAATACGTTGGCAACCTGTAATTCATATTCAGCCGACATATCAACCATGTGCTGCAATACTGCCGGCAATTTCGAACGTGGAATGGTGCCATCCATACAATAATAGTCAGGTGCCAGGCGCCCTACCGCCGGAAACGCAGACTTGCGACCTTTCCAGAATAACTGCCGTTCAGCTTCATCGCGGGCTATCCTGATTTCTGTAGCGCCAGCATCCCGTAACACCTGGTCAACAATGGCAGTTTCAGTTTCAACCTCTGCTTCATTGCCATCGACTTCACACAATAAAATTGCAGCGGCATCCAGTGGATAGTTGGCATGCACAAAGTCTTCTGCCGCCTTGATCGACAATTTATCCATCATCTCCAGCCCTGCCGGAATAACACCAGCAGCAATGATTTGCCCTACCGCCTTTCCTGCAACAGCCACGTCATCAAAAGCCGCCAGCAGCACCCGGGCTTTTTCAGGAAGCGGTAACAACTTGACTGTTACCTCGACGATCACACCCAGCATTCCCTCTGAACCGTTGAATAAAGCCAGCAGATCAAAGCCCGGACTGTCCAGGGCATCACTGCCCAGCGTCAGGCGTTCCCCCTGAATGGTCACAACCTCTATTTTCATGACATTGTGAACCGTCAGGCCATACTTGAGACAGTGAACTCCTCCGGAGTTCTCGGCAACGTTACCGCCGATGGTGCAGGCAATCTGCGAAGATGGATCCGGCGCATAATAAAGACCGTAGCCCTGTACTGCCCCGGATATGGCCAGGTTGGTAACCCCGGGCTGGACACGTGCAGTCCGGTTTAACGGATCAATATCGAGAATCCGGTTAAACCTCGCCAGGCTTAACAGGACACCCTGCTCATGCGGTAAAGCGCCACCGGACAGGCCGGTGCCGGCACCACGGGCAACCACAGGTATTTGATGCTCATTGCAGAAACGTAATATCCGCTGCACCTGTTCAATATCATCAGGCAGCAGCACAACGACCGGAGATTTGCGATAGGCAGACAGCCCGTCACATTCATAAGGCGTAATTTCTTCGTCATGCGACAGGATTGCCGTTGACGGAAGAAATTTCAGAAAAGCTTTTATTAACTGCTGTTTTTCCAAACAAGAAATCCAACAAAGTTATTTTATTGCCAGACATTCTGCCAGTTGCTTATGCAACTGAATAATCAGAATGAATGGGGTATTGCAAAGTACCAGCTGTTAGACAGCCGGTATAGAGCGAATTGGATCGATTAGAGGTCGCCAGTCACACCGGCATCAATAATACTGTAGATAGTATCACGTACCTTCTTGGCCATTGGCTGAAGGTCTTCGGGCAGGTCAACAGCATGTAACATCATGTCCATATTGGTGGTAACCAGCCAGGCCTGGCCATCCTTGTCTTCAACCGCGCCAATTCGACAAGGCAGGAAACCTGCGAAAATGATGTTGTACTCAACCATTTTCTTGGCAATCAGGGCATCGCAGAACGCGAGAATCTGCATGTGGCCAGAGTCTTCCCCCATGGCCTTGATCTGTTCAGACAATGGCAGGTCTGCCACCAGCTTGAAATTCAACATATTGGCACGCAGTTTCATTGATTCAACAGCATCTTCAATACTGACACCTTCTTCAACCTTGAAGCGCTGGATACTGCTATCAATCATCTTCTGGACGATTTCTTTTTCAAAATTGGTATCGATGGCTTTTTCGGCAAAAACAGATGTAACCAGCCCCAGGGATAATAACAAAGAGATGAAGAGAGTTTTCATTGCATATTTCCTACTTTGAAGTAATTATTTTAATTTATGCTGCATTATAGCCAGAATCTGGCATATTCTGGAAACAAACAACCTGAATTGTTCCAAATCAGCAGAATTTAATTCGTTGACTTTAAACTGCCGGTAAAGCGCCTAAAAATACTGGCTGTTTACCAGCATATGCACATAGATACTGGCAGCATAACCAAGGGCAATTGCCGGCATCCATTTCAAATGACCAAAAAACTTATATTTACCTCGCGCTTGTCCCATCGCGGTTTTTGCTTGGTTGCCTATCCGCCCTGATCCTGTTCAGGTTCAGGTTGTTCTTCAGGAACCACTGCCCTGGCCAGGTAACAGGCACCGGTACAGCCTTCTTTTTCGCAGTAGGTACGCTCCCAGGCATATTTCAGGGCTTCGCTGCAGGTTGCGAAGAAATGATCTTCACCCAGCAGATTAACAAAGCCGGTACGGATAAAGACAACCCGGATCTGCAGCTTGGTTCGGGCAAACAACAGTTCAACACCGGCATCAGACAGGGCCTTGGCCAGACTGTGCAACATTTCTTCACCGGTAGCATCGATTGCATTGATTGATTCGGCATCGATAATGATAAAGCGCAACTCTGGTTTAACGGCCACGCGTTCAAGAATCGCTTCTTCAAAATAACCGGTATTGGCAAAATACAAAGACCTGTCAAAACGGATCACGGAAATATGCGGGCATACCTGCAGTCCATGGACTTTTGCATCACGCAAACTACCATCAGGATGACGTGATAAAATCGCGATACGGGGACGCATGGTACGGTGCAGGAACAAGCCCAGGGATAACAGCACACCGATAATAATGCCATTTTCAAGTTGAGGTGCCAGTACCATTGTCAGAACAAAGGTAACGACTGCAACGACACCATCCTCCGGCTGGACCTTCCATGCATACTTAATAGGTTCAATCTTAATCAGGCTAACAACCGCCATCATGATAACTGAAGCTAGAGTCGCCTGTGGCAAGTGATACAGTAACGGCGTCAGCCACAGCAAAGTAATACCGACAACGATACCCGTCACAATCGAAGAAAATCCGGTAATCGCTCCGGCATTGACATTTACAGCTGAACGTGAAAAAGAACCCGATACGGCATAGCCCTGGAACAATCCGGAAACCACGTTACTGATACCCTGGCCGACGAGTTCCTGGTTGGGGTCCAGCTTCTGCTTAGTTCTTGCTGCAATCTCCTTGGCAATGGAAATAGCTTCCATAAAACCAATCAACGCAATCGCAATAGCAGTCGAAATCAAGCCGGAAACTTCAGACCACTCGGCTGTTGGAATAACCAGTCCGGGTAACCCGGCTGGAATGCTGCCAACCACCGCACCGCCAAGTTCTTCAAATTTGAAATACCAGGCAATCACGGTCGTTACCACCACAGCAACCAGCACGTTCGGAATTTTTGGGGCATATTTTTTCAACAGGATAAGAATGCCCAGTGATAAAATTGCCATGGCCAGCGTTGGTATATGCGTCTGATCTACAGCGGCTTCCACGACATACCATATGGTTTCATAATGATACTCGGCTTTTCCAACGCTGACCCCAAACAACTTACTGATCTGTGATGTCGCGATAATAATGGCCGCCGCATTGGTAAAGCCGATAACAACCGGATGGGACAGGAAGTTCACCAGTTCCCCGAGACGCAGCATACCCAGCGTAAACTGGAACACACCGACAAATATGGCAAGAATTACCGCGTATGTGAGGTAGGCTTCCGGATTCGCCCCGGCTATCGGCTCAAGCGCCGAAGCAGTCAGTAACGAAACAACCGCTACCGGGCCGGTGGCCAGCTGGCGGGAGGAACCAAAAATAGCTGCAACAATGCCCGGCAGGAAGGAAGCATACAAACCGTAGTATGGTGGTAACCCCGCCAGCTGTGCATAAGCCATTGATTGCGGTATCAAAACCAGTGCAACAGTAATCCCGGCAATAACATCGGCCTTGACAACATCAGGGTCGTTCAGCTCGCCAATCCATCGGTAAAAAGGAATAAAGCGAGCGGG
This sequence comes from uncultured Gammaproteobacteria bacterium, assembly GCA_963801985.1. Classification (GTDB taxonomy): domain Bacteria; phylum Pseudomonadota; class Gammaproteobacteria; order Chromatiales; family Chromatiaceae; genus JABDQZ01. The sequence goes on from CAWDGV010000013.1 coordinate 32,682, forward strand.
CCAGCTGTCTACAAGATACTTAAATAAGGAAATCGCTTTCCATTTCTTCAATTTAGATTCCCAGCGATTAATCTTAGAGTTTTATAGAAACTTTAACATCCTATTAAAAATAAACCTTATTTTTCACAGGATTATTGAGATGCAACTCTAACAGCCATCCAGACCCGAATTGAAACACTGGAGTATGCCCGCGCTCTTCCCCAGGGACTGGTTACTGTCAGGCTAGCTTCCCGGCTTTCAATATGACGAATTTTTTATTTGAAGCCACCAGCTCAACCCGCTTGAAATAAAGTTTCAAAGTTTTATGGTAGCCAAGATGGCGGTTACCGATAATCCATAATTCACCGTCCTGCTTTAAAACCTTACTACTCTGCTGAAACATGCGCCGTGCGATAAAGTCCCCAACTGCCTGCTGTTGATGAAAAGGTGGATTGCACAAAATCAGGTCTGTCTTACCAGGTGCGTAATCCTCAAGTCCATTGCCTACCTGAAAAGTTGCCACACGCTTAGCTGCAAAAGCCTTCAAAAAATTCTTTCTGGCAGACTCCACCGCCATGTAGGATTCATCAACAAAAAAAATTGCGGCTTCCGGCATTTTTTCAGCAGCTAGCAGGCCCAAAACACCGTTGCCACAGCCAAGGTCAATAATCTGCCTCGCATTCGGCTTTACTGGAAGGTGCTCCAGGAAAAAGCGGGTGCCAATATCCAGTCGTTCCCGCGAAAAGACATTGGGGTAATTGGCAATTTCAAATTGGGTTCCGGGCAGCTGGTAGACAGTTACCGGGTCAAAACGGATTACTGGGAGCTTGGCATATAACTCAACATGAATCAGGCGGGCCTTCTTGCGTGCAAGCGAGGTTGACGTCTTGCCAAGATATTTTTCCAATAGCTGCCAAACACTGGCGGGCATATTTTTCTGCATGCTGGCAACAATAACCCGTGTTTCATCAGCCAGTATCTTTTGCAGGCAGGACAACTGGTACTCAAGAAATGCCAGCGATTTGGGTAACCTGATAATCACCATACCCGGTTTCTCGCGGGGCAAGCAAAGACTGTCAGTCAGTTTTAACTGGTGTGTATCGAGCCCGTTAGCCCGGTAGTTATTTATTGTCGCCTGGTGGGCCAGCCAGGAATCACTCCAGGTTTCAACCTGGCATTCATGTAAGGCAACGGCTAAAGCGCCAAAAGAATCATTACAAAGCAAAACAGAAGTATTATTATCCGGCTTATACTCATGGGCGAGCGTATCCAGCACATATTCATCTGCCGCATCCCAGGCTTGCAATAATTCGTTTTTTCTCGCTGGCAGACGGGATAAATGATACTTGCCGTAGCTCGTTTTAAATTCTTTGTTGTCACTCATAATGCTTAAGCTGAGAAAAAAACACAAAATGCCAACCATGGCACAATAATGTGGCTTAACGGGATGATATAAACAGTCTATTCTACTTAACTACCCATCAATCTTAACTTTGTTGTCTAAAAATTATATTTTCAACCAGGAATACCTATGAAAACCAAAATTATTCTTTCATCAATCGCTTTAGGCCTGTCGCTCTCGGCTTGCCAGACAATTGACCCGTACACGCGTGAGGAGAAAACCTCCAATGCAACCAAAGGTGCTGCCATTGGTGCAGCTGCCGGCGCTGTTGCTGGCCTGATCAGTGGTGATGATTCCCGCGAACGACGTCAACACGCCTTGATTGGCGCTGGTATTGGTGCATTAGCCGGCGGTGGTATCGGTTACTACATGGATGTACAGGAAGCCAAATTAAGACAGCAACTGGAAGGTACCGGCGTCAGTGTCAGCCGTTATGGTGATGAAATCGTCTTAAACATGCCTGGCAATGTCACTTTTGCGACTGACCAGTCAAGCATACGCGGTGATTTTTACCCTATTCTTGATTCAGTTACCCTGGTACTCAATGAATATGAAAAAACCATGATTGAGGTAACTGGCCACACGGACAGTACTGGCAATGAAAGTTACAACCAGGCATTGTCAGAAAGGCGGGCAGAAAGTGTCGCCAACTACTTAAGGTCCAGAAATGTTTTATCTGCCCGTATTGCCACTCAGGGTATGGGCGAGAATTACCCGGTTGCGTCAAATGGTTCTGCCGCGGGCAGAGCCCAGAACCGTCGGGTTGAACTTCGCCTGGTGCCAATTACCGGTTAAAAACTCACCGACAGCAGGGTGACATCATCCAGCTGTTTACCTTCTGCCTGGAAGTTTTTCCAGGCAGCAAGGATGCTTTCGTGCAGGTTACTGACAGCACTGCCTTCAATGACAGACTCAAGTTTTTCGAGACCAAACTGCTCGCCTGCCTCGTTCTCGGCTTCTATAAGCCCATCGGAATAGACAACAAGCACATCACCACTTCCCAGCTTTACATCCTGAAATACAAAATCTGTTTCTGATTTTTCAATAATACCCAGTGGCAGGTCATTTGATTCAAATTTTTGCGCTATTGTTCCCAGTTCCCGGCTTTTCAGCAGCGCCTTTGGCATGCCACCATTCCATAACCTGAGCACACTGTCTTCAGGCGAAAATGCCATTAACTGGCAACCCATAAACATATTGGTTGGCAAAAAGTTCTTCAGCTTGAAATTAAGCTCATTAAGAATCGATGCCGGAGATAACCCTTTCCCGGCCATTGAATAGAAAGTTTCAGTGACAGGCACTGTCCCAACGGCTGCAGGCAGCCCGTGGCCGGTAAAGTCTCCAACCATGGCCATCCAGCCACCGTCAGGCGTATTGGACTGTAACACCAGGTCACCGCTAAAAATTTCCGCGGGCTCTACAATCGCCCTGATACCATCAATATGATCTTTGCGCTGGCTGATCGCCGTATTCATGATGCTCTCTGCGAGTTTCTGCTCATCAGCAATACGGGCCTGCATCCGGCGTAATTCACGGTTTTGCTGGTACTGTATTTGATGAAGCTTGCGGATACGCTCCATTGCGTGCACTTTGGCTTTCAGCAAAATCGCATCAATCGGCTTGGTAATATAATCATCAGCACCTGAAGCAATACCCGTTGCCATGCCCTGGTGTTCATCCAGGGCGGTCACCAGGATAACCGGTACAAAACGCTCACCCAGCAGAACCTTGATCTGGCGCGTCGCTTCATAGCCCCCCATGCCCGGCATCATCACGTCCATAAATATGATGTCGATATGTTGCTGCTGAACCAGTTCCACAGCCTGCTCACCGCTCTCAGCTTCAACCACCAGGTAACCTTCCCGGGTTAACAGGGAATTGAGCAGTTTTCTATTTGGCTTAACGTCATCTACAACCAGGGCAACAGTTTTGAAGTCATCTGACATAATCAGGCTTTTAATTCTTAAAATACCAACAGGCAGGTTATTGCTAGTAGCGACCGGGAGCCGGGTTTCTTTAATAAAAAAAGCCCTTCTGACCAGAGATCAGAAGGGCTTTCAAGTTCTTTCAACGCCGCTCAAGCCGGCGTCATAACTTCAAGTCAGAACTTATTTTGCAGCTGGAGCTGCAGGAGCTTGTGCAACTGGAGCTACTGGAGCAGTTGGGTAGCCGTAGTAAGGCGCGTAACCGTTGTAGCTGCGACCGTCAAAGTTGCTGTTTCCGTAGCCATAACCATTGTAGTTATTGTAGCCTTCAGCATCCCAGTCAGTCTTGGCATTACCGCGGGCACGACCAGAGAAACTCATAGAGAAATCACCTTCAGCATCGCCAGAAGCGTCGCCGTTACCACGACCATAACCACGACCGTCGCCATAACCGTAACCATTACCAGAACCGTCGCTGTTGTAGTTACCGTTGTCGTTACCCCACCAGGCTGAAGCCTGTGCAGAAGCCATAATCGCAACCAGAGCAATAATTTTTTTCATTTCATATCTCCAAATATAAATTTTAAAAACTGTTAGAATTTGTTTGTGAGTCTCAAGACTCATTGGAAACGTAGTATATAAGCAATTTCTTAATTAGCAAGCATTAATTTAGTAATTACTTATATTTAAAGAATTTTATTCCTATAAACGTTATTTAGTCCCTGAAACATACAAGATGCGGGAACCATTAACTATATGATTCACGTCGGCAAAACGAATTACCTGCAGATTATTCAGCAAGCTCCACAGGGGGGTTATCTTGATGGAGAAAAGCTCGGCAAAATCCTGCTGCCAAAAAAATATGTTCCCAAGGATTTCCAGGAAAATGACTGGCTGGATGTCTTTATCTATTTTGATTCAGAAGACCGCTTGATAGCTACAACCAGAAAACCCTTGGTGCAAGTCGGTGAGTTTGCCTATCTCAAGGTAATCGATGTCAACCCAACCGGTGCTTTCCTGGACTGGGGACTGGAAAAGGACCTGTTCGTACCCTACCAGGAACAGTTTACCCGTCTGAAAAAAGACCAGTCCTACATGGTTTACGTATACCTGGATGCTGCGAGCAAGCGCATAACCGCTACCACAAAGATCGATAAGCACCTGATTCAGTTCAACCAGGGCCTGTTCAAAAATAACGAGTCGATTGAAATCCAGATCTGGAGGAAAACCGAAATCGGCTACTCAGTCATCATCAACAATACACATGTTGGCCTGCTGTACGACACTGAAATCTTTCAGAAACTGCGCTTTGGCCAGAAAATGAATGCCTTTATCAAGCAAATCCGTGAAGATGACAAAATCGATGTCACGCTCAACCGTACGGCAAAAGCAACCTACCAGGAACTGCCGGATAAAATTATCCATTACCTGCGAACACATGATGGCATTTCACTGATTACCGACAAAAGTCCGCCTGAAGAAATCTACGAAGTTTTTGCCGTCAGTAAAGCCAATTATAAAAAAGCACTGGGCAGGCTGTATAAAGAACGAAAAATTCTGATCGAAAAACACCAGATTAAATTACTTTAATCAAAAATAATTGGCATAAAAAAAGCCGGTGATATAGACACCGGCTTTTCACTCCGTACCAACCAGGAATAACTATGCTAATACACCAGGATAATCTGCAATACCAGGATTCGCAGATACACCTATCAGTTTAGGATGATTGATTTTTGGCAGTCTCAGAATATTATCGCTGCTCTTTACTGCAACTATATAGTCCCTGACAACATCCCACATCAGTCGCCCTTCAGGTGTACGGTTTACCGTCGCCCAGCCAGCAACTTTATACATTTTGTCAGCTTCAATCACATGACCATTGTCCAGACGGGCATCACTAATACGCTGGTAAATTGGTTTGGAAGGATCGATCGTGTAATCCAGACCACCTACTCTCACCATGTCGCCACCTGACTGTAAGTACGGATCAGGATCAAACAGGTTATCCGCAACGCCTTCGAGCACACCTAACAGGTCTTTTCCCGACATCTCTGCGACATAGGTTTCACCATAAGTCATGGCACATTGTGTCATTACATCTTCCATGGTGATCCAGTCGCCTTTCAGTGTCGTGGTTCCCCAACGTACTCCGGCAGACATCGCAACATCAGCCTCGTACTCATGGCGTAAGGCATTACAAAGTACCTGGTCCCAGGTACCCATGAAGTTACCACGTCGATACAAAACCCGGTCAGCAATAGCCAGTTTTTCAGACAGAATTTCTTCGTAGCTTTTACCAACACGGCCCTTGTTGAAGAAAAACTGGCTGTTGCGACTTTCAACAATTTTTTCATCATATGTCGTTTGCCGCATCTGGTTGATGTAGGCTTCCATTTCCTTGTCTGCTTCCAGCCAGTCTGTGATAACAGGAAGCATGTTGTATTCCATCGACTTGATCTTGCCATCCTGGATATCAAAATCCATTACACCAACATATTTACCGTTGGAACCTGCATTGGTTACCCAGCATTCGCCGCCTTCTACATTCTTGACCTTAAGCGGCTTGGGCATACCATCATGGGTATGACCACCGAAGACAGCATTCAGACCTGGTACGCGCTCAGCCATCTTGATATCAACATCCATGCCATTATGTGACAACAACACAATGGCATCCGGTTTTTCTTCTTCACGGATCTGTTGAACCAGTTCAATCATGTCGTCTTCACGCAGACCAAATGACCAGTCAGGGAAAAACTCCTGCGGATTGGCATTAGCCGTTCTCGGAAAAGCCTGGCCCACAATACAAATACGCGCACCGTTGACATTTTTAATCACGTACGGTCTGAAAGCATGACCGGAATCTTCGTCGTATAGACCCCGACCATCGAAACGTTCAACCAGGGTTGGATACTCATCACCCATCATTGAATCTTCTTTTACACGTACGTTCTGGCCGATGAAATCACCTTTAAACAAGGCAACGTTGCTCAGTACCTCTTCTTCACGATAGGTAAACTCCCAATGCCCCACCATGACATCCAGACCCAGAATGTTGGAAGCTTCCACCATGTCGACACCACGGGTCCAGAGTGAGGTACCCGAACCCTGCCACAAGTCTCCACCATCGATGGTAAGAGTATTCTGTTTGCCCCCGGCCTGCTTTCTAAGGTTATCCAGTAATGTTTTTACATACGCGAAACCACCGGTTTTTCCATATTTGGATGCGGCATGCTCAAAGTCCAGATAAGTGTAGGCATAAGACTCTGGCGTATTTTCCTTCAGTCCCATTGCCTTGAGAAGTTTTTTCCCGACTACGTGCGGTGGTCTTCCATAAGCATCACCAACACCAAGGTTCACGTTTGGCTCTCGGAAATATACTGGCTTGAGTTGTCCATGCACGTCAGTGATGTGTAAAAGCCTTGCGTTGCCTTTCATCGGCAAATCATAAAAGCCTTCAGGCGGCTTGGTAGAACTAAAGGCCCTGCCGGGAATTAATGCAGGAACTGCAGCTGCACCGACACCCAGGCCCATAATTTTCAGAAAATCACGTCGATCAAGTTTTTGCATGATTGTTGAATCCGGCTTGAAATAACAGCAGTAAAATCAAACTTACAAAACGAGAAGTCTTTACAACTGTTTTACAAAAGAAATTGGGGTTTTCTGGCACTGCCCGAGAGGCAGTGCATTAGTTTCAGAAAACAGTATTAATAAACAAGGCCCGCGAAACGGGCCTTGTTTTGGTTTTACGTAACGATTACTTAACTGCAGCTGTCGTTGTTTCAGTACCACCCTGGTTATCAGTCCAGGTCAACTTGAGCTCGTCACCTTTATTGCCTGCATACTTGAATGACAGGTAAGGGTTCTTGGAAATACCACCGCTCCACAGACAAGTCATCACAGTTTTACCATCATGTTCACAGACGATTTCAGTGATGTGATGTGCAGGGATGATTTTGCCAGTCTTCTTGTCTTTACGCAGACCGGTTTCCATTGGGTGTGTCATCAGTGCTTTGACAGTAACAACACCTGCTTTTGCTTTAGCTCTTATTTTAGTAGAAGCCATTCTCGTTATCCTCTTAAAAAATTTGTTTCAGATATCTAATGTGCAAAGTTGGCATTAACCGCCACAACCACCGATGGTTACTTTCACGCCTTTTCTGGCACTGAACATTTTTCCACCAGCTTTACAAACCGCAATAACATCACCGGTTTTACCCATTTTGATACGTGTTGAAACAAAACCCTGTGCACCTTCTCCCAGATTGAAAGAGGCAACAAGTGGTGTACCGTTTGCTGAAGCAATAATTGCAATTGATTCGATACCATTCAGGCTTGAATCAACGGTAATAGGTACAACAGCACCATTTTCAGCAATATCTGGTGCTTTGATTTTGATTGCATCAGATGGTGAGGTCTCACTGGATCCCATCAGCTTAGTCAGTGCTTCGTCAACTTTTCTTGCACTGAAAGCGTCTTTTGGCCATGCAGCCATAACCGCTCCAGGAGTTAATAGACCTGCACCAACGGCTACACCCAATGTACCTGCTGCTACAGAGCCTTTAAGAAATACACGGCGCTTTAGATTAGCATTCATTTTCATCGATCTCCGATATATATAAGTAGTTAATTGTAAACATATAATTATGCAATGACCCTTCCAAGATAATTGCTATTTTCGTTTACGTTATAAACGAGGTCCAGCATTTTTCTGTCCCATGGCCTGTTCATATCCCATTTCACCCTGGAACTTGGCTGTTTCCAGCCATGAAATTGCCTTGCCATAGTCACCATGCTTGGCCGCTTCTGCCGCAGCCCCCATGTAACTGCTCTTGACAGTCTTACCATCGGGCGTCGTGTATTTTACATACTTGGATTTTTTCCAGCGTGTATCACGCCATTCGCCTTTCACACTGGCCGCTTTATCAACTGCAGCGCTAGCAGCAGCCAAAGCTTTTTCATAGTTAGCCTGGGTCGGAGCTACTTTTCCTGCGAAAGCAGTGGAACTTGTTACCATGATAACCGCAGCAGCAACCATGGAAACTTTAAGATTTAAAAATTTCTTCATTTTATCGTCTCCTGTTAATTACTTACGGTAAGCCGGGCCATTGTATTCCAGGCCGTTTGACATGGAAGCATGGAAGAATTCAAGGTTATTATATTCTTCACTCTGGGCTTTAAATGGTTTTGCGCGAACCTGCTTGTTACAGCCGCCGTAGCGACGATGCAGGGTTCCGAAACCATCGCCTTTATCACCGCTAGCCAGTTCCCATTTCTTGCGCCAGACTGGAAAATGCGACACTTGACCTGTAACCGGGCTCAGCAAATCAGCACGAACATACATGCCGGCCTGGTAAACATGACAATCAGCACAGGACAGGTTTAACTGGCCACGCTTGGTATAGAAATGCTTTTTACCCATTTCATAGGCAGCTTTTGCTTTCGGGTCATCCGGCACAACCACGTTAATGGTTTTTCCACGTGCCTGCATGGAAAGATAACCTGAAACATAGGCCAACATGCCGGTTTTCAATTTAAGTTCTTTCTCACCATTTTCTTTCAGGCATTTATTGATATCGCCTTCCAGGGTAACCACTTTACCAGCCTTGCTGTCCCAGTGTGGGTATTTTACCTTGATTGCTGATGGATCATCTCCAAAACAACTGGCAAAACTCTTACCGTTTTTAAATGGTGTATTATAGAACTCTTCACCCTTGGCGACTAAATCTTCGTATGGAGGGAATTCTTCAATATTTTCCCACTGCAAATACAGACCTTCATCGAGGGCATAAGCGCCATTTACCAATGTGTCAGTAGTAACACCTGGAAACTTTTTGGAAAAATAGTCTGCAAGATCTTTTGCATCCTTGTTGTTGTCTGCCATTGCTGCACTTGTACCCAGAGAAACAGATGCCGCGAGCAGTATCGATAAATACTTTCGCATTGTAATTATCCTCAAAATTATCGTTATTGTCGGTTAAAACTTTAATTCAAGCTTTAAAGCGAATGGACGTATTCAGTAATCAGGTCAACTTCCTTGGCAGAAAGCGCTCCATGTTTACCAAATGGAGGCATCGGCGTGTAGGGGTTTGCCGCTGTGGCATCCCAGATTTGGGCACGCAATTTAGCTTTATCAGGATAGCGGACATTCATTGCAATCAGCGGTGGCCCAATATTACCGGGCAAAGCACCATCATCCATCGCATGGCATCCGAGACAGTTGCCTTTTTTACGATCAAAGGCGATTTTTTTTCCCTGTGCAATTGCATCTTCCGCTGCCATTGCTGCGCTAGTCAGCAAGCCAGTAGAGATAACGAGAGCACTAATCAATCTTGCTATCCTTTGGTTGGTTTTACTCATGTATCACTCCAAACAAGACGTTAGTTTAGTTAATGAAAGCTGTAATTTATATTTTTTTAGAAACAGCAGCTTAACTATAGTGATCCGGATGAAGAATACAAGTCAGCTAAAGTTTCTAAATGTACGACTTGATTCTGGCAAAGTGCCGGGTAAGGCAATATAGGAAGATATCTGAAATTTTATTGTGGTTTTCCTTAACAAAGTTCCTGAGAAAGGACCATCCGCATCAGGTCAGACAGTGTTTTTGCCTGCATTTTTTCCATGACCTTGGCACGGTGCGCTTCAACAGTAGACTGGCTGACACACAATTCATCAGCGATGGTTTTATTGCGTTTACCCTGGGTAATCAGGTTCATAACCTCAGTTTCCCGGGGCGTCAGACTCTCCATTCTTTCCCTGATTTCAGCAATATGGGTTGCATGTCCGCGTTGAGCGGCATCAGTTTCAATGGCACGATGTACACTGTCGAGCAGACGCTGATCATTAAAGGGCTTTTCTATAAAGTCGACCGCACCAGCCTGCATGGCATCTACCGCCATGGGAATATCACCATGACCTGTAATGATAATGACCGGGGGATGCAGTTTCTGTTCCTTGAGTTTTTTCTGCAGCTCAATACCACTCATACCGGGCATACGAATATCTGTTACCACACACCCGGGGACATTCGGTTTAAAAGCATCCAGAAAAGATTGCCCGGAATCAAACACCGCAACAGTGAGCCCAACCGATTCCATCAGCAGGGCTAAAGCCTCTCTGACCTGCTGATCATCATCCACAATAAAAACTGTTGTATCAGGCATTTTTACCTTCCTGTGTTAATGGCAGGGTAAAACAGAATACCGTACCCTGGTTGTCACTGGACTCAACATACAGCTCACCTTTATGTGCCGAGATAATACCCTGGCTTAGTGACAGTCCCAATCCCATCCCCTGCTCCTTTGTTGTAAGAAAAGGCGTAAACAGCTTATTTTTAATTTCATCAGAGAGCCCCGAACCACTGTCGACAACCCTTACGAGAATTTTTCTTGCATCTATCAGCATAGTTGAAATTGATAATTTTCTATTATCCAATTCATTCATGTACATGGCTTCAACCGCGTTACGTACCAGGTTAAGCAAGACCTGGTCTATATGAATATGCTGTGCCATGACCGTTGGCAAACCCTGCACCAGGTCCAGGCTGACTTTAACATGGGCTTTTTCAATATCTGACCGCATGAGGAGTAATACCTCCTCAACCAGCTTATTAATATTGAGAGGCGACAGTTCCGGCTCTTCCTTACGTACAAACTTCCTCAGGTGCTTGATAATTTCACCAGCATGCCGGGCCTGGATACCAATCTTTTCCAGTACTTCAACGACACTGCCCGGTGCCTTTCCAGCTTCTATCAAACGGACACAGGCATCAGCGTTGGTGGCTATCGCGGTCAATGGCTGGTTCAGCTCATGCGCAAGGCCGGAAGCCATTTCACCCATGGTACTCAACCTGGCCACATGCGCCAGTTCCTTCTGGTATTGACGGGCCGCTTCCTGGCTCTTTTTCTTCAGACTGATATCCCGAAAAACAACAACGCTACCCACTGTTTTACCGTGCTCGTCCCTGACCGGGTTACTACTGTATTCAACCGGGAAACTGTCGCCGTCTTTTTTCCAGAAAAGGTCTTCCTCTACAAAACGCGCCTTGTTTTCAACAAAGGTTCTAAACACCGGGCATTCTTCCGGCGGATGAGGGCTTCCGTCTTTGCGGGTATGATGCAGCAGCTCATGCTGGTTTTTTCCGATAACCTCCTGGCTGTTCCAGCCGGTTATATCCTCCATTGCCTTGTTAACAAAAGTGGAATTGCCCTGCAAATCGACGCCGTAAATACCATCGGCCACAGAGTCAAGAATCTGCACATGCTGCTGTTCAAGTAAATGCTTGGACTCTTCAAGTTTACGATGCAGGTTGTAAATAAATACAGTCATTGTAGACAGCAACAAAATGAAAATCCCAACAATGATTAACCAACCGTAATAACGGGAAATTACATCAGTTAACGTAAACGGTTGAGACTGGTCATAAGGAGGCAAAACCAGTTCTCGCAGCAAATCATGTACCGGCTGGTATTCCAACGGAATGGTCCAACCCGCATAATCCCCCCACTGCGCTGCCGGGTCCAGGTCACTCATTTTAAGCAAAGCAATAGCCACCCTTTGTGCCAGCTCATTCGAGGTATGTTGTAATTTACTGAAAGGCCATTCCGGATAAAGACCGGTACTGTGCAGCAGCGGGAAAGAATCACTGTGTTGTTGATTGATCACCTTGATATCGTCCAGGTTAATAAGGCCTTCCTCAGCCATACTTTTCAGAATGCCGGTTCTAACCGTACCCACATCAACCTTGCCAGTTACAACAGCTTTAACAACCTCGTCATGTATTCCGCCAAAAGAAAAAGATAGCCATGTCTGTATAGGGATCGATGCCTGCCCGCTTCATTTCGCCCCAGGCCATCTGGAACCCCCCCAGGGATGTCTGGTCTACTGCCATCATGGAATGACCTTTCAGGTCTTCCAGCTGATTGATATCAGTATTGCTTGCTGCAGTAAAAATCACGCCACCGAAAGTGTTTAAAGTTTTCCCGGCCACCAGGTTATTCAACGTAGCAATACGTGAAATCCTGTGCCGGACCTCCATCGTTACGTAAATACCGGGATTAACCAACAGAAAGTCGATGCTATTTTGCTCTACTGCAGAATCAATTTCATCGAAATCCAGCGGAATAATCTCGAACCGCTTGTCTTCAATATGCTGGGTCAAAAAATCAGCCGTGGGAGACCAGTTACGTAGTGTCGCGAAATCCCCGCGATGACTTAACACACCAATACTGATGATATGTCCCGGCCCGGCTTCATGATCAGCAAAAACCGGAAAAGACAGCAATACCATGACGAGGGATAACCAGGCTCGTCTTAATAAACCGGTATTAAGGGCGAGTGTATTTTCTTTCTGTATCATTATTAATTATTGTTGTTTTCCTGTGCTTAAAACCCGCCGGTCATCAATCCTGTAAAGATTGGAACAGGAATTAAATTCTCTAAATATAAGAAATTACTAAATTAGTGCTTGCTAATTAAGAAATTGCTTATATACTACATCTCCAATGAGTCATGAGACTCACGAACAAATTCTAACAGTTTTAAAAATTTATTCTTGGAGATATGAAATGAAAAAAATTATTGCTTTGGTTGCGCTTCTGGCTTCTGCACAGGCTTCTGCCTGGTGGGATAACGACAACGGTAACTACAACAGCGACGGTTCTGGTAATGGTTACGGTTATGGCGACGGTCGTGGTTACGGTCGTGGTAACGGCGACGCTTCTGGCGATGCTGAAGGTACCTTCTCTATGAGCTTCTCTGGTAAAGCACGTGGTAATGCACGTTCTGACTTTGATGCTGAAGGCTACAACAACTACAATGGTTACGGCTACGGCAACAGCAACTTCGACGGTCGCAGCTACAACGGTTACGCGCCTTACTACGGCTACCCAACTGCTCCAGTAGCTCCAGTTGCACAGGCTCCTGAAGCTGCAAAATAAGTTCTGACTTGAAGTTATGACGCCGGCTTGACAGCGGCGTTGAAAGAACTTGAAAGCCCTTCTGATCTCTGGTCAGAAGGGCTTTTTTTATTAGCCAGGTCAATATTCAATTCACTGCGGGCCAAGCCCACATTAAGCATTTCACGGGTTTCAATAGTGACGCGTTCGGTTCGATAAACGCTGTAATAATGGGCAGCAAGTGCAACCGCAAGCAATGCGGCAAACGGCAGGAAAACCACGAGAAACTCCCGTAGCTTGACTAGATTACTCGGATCCCCCTGGCCTTGTACTGGTGACATGGATATTTCATTGCTGCGTTATTATCGCACCACTTTAAACCGCTTGCCGTGAAAATCAAATGTCGCCTGGCCACGGCTACCAATTGGAGAAATAATTAGCGTGTGGGCATCGACAATCGCAACTTTCACATCATTAAAACCGAGAAAGCTTACCTGGTATTCAGAACGACCATCATTTTTTGAAACGGGTGGCGAATAGACCGCAAAGACAGGCTGTTCCTCTGCAATTACCTCACCACCATTAACCATGTAAAAAGGCATTTCAAAGCTGGCTGTTTTGAACTGCCAGTCGAGCCGGTGTTGGCGCTTGTCGGCGGTCAGGTATTCCAGTTCCACCTTGTAGACGGTGTTCCAGTCAAGCCGGTATTGCGGAAAGATAGCATGCTCATAAGCCGTAAATTTCTGATTAATATCTTTCTTTTCATCAAACCTGGCAAGAAGTGGAACCGGCGTTTCATCCGCCAGGCGAAAAAGCTCAAAACGCGTGACAACCGGTGCTGCATCCTTGAAAAACACCGGGTTAAACTGCACGGAAACGGGGTAGCCCGAAACATCATGATTCGGCAAAGGATCCGGAGCCTCGTCATAAAAAGCAGGTGGTATATTTTTACCTCCCTGCGGTGGCCAGACCACAATGTCGGCATTTTTTAACTGCACATCTTTCAGCGCCTTCTCAAAAATACCTGCCTTGATTTTTTTGCTTTCTTCCGCACAAACCCGGAATACATACTGGCCGCTGATAATCTCCTCTTCAGGCGCGGCGCAAAGCGCGGCCTTGCTGGAATTGCCCATGTTATAGACATAGCTGTGGAACGATTCATCAGCCTTGTGGCCAATACCCACTTCATCATAATCGAATGATAAAAAACCGAAGCGGTGATAAATCGCACTCATCAGGCCATTGATCGACTTTGCCGGCCCTGCTGTGCCACTGTGCGACGACACATTCTCACTGTTATGCCGGCTGCTATAACCGGCCGCTAACATGCGCTCCATCGGTGTTCTGCCGGTAAAACCGGCATGATTCTGCTGCTGCACATGCCCCCAGAGTCGATTTTGAAACAGGTAATCGGCATGCCCCTGGGCTGATAGGTACAATATATTATTGGGTTTGAATTTTACCAGGCCTGCCTGGCTGCGCAGCTCGTTCAGGTACGCAAGGCTTTTTCCAAGGATCGCATCTGAATGTAAAACCTGCTGCGCAAATACCGACTGCGATACCCAGAACACACAAACAATAAACAGCTGGATCCTCACGCATGCCCCTGGTACGACAATTGTTGCTTGCATTGTTTACAGACATAACGCTGCCCTGAGATGACACGGTTATGTCTAATACTGCTTAATTGATGAGAGCGGCAACTGCACTGGTAGAGAAAACGACGGTATTGGCGTGTTTTTAATTTACTGACATCATAACTATGGCAACGCGAACTGTCCGCAGCAAACAGCTCCATAATGGATTTCCATTCATTGCCATGCGGCTTTATACGGATACCATGAACCTGGTAAGCCACCAGGTGAGCCACCTCGTGCGGTATCGTGCGTTGCAGAAAATCCTGCGTATGCAGATTTAATAATTGCCTGTTGTAGTTAATTTCGCAGCTTCCATCAGGCAGGCGCTTGAAATATCCGGCTGATTTGCCGGTCAGGTCAAAGTTAATGGCAGGAAATAAAAAGTCCTGCTGCAGGAGCTGTTTTGCCAGCAAAAGGTAATGACGGGTTTGCTCTATGGCTTGCTGCTTAGACATTCTGACCTAACAATTATTCAAAGCCATTGGGATTTAATGATTGCCAACGCCAGGTATCTTCGCACATTTCCTGCAAACCTTTGCCGGCCTGCCAGCCAATATCCCGCAGTGCTTTTGCCGGGTCTGCATAACAGGCAGCGATATCACCGGTACGACGTTCAACGATCTGGTAAGGCACTTCTTTTGAGGATGCCTCGGCAAAGGCTTTAACCATATCCAACACCGAATAACCCTGGCCGGTTCCCAGGTTATAGGTAACCATTCCCGGCTTCTGTACCAGTTTTTCCAGTGCCTTGATATGCCCTTTGGCCAGATCAACCACGTGAATATAGTCGCGCACACCGGTACCATCATGTGTATTGTAATCGCCACCAAATACTGACAGTGACTCAAGCTTGCCCACTGCAACCTGCGAGATATACGGCATCAGGTTATTCGGTATGCCATTGGGATCTTCTCCGATCAAGCCGCTGATGTGTGCACCAACCGGGTTGAAATAACGTAATAATGCAATATTCCAGTCTTTGTCAGAGACATAAACATCTCCCAGCATTTCCTCGATGATCAGTTTTGAACGGCCATAGGGATTAGTTGCTGATAAGGGGAAATCCTCCGTGATGGGTAATGAAGCCGGTTCTCCATAAACCGTGGCTGAAGAACTGAACACGATGTCTTTGACATTGTACTTATCCATGACTTCGAACAGATTCAAAGTACCGCCAATATTGTTCTGGTAATAGGGAATGGGAATATTGACCGATTCGCCAACCGCCTTGAAACCGGCGAAGTGAATAACCGCATCAACAGGGTTTTCTGCAAACACCCTGTCGAGCTCAGCCTTATTACAGAGGTCTTCCTCGATGAACTTGAGTGTCTTGCCGGTGATTTGTTCAACACGCTGCAATGAGGTGATTTTACTGTTGCACAGGTTATCGAGCACGACAACTTCGTAATCCGCTTCGAGCAGTTCAATACAGGTGTGAGAGCCGATATACCCGGCTCCACCGGTGACTAGAATTCGCATGATAATTGTCCAGGGGCTTGGTTAGATTCAGCAAACCATAAAGAAACAAACGAATAATGAAAAGAGTCTATGCACAGTTTTTTTAAATTGGCCGGTTAAGTGTCATTCTTCAGAAAAGTCCAGTGATATTGAATTGATACAGTATCTCAGTCCGGTTGGCGCCGGACCATCAGGAAAAACATGTCCCAGATGAGAACCGCATTTACGGCAATGCACCTCTGTTCTGCTCATACCATGGGACTGGTCCTGTGCAGTTTCGACAGCCTGCTCAGCTTTCGGTGCAAAAAAACTTGGCCAGCCGGTACCGGAATCAAACTTGGTATCAGAAGAAAACAACGGTTCTCCACAACAGACACATGTATAGGTACCCGGCGTTTTAGTCGCATAAAACTTACCGGTAAACGGATGTTCAGTGCCCTTTTCCCGGCAAACGTGAAACTGCTCTTCGGTTAACTTCTGTTTCCACTGCTTTTCTTCCTCTGTCATAATGATATCTCTCCATTCTCATCGATTACCTTGATTTACTGTCAAAACCGTTCAAATAGCTCCAGCAGTTATATCACCGGGGCTTCCGAAAGCATTTTGGACTGAATCTAGTTAAAAACAGGGCAAATTTACACCGGAAATTCTGTACGGTTATTTGGATTTGTACTCAGCCAGTCAGAATCCCTATACTACGCCCTTTGTAAGAATAATTTTCACAGGCAATGAAACCATGGCAGCAGAATCATTTAATCCGCCCGTAAGAACGCTCATGGGCCCAGGCCCCTCTGATGTACACCCGCGGATTCTAAGTGCACTGGCCAGACCAACCATAGGCCATCTGGATCCTGTTTTCGTGGATATGATGGATGACGTCAAGGGTCTGTTGCAGTATGCATTCCAAACCAGCAACGAACTGACCATGCCCGTCTCGGCACCCGGTTCTGCCGGTATGGAAACCTGTTTTGTCAACCTCGTAGAGCCCGGCGACAAGGTTATTGTGTGTCAAAATGGTGTATTCGGCGGTCGCATGAAAGAGAATGTCGAACGTTGTGGCGGTACCGCTGTCATGGTGGAAGATGCCTGGGGCGATGCCGTTGACCCCGCCAAAGTTGAGCAGGCACTGGAATCCAATCCCGAGGTCAAAATTGTCGCTTTCGTACATGCTGAAACCTCAACCGGTGCCCAGTCCGACGCAAAAACCCTGACTGAACTGGCACACAAGCATAATTGCCTGGTGATCGTTGACGCCGTAACCTCTTTAGGCGGTACACCCGTACTGGTTGATGAATGGGAAATTGATGCCATTTACTCCGGCACACAAAAGTGCATGTCGTGCACGCCGGGTATTTCACCTGTCAGTTTCAGTGAGCGCGCCCTGGACAAAATCAGAAAGCGTTCAACCAAGGTACAGAGCTGGTTCCTCGATCTCAACCTGGTCATGGGTTACTGGGGCAGTGGCCAGAAACGTGCCTATCACCATACGGCACCCGTAAATGCCCTGTATGGTCTGCATGAAGCTTTGATCATGCTCAAAAATGAAGGCCTGGAAGCTGCCTGGAAACGGCATGCTGACAATCACCAGGTACTTAAGGCCGGCCTTGAAGCCATGGGCCTGACATTTGTTGTCAACGAGGCAGACCGCCTGCCCCAGCTGAATTCTGTCAGCATACCTGAAGGTGTTGATGACGCACTTGTCAGAAGCCGCCTGCTCAATGAATTCAATCTTGAAATTGGTGCCGGACTGGGCGCACTGGCCGGCAAAGTCTGGCGCATTGGCCTGATGGGTCATAGCAGTCGTGCAGAAAATATCCTGTTATGTGTCAGCGCTCTTGAAGCCATATTGAGTGACATGAAAGCCCCGATCAATTCAGGTGTCGCATTAAAGGCAATCCAGGAAAAACTCAGCACATGACAGCAAAAAAACCCCGTTCGGCCTGGCAGAACCTGCTGATTGCCATTGCGGCAACCGTATCGCTGGTTGGTGGTTATTACCTGGGCAACCTGGCTTCCAATAAGAAAGTCGAGTTAAAAACAGCCACAGTGATCCCCGACCCCAGGCCTTTACAGGATTTCACCCTGGTCGACTTCAACCAGGAAGCCTTCACCCTGGAGCAGCTCAAAGGCCAATGGAGCCTGATGTTTTTTGGCTACACCAATTGCCCTGATATCTGTCCGATGGCATTAACCAGCATGGTTGAAGTCAATAAAGCCTTGTCAAAAGACCCTGACATAGCCAGCCAGGTCCAGACCGTTTTTATCTCGGTGGACCCAGAGCGCGATACACCTCAACACCTTAAGGATTACGTCAGCTTCTTCAATCCTGATTTTCTGGCCGCTACCGGTGAGGATGCAGAGCTACGCGCTCTAACCAAGCAACTGGCGCTGTCTTACAAAATCCATCAACCTGATGACAAAGGCAACTACCTGGTTGACCACAGTGCCTGGTTGATCGTTATCAATCCCGCCGGGCAGTTCCATGCAGTTATCTCGGGTTCGCATTTCCCCAACCCCACTGCCATTGCAGAAGATATTGCTATCATTATCGATCTTTACTAGTGTTGACGATTAAACTTATTTTGAGTCGGAATTAATGGGTAAACTCTTCGTTTTATTGCAGTTTCTGCTGCCGCATCACTTGCTGTCAGCCATCATGCATACAGTTACCCGCATTGAATGGTCACCACTGAAAAACTATATCATTCGTCGCGTGATCGATGTATATAAGGTTGACCTGGCTTCTGCCAGCGAAAAACACATTGAAAACTATGCCAGTTTCAACGCTTTTTTTACCCGCGCACTTGCTGATGGAGCCCGCCCTGTCGCCGCCGGCAATAACATTACCAGCCCGGTTGACGGCACAGTCAGCCAGGCTGGAGATATACAGGACGGCAGAATTTTCCAGGCCAAGCAACACAGTTATTCACTGGCAGAACTGCTGGGTGGAAATGAACAACTGGCCAGTGAATTTAAGCAGGGAAAATTTGCCACTATTTACCTTTCACCTCGCGATTATCATCGTATCCATATGCCCCAATCCGGTAAATTACGTTCGATGACCCACGTTCCAGGCCGCCAGTTCAGTGTCAGTCCTTTAACAACACGCGAAGTACCCCGGCTATTTGCCCGCAATGAGCGTCTGGTTAATATTTTCGACTCCGATCAGGGCCCTTTTGCCCTCATTATGGTCGGCGCTATTTTTGTCTCCAGCATGGATACCGTCTGGGCTGGTACTGTTACCCCAAGGCGTCGCAGTCCAACTACGACTGACTATCGTTCGCCAGAGCCCGTTATGCTGGCAAAAGGTGAGGAAATGGGACGATTCAACATGGGTTCTACGGTGATCCTGTTATTCCCGGAAAATTCAGTGGGCTGGGATGAAAAACTGGTTCCCGGTGCGTTGGTGCAGCTGGGACAGGAAATAGCGGCCTTCAAGTAAACAGCTTGTTGGTCAGCTCCAGATAACCAGGGATGCTCCTAGCGGAAAGGCTACACTTCTGAAAGTGGAAAACTCATAACTTCTTCAATAGAGGAAGCCCCAGTCAAGATCATCAAAAGTCGATCCAGCCCAAGCGCGACGCCACTGCAGGCTGGCAGCCCTTGTTCCAAAGCATTCAGAAAATTTTCATCAATGGGTAATGACCGTTGGTCGTTCTTTATTCTTCGCTGGTTTTCATGCCGGAAACGCCACCTTTGCTCGTTGGCATCCTGCAGCTCGGTAAAGCCATTGGCCAGTTCCACACCACCCCAGTAAAGTTCAAACCGCTCTGCCACCGGAAACCGGTCATTCCTGACCCTCGCAAGGGATGCCTGGCTGGCAGGATAATCGTACACAAAGGTCAGCCTGGTTTTATCAAATGTCGGCTCAATCAGGTGTGACATTAACAAGTCCAGCCACTGATCTCTGGATAGTGGCTCGCTACTTTGAAATGAAATGCCGGCTTTTGCGGCAACCGAGGCCAATGTTTCTACTTCTGCCTGGTGCGGATTGATTTTTAAAAACTCAAAGACCTGTTGATAACTGAGCTTTTCAACCAGAGTTTGCTGACCGTTAACTGACTGGATTAAAGCAAGCACATCATCCATCAGTTGTTGGTAATCGAATCCAACCCGGTACCATTCCAGCATGGAAAATTCCGGGTTGTGATAACGTCCAGATTCTTCCTGCCGGAAAACACTGGCGATCTGGTAAATCGAGTTACTACCAGCCGCCAGCAGGCGTTTCATAAAGAACTCAGGCGAAGTATGCAGATACATAGGCTTTGCCGTACCTGTCACAAAAGATTCAATGGCCGGATCAGTATTACCTGAAAAAGACAAAACCGGGGTAACAACTTCCATTGCCCCGGTTTGCCTGAAATAGGACCTGATCTTTTCATAAAGATCCGCCCTGGTTTTCAGCTGTTCAATTAAGCTTTTCATGAATGTCCGACCGGGTCAGGATGCGTATATCAAAACCAATCGTACAGCTGGGAATTAATATTTTTCGAACACATTTCTAACGCCGTATAGGGACAAAAGATTGGCTGTGGTCAGTCGTCTTTGGCTCGAGAGACATACTCCCCCTTACGCGTATCAACCTTAACCACTTCGCCGATTTGGACAAAAAGTGGCACACGCACAACAGCTCCGGTTTCCAGAGTGGCCGGTTTACCGCCACCGCCTGAAGTATCACCTTTCAAACCCGGGTCTGTTTCAGTAATTTGCAGGTTCACGAAAGTGGGCGCCTCAACTATCAATGGCGAACCATTCCACAGCGTAACAGTGCAGACATCCTGGTCTTTCAGCCATTTAGCCGAGTCTGCTACGGCATTGCTGTCAGCCTGGTACTGCTCAAAAGTATTGCCGTCCATAAAATGCCAGAATTCACCATCAGAATAGAGATACTGCAGCTCGAGTTCGATAACATCTGCTGCCTCGACCGATTCACCGGATTTGAAGGTTTTCTCCAGGACCCTGCCTGTTTTAAGATTCCGAATCTTGACCCGGTTGAAAGCCTGGCCCTTGCCCGGTTTGACAAACTCGTTCTCAATAATTGAACAGGGATCGCCATCCAGCATAATTTTGAGACCACCCTTGAACTCATTGGTGCTATAACTAGCCATAATTTCCTCAAAACAAAATTGAACAATAACCTCTAATGATACCGCTTTCTCGCATCAACGTGCAGAATAAATCCTGGCAGCAACAGCTGGCACAGGCTGTTACTGACGCCGCGGAACTCTGCAGCATTCTTGAATTACCGGCAGAATCTGTTGCCCGGTCAGGAACAGCAACAAATTTTTCATTAAAAGTGCCAAGGGATTACCTGGAATGCATTAAAAAAGGTGACATTAGCGATCCGCTTTTGCGCCAGATTTTGCCGGTGAACGAGGAAAACCAGGCTGAACCCGGGTTTGTTTTTGATCCAGTGGGAGATCTTGAGGCAACACCTGTAGATGGTCTCATTCACAAGTACCATGGCCGCGTGCTGCTTATCACAACCCCGGCCTGTGCGGTCCATTGCCGTTACTGCTTCAGACGGCATTATCCCTACAGCGATGCCAGTGCTCACGGGCACCGCCTGGATGAAGCGCTTGATTACATCAGGCGAAATACCGATATCAACGAAGTAATTCTCAGTGGCGGTGACCCATTATCGCTTTCCGATAATCAGCTGGGGGAGCTGGTTAAAAAAATTGAGGATATCAGGCATGTCGACACACTCCGAATACACACTCGGCTGCCCGTGGTTTTACCTGCACGCCTGACCCGTGAACTTATAGGCCTGCTTGAAAACAGTCGGCTGCAAATTGTCCTGGTGAGTCATTGCAATCACCCTAATGAACTGTCGGACAAGGTCATCGATGCCTTTGCTCAGGTGGCTGGCAAGCGCATTACACTGCTGAACCAGAGCGTGCTGCTGGCCGGCGTCAATGATGACGGTAACACGCTGGTAAAACTCAGCAAAAAACTCTTTTCCGCCAACATCCTGCCCTATTACCTGCATATGCTTGATCCGGTTGCCGGGGCTGCACATTTTTCCGTGGATACTGAAAAAGCCATCTTGTTACAGGAAACCCTGAAAAAAAACCTGCCGGGATTTCTGGTGCCAAAACTGGTACGTGAAATTCCCAAATATGCCTATAAGAAATCCATTACTTAATTGTTAATTCTTACTAAAGTTTCAACCACTTACTGCCGATATCGTATTAAATCAATAATTTCATGAATTGAGATGGATCAAAAACAAGATCAAAAAGCAGAATATCCCAATGCCGGGCTGATTTTACCTGCAAGAACTGAGCAAAAATCCAGTTTCTTTCATAAGCCCGCAGCAGTCAGTGACTGGCTGGAAAAGCTACCACTGGCCAGCCCACTGGAGTGCAGCAAATCGCTGTTTAAAACGCTGTTTGAAATGAACAGGATCAATCTTGCCAGTGAACTTCGTATCAAGATTCTTGAGGACATGCTCAACCCTATTGAAATTGTCACAAATAACCTGAAAAGCAAATACGTCACAACCACTTTTCCGCTCAATGAAAAGAATCGCAAAATCGCCTTGCTAACCCGGGAACTCTACAAAGAAGTCCTCATCGGTTACAAAGCCGCCATTGCAGAACAGATTGAAACCGGTTCGGCAAAATCACAGCAAAGCCCCCATATTGTGGCTGTTCACCGTGCATTGAGTTATCTCTACAAGGTCCTGTTTCATTCCTACATCATTTACGAGCCCTACCCGGTTCATATCTGGCGTGAAATACATTTACTGTTTACCTACAGTTCACTCAACAAAATCGATCGAATTCCAGTTAAGGATGAAAATGCCGAACCCGCTACTGCTTCAACTGCAAAACAGGTCTATATCAAGACATTATTACTTGCTGCAGCATCACCCTATCAGCTAAGACAACGCGAAACTGATCAACTCGATGGAGCTCTTGGCAGTTTTTCCAGCCTGGCCAAACTATCAATTCGCCACGTAAAAGACAGTGACAACGATATCGGCTTCCTGATTAACCTCCACTCGGACAAGCCACCGGTCCCTATCGCTTATGCAACCAAGCAGGAAAACCGTCAGCTGTTTGTTCTGGATACCAGGAAACTGCTGGAAAAAATCCAGCATAGCCTGACACAGGCTTCTGAAGACAATATGTCAGGAATGAGCACACATCTGAAACAGTTGCTTCTGAAAAACTGGGGGCACGCCCCGCATCGGCACTATGTACGCACACGTCTGAACTTCGACCTGAATGTCGCGATTGGCCTGAACGAGATTCATGAACTTATCGAAACCGGGCAAGCTTCACCCGAGAATAAAAATCTCTACCTGGGTAAAAGTGACTCCATTCTCAAACCACAGGATAACCTGCAGCGTTCCAGTTTATTTCTTACCGATGACGAGGACGAGGACATTACCATCCTGACCATGGGCAACTATGACAGTCCTGAAAAAAACCGAGGCACGTTCTTATCCACCCAGAAAATCGAAAAGGAATTACAGATTAACGGCGATGAACTCCTTAGTGAAAGTCATGATGGCGGCAATAAACGTACCCATGAATGTAAAACCGTCAATGAAAGCTCGGGTGGTTACTGCATCGAATGGCCACAGAAAAATACCCCGGGAATACGTGTTGGAGAATTGATTGGCATACAGTCAGCAACCCATGCCGTTGAATTTGGATTAGCCATTACCCGCTGGCTGAAAAGTCTGCCAGATAACTCGTTAATGGTTGGCATTGAAATCATCTCGCACAAATGCAAGGCCACGAAAGCACGTATCGATGAGATCGTGCCAAAACACAAGACTGCCACCTATTATCCAGCACTGACCATCCCGCAAACAGCAGATGCCCCGTCCTACGTGATCGTACCTTCGGACCTGTTTAACAGCGACAAGGTTTTACTGCTTAAAAACCAGCATGAGATGGAAGAAAGAATCAAACTGTCCAAGCTGATCGAATCAACCGGTTTGTTCAGCCTGTATGAAACAACCACCCTGGCATCAACCAGCAAGCCCAGGCATTCACAACTCATTGACGAGTCACCCATACTCTCAGACAAATGAGCAAGGAAGTAATAAAAAATAATCACATATGATTTCCTTACTCATTATCAATGTCAGCGCTGACGTAATGAATGAATGGCTCAACGCATTACGTGATTCGGGAATGGCTGTACATGAAAACAGCATGTCCTCTGAAAAAGCCTGCAGACACCTTTCCGATGAAACCTCTTATGACCTGGTTATTTACCATAGCCATGACAATCAACCTGATGAAGAATTCTTTGAATGCCTTTCAAACAGCATGAATAAGGCGCCTGTCATCGTTTCATGTGAATCACCATCAACAGCATTTTTTGAAAAATTTGCTGCGCATGGAGTTAAAGATATTTTTCAAAGCCAGGACCTTAATAGACTGGCATTAATTGCAAAACGTGAAATCGATGCTCACCGGGTCAGTAAAGAACTGGCTGAATTGAAAAAGCGGTTCACGGAATCTGAAAACCGCTACCACAATTTACTGGAAACATCCGAAGAAGCCATTGCCTACATCCAGGATGGCATGCATATGCACATCAATCCTGCCTACCGCTCAGTTTTTGGCTATATCGATGAAGATGAGCTTTTCAGTAAGCCGGTAATGGACCTGATCTCCAGCAACTACCAGAATTACTTTAAACAGTTTTTGAAAACTGCTTCACAACTGGCAGATGAACAGCTAATCGAGCTGGAATGCATACGTTCTGATGAGCAGCCTTTCAAAGCCCTGCTGACTTTTTCTCCTGCGGTATTTGAAGGTGAAAACTGTATCCAGATGCAGGTTGAAAATATCGACTTGCAACAGAAAGTCAGACAGGTCAGTGGACAGGATCCACAGACAGGCCTGTACAGTCGTCATCATTTTATGCAGGACCTGGAAAATCTTTTTTTACGCAAAGATACACAGGCTAACCAGACTTCGCTGCTCTACATCATGGTTGATAACTTTGAGGAATTAAAAAGCAAGCATGGACTGATGGCGACTGACCTGATTCTCCAGGAAATGTCAGGGTTACTGCAAAGCCAGCTCACTCCCGGCATGACGCTCTATCGTTTTGGCGATCATTCGTTTACCGTGTTAATTGAAAACGATGATAACCAGCAGGCTAGAATGCTCGCTGATTCATTGATCAGATTAACCGTTAACCATATCTACACCCTCGTTGGTGGCGTCATCGCGCCCACCTTAAGCATTGGCCTGACCTGCGCTGACCTGAAAAATACGGACAATAGCGAACAGGCAGCAAACAGTTTTTTAAACCATGCTTACCAGGCTTGCAGGGAAATCTACACGAATGCCGGGGATGGTTTTCTTGCTTATGAAAACCTGGCCAGGCAGTTACCCGCCGAAGATGAGATTGATGCCATCGACGACACCATACATTTAAAAGAATTACTCGCCTATGCCCTGGAACACGACCGTTATCGACTGGTTTTTCAGCCCATAGTCAGTATCCAGGGCGATACCAGTGAAAACTACGCTGTTTTATTACGCCTGCTTAACAATGACAATGAAGAAATCAGGCCGAGGCATTTCCTGAAGCAGGCAGTGCAATATGGATACATGGCGGACATCGATCGCTGGGTCATCAAAAATGCCATTAACGAAATTGCCAGACAGCGCAGTAAAAACAACAGGCTGAACTTTTTCATCCAGCTGTCTGAAAATGCCATACAGGACGACACCCTTCTTTTATGGATTGTAGACTGCCTCAGGGAAGCGAACGCCAAGGGCGTATGGCTCACCTTCCAGTTCAATTTTCCTGACGTCTGCGACCATATTCTCGCGGCTGAAAAACTCATCCTCGGCCTGAAAAAAATCAACTGCAATATCGCGATCAACCAGTTTGAAAATTCCAAGCATGCCCGGCAAATGCTGGAACGCATCCCGGTTGATGTGATTAAACTACATCATTCCATGCTCAGTGATATTGAAACGGATGGTGATAGCAGGCAACAACTGGTTGAACTGAATAATGTCACAAGGGCTCAACAGATAAAAACCGTTGCATCAAAAATTGAAAAGCCTGATGTTTTATCTGTCCTCTGGCATATCGGGATTAATTATATCCAGGGTTTCTCACTCCAGGAACCGGCGCCCGTCATCAGTTACGAGCAACAGTAAATCAGCTCTTATTGGCAATCCCATGAGGTACATGGCCGGTCGGCACATGTTGACTAGCTGATTCGCAATGTCCTTTCTGATCATCGAAAAAGATGTCTGCCCCAAAAGCATCGAGAAACTTGCCCTTGTCCATCCCTGCCAGGAACAGTGCTTCATCAATACGAATCTCCCAGGCTCTTAAGGTGCGAATCACCCTTTCATGTGCTGGGGCACCCCTGGCAGTGATTAATGCCGTTCGAATGAGTGAAGTTTCCGGCGGCAGGATGACCTGGAACTGGTGCAGGATCGAAAGGAAAGATTTAAAGGGACCACCAGACAAAGGTTCATGCGCAGCCGCTTTTTCAGTTTTTTCAAAAACTGCCAAACCACTGGCACGATAAACCTGTTCAGCTTCATCTGAAAAAAGCACAGCATCACCATCAAATGCAATCCTTAGCTGCTCTTCCGAGCCTGGTTGTCGATTACGCTGTTTCTTTGATGGGATCAGCGTTGCCGCCGCTATTCCCGCATCCAGCGCCTTGCCGACATCTTCAGAATCTGCCGATAAAAACAGGTGTGCCCCCAGGGCAGAAACATAACTAAATGGATTTTCACCACCGGTGAATGCGGCCCGTGTAATATTCAGGCCATGATGTCCGATTGAATTAAAAATACGCAGGCCAGTATCAGCAGAATTTCGAGATAATAAGATGACCTCGACAGTGGCTTTTCCTGCCAGTGCCTCATTCAAAGCAAGCAGTTTTTTAACCAGTGGAAAGGCGACACCTGGTTCAAGGGGGACATCTTCATTATCAATCTGGTATTTACAATACGCCTCGATTCCCTGCCCGGTAAAAATTTTATGGAGATCATCCAGATCGAATAAAGCCCGGGAAGAAATTGCAACAACAAGCTTTGGTATATCACCCATTTAGCGTGTTGAACCCGGTCATTACCATGGCATAAAGGTATTCATAGCAGACATCGGGCGACTGATATTTCGATTCATAACATTAAAGTCACGCCCTATATTGTGAGTCGCATAAGTCATCGATGTCAGGGATTTTTCCATGGAATTGATATTCGCCAGCATCGGTTCAAGTGTACCCACTTTCTTGTTCATGGATTCCACGCTGACTGCCATGGTTCTTACATTGGCTGATAACTGCCCCATGTTATCGGATACTGATTGCATATTGCTGGCGAGCACGGTCATGTTGGTATCAACACTGATGGCGAGGTAGTGAACATCCTTGGCCAGGTTGAAAATCAGGTAAAAACCATAAGCCGCAAGAATAATAAAAGCGAACAATGATGGATAGACAATCAATTCCCAGCGACGCGCACTGGATTCAAACACCTGTGCCAACCTGTCATTTGAGGCCGCCACTGGATGCATATCATCGATGTTAGTCGGAGCTTCCTGGATATTTGTTTCTGACATTGAAAATCACCACCATAAACTTCATAAGCTTTTACTTATAATAACAGAAGATTGGTAATTTTATGCCAACAAATATCAATTTTTTTTATAGAGGATATGTTTTTTACATGGAGCATGTCTTTTAATGTCGATTAAAAGTCGCCGGCAGCTCCTTTGTGCATAATCTCAAGCATGATATCCCTTATTTCCAGTGCGTCTTTTTTCAAATCTGGCGGCAAGGGAGCCCCACCATAAATCATCGGATCCATGTCCATGGAATACAGCCAGTACTTGCCTTTTTCCTGCTTGTCTTCTATCAAGGAAATGCGGCATGGCATGAACGAGGAGTAAGCATCACTGTAATCGAGCATGTTAGCTGCAACACGGGAACGGCAAAAAGTGTAAATCTTGATAAACCGGTAGGGTTTACCTGTCTTCAGCACAATATCTTCACCCAGCGGGAAAACACCGGTAATGGCAATATTTCGCTCAGCGGCCACTGCAAGCATTGAAGTTTCCACCTCTTCAGGAGTCAGGCCCGCCTCTACAGGCACCTTCCATACCATGCCTTCAGCAATGTCCCTGGTCTCCAACACCTTTGTCATCATGTTCAGATAGACATCGACGGCCCCTTCATCAAAACCCTGCAACTTGTCTTTAACCTGAAAAAAAACCAGGCCAATGATAACCAAAACAACCAGGCCAAAGATGGCCAAAATATTACGTATAAAACTCATAATACGATTCCATGTGACATAACTTTTATGCAGTTAAAGTCAGGATATTCAGCGTTTTTCCAGGAATGACTTTATTCAGGCGTGTTTTGAATCACTTCAATAGAACTGAGCACTTCCTTTAGCTGAGCAGCCTGCTCGCTTTTTCCCTCTTTCTCCAGCAACTCCGCCGCTTTGCGGTACATATGGGCAGCCGAGTTTAAATTTCCCTGGGTACTGAGCAGGTTACCCAGCTCACCATAGCCATCCGGATTTTCCGGATTCAGATTAATATAAGCTTGATACAGAGTCCGGGCTTTTTCAAGATCATCATTCCAGTAGGCTTTTCTCGCCTGTTGCAACAGGTCTTCCTTAATATCAGCATCCTCTACAGGCTGCTGTTCTGGCGGCCTGAACTGATAGTTTTCCTCTGCCTGCAAGGATTCTGCTGATTCGACTGGTATGACTTCCAGTGTTTCAGCTACCGGGCTTTCTTCTGGCTGCCCAGTTTGAACAACATGCTCCTGTGATTCCAGGCCTGTTGTTGATGCTTCCTGTAGCGTTGGTTCATCTACCGGAACCAGCTTCTCTGCCGGATCAGACGCCTCAACAGGGTGTTCCATATCAGGGGCTTCAGCCATAGTTTGGTCAGATGACTTTAAAACATCAGCTGATTTTTCAGGGACAGCCACAGGCTCTGCTTCCAAAACAGGTTCCTCTGCAGGCTGCTCCAGGACAGGAGATACAGCTAGAGTTTCTAAAACCGGTTTTAAAGTATCGATTGCTTGTTCTGATGATTGCTCTGAACCAGGGGTAATCATTGTTTCCGCCTGAGATTCAACAACGGGTTCGGCTTCTGGCCAGAGACCGAATAATGGTCCACGAAAAAAGACCGCCGCCACAATAAACAGCGATAAGACCAACAGTACCGTATGACAAACTATCCAATGCAGCAAAAATTTCATTAACCCGCTCCAGCCTCAATTATCCAGATACAAGTTTAGGATAAAGCAAAGCAACCAGTGCATTCCATTCACGGGTTCCTTTACTTCGGGGGTCCAGTTCGAACACGGCCAGTCCTTCACTGAAAGAACGTCGAAAAACCGTTCTCTGGCAAAGACGTGGTTTCATGTAGCTGATTTTAGGTAATGACACCAGTGCTGCGGCAGCCTCATCCGATTCACGCACGGCCCGGTGGGTATCGGCCCTGTTGATGAAGCCCATCATATCCGGCATATTCTCCAGCCCCCTGACAGAGGCGACAAAACGGATAAATCGTTGGGTTGACCAGATATCTGCTTGACTGGGAGGTACCGGCACAACAATCCGGTCTGCCAGCGATATGGCTTTTTTCATGCTCTCGATATCAGCCGTACCAATATCGATAAGCACTTCATCTGCCTCCTGCATGGCATCTTCACGCAATGAAGTCTTTCCCTTTACCGCGATTGAGGGCTCATAACCTTCTTCAGCCCGCACTTCAACGACGTCGGATAACGTAGCCTGTGGATCAACATCAATGGCAAGCACATCCTGCCCTGCCATAGACAACCAGACAGCAAGATTGAATGTTACGGTACTTTTGCCGGAACCTCCTTTAAGACTGCCTATCACTGTTATCATAAATTCACCCCGTTAAATCCATCCTAAAATGTTGAATCGACAGGACGGAAAGACCATTTATCCCAAGGATTATTACCTGTTTTTGGTAACTCTGCATCGGCCAGCCGGTAAGAAACCGGAACAGCCGCCGCGATATCCTGTACTTTTGTTTGCTTGGCCGCCGGCTGGAAACGCGCATCAGGTCTGAAACGGTAATTACCCGCGTTGCTTGCCGCATGCCCTGTTATATAGGCCTGTCTGGCCTGATCCTGGCCGCCAGGCCTCTCAGTCGGCCTGGCATCTAACTGAACATGATCGTTTCGTGAGAACCTGTCTTGCCCGACAGGTTTAAATGATTTCATCACCCGGCTGGAAAAGGTCACAAAATTGGCGTTCCTGGCAGGCGACCTGTACTGGTAGCCATGCGCTGTAACAGGAGATGTTCGGTATATAGTCGTGTCGGACTGCTCAACACTTGCGTTCGACTGGTTGGAATAATAATTAACCCCTCCTCCACGACGAAAGCCTCGCGGCTGGGCTGCTTCCCAGGCATATTGGCGGGCAAAGGCTGGTTTTTGGTAATGACTGGCCGGCAATGTACGGGTGAAATGGTTATACGCAGGAACTGACGACCGGGCAGGTTGATAAGTCAAGCTTCGCAGGGGGCGTTGTTGACGTGTATAACCTGGGTAAAAGCCGGCAGTGGTTCGATAAGAGATACTTACCGGTCTTTGCAGCTTTCGATAGGAATACCGGGCATTTGATTGATAACGGCGATAATCAGCCGGTTTCTGTTCAACCGGTCGAAAACGATACTCGGGATAGGCTTTGTGAAACTCTGAATAACTGAATTTGCCATTGAAAAAATTACCCGCAAACGTTGGAGTGGATATTGA
Source organism: uncultured Gammaproteobacteria bacterium (assembly GCA_963801985.1). Classification (GTDB taxonomy): domain Bacteria; phylum Pseudomonadota; class Gammaproteobacteria; order Chromatiales; family Chromatiaceae; genus JABDQZ01. Next base: position 63,749 of record CAWDGV010000013.1, read on the forward strand.
AACACTGATACAACCCGCAAACATTAACTGGCAGACAACTGCTTTCAGTTTATTGATACGCATACTTCTGACTCCCCAAATAACCATAATCGGTCAACAACATTACATACAACCACTTACAAAACTCAGTCTATAAAAATCAAAGCCATTTCTAATAAGGCATATATGGATACATCAGGCCCGGCAACATGGGTACCATGGGTGCATAAGGCGTATAAGGCGGCGTATAAGGCGGCGTATAAGGCTGCGTATAAGGCTGCGTATAAGGCCTCATCATGGGTGCCCTGTACATTTGCTGCCGCGGTAACTGCCTGGCTGGCTCATCTTCAATTATTATAATTTTCTTCTCTTTGTCTTCATCCAAAGGTCTGAATTTCCAGACCTGATTTGTTTTGTAGCGATTTTCTTTATAGGTCATCAGTCTGCCACTTTCCATGTTCAGGGTTCTATTGTATGCCGACTCGTCATTATCGGTGCGATACCGAAATGTTGAAAGCTCCTGTTCCGACTGGTAGTCATCTTCAAGCTTATAAGACTTATTACTGCCATTTTTTACCAGTCGCCCAGGGGCATTAAACATGATATCTCCGAACTCGTCGTACATTGAATATTCAACTATCTGCTGCGCTGCAGCAGCAGTCGATATTCCCAATACCATTAAGCACAGACATAAGATGCCCAATTGCTTCATACCACAGAATCACCTGTTTCTACTTTCCCTAGTATAAGAATAGTCTGACTTTGCGTTTTTCCTATATAAATCACTAATTTAAAGTGGATGGTCCATCGAAATCATTCATCGATTTCAACTTGATTCCACGCCTTGACGGTTTTTTACGTACTGCTGTCCCAAAACCTTCCCGTTTATCAGGCTTGATAACATTGGATTCGAGACTGACAGAGGCCTGTATTTTTTTAGCCTGTTCCGGCGTTGCCTTTTTTTCTGACTTGGGCACTGGCTTATTAGCAACAGGTTTGCCGGCTGACTTACTCTGAACAGCTGGCCTGGCTTGAGTAGGCGTCTTAGCCGTAACTTCTTTTTTCGTTACGGTTTTCTTAACGACTGCCTTCTTAGCGACTGCCTTCTTAGCGACTGCCTTCTTAGCGACTGCCTTCTTGGTGACTGCCTTCTTGGTGACCGCCTTCTTGGTGACCGCCTTCTTGGTGACTGCCTTCTTGGTGACCGCCTTCTTAGCGATTATCTTCTTCGCAGCAGTCTTTTTTGCCGCAGGTTTTTTTGCAGGTGCAGCCTGCCTGGATGAATTTCCGGCTGTTGTTCCACCTGCGGGTCCGGCTGAACCACCCGGTACTGCAGGTGATGCTCCGCCACCATTACCATCCGGTGGGGTATCATCAGGATCATCTGCAACATTGATTCTACTGTGTTCAACATCCGCTTCTTTCTTTTTTGGAAAAAACGAAGACAGCAACAGAAAAATGCCCCGGATTGCTGAGAAAACCAGCAGCACAAGTCCGACAAGCTTGCTCCATATCATCAAAAGCAATGGAACAGCAGGTTTGCCAGCAGGTCCACCACCATCGCGATGATTGCCGTTATTCCCAGAACCTCCACTCATAACAGGAAGTTTCTCACCGTGCGGCATACCCGCCGCAGCCACTTCAATCAATGATTTACTGGCCTTGATACATCCCAGCGGAATAACGACCAGGGTCAGAATGGTTGAAACCAGTACACCCGAGGCCAGTGAAATAGCCATGCCCTGGAAGATTGGGTCAAAAAAGATCACTGAAGAACCCGCCACCAGGGCAAATGCCGTAATCATGATCGGACGTGTTCTTGTTTTACAGGCCAGGATCACGGCCTCTGTCACATGTGTACCTTTCTGGACTTCGTGAATCGAAAAATCCACCAGCAGGATAGAGTTCCTGACAATAATCCCGGCGAGCGCAATCCAGCCAATCATGGAAGTTGCGGTAAACTCACCACCCCATCCCATCTGGAAAAACAGCATGTGCGCCGGAATAATACCCAGCAGCGTCAACGGAATTGGTGCCATGATCAGGGCCGGGATGCGGAAGTTACCAAACTCCCAGACAACCAGGATGTAGATAACAATCAGCGCAACACCAAAAGCTGCTCCCATATCGCGGAATGTCTCAAAGGTGACAGTCCATTCACCCGTCCATTCAATGGCTGAGGACTGGTCATTAACCGGGGGTCCAAACCAGTTAATACTGCCTTGATCCGTGCCAAGCTTGACACCATCAGGCGTGACATAATTCAGTTCCTTCAATGCATCCTGAACCTGGAACATGCCATACACCGGTGCAGCCAGGTCACCACCTACATCGGCGGTCACATATTCAACGGCACGCAGATCCTTGTGATAAATAATGTCCTCTTCAGCTACCAGCTGGAACTCGCCCAGTTCACGTAAAGGCAGGATATTGCCATCTTGTGAATGAATGGGCAGGTCACCCAGCCGGGTAATCTGGGAACGTTCGGCCAACGGCACCTGTATCAGGATATTTATCGGCTCATGACCGGCATGCTGTTTGACATCACCCAGCGTGGTCCCACCCAGAGCCATCGACAGGTTGCGGTTGATAGTATCAACCGAGATACCCTTTCTGGATGCTTTCTCGTTATCCACTCTGAAGCGCCAGTAATCATAAGGGTCACGCAGATAGTTATCGACATCTCGCAGGCTCTCGGCATTTTGAAAAATGCTCGGTCAGGTCAGAAGCAACCTGCTTACGGGTCTGACTGTCAGGGCCATGAACTTCAGCCACAACGGATTGCAAAACCGGTGGACCCGGCGGCATTTCCACATACCGCAATTTTGGCACCGGTACCTTCAGTAATAGGTGACAGGATCTTCACTCGCCTGCACTGCAATCTCGTGACTGGAGCGTTTCCGGTCACCCTTGTCCAGCAACTGCACCTGCAGTTCGGCCTGCCATGGCTCTTTTCTCAGGTAGTAATGCCGCACCATGCCGTTGAAATCAAATGGCTTGGCAGTACCGGCATAAACCTGAACAGCTGTAACTTCGGGCATCTTGCGAATTTTCTGTGCCATCAGGTGAGCCATATTTGCTGTCAATGGCAATGCCGATCCTTCAGGCAAATCCAGTACGACTGAAAATTCCGGCTTGTTATCCAGCGGCAGCATCTTTACTGCTACCCAGTTAAAATAGAAAAACGAACACGCCAGGATGAAAGCACCCCACATCCCCAGATTGAAAAGCGTTGGTTGTCCGCGGCTCTCGATCAGTGGACCAAGAATTCTGCGATAGAAACGTTCCAGTTTTTCTGATTCAGCATGTTCCCGTCTTTCCGCCTGTTCAAGGTAGTGCAATGAAGGTCTCAGCCACTTTGAAATAGCCAGCCAGGGTGTAAATACGAAGGCCGCAAACAGCGAGATTGCCATGGCGACCGAGCCCAGTGCCGGAATGGGTTCCATGTAAGGCCCCATCATGCCACTGACAAATCCCATCGGCAGCAAGGCACCGATAACGGTCAGCGTTGCCAGGATAGTCGGATTACCGACTTCCCGAACGGCATCGATGGCAGTCGCTGTATCCGTCTTGCCGGCCTCAAGCCAGCGACGATAAATATTCTCGATCACCACGATGGCATCATCAACAAGGATACCAATGGAAAAAATCAGCGCAAATAGACTGACACGGTCCACCGTGTAACCCATTAACCAGGCACCAAACAAAGTCATCAATAACACTACTGGAATGACCAGCACCACGACGACCGCCGGGCGGAATGCACGAAACGCTATTAATACCAGGAAGAAAACAAAAGCCGTGGCAACAAACAATTTAAAAATCAGGCTGTTGACCTTGTCATCGGCAGTTTTGCCATAGTTCCTGGTAACACTGACTTCTACGTTGGCAGGAATACTGACGCCCTTCAGTTCTTCTACCCGCTTGATAATATTATTGGCAACAGAAACCCCGTTGGTACCTTCCTTCTTGGCAATCGCAACGGTCACAGCGGGCACGCCGGCAACTGCCTGGTCCGGATCCTCCTGCGCACTTGCATAGTAAGCTACCAGTTGAGTGGCATCTTCCGGTCCCTGGGAGACAATCGCTACATCATGAACATACACGGGGATATTGTTATAGGTACCCACTACCAGCTGGCTGATATCGTCAGCGGTACGCAGGAAGGAACCAGTCACAACGTTGAGATGCGAACCGGAACGTTCAACACCTCCAGCCCGGTGTTCTGAATTTGCTGTCTGGATTGTTTGTGCAACCTGGTCAAGGCTGATGCCATAACCAGACAGTCTTTCAGGATAAACCTCAACCTTTACCTGCTCTGCCCTGCCGCCAACGACAAAAGTATGGCCCGTTTCCGGAATTTCCTTGATGCTCTGCACCATGTCATGCGCCAGCTTGCGCAACAGTCCATCGTCTACATCCGGTATCCCGTTTTCATCCAGGTCCTTGGACCAGAGCGTTAAAGTAACAACAGGCACATCGTCAATACCCTTTGGCTTGACCAGCGGTTGTGATGAAACCCCGGGTGGGACAATATCCTGGTTGGAGGCGAGCTTGTCATTGACCTTGACCAGCGAAGATCCCATTTCCTCACCAACTTCAAACTGTACCGTTACCATTCCCTGGCCACGTTGCGAAGCCGAGTAAACATGCTTGACCCCGGGAATCTCGAACATGATACGTTCAAGCGGCCCAATTGCCAGGTTGGCAACCTCTGCAGCCGAAGCACCCGGATAAGCCACCATGATATCAATCATGGGTACCGAGATCTGTGGATCCTCCTGGCGTGGAGTCAAAATCAGGCCCATCAGACCCATCATCAGCATGGCAATGAAGAGTAAAGGAGAAAGTGGCGACTCAATAAAGAAGCGTGCCGTTTTACCGGCCAGGCCCAGATGAGTTTCTTCAAGACCGTTGGTCACAGATGATTCCCTTGAAGAGTCCTGATGGTTCATAAAATTTTAAATCCGTTAAAAAGCAAAAAACTCGTATTCAACAAGTTAATAAATTTTTATATATTTTCCTGCTACCTGTTACCGAGGCAGCTTGCCATTTCATGGCACAGCTAGTGCTTTACAAGCGAGTCACCCGAAGACCAGCCAGATGTAACATTACTCCTTGGGTTTACCAAAACCTGCTCCCCGGGTTTTACGCCAGACAATACACTGGTAAAGCCCTGCCCCAGCGCTTCCCCAACACGGATAAGGCGCAGTTCGGGTTTACCATCCTTACCTTTGACATAGACACCGGGCAGACTGCCCTTATAGCGAATCGCCGTGGTTGGTATAACCGGTAACTCGGTTGATGGCGCATTGAAGTCTGGAATTAAAACCTTGGCATACATACCCGGAGCTGAAACTCCCTGGGGCAAATCAAATTTCACCTTGACGGTATGGCGCTGTGCATCTGCCATCGGGTAAATCTGGGCGACACGAACGGGAACACGCTGTTTACTGACATCCAGTTCGGCCAACAGCATCATGCCATCGGTTAAACCTGGCGTGAGCCTGGAAGGCACATCAACAGAAATCTGCAGGTATTCCAGGTTGGCAAAATTAATCAATGGCTGACCAGGCTGGACGGTGTCACCAACCTCAACATGTTTTTTCATAATGACGCCGCTAAAGGGCGCAACACTTTTGGCATCCCGCATTTTTGCTGACAGTGCCTGTAATTCAGCCTGGGCCTGCACGATCTGCATCCTGGCTTGCTCGATTCGGGTTTGAGAGGCATAAAGGTCAGCACCACGCTCAGCATCCCGGTCACGGTTGCCGATAAATCCTTCCATTGGCTGGGTAAAGATTTCATCGAAAAGATTAGGCATCCCCATGCCACCCATGGCAGTGGCTGATTTCGGCGAATAATACTCACGCGTATATTGCACCCCGGCATTGCGCATCGAAGATTCGGCATTGGCCAGCGTTGCATAAGCCGCATTGCTTTTTGCCTGCAACTCGGATTCGTCGATTGATACCAGCAGTACTTTCTCATCAAAAGTATCGCCTTCGATACCGGCAATAAAATTAATTCTTCCTGGTAACTGGGCAGACAACGTAACTTCCTTGAAAGGCAACACAGTACCACCAAGAGAAACCGTCGGAATATCACGTGATAATTGCACCGGCGCATACTGCTCTTCGGCTACCACTGCCGTTGAAAGGGTTGGCGATGCTACTACGAGCCCCAGCATAAGCATGAAAAAATTCTTACTTATCCGCATTGATTCATCCATTAATTTAAATTTTCGGCCAAAAAAACAAGCACTTATTATTATTGTTTAAAGTTACTCGATTCTTGTTGCATTCTGAACTTAAAACACAATATATACGCTTTCTATTGATAGTCAACCACTATATCTTGTGCATAGATGTTTCAAAAATCGTGTGGAAACTGTGCGGAAACTGTGGATAACTCAGAAAAAAAACTGATAATTATTTAAATTCAGAAACTTATAAAACATTCCAAGAAACAGGGTTAATTTATTTATAATCATATGAATTTTATTCCCGGATAAAATTCAGTATTCACATTCTCCAATCCTATCCGTAATAGCAATACTGACATAATAAGCAGGCAAGCTTTTTTATATCCCAAAAACTTTTCTGCGGTTGACAAAACCATGCAAAAAAGCACACATTGGCATAAACATAATAATGATGAAATAAGACCCGTGACCCGGTTGTAACCCAGCCTGACACCCAAGGAGTATTCAGCAATGCGAGCCGCAAGCCCGATCATCGAAAGCCGTCTCAAACATCTTGAAACACATCTGCAGCAGGAAAACCCGGTATTGCTCAACACCGTGCAGAGTTTCCGCTTGCTGGATAAGGTGGCTTACCAGTTGGGGCTGCTCGAGCATGATGATTCCTACGCCACCAAGATACCCTGGTGGCCGCTGATTTCTGTACTGGGTACTTTTTCTGCAGGCAAATCCTCATTTATTAATCATTACCTGAAGTTCCCGTTACAACGCAGTGGCAACCAGGCGGTTGACGATAAATTCACGGTTATCTGCTATAGCCGTGAAAAAAATGCGCACTCGCTGCCCGGTGTCGCCCTGGATGCCGACCCACGCTTCCCTTTTTACCAGATCAGTAATGAAATCGAACAGGTCGCCGAAGGTGAAGGTCAGCGTATCGACTCCTATCTGCAACTGAAGACCTGTCCAACCGAGGCTTTACGCGGAAAAATCATCATTGACTCTCCCGGGTTTGATGCCGACGCGCAACGCACATCAACTCTGAGAATCACTGACCATATCATTGACCTGTCTGACCTGGTACTGGTGTTTTTCGATGCGCGCCATCCTGAACCCGGCGCGATGCGTGACACCCTTGATCACCTGGTCAGCAATACAATCAAGCGTTCAGACTCCGGTAAGTTTCTGTATATCCTCAATCAGATCGATATCACCGCACGTGAAGATAATCCGGAAGAAGTGGTTGCCGCCTGGCAACGCGCCATGGGCGAACGCGGCCTGACAGCCGGGCGTTTCTATACTGTCTATAATCCTGACCTGGCATTACCGATTGATGACGACTCACTACGGGAACGATTTGAACGCAAGCGTGACCATGACCTGCGTGAAATTCACGAACGCATGAACCAGGTTGAAGTGGAAAGAGCCTACCGGATTGTCGGCAACCTGGAGAAAACTGCCACTGACCTGGAAGAGAAAGCCGTACCGGCATTGACTGGCTTACTGGAAAGCTGGCGAAAACGCGTCATTATCACTGATACCATTATCTACACCTTATTCCTCATCGCCCTCATCGCTGGCAGCATTCAACTGGGATACTGGAACGGTTTCAGTTTCCAGCCCGATTGGCTTGAATCTGTCACATCCAGTCCACTCGCCCTCTATAGCATTGCGCTTGGCAGCTACCTGGTGCTGCTGGGAATACATTTCGGCATCAGAAGGATGGTAGCCGCTTCCATGATGCATAACATTCGCAAACAGTCACAAGAGCTTGGCATCAGGGGCAGCCTTGCCAATGCTTTCAAGCGCAGCACGGTAGCCTGGCGTAGCATTTTCCATACGACCCCGGCTGGCTGGAATCGACGCTCCCGCAAACATTTGTCGAAAGTACTGCAGGACTCGGACGACTACGTGCAAACATTAAATGACAGGTTTACCAATCCGTCTGGCAATGACATTCAGCCAGCTAATGAAGATAACCTGCAAGTCGTCATTAATGAAAACGATCAGCCAGATTCTGGTTCGACAGAAAAGCAGGCCTGATATGCGTATCGGTATCGACCTGGGCGGAACAAAAATTGAAGGTATTGCGCTGGAAAAAACGGGCGCTATACCGATACGCGAACGGGTTCCCACTCCCAGGCATGATTACAAGGAAATCGTTCAGTCGATCGCCGGACTGGTAACCAGCATTGAGCAGAAATATGGTGAGCAGGGCTCCGTCGGGATTGGTATACCCGGCTCAGCATCAGCCGAAACCGGGAAAATTCGCAACGCCAATACCATTACTCTGATCGGTGAAGACTTGCAGGGTGATCTTGAATCCATCCTGAAACGCCCTGTACGTCTGGCTAATGATGCCGACTGTTTTGCCCTGTCTGAAGCCTCCGATGGTGCCGGCAAAGACAACTACAGTGTGTTTGGCGTGATCATTGGCACAGGTTGCGGCAGTGGCATCGTTATCAACAAGACATTACTGGAAGGTGCCAACCTGATTGCCGGCGAATGGGGGCACAATCCCCTGCCCTGGCCGCGCGAGACGGAACTCCCCGGGGCTGAATGTTACTGTGGTCAGCGGGGCTGCATTGAAACCTTTTTGTCTGGAACAGGTTTTAGCCGCGGTTACCACGAGGCTGGCGGTGACAGTATGAGTGCTGCAGAAATCATGCAGCGTGTAGACCAGGGTGAAACACTGGCAAAGCAGATGTTCGAGCTTTACCTGGACCAGATGGCACGCAGCCTGGCTACCATTATCAACGTACTGGACCCGGAAGCGATTGTTCTCGGTGGCGGTATGTCCAAGGTCAGCAGCCTGTATGATCGGGTTCCGAAAATATGGGACCAGTATATTTTCTCTCCGGAACCGGCAAAGACACAGCTTAAGCCTCCGCTGCATGGTGACTCCAGTGGCGTCAGGGGTGCCGCCTGGCTATGGTCCGAATAATTTTGCTGCTGCCAAGTCAGCTTGACATTACTTACCTCCAACACCAAGATGATTGAGTTTAATAAGTTTAAAGATTTAGATATCGACTGATCTCATGTCCCTGGCAATTCCCGAAATAAAAGTCCCTGCCCACTCTGTCTGGCCGGAAAAAACCCCGCAGCAGAAACAGCAGCAAAAACAACGCATCAGGCAAATGCTTGAGGAAAAGCGTGCCGTACTGGTTGCGCATTATTATGTTGATGGCGATTTACAGGAACTGGCCGAAGAAACCGGTGGCTGTGTCGCTGATTCACTGGAAATGGCCCGCTATGGTTCGGCTTCAGAGGCACAAACACTGGTTGTCTGCGGTGTGCGTTTCATGGGAGAAACCGCCAAGATCCTGAATCCTGAAAAAAAGGTTTTAATGCCAGACCTCAATGCAACCTGCTCACTGGATGAAGGCTGCCCGGCTGAACTTTTTTCCGAGTTTTGTGATCAGCACCCAGACCACACCGTGGTTGTTTATGCCAATACCTCTGCAGCAGTCAAGGCACGAGCAGACTGGATGGTCACGTCAGGCATTGCTTTACCTATTGTGAAACACCTTGCCAGTAAAGGTGAAAAAATTCTGTGGGCACCAGATAAACACCTGGGTCATTATGTCCAGAAACAAACCGGCGCTGACATGCTTTTCTGGGAAGGCTCCTGTGTCGTGCATGAAGAATTCAAATCTGTAGCCCTGGAACGCGTACGCAAGCTTCACCCCGATGCCGCTGTGCTAGTGCATCCGGAGTCACCTGATAATATTGTTGAACAGGCTGACGTTATCGGGTCCACTACTGCACTGATCAAAGCAGTCGCGGAAATGCCCCAAAAAGAATTTATCGTGGCGACCGATGATGGCATTTTCTGGAAAATGCAGCAGGTTGCACCGGATAAAACCCTGATCTCAGCTCCAACCGCGGGTGAAGGAGCAACCTGTGAATCCTGTGCACACTGCCCGTGGATGGGAATGAATGCACTGGATAACCTGGAAGAACTGTTAAAGACTCAAAGTAACGAAATTACCATTGATGAGCATATCAGGGTTAAAGCGATGAAACCGATCCAGCGCATGCTGGACTTTGCCGCCAACCACAATATCAGCGGTAAGTACCAGGAAAAATAATTTTCATTTATCCTTAACGCAGCAATGGAAACATCGTTGGCTCTCTTTTTTGTACTCTCTTGTAGGCGCAGTAGCAACCAGTGCACACTATCTGGTACTTCTGATTTTAGTGGAGTTACTGCATTTCGCGCCCCCCCTTGCCTCAGCTATTGGCGCCCTGGTTGGAGCCTTTCTGGCCTATATCGGTAACAGGATTTACACATTTAAAAGCTCAGCAAAACATTACCAGTCATTGCCCAGGTTTTTCATTGTTGCAGCCATAGGTGCGATGCTTAACGGCGCTATTGTCGCCCTGGGAACTGAGTATTTCGGTTTTCACTATATGGTATCGCAGGTAATCGCCACGCTACTCGTACTCCTTATAACTTTTCAGTTCAATAAAACCTGGGCATTTCAAGCATGAATCCTTCCGAGTATTCGACTCCATTATCCAACACTCCTGACAGCCAGGAGATTTCTATCGTGGTGCCGGTTTATAACGAGGAAGCAGTCCTGCCCCAATTTCATCAACGTATCGTGAGCTGTCTGGAGTCACTTGATATTTCCTGGGAAATTATCTATATCGACGATGGTAGCGATGACAAAAGTATCAGCATCTTAAAACAGTTTCGCCTGACAACTCCTAATGTAGGCTTGCTCCACTTTAGCCGAAACTTTGGCAAGGAGCAGGCAATGAGTGCCGGGCTTCGAGTTGCCAGCGGTGAAGCGGTGATCATCATTGATGCTGATTTACAGGACCCGCCTGAACTGATCCCATCGATGATTACTGCATGGCAACAGGATGTTGATGTTGTCAATATGCGACGTTTAACCCGACAGGGCGAATCAATTTTCAAGCGTATGACCGCGCACGCTTTTTATCGTGTTATCAATAAATTAAGCACTGTCACCATTGAGGAAGATGTCGGTGATTTCCGCCTGCTGAGTCGGCGGGCGGTGGATGCATTAAACGAATTACAAGAAAGTAACCGTTTTATGAAAGGACTGTTTTCCTGGATTGGTTATCGACAGGTAACTCTTGACTACGACCGTGAACCGAGAGCAGCAGGTGAAACCAAATGGAGTTACTGGAAACTCTGGAATTTCGCTATTGAGGGAGTCACGGGATTCAGCACAGTGCCATTAAAAATTGCTACCTACGCCGGCTTCATTAGCGCTATTGGCGCTTTTTTATATGCCTGTTATTTTGTTTTTAAAACGTTGTTTATTGGCGAAGATGTACCAGGTTTTCCCACCCTGATCGTGACCATATTGTTTCTCGGCGGACTACAACTGATGGCTATTGGTGTGATTGGTGAATACCTCGGGAGATTGTTTATAGAAAGCAAGCGGCGACCTTTATACCTGGTTGATGAATACCTGCCTCCGGCTCCATTACAGAATAGTAATACCTCTTATTCAAAGACAGAAAAATGAAATTAGATTTTAAAAAACAGGATGCAGGCCAGCTTCTGCTTTTTATCATTCTGCTTCTACTGTTCTCAAGAATGGTATCGCTTGGCTTATATCCTTTGATGGATACGACAGAGGCACGATATGCCGAGATAGCCCGAAAAATGATGGAACTCAATGACTGGGTAACGCCCTGGTTTGATTACGGTGTTCCATTTTGGGGGAAGCCACCACTGTCGTTCTGGATGACCGCGCTTAGTTTCAAAATTTTTGGTATTAATGAATTCGCGGCTCGCTTACCCTATTTTATCGGCGGTGTGCTCGTTATCTGGTTAGTATGGAACTGGACTTTATACCGCTCCCGCACAGAGGCTTTATATACTGCCGCCTTACTTTGCGGGGGGCTGCTTTTTTATATTTCCGCTGGAATAGTGATGACCGATATGTGGCTGCTATTAGGAACCACTTTATCGATGCGCGGTTTCTGGGTGGCTGTCAGCAGCAATAAAAAACACCGTTCATTTGAAAGCTGGACTTTTTTTATTGGTTTAGGCATTGGGTTACTCGCAAAAGGGCCTATTGCTGTTGTTTTAACCGGGATTCCAATTTTCGCCTGGCTTGTTATCACTAAGAATTATGCTTTGGTATGGACTTCATTACCCTGGATAAGAGGTACCCTGTTAACTATTCTTATCGCCCTACCCTGGTATGTATTAGCTGAATTGAAAACTCCAGGTTTTCTTGATTATTTTCTTATCGGCGAACATTTTCAGCGTTTTATAACGCCAGGCTGGAAAGGTGATCTCTATGGAGAAGCGCACGTTCAGGTCAGGGGAACCATCTGGTTATTTATGCTTGCTGACTGGTTTCCCTGGTCACTCATATTTCCAGTTATATTTTTATTTCTATGGCGCAAGAAAACAGTTTTTAAGGCTTCAAGCGCGGATAAGCAGTGGCAATTGTATTTATTATTATGGGGATTGGCACCAGCTGTTTTTTTTACCGCAGCAAGCAACATACTGCTACCTTATGTTTTGCCCGGATTTCCTGGAATAGCATTATTGCTGGCCGGATGGCTTGCCAATCAGCAATCGATCGATAATGTTAAAAAAGAACGTATCCTATTAACTGGTCTTACTACGACGCTAATCGTTTCGTGCATTCTGCTGATTACGCTACATTTATCAGGTATCAGCGAAAAAAATTCCGCCAAGTCCCTTATTGCACTCTATAACGCCCACAAAACCGATAACGAAAAAATCATTTATTACGGAAAGCGGCGTTTTTCTGCTGAATTCTACAATTACGGTAAAGTTGGGCTGGTCTCGACACCGGGTGAACTGAATAAACTGGATAAAGCATTTTTCGCAATTAAGGAAAAACATTTCAATAATCTACCCAATGATATTAAGGATAATTTTCAATTCATTGGAACTCGGGGAAAATACCAACTGTATCTGATAAACCACGATATTTAGTCAGTTCATGACAGTTTCTGGTTAATGCCAGACATCCAAATCAAGCATTTCAAACTTTTCAATTGGAAGCGGTGGTGAAAAATAATAGCCTTGTCCTAATCTGCAATTTTGTGATTTCAACAGTTCCAGATGCTGCTTATCTTCAATACCTTCGGCAACCACTTCAATTGACAGGACCTCAGCCAACTTGATAATCGAAGTTAAAATGTTACCACTGACATTACCATGCGCTGCACCGGCGAGAAAAGAACGGTCTATTTTCAAGATATCAACAGGTAGCAAACGCAAGTAACTTAATGAAGAATAACCGGTGCCAAAATCATCCAGCGAAAGCTTAATTCCAAGTTCTTTTATCTGTTTGAGAATATTTATTGCTTTGTCCGCATCCTGAATAATTGCAGATTCAGTAATTTCAATTTCTAGTTGTTCCGGATTGATTGAACTTGCACGTAAAATACTTTGCAGAAAATCGATCAGCCTTTCATCATATAACTGAACTGCAGACAGGTTAACCGAAAGTGCCAGGCTTGTATTTTTGGTGTTCTTCCATTTTGCAAGTTGTCCCACGGCTTCCTCTATAACCCATCGACCAACATGAATAATCTGTTTGGTTTCCTCTAAAAGGGGAATAAAAGTATCAGGTCCAACAACATTTCCGTCAGGTGTTAACCAGCGAATCAAGGCTTCAGCTGCGACTACCCGGTTACTGAAAAGGTCAACCTTTGGCTGATAATACAGTTCAAATTCACTGTTTATAATTGCTGAATCAATCTTGGTTCTTAAATCAAAATAACGCTCAATTTTCTCATTAAGCTCACTGGAATAAAACGAGAACTGTCCTTTACCTAAGTCCTTGGCATGATACATAGCAATATCGGCATTCTTGATAAGCTCAGATGCACTGGACGCATCATCTGGAAACATGGAAATCCCGATGCTTGCCCCAGCCTTAAATTCGATGTCGTTAATAATAATTGGCATGGCAGCAATCTCGTTGATATCCTGGGCAAGATTCGCAACCTGCTGGGAATCGGAAATATTTCTAGCCATGATGGTAAATTCATCACCACCCATTCTTGCCAGGAAATCCGAATCACGTATACGCGATTTAAAACGCTTGGCAATCTCTACCAGGACTTCATCACCTGCAGCATGCCCCAGGCTATCGTTAACATGTTTGAAATTATCAAGATCTATGAAAATGAGACCAAGTTTTTGTGACTGTCTTTTGACCAGTTGAATACTGCTTTCAAGCTCATTTTCAAAATACTGCCGATTTGGAAGATCAGTGAGAACATCAAAAAATGCCAGTTTTTCCAGCTTTTGTTCTGCTTCCTTACGGCTGGATATATCCTGGAACACGAAAATATATTCATCTTTTCTGGATGATTTTTCATTAGAGGAATTAACTGCACTTACCGTTAGCCAAACCGGTATGGAAGTATCGGAAATACAATGACAATCTGCTTCACCCCTCCAGCTATTATAATCAGGGTTTAGCGCATCACCGGATTTCATTTGTTCCAATGCGCCAGGAAAAAAGCGGTTAATCTTCTGATTAATTATTTGTTCCCGCGGTAAACGAGTGATAGCCAGAAAAGCTGGATTCGTGTCATAGATGAGACCATTTTCATCCGTAAAAGCAATCGCCTCACCCATACTTTCAAATGTCTTTCTGGCAACCTGCAAACGTCCCATTGGAGCCAACAATGCTCGCTTGATGGCATAAAACAAGACCAGAATAAAAAAAATGGACACAACACCAATCTGGCTTAACTCAATGATTAATGCATGTCCCTGGTTACGTTCAAATGTATCGGTGTCGATAAATAGCTCGACTTTACCCAGCGTCATTGATTCAAACTTGATTGGGAAAGATTTTGTCAGATCGGTTTTTAGTAAAACAGTTTGCCGATCATTATCGCTGTAAGGTAAAACCAAGCCACTATCATTTTTATATTTACCCATGTAGATATGGCCAAACTGGCCATACACAACAATTCCGACAACATATTCACCCGACAATTCTGAATCGAGCACGGCAGCAGCAAATTCTTCTGAAAATGATCTTTCTATGGATTTGCTGTATATCGACCAGATAGATGGCTTTACCGCAGATCCGATCCTGTAGCTATTTGCTCAACCTGTAAATTCAGATTCTTTTCAAATTCAACCTTGGAA
The DNA here is from genome assembly GCA_963801985.1 of uncultured Gammaproteobacteria bacterium. GTDB lineage: Bacteria > Pseudomonadota > Gammaproteobacteria > Chromatiales > Chromatiaceae > JABDQZ01. Next base: position 79,069 of record CAWDGV010000013.1, read on the forward strand.
AGATAAAAGCGCACACCGACAAAAATTGACATGATAAGCATAGTACTTATCACCAGCACCATAATCAGCCGGACATTAACAATATTTCGCATTTTTTAATGCTTAGTCGTAAGGTCCAAACAGTTCATAGTAAGCATCATATTTTTTCTTGAAATCCTGCTTTTGTTCTATCAGGCGTTTAGAAAAGTCGTCACGATTTTTATATTGCTCGTTAACCTTGTCAGAAGCCACTTTCCATCTGGCAATGTCTTCATCGCTCCATTTTCTCAGTGTCATGCCCTTTTCTTCGAACCTGGCCAAAGACTGAATATCCTTGGTTTTGGCTTTCAAGGTTGTGGTGAGCGTGTAGGACTTCATGGCAGTTTCCAATATAGCCTGCAGGTCTGGTGAAAGCTTTTCGTAAGCTTCCTTGTTAATCAGAAAATCTGCGAGTACTGATGGCTGCCAGATTGCAGGTACAATTCCGTAAGGGCTCAAATCATGTAGCCCGAGGTCCAATACACCTGAGGCGGTTGTCCATTCCACTGCATCGATGTTGCCATTTTTTAGCGAAGGTCGAATTTCCTCGGGAACTAATGGAATTGAGAGGCTGCCTGCAGCTTCAGCCAGAACTTCACTTGGAAGCCCCGGGCCTATGCGGACTTTCTTACCTTTAAGATCATCAAGCCCGGAAATGGGTTCTTTGGAGGTCAGGCCAAATTCCATACCGGCCCACCAGGCTGGTCGCCAGATAACACCTTTGGGTAAAGAAGTTCATTCGCCAGCTCGATTCCTCCTTTTTCCATGAAAAACATCATGGAAGCATCAAGATTCATAAAATCGAAAGGACCAGCATTCATCACTGCCCATGATGGATGCTGTGCTGACCACCAGTTGGGCCAGCCATTCCCCATCTGTACAACGTTCTCGCTGACCGCATTGAATATGTCTGGACCATGGGCAAGAACACCAGCTGAATGCGGAGTGATCACCAGGCGCCCGCCACTCATAATTGCAACATTTTTTGCAAACACCTCAAGTTCAATATAATCAACACTTGATGCAAGTGCCTGAGACTGTAATTTCCAGTGATGTATCTCTGCTTTTTCATCCTGCACGCAACCTGCCAGGGAGAGAAAAAAGAAAAGCATCAACAATTTTATAACTAATGAAGATTTGCTCACGGATTACTCCGTTAGAGTTGGAATTCGGCTTTATTTAATTGTTATTGTTAACGACTCAGATTCCTAAAACCTTAGTCAGGAAAAACACTTAATGGCAGATCTAACCTGACTCAATACGTTCCAGGTTAGCAATCAATATGGTTTAGATAAAGACAGATCGATCTTCAGTTTATTAACGGGTAATTTTTTAAAATATGGAAGGCTTGAGTATCCGGTACCAAAATCATCAATAGAGACATTAACACCCATTGCTCGTATCTCATTTAATACCTCTATCGTATGATCTACCTGGGTCACCGCAGTATTGCCCTGCGATACCGCCTGTAAGTCACATTTTTCCAAAATCGGGAATTTCAGAGCCATACCTGTGTATAACGACTTATCCACAGCAAATAACAGATGGTGAGAAATGAATTTACTTCCTTGATTTTCGCTATATCGCTATAAATTTTCATAATTGACACAATATATTGTGTCTCAGATTCCACTAAAAACACTATTGATAACCCACTGATTTGCCTGAAATTACGCTAGTCCGGACCAGGTTATCCACAGGCTTTACACAGATTTTAAACTCTTTTTTTTAGCGTTATACACAAGATATAGTGGTTGACACTCGCCAAATGCCGTATATATTGTGTTCTAAGGCAAATGACTCAAGTTCACCGTTGTTCACTGCCTTAAATAATTAAAAAGACTCACCCAAAGGATGCAGGAGGAAAAATGGCAAGCGATTTATCTGCCAACGAAGCGACTATTGACGGTATTGCAGTACCACCAACACTTGATGACGTGAAACACACACACGCAGAAAATCCTGCATCATCCGGATTCCAGGTTATCCGCCGTAACGGAAAAGTCACGCACTTTGACGCTAACAAAATTGCCGTTGCCATGACCAAGGCCTTCCTGGCGGTTGAAGGGGGTAATGCAGCAGCGTCCACACGCGTTCACGATACCGTAAAGGATCTGAGTGAACAGGTCGTGCAGGCTTTCATGCGTCGCCAGCCTAACGGCGGCACTATTCATATAGAAGATATCCAGGACCAGGTTGAACTGGCATTAATGCGTAATGGCGAGCACCAGGTTGCACGTAATTATGTTTTATATCGTGCCTCCCGCGCCCAGGAACGCGCCGAACAGGCTGCTGCCGGTGGTGACATTCCCGAAGAACACAAAATCAACATCACACGTAAAGACGGCAGTACCGCCCCTCTTGATATCCAGGCGATCCGTGCACTGGTAAAAGAATCCAGTGAAGGTCTTGAAGAGGTTGATGGCGAACGCATACTGAACGATACCTGCCGCAACCTGTTTGACGGAGTCAAGGAAAGTGATGTGGCCCAGGCTTTGTGCATGAGTGCACGCACCCTGATTGAGTTTGAGCCAAATTACGGTTTTGTTGCTTCCCGACTGCTACTGAATACCCTGCGTAAAGAAGCACTGGATTTCCTGGACATGCAGGTGGTGGTTAACACCCAGTCTGACATGGCTGAGCATTACGGCGACTATTTTAAAAACTATATCCATCGTGCTGTCGAACTGGAATTACTGGACGGTCGTCTGGCCCAGTATGACCTGGACAGGCTGGCTGCTGCCATTGATCACGAACGTGACCTGCAGTTTACCTACCTGGGCCTGCAGACACTTTATGACCGCTATTTCATTCATAGCGGCGACACCCGCTTTGAACTGCCGCAGGCATTTTTCATGCGTGTTGCGATGGGCCTGGCGATTAACGAGATCAACCGTGAAGAACGCACCATCGAATTCTACAGACTGCTTTCCAGTTTTGACTTCATGAGTTCAACGCCAACCCTGTTTAATTCAGGCTCGCTGCGTCCACAGCTTTCCAGCTGTTACCTGACCACGGTGCCCGACCATCTAGAAGGTATTTACGGTTCCATCAAGGACAATGCCCTGTTATCCAAGTTTGCTGGCGGCCTGGGCAACGACTGGACACCGGTTCGTGGCCTGGGTGCACATATCAAGGGCACCAATGGCAAAAGCCAGGGTGTTGTACCTTTCCTTAAAGTTGCCAATGATACTGCTGTTGCAGTTAACCAGGGCGGCAAACGCAAAGGTGCAGTCTGCGCCTACCTGGAAACCTGGCATATCGATATCGAGGATTTCCTCGACCTGCGTAAAAACACCGGTGATGAACGCCGCAGAACACATGACATGAATACCGCGAACTGGATTCCGGATCTGTTCATGAAACGTGTTGCAGAAGACCAGGATTGGACCATGTTCAGTCCAAACGAAACACCGGACCTGCATGACCTGACCGGCAAGGCTTTTGAAAAAGCCTACGTTGCCTACGAAGAAAAAGCCAGGAACGGTGAAATCAGCATTTTCAAAACCATGAAGGCAGTAGACCTGTGGCGCAAAATGCTCGGCATGCTGTTTGAAACTGGTCACCCCTGGGTCACCTTCAAGGATCCATGCAACCTGCGTTATACCAACCAGCATATCGGCGCAGTACACAGCTCCAACCTGTGTACCGAAATTACCCTGCATACCAATGATGCTGAGATTGCTGTCTGCAACCTGGGCTCTGTTAACCTGGCAGCCCATGTCGATGAAAATGGCTTAAACCAGGAAAAACTGGAAAAGACCATCAACACCGCCATGCGCATGCTGGATAACGTAATTGATTACAACTTCTACAGCGTGCCGCAGGCTCGTAACTCCAACCTCCGACACCGTCCGGTTGGACTGGGCATTATGGGATTCCAGGATGCCCTTTATAAACAGAAACTTCCCTACTGCTCGAATGAAGCAGTGGAATTTGCAGACCGCTCCATGGAAATGGTCAGTTACTACACGATCCAGGCATCAACAAACCTTTCTGAAGAGCGTGGCCGTTATTCAACATTCGAAGGTTCACTATGGAGCCAGGGCATTTTGCCGATCGACTCCATGAAGAAGCTGGCCAGTGAGCGTGGCGGTTACCTGCAGGTTGATGACAGCGAAACCCTGGACTGGAAAACCCTGCGTCGTCGCGTCAAGAAAGTCGGCATGCGCAACTCCAACACCATGGCAATTGCTCCAACGGCAACTATTTCCAATATCTGTGGTGTCAGCCAGTCTATTGAACCGACTTACCAGAACCTGTTCGTTAAATCGAACCTGTCAGGCGAGTTTGTCGTCATCAACCCGTACATGGTCAGAGACCTCAAGGCTCTCGGTTTATGGGATGAAGTCATGGTCAACGACCTGAAATATTACGACGGTTCCCTGCAGAACATTGATCGCATCCCTGATGAAATCAAGTCGATCTACGCCACAGCTTTTGAAATTGATGCCCGCTGGCTGATTGAAGCCGGTTCACGTCGCCAGAAATGGATCGACCAGGCCCAGAGTCTCAACCTGTACATGGCAGAACCTTCAGGCAAGAAACTCGACAACCTGTACAAGCTGGCCTGGGTCAGGGGTTTAAAAACCACTTATTACCTGCGCTCGATGGGAGCCACCCATGTTGAAAAAACATCGGTTGAAGGCGCCAGTACATCAAGTTCGATAAAAGTTGCCAATACCGGTTTATCAGCCGTCGGTGCTGCACCTAAAGCCTGCTCGATACTGGATCCGGATTGTGAAGCCTGTCAATAACGGGTAAAGAAATTTGCTGGTGGAGTTTGAGTTTATATGGATGGATTTAGAACTCTCGCTCATGTCACCCAAGGGTCACCGTATGAACCCGGACTCCGCTGGCAAACCAAACGAAAAACCAAAGGAACTCCTTGATGGAGTGATGTAACAGAAAAACAAAATATAAAAAGACAAAGTAAAGGAAAAGTCTATGCTGAACTGGGATGATCCACTGGCCTCACCTGCGAAACCAGAAACCGCGACACCGCCACCGGCGGCGTTCGAAACTCCTGTTGCTGAACAACCAATCGTTGCAGATGAACCGCTGCAACAACATGCTGAAGCATTACAGGAACCCGTAGAGAAAACCAGGCAGCCTGCCGCAGAGAAACCAGACCAGGTTCAGGAAACTGCAGAATCACTGGCGCGTGATATCAAACCCGTTAATGCTGATGACAAGCGTGTTATTAATGGCATGACGGACATCAACCAGCTGGCACCGTTCAAGTATCCCTGGGCATGGGAATATTTTCTAAACGCCAACAAGAACCACTGGACGCCACTGGATATCAACATGGCGCAGGATGTTCATGACTATCATCACAAGCTGACGCTGGAAGAGCGTCATGTGTATGAAAATGTATTGTCCTACCTGACAACTTCCGACATCCTGGCAATGCGTAACATCGGTCTTGCCGTGATGGAAAAAATGAGTGCGCCGGAACTGCAGATCTACCAGGCTCGCCAGGTGTACGAAGAATCCCTGCATACCTGGACATACCAGCACTGCATTGAAACTATTGGTCTGAACCAGGGTGAGATTTACAATCGCTACCGCGTGGTACCCGAAATCAATGGCAAAATCCAGATTGCCAACCGTCGCCTGAACTCGGTAATGCGTTCTGACATCGACCTGCGTGACCGTGATGAACTGGAAAACTTCGTCATGTCCTACATCTTTTTTGCAGGTATTTTTGAAGGCTGCTGGTTCTATAACGGTTTCAGTCCGATCTTTGCATTACAAAGACGCGGCATGATGAAAGGCACCGCAGAACAGCTGCAATACATTATGCGTGATGAAGTACTGCATGCCTCTTTTGGTATCCGTGTTGCCAAGCAAATCATTCTGGAAGAAAACGTCACACTGGATCCAAAGAAAATCAGCCACATGTGGGAAGAAGCAGAAGCAGCTGAAGAAAACTATGCCCGCTACCTGTTACCTGATCCTATTCTGGGCTACTCGGCAGAAGACCATATTAACCAGTTCCGCTTTATTGCCAACCGTCGCGCCAAGTCACTCAACATGGAAAAACCATTCCCAGGTGTTGATGAAGCTGCATTACCCTGGCTGGATGAACAGGCCAACATGCGTAAAGAGAAGAACTTCTTTGAAACGCGCGTGACTGAATATCAGACCGGTGGTGCATTAAACTGGGACTGATATTTCCATTATTTTCAATAATTAAACGGCGCTTTTGTTGGTAAAAGTGCCGTTTTTTTGTTGATCCAGGCTGGTTCACTATCCGGTCTAGTATTTTTTTTATAAAACAATAGATTAATAAAAAACAGGCCGGCACATATATAAACCTGGTCATTGCACTTCTGTATAGCCAGATTTCTCCAAAGCGGACGCTTTTTCTGACTTATACAAATGACTCGTTAGGCAACTTCTCGGTATTAACGGTCGGTTGAGTTTACTCGATCATTTCCTCTTATGGACTCTTGCTGCCATTGAAGGTTTACTTTTCTCAAAATGATGACAGGCTCTCCCTTGCTAAAGAACAAGGATAGAAGTAAAAAAATGATTTTCCTGAATTAAGTTTTATTTTACCGGTGAAACAAATCCCGAGGGCTTTATAGCCAGCACTGAACATTGTAATTGATCAAGAATCGACTCAGCGGTATTACCGATAATGAAACCTGGAATTCCCGTCCGAGCGACCGTACCCATGACGACTAGATCTGCCTTCAGTTCCCTAACCAATTGAGGTATAACTTTTTTAGGTTCACCCCTCGGTAAATGAATCTTTGGCAATATATAATCAAATGCATCTCTACCAATCTCCTTACGCAAATTTTGAATCAACTCATTGATTGCGCTTTGGTGCTGGCTGTGTACTCCCAAAATAATACTCTTTTCAATCTCTTCAGGGTTTTCTGACCATAAGCTGGCAAATCCTGCTTGAGTAGCATCCCAAGCATGAACCAGATGCAAGGAGGCTGAATCAGTAAGCGCCAGGGAGCTAGCAATTTCGAGAATCTCCTGATCAAGCATTTGCTCATCCGAAGCATCGTCATATGGATCAATCCCAACAGCAGCCACAATGCACTCGTAGTTTGAAGTTTCCTCGGCTTTCATCAGCCAGACCGCGCAGGGACATTTACGCAATAGATGCATATCTTCACTACCAAAAAGCCGATCAATATAATTCGGGTTTTCTGCAGCTTTTACCAATAGGTCAAATCCATTTTTTAAAACGGTGCGAATTGCTTCGATAAACTTTATACCCACCAAAACATTTATGCGGATATTCAAACGTTGCTGATAAGGCGCGATCAAAGATTCCAGCTCTTGGCGACGCTCGGCAATCATGTCAGCTTGCATATCAGAGGATATAAGCCCATCGGGGAGCATGCCAATACCAGCAGTGACCACGGGTATCACATCAATAACTGTCAAATCTGCTTGATTGTTCTGTGCCAGCGAAACCGCGCTGGCAATGGTTGCACCCTGCGAAACAGAACCTTCATATAAATACAGTATGTTTTTAAATCTCTTCATTTTTTTCTCCTGTTTGGTGGTCGTCAACCACTGGGGTCGACATGATCCGGTCCGCAGCGTTCCTTGCTGCGTCCATATAAGGCATCAACACCATGTCCACACTTTCCTGCTCGAACATGTAGGCATCCTGCTGGTTATGGGTAGCGATCGCGATCCTACCGTGAAAGTTCTGCTGGCGAAGGGCGTGCAACAGCATGCGGTTGATGCTTCGATCACGAACAGTGCTGACCACCCATTGTATGCGTGTCAGCGGTAGTGTCGCCACGAATTCCGGGTCCTCCGCATCACCGTAATGAACCCCATACCCTTCACGACTATGGCTCTGTACCGTCCCCGGATCGAAATCGACAACCAATAACCGGCAACCCTGATCATGTAGATTTGCGGCCAGTGCTGCACCATATCGGCCCAGCCCGATCAAAAGCACATCCAAATTAACGCTCTCATCCAACTGGTCATCGAACTCCCGATGGGGCACCTTGCGTTCAAAAATAGAAAGCCACGGGGCCAGGCGCTCATAAAGTAAATGGGAATAAAGAATCATATAGGTAGACACACTGATGGTGACCAGTCCAACCAGGGTTATCAGACCTATCGTCTCCTGTTCCAGGTGACCCAAGCTTAGACCTAGAGCTACCAGTACCAGGGAGAACTCGCTGATCTGAGCCACTGTCAACCCGGCAAGAAAGCCTGTGCGCTTTCGGTAACCCATATAGCCCATGATGACCATGACAATAAGGGGATTGCCGATCAGGACGAATAACGAAAAAATAACCGAGGCACCCAGTTGCGACCCTAGTGTGCTGAGGTCCAGGTTGGCCCCCAGCTCAATGAAGAAAAATAACAACAAAAAATCGCGCAGACTGACCAGACGCGCAGCCACTTGTTCACGATAGGCTGTTGATGCGATAGAGACACCGGCAAGAAATGCACCCACCTCTTTACTGAATCCGAGTGCCTCTCCTGCTGAGCCTCCTAACACGGCCCAGGCGATGGCAAAAAGCATCAACAGCTCTGATGAGTGAGCCAGGCGGTGCAACAACCACGGCAAGACATAGCGCATCAGCGCTGCCACGGTAAGCAGCATGGCTGCCCCTTTCAGCAGAATCTTCAAGGCTTCCCAGCCGATGTGAACGTCTCCCTCTGCTTTGCCGAAGGCCGTCAGGCCAATCATCACCAGCACTACAACGATGTCCTGCACAATAAGAAAGCCCACTGCGATACGCCCATGCAGGGCATCCACTTCGCGCTTGTCCGACAGTAACTTGACGATAATGATAGTACTCGAGAAAGTTAGAGCTACCGCTACGTAAATAGCGTTGATATGGGACATCCCCAGCATTAAAGCGATCAAGTAACCTATCACAGAGGTAAAGATCACCTGCCCAAGACCAGATGCCAAGGCGACCGGACCAACAGTCTTAATGATGTGCAAATCCAATTTCAGGCCAACGATAAAAAGCAGCAATGCAATCCCAAGACGGGCAAAGAGCTCAATTTCATCACTTTGCTCTACCATGCTTAAAGCTGAAGGTCCGAGCAAGATACCCACAGCAATGAAGGCGACAATCAATGGTTGGCGCAAAAGCTGGGCCACTGCGCCGCCAATTGCGGCTAAGCCAAGAATCGCTCCAACTTGAACAAATACATTTTCAAACATGCTATTGATGCCCCAGTATTGACTGCAGAAGATGTGATACCGCCACGGTTCTCACCCCGGTTGGACCTTCCAAGTCACGCATCCGGGACTCAGTCTTCCAGAGTGACCGGCGACACAAACCCCTTTGGCTTGGCAGCGAGCACCGAGCAATCGATCTGAGTCAGAATCATTTCTGCGGTGTTTCCCATAACCAAGCCGCTGATACCGGTGCGCGCCACGGTCCCCATTACCACCAGATCCGCCCCGAGTTCCTGGATCAGGGCTGGAATCTCCTTGCGTGCCGAACCCTTCACCAAGTGGGCATTTGGATTAAGGTAGCGTGTGGCTTCTGGACCAAGCCGGTCAGCCGTCTCCCGTATCAGTGCATCCAGGTTTTCTTTATGGTGACGCTCGCTCATCTCCACATAGGCATTGACCTTTTTCTCGTCCGTCCTCAAAAATCCGTTGCGCATGGCCCCTTCCCCGATGGCCTCCCAAGCATATAAAACGTGTAGTTCAGCAAATTCTGACAGGGCCAGAGAAGTTGCCATTTCCATTACTTGCCGGTTCAGGGTCTGACGGCCTTCTATCTCACCGGGAGGATAGCTGTCATCCACGTCCACAGCCGCCACGATGCAACCGAATTTACCGTCCGAGCCGGGGCTTGATCATCCAGACCGGACAAGGACATTTGCGTAACAGATGCAGGTCATCGCTACCGAACAGGCGGTCGAGCCAGCTGGGATCCTCCGGCGCCTTGATCACCAGATCGCAGTCTTCCCGCAGAACCTGGCGAATGACTTCAATAAACGGGGTTCCGATCACCACTCGACTCTGGATGCTGATGCGCTGCACACAGGGAGCCGTCAGATCGGACAGGAACTGTTCGCGTTCATTCACCATCCACGCCTGCAGATCCCTCGAGATCGGGCCGCCTTCGAGCATGCCGATGCCGGCGGTAACCCGTGGCACCACGTCCAGCAAAGTCAACCGGGCCTGGTTGTGCTCCGCCAACGCCATCGCCCGCTCCACTACCGCCGCACTATCCTCTTGGGTGGCGGAGGCCACACACAGGATGTTTCTGAATCTGTTCATGGAATCGTCCTCCGATTCGAAATGGTTAGTCCTCTTGGTCCAGGGTATCACCGGGCCGTCCCCTGCCATCTTCACTTGGTGCCACGCCGCTGGACAAGTGTTACGGTTTTACCCTGCTGCGTCGACCTGTCGCAGATGTAAACGCAGGCGCTTCTCCAATTCGATGATCACGAACAGACCTATCCCCACCAGCAGGATTAGCAGGGCATCCTTCAATCGGACCGATTCGGTCTCGAACACCTCCTGCAACGGCGGCAGATAAGTGATGGCGAATTGCCCGGCGACCACCAGGACGATAGCCAGCCACAGCACCCGGGTACCGCGCAGCTGTTTCCAGGTGAGCCGGGGGCTGTTGATGTTACGGATGTACAGCAGGTGGAAAATTTCCATCACCACCAGAGTATTCATGGCGATGGTGCGGGCTAAGTCGATTGAATAGCCCTGCTCCACCGCGTACAGGTAAATTCCGAAAACACCTCCCAGAAATAGCCCTGCCACCAACACGATATGCCAGACCAAGTCGGCGGATAGCAGCGGCTCGCTGCGGGGCCGAGGCGGGCGGGCCATAATATGGTCTTCACTGGGTTCGAAGGCCAGGGCGATGCCCAGGGTTACGGCCGTGATCATATTCACCCATAGGATCTGCACCGGGGTAATGGGCAGTGTCAGCCCCAGTAGCAAGGCTAGGATAATGGTGGAGGCCTCGCCGGCGTTAGTGGGTAGAGTCCAGCTGATCACCTTCTTGATGTTGGCGTACACCGTGCGTCCCTCGCGTACGGCAGCGGTGATAGAAGCAAAGTTGTCGTCGGCCAGCACCAGTTCGGAGGCCTCCTTGGCCGCCTCGCTGCCCTTCTCACCCATGGCAACACCGGCATCCGCACGTTTGAGAGCCGGCGCGTCGTTTACCCCGTCGCCTGTCATGGCCACTGTCAGTCCGTGAGCCTGCAATGCCATTACCAATCTCAGCTTGTGTTCCGGGCTGGTACGAGCGAACACATCGGTATCCAGTACTCGCATAGCCAGCTGTGCGTCGTCCAACCGGTCGATGTCGGCGCCCGTCAAAACATTGTCGGGGTTGTTCAGGCCGATTTGTCGTCCGATAGCCTTCGCCGTGGTGGCGTGATCGCCGGTAATCATCTTGACCCGGATGTGAGCGCAGTGGCACTCGGCGACGGCCGCGACAGCCTCGTCCCGGGGTGGATCGATGAGGCCCACCATGCCCAGCAGGGCCAGGGACGTGTCAATCTCCTCGTGCTCCAGCACCGTATGCCCGGAAGGCATAGGCCTCGCTGCCAGAGCCAGCACTCGCTGACCCTCGGCAGCGATCTCTTCAGCCCGGGACATCCAGTAGTCACGCTTCAGTGGGACAACCGCGCCAGTCTCGTCACGCTGCTCCCGACACATCGCCAGGATCCGTTCCGGTGCCCCCTTGACGAATACGAAGGCATTGCCTTCGTGGTCATGGTTCAGAGTTGCCATAAAGCGGTGCTTCGAGTCGAAGGGGATCACGTCCGTGCGCGACCAGCGGCCGCGAATTTCACTCACGTCGAGACCAACCTTGCCGGCGAACGCCAACAGTGCCCCTTCCATTGGGTCGCCTTCCACTGTCCAACGGCCCTCCCGTTTGTGCAATTCGGCATCGTTGCAGAGGGAGGCCGCCAGCGCAAGTTCGCCGATTAGCGGATGCTCACTGGGCCTCACTGCTTCTGCTTCCAGATAGATGCTGCCCGCAGGTTCATAGCTGGTATCGTGGACTTGATACAGGTGACGTTCGCTGAGCACGCTAGCCACGCTCATCTCGTTGCGGGTGAGGGTGCCGGTTTTATCTGAGCAGATGACCGATACCGAACCGAGTGTCTCGATGGCTGGCAAGCGGCGCACGATAGCGTTGCGCCGAGCCATGGCCTGCACCCCCACCGCCAGGGTGATGGTCAGTACCGCCGGCAGGCCCTCGGGGATGGCAGCCACCGACAGACCAACCACTGCCATGAACAGTTCAGCGAAGGAGTGGTGCAACACCAGGTAACCGAAGCCCAGGAGCCCCCCCGCCACGACCAGGATGAACAAGGTTAGCCACTTGGCAAACACCGCCATCTGCTCCACCAGGGGCGTGGTCAGAGCCTCCACGCCGACAAGCAGACCGCTGATACGGCCGATCTCGGTACGCGCACCGGTGGCCACAACCACGCCCAAGCCCTGACCACCGCTCACCGTGGTACCGCTGTACGCCATGCACAGGCGGTCGCCCAGGGCGGCCGCGGCCGCCACCGGCTCAGTGCGCTTCTCGACTGCGATGGATTCTCCGGTGAGGATGGCCTCCTGAATCTGCAGGCCATGCACCCTGAGCAGGCGCAAGTCTGCTGGTACCTTGTCCCCTGCCTCCAGTAGTACCAGATCCCCCGGCACGATAGCTTGCCCGTCCACTGTCTGACGTACCCCGTCGCGAAGTACCGAGGCGCGTGGGGCCAGCATCCGGCGAATGGCCTCCATGGCCTTCTCCGCCTTGCCTTCCTGCACATAGCCGATCAAGGCATTGATGATCACCACGGCCAGGATCACCGCCGTATCAACCCAATGGGCCAACAGGGCGGTGACCGACGCAGCACCTAGCAGGACATAAATCAGAATATTGTGGAACTGAACCAGCAAGCGCCGCCAAGTGCTGGGACGGGTAGGCTCAGGGAGTTTATTGGGGCCGTGTTCAGCAAGCCGGTGGCGTGCCTCTTCGGCCTGAAGACCGCTCATGCCGCTATCGAGTGATGAGAGTACATCCTCAACTCTTTCTTCGTGCCAGTTTGCTCTCATATGAGTCCACCGTGCAGGGTAAAAATCATCTTTTGCATACCGAACCCGGCCGGCTTATATGCAAAACGGTCTTTTACTTTATTTCCATACTATTATTATGGACACTGAAGCGTAAATTTTGTTTTTGTTATTTATTCGTTTTTTCCATTTCATCATCAGTTTTTTTCGATGTGTCTATCGGTTTTCAAATAGGTAGAGGACAGCCGTCTTGCAGTTAGTCTCATCAAGACTGAGAACCAGCCTTCCCTGCTTCGTCATCAACGGTGCAAAAGTTCACTTAAATTGACATGAAAAATATCTTAAATCGTTGATGATTTATCATTTCGTAGACCGTGGAATGATGCTTTGATCAAGCAGTTTCAGCCCAGAAAATCTGAATTTTTATACTACTTTTTGAAAGTACCATGAGAAAGGAAACCCGCCGGAGCGGGTCTCATGGCTTAATATAGAAACAATTAGAAATTAACGACCCAAAATTTCATCAACTTCTTCCTGTGTCAGGTATTGAGCTTTATATTCACCTTCACCAATAACTTTCTCAATAGCGTGAACATAAGCTCTTAAATGATTTGCTGATCCATCTAATAAGTGATTGTATAATCGCTTAATTGGTTTTTCATCGGTGTAATCCAACCCACAACCCACTTCCTCGTCAATGCCGCCCATAGTGTCCATAATGATGTATGGGCAATAAGCAATGTCATTCACATCAAGTTCTTCAACGAAAGCTCCATGATAAAGGGCATTCAGTAATGGATTAGAGGTGTAATTGAGCGGATGATCTTGAGAATCAACATCAATCAACAGCTGATATCTTTTAGTAAAATATTCAGCATATGCACCTGTGTATACACCTACTGTGTCATCGGTATTGGGGTCATCCTCACCATACTTGTGCAACATACCGGCTACAGCATCAGTATGACGTTGTTCAGATTCATCAATTTGGCCAAATGGAGTTTTGGTCCCCTTGAAACGCTCATAAAGCGTTATGTACACATCACGAGCCAGTTTTTCTTCTTCCCTCATAAAAGCGAGATGGGTCGCTTCGATGGTATCGAGTTTTCCTGTAGCTTTAGCGGCAAACCCACTTTCTGGTAGAAAAAAAACACCACCAAGAAAGAAAGCAGACAGGAGCGTCAAGATCATAGTTTTCATTAATAGTTTCATCAGATCACCCTCCTATGTATTTTAAATAATGATTCAGACTGGTTTTATAAGTTTGGTATAAAGCTTAATTAACTAGGAATAAATTTCATCTACTAAAAGTATTAGTTACTAAGTAGAGATTTACATTGACGACTATCAATTATTAATAGAATCAATTCCTATAAGAGTTTCATCCGGGCTGACCGCATCATCACTCTGAACATAAATTTCCTTAACTATTCCGGAGATTAAACCCTGGACTTCAGCTTCCATTTTCATGGCTTCAGTTACAAGTACAGGTTGACCAACCTCAATGCTGTCACCTTCTTTAACCAGCACCTCAACAATATTGCCCGGCATACTGGTGGATACATGGCCAGCGCCTGTCGGCTTGGGACGTTTGCCTGCGATAGAACTTTGAACAGCACCGTCGGCTCCGTCATAAGCATTACTTCATCCAGTGTCTCGATCAGAACTTCTTCAGGCACACCATTTACAGAGAAATAGAAATGACGTTGTGAACCACCGCGATGACCTGCGCCGTTTACCTTGACGCTATAACATTCACCATGCAGGTTAATGTTAAACTCGGTTGGAGCAGCATTCGACCGTTCAGAATCTGCAGATCCTCTTTTGAATCACAGCGACGAATACCCCTGCCCCCCGCAAGCGGATCGCTTCCAAGACTGTAGGATTCATAAGGCTTTTTTCCATGCAGTGAAAAACGGTCAGCCTCGGTGTAGATGGCAACTGAGCGTACCCACATCTCCGCACAGGCACGAATGATACGGACAGCAATTTCGCCTCTATTGGCGATTAATATTTTGCCGATCATATTTAATTTACAAAAATCAGTTGTGAGTTAGGTAATGCTCCTTAGACTATTCATGCGAAGCCACGAATAACCAGTCACACCGGCTATCAATAATAGTCCAATCGGGCAACTCACTGGTTATTTTACCCAACGCATCAGATAGGCTATGAGGAATTTTTTGCTAACCCTGAGCGTTATTGGAAAATAGATTGGAAAATCCCCCTATGCTCATTTTGTTGTCCTATAAAGAATCATATTGGCCATTTATAACCGTTTCAGATATTGATTTGTTAAGAGCATCTAATCTTCTTTTGGTGTCTTGTAATCTTGCAAGCTTGCGATTAACTGTCGGGAAGAAGATAGCAGGGAATATAACCAAGGGTTATTGATACGAAAGCATCTTGAAAGCAGGGAAGATGAACAATTTGTCAAATCATTATGTTTATCTATGCCTTCTCTAAAGTCAGTCAAGATTCTGGACGACGGTGCTATGAATGTGATTCACTAATTCCTGCTCAAGATTTAAACGCGCAGCCAGCATGGAAAGATAGGCTTGTTCTGCCGGTGTATCCACATCAATGGCCATCAACGATGCCACATAAATCTCTACAGCCTGCTCCTTGGTGGTTGCTGCGGCAACCAGGCTATTAATTTCCATTGGACGGTTTAACTGGTCGAAAAGAAAAGCTTTTTCATCGTTTTCCAGTTTTAACTCTTCAATTTTGGCGAATATCGCCTGGTGTTCTTTTCCATCAATTTGCCCATCAGCTTTAGCAGCAGCGATCATGGCGCTGATTAGTGTAGCTCCGAAACTGTTGGTGCCTTGCTCATTACCGATATTAAACGCGGAATCCTGGGGTATATTTTCAATTTGAGGTTGTGGTGAGGAAGAGATGCCCTGCTTTTGGCTTTGGTAGTTGTTATAGGCTTTGTAGGCGAGGCCAGCCAATAGAGCCATACCACCATAAGTGGTCGCTTTTTTTGCAAATTTACGTCCCTTTTTTGAACCTAGCATATAGCCTCCAAGCCCACCTACGGCAGCACCTCCAGCAAGGCTAGCAGCATTGTTACTTAGGTAATCTTTTCCTTTTTGTATTGTTTGGCTGGTATCAGCACCAAGAAACTGATTCAGTAAGGCTCCTGCATCAAACACAGTCTACTCCTTTGATAAATGAATATTTGTAGATTTTTTAAGACCAGTAGACGTTAGAAAAGTTCAAGATAAGAAAAATTAATTGTAACCAGGTTTTTATTCTGAGAGGTTCGGTACTCTTGGGGCCTCTTAATACACTCTTTTTCAGGTAATGACGCCGGAAAGCTGGTTAATGGGTATAGCCAGACCAGTAATGGAACAATACCCCTATGCTTGGGCATTTTTTATTCTGATTGCGACATTTACAATGTTAAATCTCTTTGTCGCAATTATTGTTAACGCCATACAAAAGTATAGCCAATCAGAGCATCAGGAAACCATGGATAAACTTCAGAAAGCACAATCACATATTGAAATGGACATGCATGAAGAACTAAAAATATTACGCCTATATATAGCAAAGCTTTATTCTGTAATTGTATGATGAAATTCAGATAGCTAAGGCTAAAATGAAGCAGGCCAACAGGTCTTTAATTAATACCTCAGTTTTTTCGAACAATTGATTATTTTTTTCGATTTTTATCTTGCAAGAAACATTTATAAAATTCCGAGCTGTGTATTTTGCAGTGTAAATTTGGAATTATTTCATGCAGATTGATATCAAGAATGACAACCTAACGATGACTAATGCTATACGACGTCATACTATGGATCGATTAGCTTTCGATCTATCTAGTTGTGGCGACTGTATTCATCATGTCGTTGTCAAATTTTCCGATATTAGAGGCCCTCATGGAAATGATAAATATTGCCGCCTACAAATTGGACTTGTCGGAATGAGGGAGATTCTCGTTGAGATTAGCGCCCTCGATTTATTTGTTGCGATTGATAGGGCATCCGAACGGGCCAGACGTATCTTACAAGGCAAATTGACCCAACAAGAATTTTTTTCCCGATACAGTTTATCTTGCTCATTGTCTCGGGCTTAAGCACTTTAGATCCTTCTCAACCATGAGAAAATAAACATGAATGAAACATCACCGATTCAACCCTGGTATAAACAATTTTGGCCCTGGTTTTTAATCGCTTTTCCTCTGACAGCTGTTATTGGCTCGATGATTACTATCAATATTGCTTTTACTGATGCAGATGGTCTGGTTAAAGACGATTATTACAAAGAGGGGCTCGCCATGAATCAGAACAAGGCCAGGAAACGTTATGCTGAAAATCTTGGGCTAGAAGCCCAAGGCCAGATCAACACTGATACGAGGTCTGTTACCATCGCGCTGAATGATGCTGCGATAGGTCATTATGACAAGCTAATAGTCACAATGATCCACCCTACCCGGGCCCATAATGACATGTCTATACCAGTCCAGAAAAGCGCTGACAACACCTATACAGGTCAAATGAATCTGGACCCCAAACCGGGATACTGGTGGTTGAGGCTGTCGCCAGAAAACGATAGCTGGTATATCGATGGCCGTGTCAGGCTACCTGAAGACCAGACTGTTCATCTGAAATAGCCCTTTCGAGAAATTTTCAACCTACAGTATTTATTAATACTGTTGAAAAACGATACCTATTATATAATCACCCAAGATAGGAACCATCTTATTTAGATGGCTTTTTATTTATGGGTGTCAGCTAAATACTAAAGCAGCTTTTTTTACATCAAACTAATATGCGTCCGCTTTTACATGCGATCTCAACCGGTCATTGGATTTGGTAAGTCTACATCTTGAAATTTGGAGAAAGCTGCCAGTCATTGTTATAAATAACGTTGTAAATCAGCCGCGAGCGCATTTAGCGCGTCGGCTGGATTTGCCTAGTTGGGCTTTGTTACATAACCGTTTTCTAAAACATATGGATAAGCTTGTCTGTTAACTTGAAATACCTGTTTAAATTCGATTGAGTCTTTTCCTTAAGATTGCCTTCAGCATTAATGTGGATGTCCTCTACTACTACGGCAATTTCTTTTGCGAGTTTCTGTCCCTCGCCCGTTAGGTTATCAGCTAAGTAAGCAACGCTTTTCTCAAGGGTATAGGTAATGATATGTATTTCCTGTAACTCCGCTACGTCAAGTTTTGTTTTACGTTTAATCTCCGCTGTTTTCTCAACAAATATTTTTTCAGCATCTTCCATTGAGGTGACGTCAGCAATTATTAGATGCTGAGTTGGTTTTTTCTTCGATTCACCAGTAGCCTCTATACTTGTTGATGCACAGCCAGAAATCACCAAAATAATACCAAAAACGAATATTAACTCACTTTTCTTCATCTATAATTCCTCGCGCCAAAATTTGATTGAAAGCTAGGCTACGGTGTTTTTTTTGCCTAACGTTCGAGTTAAGTGGCCGTAGCGAAAACGTAACTAAATCCAGGCCAGGTAGCTACAAACGTAATATCCGCCGCCCAAAGCTGATTGGGCTAGTACCAACAGAGCGTTAGATAGTTGCACAGGTAAAAAGTTTTTCAATACCCTGCGCAACTTCAACCCTGTTAATATTGACTAATACGTAAATTCACAGCATCAAGTACTGGATGACTGATGTTGAAATTCTAGGCTGAGAATGCTCGATTAGAACACGTCAACAACAATTGCAGAGTAACTATCTAACAGGAGAAAAATACAGATGCTGAAAACTGGATGGCCCACCCTGGTTCAGCACATGCCATTTTAAATATTTTTCGTCATCGTAAAACACCGCATAATTTTATAATTCTTTCTGGTGATGTGCATTATTCATTCGTCTATGATGTCGAGCTGCGAGGTGAGCATGAATTTAAAATATATGAGTGTCTACTGGTTCGGAGTAAGTCCACTCTCTATAACTTGAGATTAGATGTTGCATCGACCGATTGAGACCGCAGCCTGAAGCAGACCTCCGATCAGGAACTCAATAAGAGCTGCTTCCAGTCCTTTGCTTGTAGATTACAACTTTATAGCATTTTCAAAGCTGGTCTTGTCAATCGATTTGTATTTTCACATGAAAGTCATTCGTCGTGCAGTGCTGTCGTATGATGGCATCCATTTCTTCTTTTGAAGAGGCATTTATCGATCTTCGCCCTATTTCGAGGCCTTTCTTGGTTTTGCTTAAAAATATACAGGTTGCAGTATGCACCACTTTTTTCTTTCCTTTATGTTCCACCGTTACATTAAAGTCATCTGTCGTGCAATGCTGACGTATCATGGCATCCATTTCTTCTTTTGAAGAGGCATTAATCAATCTTCGCCCTATTTCGAGGCCTTTCTTGGTTTTGCTCTTAAAAATGCATGTTGCGCTAAAATTACTCGCTGTAACTTTATTTTCTTTATCGCCACAAACAGTAGCCTTGGCCTGTTTAAGCTTTTGATCAAGACTGGCTGTCTTTTGTATGATGGCTTGATGCCCTGAGCTTTGTTGACAGTAATTATCTTTTAACGTCCATAAACTGGCAGATTTTTCCTGAGCCTGGCGCAGGTTTTTTTCAGCCTCAGCCAACTTGCAGTCTGCAATTTTGCTTTTAGCCTGGTTAAGCAGAGTCCCAATCTTGTTTGACTCTGTATCAACTGCTCTAGTCAGACGGTCTACCCACTTGATCTCAACCTTGTTTATAAAACGTGTAGCGCACTCTAGGTTGGGGGGAAGCTCATTAGCTGTACCCCAGAGACGATATGTAATGTCACAGGCCCTTTTAAAATCACCATTCTCCAGAGCGCGATCAAAGATAGGTTTCTGTTGGCTAGCAAGTTGCGTGGCTTTCTGCCAGCTTTTGCGAGCCTTTTGTAGTTGTTGTTTGCGCTCGTCTATCTTCCCAAACAGCTTGAGCATATTCAAAAGCGAACCCTGATTGTTTTTGAGGTCATTGTGTAAGTTTTTTAGCTTGGTTTGCTGAGGGTTCTGGTCGAATGCTTGGTTATAGCCCCGCATGTAATCTATGTACCACTCGCCATAGCAGTCTGCATACATCTCGGCATAGCGGTACTCATGGCTGGCTACCCGGCAAAATTCACGCTGGCTCTGCTCGGCGAGACGCAGCTTTTCTGCAGCTTCGTCGAACTTGCATGCATCCAAGGCATACCTGGCTTGCCCGTAATGATGATCCGCTTTTACGTAATCAGCCATAGTAATCATTTTGGATACGAACCCAAACCAGCTTTCCGCCGCCTCGATTGCTTTAGCCTTTGCAGCCTGGAAATCTTTATAGACCTTCCATGCCTTTTTTAAATCCTCCAAGCTTAATTTGGTAATATCTGAAAACGAGGCACTAAGCGCCCAAGCCCCGCCCATTGCCTCCATGAATTTCTTTTTTGCCTCTGCTGGCTTTTTATAGTCATAGTCGGTCAGAAACTTAATCATGGCATCACGCCGCTTGATTCTTATGTCAGGAGGCAAATCTTTTGCCTCACGGTAATAGGCCACAATGAAGCTCTTTATCACATCTTTTTTTAGTTGGCTGACCTGAGCCTGGGCCAAAGATTGTGTCGCTGGGATTTGAGCGAACAGAGGCGAAAGGATCAGGAAGGCCTTATCCTTCATAGAACGGTCGTTAATACTCCGGGTCGCGAAGTCCAGAGCGTGCAAGGCATAACGGCCGGTTTGGGACAAGACCGAGGGGCGAGGCCCGCAATCTTTAGTCAGCTTATGCTTGAAACAGGAATATTTCCCGGCGCCTTCGAGATAGGTATCAAATGGGTCGGCCTGCGCTGTTGCAGTACAAGATAAAGCCAGCACAAGAACAGTAGAAATGAGTCTTAGTAGCGTATTGCAGGGTTGGAACTGGCGGAAATTAATGCTAATAAACATCTCTAGCTCCTGAAGGCTGACACATTATTTATAATACTTTTGAAAAAACTACTCTGTATCTGTTTGATATCCCATGTCATAGATCAAATAATTATCAATATTAAGCTACAGCCGAGAAGCAGTCTCCCAGTAGAGGTTTTTTTGTTTGTTTATAGTCCACCATTAGCAATTAGAGACTAATTGCAGCATCAGCCATAATGACCGCGAAGGGCATGTAACGGCTGTCTTCCCGTGAACGTATAGAGGTCTTGTGCTACCCATGACACACCTCCTGCCCCATACTTTAGGTCAATTTAGATGTGTCCACTGAACCGGGGCAAGACTAAGTAGCGGAAGAAATGAGATAATGATTTTCCGACCTTATCTAACGACCAAGTTCATCAGCGCAGCTCTTTCCAGGGTCTGGTGGAGCGCCTTGTTAGGCCTAGGCGATCCACCCGACTTCCCTTAAAAATTGAGTCATCTCGGACTGTCTTTCGAGGTAATCTTTCGGTGGCAACAAATTGTTCTTTCTTACATCTTCTTCCATCTCTTTGACTCTTTCTTCTAATGTGTTTAAACCTACCTTCTTTCTTAGTTCATTCACATTTTCGGTATCTTCAATGACCCATGGACTGAATTGCCCCTTTTCGTTCCAATCGAAGTAGCTTCCATACACTTGTGGCTCCCTGCTAAAGTAACGAATTCCATCCGTTAGACACGCAAGATGTCTAATGTTCGCCTCATTTTCTTGTACTGCACTTTGAAATACAGGAAAGCACTTTTTCATAAAATCTGGCCTACTAATGGAATGCTGAAGGATCAACCATGCTGCATCCGCTCCTTCTTTGCCAACCAAGCTGATTTTAGGCCATCCATAAGTTTCAACGAAACTCTCGAGTTCGTTTGCCTGTTTTAAATGCAGCTCACGGATTTTTTTCGGATAGCCTTCATATAGCGAACCATCCCTTGCAAGTTCTGTTTTCAGATGATTTTCTTCTTCTACCATCTTCACCAGTCTGCTCTTTAATTCTTCATTCATACTCAAATAAAGGCTTAACGCTGCATTCACCGGAGAGCGAGGAGCCCCAGCGACGAGTAAATCCGAGTGAAATGCTTTGTTAGCCTTTTTTCATTATTGAGTACTAACTCACTCAGCTGTAAACATGGCATGACAAGCTAGGCATTGCTTCATTAATTCTCCAGTGAACGACGCTAAAGTGTCCATGTCATCAGTTTCAGCACGTATCACCAATTCTTCAAACATCATGTGGGTTGGCCCACCGATTTCTTTAAATGATTGCGGTGTCTTTTTCTTTATGGAAACTGGGGTTTCTCTAGCCATTCTGTTGCCAGAATAACGAGCGGACTTGATGATTAAATCACGATTTTCTTCGCCTATGCCGGCTATTACCCCTTGAATACTTGCAAGCATTTGCCGCATTTCACTTAGAAACTCAGCCTTCTCAGCATCAGTGAAGCCCAGCTTGATTCTATTGTCTTGGCTTTCAAGATCGATAGCACCGATTGGCAGGCTAAGGAAAAATATTGCTGTCGATAGGAATAATGCGAGTATGTTTTTCATGGTTTCTCTTTATTAGGCTAACGCCGTAAATAAATTGCACATTTGTAGTGAGCAGCGCGAACGAAAAATGTGTCAATGTTGATTTGCATTGTTAGGCCATACTTAATACGTGATGTATTTCTGGCAACATCCTTTGGACGCACTCCTTTCCCTCCGTTACAGCTTCATTTGCTCGATAAAATTCCAGCAATCCAATATGAGATAGCTTTGGGGAAAGCAATATATCTGGGGGATCCCCAGCCATGCGACTTCTAGTAATTCTATCTTGAGTTATATTGACCGAACTCGCGATTGCTTCAAATAGGCTCGGTGGTTGATCATCTACCTTGGTTGTAGAAAATATAGAAGATGTATATTCTGCAACTAGGTCAGTGAGTTTATCCACAACACCTAAATCTTGTTTTTTTGTATTCTCTGTTTTTTTAAGATGTTTGCCGACAATATCACCATTTAAATTTACGGCTATAACAATATCTGCACCTAGTGCGCGACAAACCGAAACCGGAACCGGATTGACTAACCCTCCATCTACTAGCCATTTATTGTTATTTCTAATTGCCGGAAAGAGACCAGGCAAGGAAATGGATGACCAAACGGCTTCTAAGACTGGCCCTTTCGTTAACCATACCTCTCTGCCGGTTTCTAAATCCGTTGATACAGTGGCATATTGTTTAGCAAGATTCTCTATTGCCGCATTATCACTAGCTACGTATTCATTTAAAAAATGATGCAGTCTTTCTGTATTAACAAAACCATTCAGCGATGAGTTAATTTCAAAAAACCTAGCCGTTTCAAGCTTTGTTAATGAACACGCCCATTCTTCTAACTTCTCAAGATTATCTGACACATAGGATGCGCCAACTAATGAGCCTATGGACGTGCCACAAACAATATTTGGCACGATTCCATGCTCAGCCAATGCTTCGATTACACCTATATGCGACCACCCACGAGAAGAACCGCTTCCAAGTGCTAAACCAATATTCATTCTGATCTCGCTATGATGCTCATTGTGTTTTGTAAGGCCTAACTATAAATATACCCCACATGCGTCCGATAATACCGAGCGATTTATGTCATGTATTCCGGCTTTCACGTGGATAACTTGTTGATTTACCATGATCTAGCTTCTGAAAGGGAACGTATATTACATAGAGCAAAGTGGACGCATTGAAGTATCTAGTAAAACAAGAAATTTCCATTATTTAAAATATCCTCTTGGTCCGCTTTCAGCAAAAGGAGGCTTATTCACTTCCATCAAGCATCACACGTTTACCCTTGACCACGGCAGACAACTTCAACCCTACATGTCCACATTCTTTACAGATCATTTCGTCCGCCACTTCTCGTTCCCAGTTGTAGTCTATTGTGTGGATGTCTAAGTCTTCTTCCCAACCGCAAGCATCGCAATGGCAGCGGAGGTCATAATGGTCTGCAAATTTTTCATTTACGTGAGACATGATTTCATTCCTTTTTCATTCTGTAACTCAAGCTAATTTAGTCTGCTTACAAGCTTAAATGAGACCCTATCATATTTTGATTGTTTGACAGTAATCACAATTTTGTTTAGTACGCTTCTGGCCGAAAGTCCCGATAAGTCATGAAATCAATAGCGTACGCTTTTTTCAAGAATTGTGTTGGGTTGCCAGTTGAGTAAAACTTCCTGTTTCAACCTATTGCATGAAGATGCTACCCATACTGCTGCATTTATTTAGGTGTTTATTCAATTTCCTTTATTTTTTGGATTTGCACAATTTTTTGGCTAATGCCATACATTCGTCGCTGATGGAGCTCGTCTCCGAATGCTTCTCCTTTTAAGCCGGTTTTGGCAATTTCCTCGGTTGATATAGCCGCCGCTTCGTCAAAGATAGCTTTTACATATTCAGCTTGAGGGTACGGGCTATCGTCTAAACCTTTTCTGCCCTGTGCGTCAGCCTGGCACACCAACAGGAATTGATCTAAATCGCCTGGTCGTTTAAAAGCACCGATGTTGGTAAACATTTTGACAAATGTCTTTGGCGTCAACTCAAATGCACGATGGACATGCAAGTGGTATTCAGCGCAAATCTTGCCGAACTGTTGGTAGCGGTTTGGCGCCCGTAGACGATTGCACAGCTGCTCTACCAGGCGGACACCCTTTTTTTCATGGCCGATGTGTCGGGGTAACATGGAAGCTTTGGTTATACCCTTGCCAAGATCGTGGACCAGAGCCCCAAAACGAACGACTGGATCGGGCGATAGCGCTACGGCTTTTTTCAGCGTCATGAGCATATGAACACCGGTGTCGATCTCTGGATGATACTTTTCGGTTTGTGGCACGCCAAACAATCGATCGATCTCTGGGAATATCTTTGCCAGCACACCCATTTCTCGCAGTTTAGTGATGAAGATATCGGGATGCGCTTCTTCTAATGTTTTCTGTAATTCTGACCAGATGCGTTCTGGTACCAATTCATCCAGATCATCTTCTTCTAGCATGGTTTGGATGAGTGAATGTGTTTCATCTGCTATGAAAAACCCATAACGGGCGGCAAGCCTGGCAGTTCTAAGGACTCTGACAGGGTCCTCCCTAAAACTTGGACTGACATGACGTAAAACTTTGGCTTTCAGATCTCTCGCCCCATTGAACGGATCTATCAATTCACCGTTTTTAGTCATGGCCATGGCATTGATGGTGAGATCTCGTTTTTCAAGATCGTCTTCAAGACTGACATTCGGATCAGCGAAGATTCGCCTGTCTTTGATTTGTTGTGATGTAGTACGTTCGGTCCTGGCTAAGGCATAGATCTCTTTGGTCTTTGGATGCAAAAAAACAGGGAATTCTTTGCCTATCAGTTGATATCCCTGATTAAGCATTTCATCGACAGTAGAGCCCACAACAACCCAGTCGCGGTCCTTGGGCTCAAGACCGAGTAACTTGTCACGTACATAACCGCCAACGATATAAGATTTCATTTTTGGGCCTTGATCAGCGGTAGAACCTATTCACAGGCTTATGACTTTTTTAACGCTATGATCAAGTTTCTTGTTTCTCTTTAATATGATCTTTAATAAACGGTATCAATGTTTTACTGATGTCCCTGATCTTGATCCTGTTTGTGGGCTCAAAATTTATCGGTCGACATAACGCTGTTGTCTGTATGCCAATCCGGGCGACATAAAGGCCTACACCGATACCCTGCCCCAGTCTTGATGAAACAATGCCGGCTGTAGTCATTGATGAAAAATCCGAGATGGCATCGGTCATGATTTCGGTGGCACCCGCCAGGGCCATTGCCTTGAGCAATTGGCGGGCAAGATTAATACGTCCCGGCAAACTGGGGCGTAAGCCATAGACCTGTCCGATCTCGTCGATCATGTGGCTGATTCGCCATAAAGACAGCAGTATGTCTGCAATCGCTAACGGGCTTATTGCCACGAGCACGCCCGCTTGCTGGGCATGACGGGAAACAATCGTTATCGCCTTTTTATCAAGTACTTCCAGAAAGTGTGCTGAGAGATGGGTCATGACCTCGGCATCGTTGGCATAATCTGGAATGGAAGCCACGGCTCTTGCCAGTAAGTGTTCCTGGGGCTTTTCCAGGTAAAGTTGTTCCAGCTCCTTAATAAAACGATTGGCGTTGCCCAGGGTTTTTCCATTGATAAAACTTTGAGCCTGGTCTCGAAACCGGCTAACCGATTGCAGTTCCTGCTGGTTATAGCGGTACGATCTGAGTACCACGAGTAACAAGCCCAACAGGCTGAGCAGTAAAACGGCCGCCAAACCACCCAGACTCCAATGTATTTGGCTCAAGCTATAAACGAAGGCTATGAACTCCCAGCCAACAAGGCTTAGCAATGTTACACCCAGTATTTTAAAAAAAGGTTTAAGCCAGCGAATGCGAAGCGGTTCCAGGTGATAGGGGTTCGGGTTTTCAGTCGTTGCTGTCTCTACTTCGTCAACAAGGCTTACCGGCAAAGGCAATGACTCTTCATCGGCTACCGGGATGAAATACTGATCTTCAAATGTTGTATTGTTATCGGCCACTAGAACTTGTCTCCTAACAATTCGCGAATGACAGTATCCATACGCACATGCGGTAAGGCATCACCCTGGCCTAACCCTGGGTTGAGCGGGGGACGTAACCTTCTTAGCTTCCAATCATTAAATGAATTCCACTGTTCATCGCTGGGCAAGGCAGCGGGGATCTCGGGATGACGCATGAGACCGGCTTTACCGTCATCAAGCACACCGATCAGGTAGTCTGTTTGCTCCCGCTGTACCGGTTCTGTACAGCGAACCGAGGCCAGTGCCTCGGTAAAAACATCCACCTGCTCGTAACTGGTTTTCCGATAAATTTCACGCACGATGGCAGCCGTTAAGGCACGTACGTTCTCATGCTGTGCCGGTAACACCTGGTCGATCTTTGAGGCTGCGATGACAACACGGTCTATCTTGGGTGAAAACAAGCGCTGGATGATATTGTTTTGACCATACTCAAAAATACCGAGTAAACGCGACATGGTCACCATCAGGTCTTCCATACTGGCTTTGCCGGCATTAAGTGTTTTTAACACGTCAATCAATATGATCTGGCGATCAATATCACTGAAAAAATGCTGGTGAAAGGGCTTGACCTGTTTTTCCACATAATCCTCGTAGGCCTTTTTCATGACCGCGTACCAGGAACCGGGCTTAGCCTTGTTGAGCGTTTTTTCATCGTAGTTCATGGCCATGATTACGGGAAAAAACGGCTCGATAATTTCGCCTTCACTGGGCAACAGGAAACGTCCCGGCTGTAACAGGCTGAGTCCCTGTTGCTTACAAAGCTTGAGAAACTTAACGTACTCGGCATGTACCCTGAGAAGTTTATCCGGTTCCAGCGTGGACACGGGGTTGATCGATTCAATCAGGGGCAACAGGTTACCCAGCAAGTCTTTACGGGGCTGTTGGTTAAACAGCTGGTGACATTCTCTTGACCAGTTATAAAAACTCTGTGTCACCAGGGGCAGATCAACCAGCCATTCGCCAGGATAATCCCGGATCTCGAGGTACAAGGTCCGGTATTGTTTTCCAGGCCGTGTAAACAGCGTGGATCGAGGCCGATAACGAATCTCCAGCAACAGATGGCTGTAATCCACGGTTGAAACCGGCCACCTGGGCTCTGCCGAGGCGAGCGCATCGATGGCTGAATCGTAATCAAACAGCGCCTCACCTGTTGTTATGTTTTTCAGCGAACACCCCATGAAGCGACCCTGGGTTATCGGTGAAAAAGAAGGTAACGTGGCATGCTGAAAGTTGATCAACTGGTAGACCAGACTGGTGATGAAACTGGATTTGCCACTACCACTGAGACCGGTCACACCGAGTACAACACGCTTATCGAGTAGTCGATCGTAGGCTTTACCGCCTTCGTAGGCCGCCTTGTTTAAGAGGCTGGATACCTGGTTTAACGTGATGCTTTTCAAAATAGGGATAAAAGGCTTACCTGGCTGCCAGTGGAGTTTGATTGCTTAAGTTTAAAAAAATGTCGAGACATTATCGAGCAATAGTATCAGAAATATTTTTTAGCCTCTTTTCTAATCAGAAAAGGTCATCAGTCCAAATTCATGCCCGGCGCAGACGTTGTGCTTCCTCAAAAGCTAACAACTCTGCAAATCGACAGTCATACTGTATCGTCTCGTGTGGTATTAACGGGAATGGGTTTCATTGCACGAATATAAAAACGGTGACCTTCATATTCAATTTCTCTGAGCAGACCGGCATTTATGAGCGAAGTAACAGCTTGCCAGGATTTACCTGATTTTTTCAAAAGGATTTTTACTGCCTCTTCCCGCATGGGGTGCACCGAAGTAATAGCAAGCAAATCTGATGCAAAATCACCGGTACTCGCAAAAGCATTACCTTCGTAACCGATTAAATACTCGAGCCTGGGAAAATTCTGCAAAATGATTTGAAACGCCTGGTTTATCTGTTCCTCTGAAGGAGAATGAACCCCAGCCTCAGCTGCGGGCCGTATCGGTGCTGCTAGATATGCCTTGGCAGGATTCAATTGAGCAAGGAAATTACCAATTTCAGACAAAGATTTATCATTATTATTAATTCCATCGACCAACATGGTTTCGGTGGTTAATTCACCCCGAAAGCTATTGGCCATTAATTGGATGCCTTCCAGAATCCTGTCTAACTGCAAATCCGGATGTGGCTGATTAATTTTTTCCCAGAGTGTTTCATCAATTGAATCTATTTTCAGGGACAACCAATCTACCATCCCAAGTCTTTCACGGACATCCTCTCGCCAGATCAGCGAAGCATTCGAGATTACTGCGATCTTCACCCCGAAAGGACGTAACAATGCTATTGTTGTTGCGAGATTTTCATCCAGTGTTGGTTCGCCATCTGGCACAAAGGTCAGATAATCAATCATCTCACCAGCTCGATCAGCAGCTTCAAGACTGGATTCCACCGCAGTTAAAATTTCCTCAGGGGAATAAAATGCACGTGGAGTGATTTCTTGATGATGTGTAGGACCTACCTGGCAATATACGCATGAATATGTGCACGATTTTGGGGGAATATTATTGATTCCCAGGCTTCTTCCGAGGCGACGTGATGGTACAGGCCCAAAAGTAATCACTGCTTCTCCAAATTTCCACTGAATGAATATCCTACCGCTGCGTTAATTGCTACGTTTTGCTCTTTTCTTTTCAAAAAGCTCATGATGATAAGAGCCTACTCGAAGCATTTTTGCTCCGCACCTTGGACACCGCTCTTCCTGACAGGGAATACCGTCGCTATGAGGAATCCTGGTATCACATTTGGGACAAACACACTCCCCCCCGGAACCCATATCATGCCTACGCTCAACACTCATGACCACACCTTCTTTGCACGGTTGCTAATAAATAACATTACACCATTGAGACAACGTTCAACATCTATTTTGACAGTACAATTACTACAGCACCAAGTAAACCACCAGCCAGTGCAACAAAACTGTATTTTTTATGCTCCTGCCGGGCCTTTGGTAAAAGATGTGTTGCTCCAACGTAAACCAAAGCCTTCGCTGAAAGTGACAATAAAGCTCCCAGAAGTGATTGATCAATCTCACTGACGGGTTTTATTAAAAGCTTAGAAGGATGGAAAAACCGGAACAGAGCAGATTACGATAAAGTGCAATTCGCCGGCCAAGCATGAGCGCCTCAGCAGGAAACTGGTGAGGGGGTTTCCGGCCGAGATACTTCCAAAAGTTGCCCCTATTAAGGCATCTAAACCAGCATTTCTGCCAAACCACCCTGCTACCTTTTCAGCAGGAAGAATTTCGAGTATCAACCCAGTAAGGAGAATTACTCCCACAAGAATATGCAGCATCTTAGTGCTAGAAAAGTACGATCCTGGTTATTTCGTTTATCATTATAGATAGAGATCGATATTTTTAAGCACTTGGCTATTCAATGGAAAGATCGAATATAAATTGGCGTATTGGTGGACCGCAGGGAAGCGGTATCGATCGTATTGTTCTACTGTTTTCCCGCGCATGTGTACTGAGCGGGTGGGAAATCTTTGCCCGCCGTGAATACCATTCCAA
Source organism: uncultured Gammaproteobacteria bacterium (assembly GCA_963801985.1). Lineage (GTDB taxonomy): Bacteria > Pseudomonadota > Gammaproteobacteria > Chromatiales > Chromatiaceae > JABDQZ01. Next base: position 109,121 of record CAWDGV010000013.1, read on the forward strand.
CATCATGGGACGCCATAGCTATGTTGACCTGCGGTTCAGTTCGGACCCAGTTACATCTCATGCAGAGACAATCGACTTTCTTGCCTCATTTGACGCGGAAACCCTGTGCCGCCATGCCTGGTCTCTATCATCAAGTGGCTGCCTGATTTATGCACTGGAGGATTCTGATATACCTCTCGATCGAATTTCCTTTTTAGACGAGCGTATAAAGGAATATTTACAAAGTAGATTACAGGATCTCGGACTTGCGAGCAGTACAAAAGGAATATTGGAACATTTAGGTAAACTCGGCATTCAAACCTTTGCCGTTCCTTACAAAGCGCTTGTAAACACACTGACTCAACAACTTGAAATCTCGCGAAGAGAAGCAGGATTGACACGTAATACAATGGCGGTAGGAGCTAGTTGCACACTGCTAGGTTTTTCTCAAATCGATCTAGATCGAGCCCTTGAGCAGACATTTGCTAACCAACCCCGAATATTGGAGATGAATCAAAAAGCTTTAGCCCTTACCACTGAATTTGTCGAAAGTGAGTTTGGATTCAATGCCTGCAAGATGACTCTTCCACCAAAAAAGGCCATGGAACCAAGGCTTTTGCTTAATGGCACGCAAAGCATTGCTCTGGGAAAGCTGGCAGCAGGGCTGGGATTTCAGAGTTACTACCCTATCAGTCCTGCAAGTGATGAAAGCAGTTTCCTGGAAGAGCATGGCCAGATTCCTCAAAAGAATGGCAATGTGCCCGGACCACTTTTGATACAGACTGAAGATGAATTGGCGGCGATTGCAATGGCCTGTGGTGCTTCTCTAACAGGAGCCCGGAGCTCCACTGCAACGTCCGGCCCCGGTTTTTCCTTGATGGCAGAGGGGCTTGGATGGGCCGGCATGAGTGAGGTCCCTGTGGTAGTGACGCTCTATCAACGCGGAGGACCCTCAACCGGCATGCCTACTCGCACCGAACAGGGTGATTTACAATTTGCCATTCATGCGGGGCACGGTGAATTTCCACGTATGGTTTTGGCATCTGGTGATCTAGAAGAATCCTTCTATGATGCAGCCCAGGCATTCAACTATGCTGAGCGATATCAAATGCCTGTTATTCACTTACTCGACAAAACTCTTACCAGCACTATTCAATCCGTACCGCCTTTTGATCTTAATCACGTGAGTGTTGAACGTGGTGAGGCCACCCAACCTGCCCAGCAAGTACCGAAAGAACCCTACTCGCGTTTTCTTATTAACGAGACAGGGATCTCTCCCCGCGCACTGTTAGGACAGTTGGGTGGAGAACATTGGCTTACCGGTGTTGAGCATTCAGTTGATGGACGTGTAAGTGAAGACCCGGTAGTCCGGGAGCAAATGATGGAAAAACGGGCTCAAAAACTGAAGCAGGCCAGTAAAGAAATTCCTCCCGATGAAAAGTTTCGAATATATGGTGACGCAGAGGCAGCGCTAACTGTAATTTCCTGGGGTTCAAACAAAGGGGCGATTCTGGATGCTATGAAACGCCTGGAAGCTGAAGGCATTAATGCTCGCCACGTGCAAATAAGGATTTTATGGCCCTTTCCCACTAGGGATTTATCTGAGCTTCTTGCAAATGCTGATCCTATAGTAGTGGTTGAATCAAACTACTCTGGACAGTTAGCAGCACTCATTCGGGAGCAAACCGGACATCAATGTAATCATTTAATCGTCAAGTATAGTGGTCGGCCATTTAGTGGTGAATCTCTGCAAAAAGTATTGAGGACGGTGTATGAAGGTACTGCGCAAAAACGCATGGTCGTAAGCAACCCTTACGAATGATGGAGTAAGTGTAAATGACAGAAATAAATTTATTTACCGCAAAGGATTATGATGCAGGTTATGCTGCCGACTGGTGCCCCGGCTGCGGAGATTTTGGTATCCAGAGAGCCTTGGAAAATGCATTGGCAAGCCTGGAATTACCTCCCCACCGTGTAGCAGTCTTCGGCGGTATCGGCTGTTCTGGAAAGACACCTTATACACTTGGCGTGTATGGAATACACACACTACATGGTCGATTACTGCCTTTTGCCAGTGGTGCAAAGCTTGCCAACCCCGAACTGACTGTTATTGCTACTGGCGGCGACGGAGATGGACTGGGCATTGGCGCCGGACATTTTGTCAACAGCGGACGGCGCAACCTCGATCTTACCTATATCCTTTTTAATAATGGCGTCTATGGCCTTACCAAAGGACAGCCATCGCCAACATTAAGATCAGGTGAGCAGACTAAAACCATGTTTCAGAAAAACATGCTTCAGTCTCTAAACCCTCTGACGCTGGCAGCCGCCTCTGGCTATACCTGGATTGGGCGTGGTTACGCTTATGATAAACATCAACTGGAAACGCTGATTACAGGGGCCATTGAACACCCTGGGCTTTCTTTCCTGGATGTTTTGCAACCCTGTCCTAAATACAACAATCTTCAGACCAAAGACTGGTATGCGGGCAAAGATATGGAAAATCCGCGTAATCGTCTCTATTCGTTACAGGAGTCTGGCTACGACCCACTTATTCCCAAACATGCAAGCCAAGACCAGATCGAAGAAAGGCTGATACGGTGTATAGAAAAAACTCACGAGTGGGGGGATAAAATTCCTACTGGAGTTTTCCTACGAAATCTAGCTGAACCGTTATTCCTGGATCAGATTGCAGAACAAAATCCTGCCTATCAATCGACTCCTCCAGCGCACTTACCAATAGTCGACAATAAAGGGCATTCACTCGCAGACCTGGGAAAAATTTTTTCCAAAATAACAATAAGTTAAAAGCTTTCAAATGTAGTCTTAAGCAGACTTTAGATTATCCTGTCCCATCATCTCTACAATGTCGAACAACAAGCTTTCTGGCAATTGGATACCATGGTCATTCTGAAGTCTTTGTTGAATGTCAGTGAGACTTTCTGGCTTTGGCTGCATATTGTTTACAAACACAGAAATATCCTCGTAAACAGCCCAGGGATAAATAATCCAGTGCCACTTGGTTACTTTTTTTGCATAATAATCTGGTTGATAGCTCGCCGTCGTTTTGTGGTGAATTACTGCGGTTTTTACATCCAGCGGCTTTCCCAGTGACTGAAGATGATCTAAAGCGACTTTGAATGTATCACCCGAATCACTGACATCGTCCACCAGGAGAATGTTTTGACCATTCACATTTGCAGTAACTGGATACTTGACGATGGCTAGCTGATCTTTAATTGCACCATGATAATGCTCGATCTTGAAACTGGTGAGATTAAATACCCCCAGCATGTCAGAAAGGATGCGAGCTGGCATATATCCACCACGCCCAATTGCAATGATCAGGTCCGGACAGTAACCTGAATCATGGATAGATATCGCAAGCTTTCGGCAAAAACGATTACATTCATTCCAGCTAACAAGCTGACATTGCGTATTGCTTACCATGGCTTTGTCGGTTTCACTTATCGTCTTCTTCTGGCGCTTTTTGTTACACAAAAATTAGATAGACTTACATATTCAGGTCCTTGGCACCGAGTTCTTTTTCAGCCTCGAGCCAGTCATCTAACTCATGTCCTGGTTCAAAATTGCGACGCTGCGCTTTAAAGTAGGCAAGTTTCTGAATTTCAGCGAAATTGTCGGGTACATCTGAGGCAGATTTTTGTACCAGATGTTCGAATGCTTCACTTTTAATCTGACCTTTGGATTTAGGCATTGATAATGTCTCCTTTGAGAAACATTGGCTTTATTTTCTTGACTGATGCGCTATTCAAATAGAGTTTTAAAGCCAATCGGGTACTTTTTATCTATTTGCTTCACATGTCATCAGTCAAGCTAAAGTAAGCTCCTGCTTCAGTGCAACCCTTACTCAATATTTACCGTATGTCGTTTAGAACCCTCGACTTTAGGGATAGTGACATCAAGCATACCATCCTTAAAATTGGCCTTGGCTTTGTCACCATTCACTTCGCAAGGTAAAGTTGCCGTACGGTAAAATTCTCCTTGCGTGATCTCAGACTTGAAATAGTCGCCCTTTTCTTCCCTGGTTTCCTTCTTGGTAGAACCTTTAATGGTAATTGTTCTATCGGAAACTGACACATCAACATCCTTTTTATCAACACCAGCCAGCTCAGCACGAACCAATACTTCTCCGTCACGTTCGATAATATCCAGCTTGGGCATTCTTTTTTCAGCCATAGATGCCATTTCAGGAAAAGATGGCCACCAATCAGGATTTTTGGGCCATTGCCAGGGATGCGAAAACAAACTATCTAATTTTTGTTCCATTCTTTCGAATGGACTAAGCTCACGTTTTCCGCTGGATGCTTTTTCCATCTCTTTGTTTTCGCGAGATTTTGTGTCTTTTTTAGCCATGGTAAACCTCCTTTCATGAAATATTTCAAATAGGAAAGGTGGTTTTATGGCCTGTCCTTTATTTAATTATAGGCCACTATGGAATACCACTTGATGATCAAGCTCATGTGAATGACATTTACTATGTCATGACAATGTCAACATCCAAAATAGACATATACTTATAGTATGGAGAGCTGAAAAACATGACTTGCCATCACTTCGTTTGTTAAACAAAACCGGCGATGCTGGCTGTCTGTTGAGCATTGGCAATCCAGGGAACTGTATAGAAATGAACACGAAAAGGAGAAAGTCATGAGTGGCAAAAACACAAATCCGGCCCGCCAGGGAAGGCATGACCGACTCATTCAGGAACGGAATCATGACCCCTATAAATCACAACAGAAGTTACCGGAGCCTACACTTTGTCCTGAGTGCAAGGCAGTATTTTCTGGAGGCCGTTGGCAGTGGCTGGAGGTTAAAACCCTACCATCAAATGAAACACTCTGCCCGGCATGCAGGCGAATTCATGACAAAGTACCCGCCGGCATCCTGACCGTAAGTGGTGCGTTTTTCCAGGAACACCGCGATGAAATTATGAAGCTTCTGCACAATAAAATGGATGCAGAGAAAGCACAGCACCCATTAAAACGTATTATGAATACCGAGGACCAGCAAGATGGCAGCATTGTTGTTACCTTCACCGATACACACTCACCTCGTGATGTAGGTGAAGCTTTAGCTCATGCATACCAGGGCGAGATTGATATTCATTATGCTGAAGACGAGGATTTGACTCGCGTAAAGTGGAACCGTTAGCAAGTCATGACTAAACGATGCCATGGGTCAAACTGATAATATCTGGCTAACAACACCTGTCGCGCAGCATATCTGGGAAAGCAAGTACTGCTGGCGTGAAGGTGACCGCAGACTGGACACGAGTATCGATCAGACATGGCAACGCGTTGCCCATGCCATTGCTGCTATCGAAGCTGGCAGCCGGGAAATCTGGGCACAGCGTTTTTATCAGGCACTTCAAGGGTTTAAATTTATTCCCGCTGGCCGGATTCTAGCCGGAGCAGGTACAAATCATCGCTCAACATTATTCAACTGTTTTGTGATGGGACTGATTCAAGATGACATGGAAAGTATTTTTGATGCGCTCAAGGAGGCTGCATTAACCATGCAGGCAGGTGGAGGAGTCGGCTATGATTTCTCGACCATTCGCCCAAAAGGCTTTGTTGCCCAATCAAGCGGACAGATCGCATCAGGTCCCGTCTCTTTTATGCATATCTGGGATGCCATGTGTTCCACGATGTTATCTACCGGCTCACGTCGTGGCGCCATGATGGGCAGCCTGCGCTGTGATCACCCGGATATTGAGTTGTTCATTAACGCCAAACGCCAGACAGGTCATCTGAAGCATTTCAATCTGTCTGTCCAGGTGACTGATGCTTTTATGCAGGCAGTTGAATCAGGCCAGGATTGGCCATTAGTATTTCCCATCGAACCTGGCCAGCAAACTGTCAAACAAGAAACCCTGATACGTCACTGGCCTGGTTATGACAACCCCGTTGCCTGCCGCGTTATCTCCCGTCTCCCTGCCCGTGAACTATGGCAACAGCTGATGCACGCTGCCTACGACACAGCTGAACCCGGTGTTTTGTTCATCGAGCGTATCAATGAATATAACAATCTTGCCTATCGCGAGCAGATCAGCACGACAAATCCCTGCGGTGAAGTCCCCTTGCCGCCCTATGGCGCCTGCAATTTAGGCTCAATTAATCTCACCCAGTTTATTCTGCATGCCTTTACCCCAAATGCACGACTCGACTTTGAAAGTATCCGCGATACAACTGAGATCGCCACGCGACTGCTGGACAACGTGATCGACTGCTCGATATTCCCGCTTAAAGCCCAGGCCCAGCAGGCTTACGGCAGTCGCCGAATCGGACTTGGCATTACCGGCTTGGCCGATACCCTGATTATGCTGGGTTTATCTTATGCCGATGAAAACGCAAGGAACACAGCAGTCCGGATTATGCAGCTAATCAGCCATACGGCCTACCGAACCTCGATTAGTCTGGCTAAAGAAAAAGGCAGCTTTCCATTCTTCCAAAAGGAAGCCTATCTCGAAAGCCCTTTTGTTCAATCACTGCCGGAAGATATTCGCTCGGGCATCAAGTTGCACGGCATACGTAACAGTCATCTGATAGCCATCGCTCCAGCCGGAACCATCAGCCTGTTGGCCAATAACCTCTCCAGTGGTATTGAGCCTGTTTTCGACTTCCAGTTGTCACGACAAATCCTCAACCAGCAAGGGGAATACGAGAAATTCGAGATGGAGGACTATGCTTTTCAGGTCTGGCGGAATTTGAAGAATGAGGCAGAGGAACTTCCAGCTGAATTCATCACGGCCCACAGTCTGTCGCCGCTGGCACACTTACAAATGCAGGCAGCACTACAACCCTATGTGGATAATGCGATTTCAAAAACCATCAATATTCCTCCAGACTTTGCTTTTACGGATTTTCTTGAACTCTTTCAGAGCGCCTGGAAGCTGGGCCTGAAAGGATGTACGAGCTTTCGTGCCAATCCTGTAACCGGAGAAATTCTGAGTTCACGAGTGCCATGCTGTGATATCGACCAGGAAGATCGTCAGGACTAGGCGAGCAATACGGCGACAATGCCGGTAAGAAAGATTCCATCAAAGGTTCCGGCACCACCGATGGAGGCTACAGGCGTTCCAAGTTTCCTGATATCACCAAGCCGCAACAGGTCAGCCCCGATGAGCACACCGAGAACACCGCAAATATCGGCATACCTGCATCGTAGCACTGATAACGAAAACAGGCTTTTGATACAACGCAATAACCTCAAAGCCAGCCTGAACTATATTAGTTCATAGGAAAGCAGGTTTCTGGCATTTATGATCACCCGGGAGAAATATAATGACAATCTCAGCCACACTGGAGCAATATCTAGCCCAACAACAAATAGAATACAGGTTACTCTCACACCCGCATACTGGCTCCAGTCATGAGTCAGCACAAGCGGCCCATGTACCTGAAGATCACATTGCCAAGGCGGTTGTAGTCAGGGACAAACAGGCTTATTTTCTGGTGGTCTTGCCAGCAGACAGCTGGCTGAAAATAGAAGCTGTTAACCATGAGCTAAACCGCGACCTTAACTTGGCCACTGAGGATGAAATTGGCGATATTTTCAAGGATTGCGAGGTTGGTGCAGTGCCTCCAGTCGGCGAAGCCTACGGTATTGAAACCCTGCTGGATAAATCATTATCAAGTCTTGCCAATGTCTATTTTGAAGCAGGAGATCACGAGCACCTGGTCCATACCAGCGGAGATAACTTTATAAAGTTACTCGGTGGTGCCCGGCGTGGTTATTTCAGTCATGCAGAATAAAAAACATCATCAGTAAGACAATAATTTAATTTGTACCCACCATGGGTATAAAGGCGACTCCAAGCATACTTCGCTCATTTGCATTTCCATGAAAGTCCTTGGTCACCAGCATTAATTCCTGGTGCATATTCGGCAAGCCGACGGGAATCACCAGATGACCGCCAGCATCATTCTCATACCTGCTTCACGCTCCAGTTTCGCTAGACTGTTCCTTCCTGCCAGGATGTCAGATAATACTGCTGTTCTTCTGTCAGAGAATCTATCTTAATCCCCATCGCAGCCAGTTTTAGACGTGCCACGTTCTGATCAATTTCTGCTGGAACATCGTGCACGCTGTTTTCCAGTTTCCGTCCGCCTGCCAGATAGACAGCGCATAATACCTGGTTGGCAAAACTCATATCCATCACGGCAGAGGGATGGCCTTCGGCCGCAGCCAGATTGACCAAACGCCCCTCAGCCAGCAATCGCAGTCGTCTTCCATCCGCCAGAATATACTCATCTACCGATGTGCGCGGGTGGCTTTTACTTACAGCCATAGCCTCAAGAGCCGGTATATTGATTTCAACATTAAAATGCCCTGAATTGGCCAGGATACAGCCATCCTTCATGACCTCCATGTGATGACCGTCAACGACATGCTTGTCGCCGGTTGCCGTGACAATGAAGTCGGATTGTTGAGCGGCTTCTGTCAATGGCATAACACGGTAACCATCCATTGTAGCCTCAAGTGCTCGCAATGGATCCACTTCGGTTACAATCACATGTGCACCGTGACCCTTGGCACGCAGCGCTATTCCCCGGCCACACCAACCATAACCGACTACCGTAAACGTCTTACCCGCAAGTAGAATATTGGTAGCCCGGATCAGGCCATCCAGAGTGCTTTGACCGGTACCATAGCGATTATCAAAAAAGTGCTTGGTCATCGCATCATTGACCGCAATGACCGGGAATTTCAGCTGTCCAGCGTTTGCCATCGCACGTAATCGAATCACACCCGTGGTTGTTTCTTCCGTGCCACCGATCATGTCAGGAATAAGTTCAGTTCGATTCCTATGAATCTCGCTGACCAAGTCGGCGCCATCATCCATTGTTATTACAGGACGATGATCCAGTGCCGCATGTATATGCTGGTAGTAGACCTCAGTTGATTCTCCACGAATCGCAAACACCGGAATTTCATAATGTTCAACCAAAGCAGCAGCAACGTCGTCCTGAGTGCTCAGTGGATTACTGGCGCATAAAACCACATCAGCACCGGCAGCTTTTAGAGTACGAGCCAGATTTGCAGTTTCAGTTGTGATATGCAGACAACCTGACATTCGGATTCCACGCAAAGGTTGCTTCAGCTTCAAAGTTTCCAGCAGTTCGCGCAACACCGGCATCTCTTGCCAGGCCCATTCAATACGCTTGATTCCCTGTTCCGCCTGAACAGGATCCTTGATATCAAAGTTACTGATTGCCATATTTATCCCCAAACTATAACCACATCAATACTAGCAGGCTCTTTGAAGATATAGAGAAGATAAGCTTGCCTCTGAAAGAAAAATAGCTTGAATCGAGTTAGTATAGAGACCTGCTTTCATAATCTATATATGTAAAAACGGCTCTGCTATGGGTTAAAACACATGATTCTTGCTTTTTTAGTAGATACTTCAATCATAGCGGCAGCCGTTCTCCTACACTATGAGTTCCTATTGAGGTCTACTGTAGTCGCAAATCATCCGTCGGTATTTAAAACAATCCGCGACAGTTTTTGCCCGATTGAAAACCTGGACGGGCACCCCATCACGCGAATGGCTCAGAATCGACTATATAGGTACTACTGCAGTAGTTGGTACTGCAGCAGGAGCGTATAAGGTAATATACTGAATATACCTGATACTAATCTTGTTTGTTTTGACTCTTTTTCTCGTACATTAAAGTATCTGCATCGCTAATTAGGTCACAGAGGCTATTATGACGATTAGAATCAAACTGAATAGTTCCCACGCTATAAGCTAGTGAATAATTTCTTCCTGAAGAAGTATTAATGTTATCGATATTTGCCTTGAATCGATTAAGTAAATAATCCGTATCACTCGTGTCAGTATCAGTAATCAGAACCACAAATTCATCGCCACCTATCCTGCCAACAACATCAGATTGCCTGAAAGTTTTTTTAAGAATATCCGAAAAATCCATTAGCGCTTGATCACCTACCGCATGCCCAAAATTATCATTTATTTGCTTAAAACCATCGAGATCGAAAAAAAGCAGGGCAACCTGTCTGTCTATACGTTTACAAAGTTCTAGAGTTTGTTGGCATAACGCGCTAAAGCCTCTTCGGTTGGATAGTGATGTCAATTCATCGGTTGTTGCCAGTACGACACCATTAATTTCATCTTGCGCCATGTTTGCCAGATCATGTAGCAAATTAAAGTCATCATCAATTAGCTCATGAGGCACATTATCTATGATACAGAGTGTGCCGAGTTTACTTCCGTCTGGAGCAAATAATGGGCAACCCGCATAAAAACGAATATGAGGATCTTCAGTAACTAATGGGTTGTCAGCAAAGCGCTCATCCTCCAATGTATTAGGTATATAAAAAATATCATCACCAAGTATGGCATGACCACAGAATGATATATCTCGACTGGTTTCTGAAACGCCCAATCCTTGGCATGATTTAAACCACTGGCGATTTACATCAACTAAACTGACTAGTGCGATAGGAACATTAAAAAGTCGCTGAGCTAAGCGCGTGAGACGATCAAACCTTTCTTCTGGAGCAGTATCCAATATATTGAGCCTTCTTAATGTACTAAGGCGTTTGGTTTCATCAGCTGGCTTGTCAGGCTTAAGCATAGGGTTTATCACTCATAACAAATACGTTCTCATACAAGGTTATCGACAATTATTTCCATTAATTAACACATAATATTTAATTGAATTACTTATGATAAAAACAGTTTTGATAGAGAGTCATCAAACAGTCATTCGATTATTAAGACCTCAATGGCTCAGAATCAGTATAAACAAACATCTGATGCCGGGATTATTTACATTTTTCTGGCCATTGCTATATTCATGCTGTTTAGTTTAGATTAATCGAAACACAACACACCTCTGGGTTAAATAATGAATGAAAACCATGAAGGCCTGATTCATGCCAGCACACTCAATGGCAATGGCGGTCAACAAGTCCTTGACTGGGATGAGATCACCGAATGGTCGAAAGAACAAGGGCCTCTCTGGGTTCATCTGGATTACACTGCAGAAAAATCAATTCACTGGCTCAGGCAGAAAAGTGGCCTTGACCCTGTTGTTATAGACTCTTTAATGGCTGAAGAAACCCGTCCCCGCTGCGCTGTCATGGGTGGTGGTCTACTGATCAACCTGCGAGGTGTCAACACCAATCCCAATTCAGATCCCGAAGATATGGTGTCAATTCGACTGTTTAGTGATGGCCAACGTTTTATTAGTACTCGCAAAAGGCGTTTGCTCAGTGTCCAGGACATTATCACCAAGCTCAATGAAGGCTCTGGCCCCAGGAATCCAGGCGAATTGTTATCAATGCTTACCCACCGTCTGACAGATCGCATGAGCGAGATTGTGTCTGAACTTGATGATGCCGTGGATGCAGTAGAAGAAGAGATTATCGACACAGCAGCCGCTTCCCAACGCAGCAGATTGGTTGCGTTACGCCGAGAAATCATCATGCTACGCCGCTACCTTTCACCACAGCGAGAAGCCTTGACGCGTTTGCTGAGTGAAACAGCCCCCTGGCTCGGTGAGCGGGATCGGCTTGCAATTCGAGAAGCCGGTGACCGTATTTCACGATACATGGAAGACCTGGACTCCTGCCGAGATCGAGCCACCGTTTCCTATGAAGAACTGGCCAGTCGTACTGCTGAGCAAATGAACTCGCGCATGTACGTGCTATCAATCGTTGCCGCCCTGTTTTTACCCTTAGGCTTTTTGACCGGCATGTTTGGCATCAACGTAGGTGGAATCCCTTTTGCGGATGACCCAATGGGATTTATCGAAATCAGTCTACTCCTTACGGTAGTAGTCATCACACAGGTTGTAATTTTTCGTTTTAAAAACTGGTTCTGACTACAATCCTTGAAAAGCAGAAATAATCTCCCTTTATTAAAAGGGTCTGCTTTCGACTTATACCTGTTGATAAGCCATATCATCAACAAGGAGATGGTGTTCAAACCAGGATTTAAGAAGTGAAATAAGTTTTTCACGAGCATTCGGTTTATTGTTAACGACTTGATCGATCATTATTGAAAACGCCTGAGTTTCCTCGGCGTGCTCTCGCTTATGATGATCTATATCCGGATAGCCTTCTTTTTCGAGTAGCTGTTCTTCATAATGAGTATGGTAATTTATTATCCGGGTAAGTTCAGTAAGGATCACCCTTAGACGATTAATGTCTTCATCATATTCACTTTCAATGATTCTGTTGATGACGTTGATAAAGGTTTTGTGCTGGTGATCGATTTCAGGAATACCGATATTATATTTGTTTGACCAGATGATTTTTTCCATTTTTGGTAAGTTTGTTTTTACTTGAGTTGAGCTAATTGTTAGGCACAATCAAATAATCAATTCCAAGGTTTCCACATTCAGGACAATTCACTTTGCAATGGAGATCATCACTAGAGTAATCAGCATATTTTTCAGTATCGAGAAAATGATACACACTACAATCCGGACAATAGCCAAAAATGGTGTAAAGATCTGACGATATATCTGAAACTTTTCTAATTTTCAATGTCATTTCAATTCCAACTTCGTAGTAAAACCCTCCATGTTCCAAATTTTCCCAGTTCACACCTAAAGAACATGATTGATAAGACTAAATTATATATAGCCAATAACCAACTCATAAACCAGGTTACTCTCTTGCGGATTTTTTATGGTTATTACTCAGAACCATTATTAACTTCAAGCTGAAGAAGTGGAAATAAGACCAGAGAGCGCTTTTCAGTGCTTACTCAGCCATCAACTCGCGTATAATCGCCACCACCTCGGGGTGATCAAATTCACGCCCTCCCACTGCTTTGTAACGAACCCTGCCCTGCTTATCAATCAGTAATGTCGTCGGCAGCCCAATCACTTTAAAAGATTCTGCAACTTCACTTTTTCGGTCAAACAGGATCGGAAAGGTCGGATCTACCGAAAGCTGGCCCACATAGGCAAAAACATGATCCGGGCTTTCCCACTGGTTGATTGCCAGCATCGAAAAGTTTTCCGACTTCAGCTGCTGATAGAGGCGTTCCAGTGAAGGCATTTCCTTGCGGCAGGGCGGACACCAGGTAGCCCAGAAATTGACCAGTACGACCTTGCCTTTAAATTGCTGCAGACTAAAAGCATCCTCATCCATATTCTGTAAGGTGAAGCCAGGTGCCTCCCAGGGGGTTTTAATTGCCGTCATTTTGTGCCCAAGGCCAGGTGAGGCATTAGCAAAAAGCGGCAGCAGCAACAGGAGAAAGATTGTTCTGATTTGATTTTTCATTTTGTATCATCTTCATTAGAGAGTGTGGCGGGAGGACATTCAACGCCAGGAATTGTCGCTGAATAGGGCTGATCACCCAGTGTCCAGCTAAAAACGAGATCGAACTGGCTGCCCCTGGGTAGCTGCACCGTGGTAAAGCCCTGGCTCCAGTCACCCTCTTCAAAGTTCTGATCATCCGGCAGCAGCGACCAGGCGTAACGCACGCCTAGCTTGCGCCACTCAGTCAGCCACTGGCTCTTGGTTTTGGGTATGACCTCACGACCATCAGCAAGTTTTGCCCGCCAGTCAGCAACACGATAATGGAGAGGGCCTTCAGACTTGTTCTTGGCGATGGTGCCATATACACAGAAGTCATCCATACCGTAGACAATAGAGTCAGGCAGACCACGCGAGCTGTAAAGCGCATGGATATACTCAGCGTGCAACTGGATCAATTCGAGACTGAAACCGGCCTCTTCTATTTGCCAGCGTTTGAGTCCAGTCTCATTAACTTCGGAAACCGTTACACCACCGGCAGCCACAGACATCGCAGGCAGTGCCAACAACAATAGAGAACAACGTGTTATCAAGAGATTCTCCTGTTTTTAGTATAATACTTCATCTTCACCTCTCACGGGCAGGTTAGCAATGAGGCCCCGAGTTGCCAGATAAGCCAGTAAAACCATTGAAAATGTCCCAATAGAAATGCCTACCAAAGATCAATCATCGGCTCAAGCATTTAATGTAAGTCTCTCAATAGAATAGACAAACTAATCATAAAAGAGAATTAAAGCTACTACATATCAATATTGGACAGGCAATCCACATTCCCGGCAACCAATGCCCGGCCCTTGAAAACGGGCTACCTCATCACCCGGGAAACAAGAATATGCCTAATACCTAAACTCTAAAAACAGATCTTGAAGCGTTTTTATTTTTGGATATTAGTCATCACAAAATGGTATGATTTTTGGAAATTTGAAGATTATTTAAAAAACCAACATTCGCAGTTAGAACTGTTGTGAGGCCATTTATGTTAAAAAAATCTACCCTTTTACTTCTGACACTAACTTTCTCATTACTCAGTATTTCTTTCAACGCCGGCGCTGATGCCATGGAAGATATTCTCAAGTCAGGAAAATTGCGGGTTGGTGTTTCCCTGTTCACCCCATGGGCCATGAAAGATGGGAAAGGTGCACTCACTGGATTTGAGGTCGATGTTGCCAAGCAGCTTGCCAGGGACATGGGCGTAAAACCTGAATTCCATGTATTTGAATGGGATAAGATTATTTCCGGACTGCAGGAGAAACAGGTTGATATCATTGTTGCAGGCATGACCATCACGCCACAGCGGGCACTCAAGATAAACTTTTCCCAACCTTATGCCCAGAGTGGCGTCACCATGGCTACCAATACTGAAATGACACGGGATATTAAAAGCCTTAAGGAACTCAATAGCCCTGATACTGTATTTGCCGTGGTCTCGGGAACGACTGCCAGCGAGCTCGCGAAGCGTACTTTCAACAAGGCCAAGGTACAGGATTTTGTTTCCCCGGAAGAAGCTGTTGCCGCTATTTTGGAAAACAAGGCGCATGCCTACGTTGCCTCTACACCACAACCGCAATTCCTGGCTTTAAAACACCCTGATAAAGTCGATTTACCTTTAAGCAAGCCATTACGCTCAGACATGGCCGGCATGGCCGTGAACAAAGGCGAACAGGAATGGCTGAATTTTATTAATAGCTGGATCATCGCCAAAAAAGCAGAAGGTTGGCTGAAAGCGTCGCATAAATACTGGTTTACCAATATGGACTGGGGAAAAGAGAGTCAATAATGGTTACTTCCAGTGTCAAACTAGCCACAGCTGGCGGTCATCTCGTCATATTGTTCGGTATTATTTCAATAACGCTGATAGCACATGCAGCAGACCGGTTAATCGTATCGCCTGACTATGAATCACTGATTTCAGATGGCGTTTACGAAGACAGCCAGAACTGGCGACAGCCCAATGATGACGACCCCGGATGGAGACAACCGCAACAGCAAAAGGAAAGTCGCATCAAGTTTGGCTATGACCCAGCCTACGAGGAAATCCGAGCCAGAAAAAGCGAGGAATCATCCGGTAGCAGCTTTGGATACGAACAGACCAGGCCCAGTTCTTTATTCAGGATGGATTTTTAATCGTTTTCAAACCCAGCTCCTGCCCCATGCAAAGTATTTACATGATCGGCTAATGCAAGGTGAAAAGTTAATATAATCAGATATCGTCTTTCTGAAAAACGCAAAATAAATAAAACCAATGATCGCGTACACTGCGGCCATTGGTCTTATGACATTTGACAGCTTTACTCAGAAATTTGTCAGGAAGAAAGGGATAAGCAAGGCGTTAACCAGGTCAATGAAAAACGCACACACCAGCGGAACGATAATAAAAGCCATATGCGAAGCACCGTAGCGCTGAGCCACTGCCGACATATTCGCCATCGCAGTCGGTGTCGAACCCAGTGATATCCCACCAAACCCGGAACAGACAACAGCCGCATCGTAAGTCCGTCCCATCAGCGGGAAAACCACGAAAACTGTTACGATGATGGCTACCACGAACTGCGCGCCGATGATGCTAAAAATAGGACCGGCAAGATCAATCAGGGTCCACAACTGCATGCTCATCAGCGACATTGCCAGAAAAGTACCCAGCGAGACAGCAGCAATCAAGGCAATAGCCGGGGTACGGCTTGGCCATTGACGCCCGGACACCCGTGGAAAGGATGCTGGAATCGTATTGGTAATAAGAATACCTGCAAACAGGCAGGTAACGAACAATGGCAATTTCAGCCCCAGTGACTCAAGACCGGAATTGATCATAAAACCGAAAACAATACTCACATGAATGGCCAGTATGGCATCCAGAAAATCCAGGTAATCAATTTTCTGTTTATCCATTTCATCATCCGATACACCAACATCCACCGCTTCCGTTTCTGTTGGCGTCAGCTTGTGTCGTGAAATCAGGAATTTCGCGATGGGACCACCCATCAGACTGGCAAGAATCAAACCGAAAGTGGCACAGGCAATACCAATTTCCATGGCATTGGCGATACCGTAGTCCTCGGCAATTCTCGGTGACCATGCAATCGCCGTACCGTGGCCGCCAATCAGCGAAACACTACCGCCAAGCAATCCTACCGCGGCTGGCTGGTCAAACAATGCCGCCACGGTGATACCGGTCAGGTTCTGCACAAACATGTAGGCAATCGTAATGACCAGCAGGATGATCAGCGGCTTGCCACCCAACATCAGGTCCTTGAGGCTGGCATTGATACCAATGGTGGTGAAAAAATAAACCAGCAGAAAATCTCTTGAAGCCAGCTCAAAACTAATTTCAATGCCTGCGGCAAAGTACAAAACAGCAATCAGCACGGTAAATATCAATCCACCCGTAACAGGCTCCGGAATACTGAATTCCCTGAGAAACCCGACGACATCATTAACACGCTTGCCAACGAACAATACAACAAGGCCCAGCGTAAAAGAAAGAAACGCGCCAAACTGCAAAATACCGTTTTCAAATTCCATCGTTAAGCTCCAAAATTATTTCTAAATGGCTCGCAATACGATACGCGCCTGAATATTACGTAACAAATATTTAACGCGCACGAAACATAATCGCATAGAGTGTTGGCACAAACACCAAAGTCAGAATGGTTGCAAAGCCAAGACCCGCCATGATGGTTATTGACATATTCACAAAGAAAACATCCTGTAACAGCGGTATAAGGCCCAGGATAGTGGTTGCTGCCGCCAGCACAACAGGCCGTAAACGAGCTCACAGTGGCATCCAAAATAGCATCATAGGCGTCTTTACCTTCATCTATTTGCTGGTCGATTTCTTCGATCAAGACAATTGCATTCTTGATAAGCAGGCCGATCAGGGACAGTGCTCCAAGCAGGGACATAAAGTCAAAGGCACCGTTAAATCCAAGCAGACCAGCGGTAATTCCTACAATCGCAAGCGGAACCGTTAGCCAGATAATCAGCGGCTGTCGCACCTTGCCGAACAGCAGAATGCTGGTAATGATCATGAGCAGGAACCCCGTTGGCAAGGATGCCCCCAGGCCATTTTGTGCATTCAATGAATCTTCGTATTCACCACCCCAGGAAAGTGAGTAACCAGTAGGTAATTCCATTGCCTCGATCTGGGATTTTAAGCGGTTGAATAAAGGCGTAGCCAACTCAGCCAGTAGGATTACAGGATGCGATAATGGTTCGTACCCGGTCGCGGGACCTGAGTACCGTATTTTCCCAGACTGTTTCAAAACCGCTAACCACCTGTGAAACCGGTACCGATTTTTTCAACACGGGACTCCAGACATTGATATCCTGGATATTGGTTACGTTTTCTCTTTCATTTTCAGGTGCCCGCATATAAATGGGCAGGACACGAATCCCATCACGATAGCGACCTACAGGGGTTCCTTCAAATGCATAAGCCAGAGAGTTGGCTAAATCCTCACGTGTAATACCCAGTTGCCTGCCCACCTGTTCATTGAAAATAGGCTTGATCAGTTTTACAGGTTGACGCCAGTCATCGCGAATATCCTTGGCTTCAGAATCAGCCCGCATGATAGCCTGTGCCTTTCAGACAATTGACGCAGCACCTGCGGATCGGGTCCGTGTATCCTGGCTTCAATCTTGCATCCGCGTCCCGGACCAATACGTAAAGACTTGATAATCGGGTCCGTCCAGGGCATTTCCTTCTTCATGAAGGCATCGACTTTTTGCCAGACTTCCGCGATGCGCTCCCGTGTATCGGTTTGTACAATGATCTGAGCATAGACTGGTGTTGCTTCCTTGCTGTCGTAAACCAGCGTAAAGCGCTGGTGGGGGCCTCCAATAACAGTGGACGTTTGTACAACACCGTCCTGCTGGCGCAGGAACTCACTGACCCTCAGGGTATCTTCACGTGTTTTGCGAATATCAGTGCCTTCAGTTTCCCACATATCAACGAAAAACATGGGCGTATTGGACTCCGGGAAAAAGGCCTGCTTGACACTGCCAAAGCCAACAACAGCCAGCACGAAACAACCAATCACGATGGCAACAGTCACCCAGCGATGACGAATAGCTGAAGCCGAGAAGACGACGAAAAACGGTGAATATGACGCCAGCATAGGGATCCTTGGCTCGAATCGTCACCAGGCTGTACCGGCTTGATTAACAAGCGCACAGAGCAGCGGCGTCGTACTGATTGCGGTAAACCAGGACAAAAGCAATGAGTAGAGGATGACCCAGAAACAGCGAACTGGCAAACTCACCGGTATTGTCCGGCGACAGGCCGATTGCAGAAAAAGCCAGTATGCCGATAATAGTTCCGCCCAGCAGGGCCCAGATTGTACTTGCCCACAGTTTCACGAGCTGCATCCACTGCTTTCATACCCGACTGCATTCTGACCAGCATGCCATCAGCAACCACGATGGCATTATCCACCAGCATGCCCAGCGCAATGACCAGCGCTCCCAGAGAAATTCGCTGCAGTTCGATGCCATTCAGGTGCATGATCAACAGTGTGCCTGCAACAGTAATGAGCAAACAGCACCAATAATAATCCCACCCGCAGGCCCATGAACAGCAGCAGAACCACGATCACGATTGCCACGGCCTGGCCAACACTGACGATAAAGCCGGAAACCGACTTCTCCACTTCCGCCGGTTGGTTGTAAGTCTGCACAAATTCGCATGCCGGCAGGTATCTTGTCCTGCAGTTGACGCATGCGTTCGTTGATCTATTTGACCAACTGCCACCACATTCTGTCCCGGTCATAATGGACAGGCCCAGTGTCAGTGCCGGTTTGCCATTCACATAATACAGCTTGTTGGGCACTTCCTCGTAAGCACCGGCAAATCTCCGCGATATCTTTCAGGTAGATCAGTTTCTTTCTCATCAGAACTGATCAGCACATCACCGATTTCCTTGACCGATGTAAATTCACCCGTTGGCTGAATGCGCAGGTAATCGTCACCTACGCTGACATTTCCGGCATCAACAACAACATTCTGTGATTCAAGTACGCTGGCAATTTGATCGGGTGATATGCCCAGTTCCCCCATCTTGGCACGTGAGATATCAACATAGACCACTTCCCTCTGCTCACCACCGATCACGATCTTGCGGACGCCATCCACCAGGACAATTTCCCGTTTCATCAGATCGGCAAAATCCCACAGGTCACGCCAGCTATAACCATCCCCTGTAATAGTGGCATAGATGCCATAAACATCACCAAAATCATCAATCACAACGGGATCCTCGGCACCGGGAGGCAGCTTGTCTTTCATATCCGCTATTTTTCGACGCAGTTCATCGTAGATATCCGGGAAATCAGCTGGCCGATACTCGTCCTTGAACTCGATCTGGATATCCGACATCCCGGGACGGGAGACTGTCATTTTAATGCGTTTTACCTGAGCGAGTTTCTGAATGGCATCCTCAAGATGATAGGTCACCTCGTCCTGCACCTGCTGGGCACTAGCGCCAGGATACAGGGTGATGATTTTTGCCTGCTTGATGGTGAAGGCAGGGTCTTCCAGTTTGCCCATTTCCTGGAATGCCCAGAGTCCACCGCCTACCAGGATGATAACGAGCAGCCAGGAAGTAACTGGCGTCCTTACAGAATATTCACCAATGTTCATCTTGTTTTCCTGATGATGTCCGCTTGATTATTATCACTTTTTCTCATTTGCGCGGGGTTGAGCCTGTTCAGGTTGATCGAGTAAGGTAACTTTCAAGCCATCAACAAGGAAAGGGGTACCTGCGGTCACAATGCGTTCACCAACTTTAAGGCCCTCAAGTATCTCGATTTTATCATCGAGCAGACGCCCTACCTTGACGGGTCTTGATTTCACAGTCATGTTTTGTTCATCGACCACCCAGGCTTTTGGGTCGAGCTTGTAATCTCCAACGATGGCACTGCTTGGCACCGCAAAAACAGCCTTGTCGGCAAAATAACGGGAGAAGTCGGCTGTGGCCGTGGCTGTCATACCCGCTAAAATCGAGCTATTTGCCAACTGCGGCATAGTAAAAGTCACCTGGTATGTCTGCGTTTGGGGGTCTGCCTTGGTCGCAGCTTCCTTAAAGGTCAGCTTGAAAGATTCACCAGGCAGGTTGTCAAATGCTACGTGCACCGGAATTTTTTCTGCCTCTTCATCCTTGACTTTCTCTTTGGAACGAACTGCACGCACGAGGTTTTCCGGAACATCAATTTTGACTTCAAGCTGAGATACATCATGTAAATCCAGGATAACCTGCTTGGCCTGAACTTCCTGGAAAGCGTCGATATACAACTTCGCAATAACGCCTCCGAAAGGCGCTTTTAACGTTGTATAGTTCAGATCCTGCTGGGCAGTCTCCAGCGCAGCCTTGCTACTTTTGAATTCAGATTCCAGGCGATCATAATCCATCTTGGAGATATAACCATCCTTGATGAGTCCTTTTGCCCTGTCAAAATTCTTCTTGGAATTGTCATATTTGGCTTTTCGGTCATTGACGACAAGTTGATAATCTTTTTTATCCAGTACGGCAAGGACATCACCTATCTCAACTCCCTCACCTTCCTTGACGGGTAATTCCTGCACTGTTCCCGGGACGCGAAAAGCAATTTCAGCCTTGATGCCCGCATCTATGCGGGCCGGGAAATGCCGCACGCCATCTATTGCACCTGCTTTAACAAGTATCGACTTGACCGGCCTTGAGGTGGCAACGGGTTCTTCAGGTGGCGGTTCACTGCAACCGGCGAGCAGAATCGAGAATAAAACAGGTATTAAATATTTCATTAATGGCATCAGAGGAGATCTCTTCAGTAGTCTGGGCACAAATATATCTTTTATATAGTATCTATCAAACTTATTAGTTTAGCCATGAGTTAGCCCGAAGTCATCTCGGCTTTTTTTATAAAATACATGCCAGAATAATCGGGCATTCCACGAATGTTTGCGTGCGCTGACTGGTAATGCCGCTGATTTCGATCCCGATCGATGAATTACCCCACCCCACGGATTTCGCTCTAATCCAGCCTAGTTTTCAGTATGGGTAACTTCAACGGGAAGACAGGGCCTGGCCATGCGCTTGGTCAGCGTGTAGATATGCCTGAGCTGTTCTATGAATGTCAGCAACAGGCGAACTTTTTGCAGATATTTTGGATCTTCAGCATGTAAACGTGAGGACTGTCGTTCGAACAGACTGTCCGCCAGGTCCCTGACTTCGCCACTCATCAGCAATACGTTCTGCGCCGACACCTGATCGTTTTTACCCACAGCCTGCACTGCAAGCTCAAGCGCCTGGTAAACGCGAGTCCATAAACCCTTCAACATGGCGTACGTTTCTTCACTGTTTGGCTGAAAGTCACCCTCGATAAATGCTTTCGAGACAGCGACCATTTCGGTTTCGATAATATCAGCAAGGCTTTCCAGGTTGGTCAGGATCGTAACCAGAGTGTGATGCTCCCTGCTTTCATCTTCCGACAGGACTGACTGACGAATGTGAGCCAGGTAGGTCATGATTTCAGCTTCCAGGATATCGATTTGGTCATCACTGCGCGCCAATTCTTCCAGCTTTTTTGTGTCACGTTGGGTTATGGCCAGTTTAAACTCATCCATCATTTCAAGTGCAATCAGACCCGCCCGGTGAATTTCCTGGCGTGCGTTTTCAAGCGCCACTGCAGGCACTTCCAGCGCGGCATCATCGAGAAATACCGGTTCGATTATCACACCTTCCGTGGGAGCCTTTTCCGGCACCAGCCATTCTGCCATGCGCGCAAACCAGGTGGTAAAGGCAATGAACAGGAAAGTATTGATCACGTTGAACATCGTATTGGCATTGGCAATCTGACGCGGCACTTCCTCGGCCAGGGCGGCCGTACCATCCAGCGCTACGGCTACCGGCGAAACTGACACGGCCATATCTGCCAGGATACCCAGGAATGGCAGCCAGATCAGTACCCCAAGAATATTAAAGGCAACATGCACCACGGCAGCCCGCACCGCTTCAACCGGCTTACCGAGAGCCGCTAAAGCCGCAGTTACACAGGTACCGACATTGGCACCCAAAGCCAGCGCGATACCGGCAGGCAGGGACAACAATCCCTCACTGGCCATGGCAATAGCAATACCCACGGTAGCCGCAGACGACTGGACCAGGCCGGTAAATACCGCACCAGCCAGAATGCCGAACAACGGGTTTTCCATCTTGACCAGAATTTCCATGAATGGCTCGTAGCTACGCAACGGTGTCATACCTTCACTCATCAGCCCCATGCCATAGAAAACAAGCCCCAGGCCCATGATCATCATGCCGGAATGTTTAACACCCTCTGCCTTGCTGGCAAAAAACATGAAAAAACCAATGGCAACGGGTATCAGCGCAAACGCCGCCACGTTGAAAGCAAGAATTTGCGCTGTCACCGTGCTGCCGATATTGGCTCCCATGATGATACCAATTGACTGGCTGAGCGACATGACGCCTGCGGTGACAAATCCGACCACCAGCACCGTCGTTACCGATGAAGAATTCAAAATACCGGTCACAAAGGCGCCGGTTATCACGCCTAGAAAACGATTAACGGTCAATTTCTGCAGAACGGTACGCAAAGTGTTTCCCGCTGCCAGTTTGAGCCCGGTAGACAGGACCTCAAGGCCGGCCAGGAATAATGCCAGCCCACCAAACAGGCCCATAAACAGCTTGAGCCAGTCAATACCTGCTTCAGACGGCACCTGTGATGCCCACAACAAAGCAGGAAACAAAAGAATAATGGGTACAATAATCAGGCGGGAAGAAAACATTTCGGCTATTTTTCCAGGTTTCATGGCGGATTCTTATCAAGCAACGGGCTATTTAGTTGTGATCAACTGTATATACTCTGGCATTTTTCAGCAAGCCGATGTAAAACAGACTGTAACCTGTCATTCTGCTGGACCTGAAGCAGGCAATGAACTAGCTTTATATAATGCAAGTGCAATCATCTGTGACCGGCCTAACCAGATAAAACGTAATTTTTTACCATTCGCATCGCTTTTTCACTTCAGTTTAGCTTGAGAAAACAAAAATTCAGGAACTACCATGACCTCATTTATCTTCCGACAAATAGTTTTATGCTTTGCCCTGGTGTTTAGCGGCTCACTCTTCGCCGCTGAGGTAAAACAGAATCCCGGCCAGGAAGAAACTGCCAAAGCAGTTGTCCAACCTGCTGCAGATGTCCAACCGCCTGATGGCATTGATCCTTTTGTCGTAAACCTGGTCAGGCAGGCAAGTGATTACCTCTCAAGCGCAAAAAGCTTTTCTTTAATAACACATCAAACCACTGAAGAAGTTTTGCGTTCAGGACAGAAAATCCAGCTATCCAAGAGTGGCAAAGTCCTGGTACGCCTTCCTGACCGTATGTATGCAGAGGCTGTATCAGACAAAGGCACTACCCGCTTTTATTATGATGGTAAAAAGATGAGTCGCTTTGACCTGAAGAAAAATATCTTTGCCAGCATTGATGTTCCTGACACGCTTGAAGCAGCACTTGATTATGCCATGCTGAAATTTCATGTAGATGCGCCACTGGCTGATTTTCTTGCCGGCAACCTGTATGACAACTTCATCTCGAATACTGACTCAGGATTTTATGCCGGCCTGCATTACCTGGACGGAGAAAAATACCATCACCTGGCCCTCTCGAATAAACACGTGGATTTTCAAATCTGGATTGCCGACAGTGTAGAGCCATTGATTCGCAAGATCGTCATTACCTATAAACACCTGGAAGGTTTACCTCAATACACCGCCTACTTGTCAGACTGGGACTTCAATCCCAGGACACCGGACATGCTGTTTGATTTTTATCCGCCGATTGATGCCGATGAAATCGAATTTATTCCAGTGGCAACTGGCACAAGTGGAGAAAAACAGTGATGCACACGAAGAAAACCAACAAGTTAAAAGTCTTATTTACAACGTTGTCACTGGTATTCCTGTTTAGCATTAGCGTGTCACCCGTTTCCAAGCAGCCCCAACCGGGCAATCAATCCTCGACGTATAGTTTTTCTCTGATCAAGGATGTCCAGGCCGCTCGTGGTGGTGGCGGCCGCTCTTTTGGCGGTGCGAGAGGAGGCGGTAGCTTTAAGGGACGCAGTGCTCCACGTGGTGGCGGTCTTTCAAGTCGTGGCGGTTCTTCGAGTTTTGGTTCAGGCTTATCAAATCGTTCTGCCAGCAGTTCCCGTAGCAGTAGTATCCGCTATTCAAACCAGGGAAGCGGCTCGCTGGGACAAGGCTCCCGGAACACCATCAGCACAGCTGATCGTAAACCCACTACCGGAGGCGGCAAGTTTGCAAGCACTGATCGCAAGACCACTACCGCTGGAAGCAAGGTCTCAACCAGCGATCGCAAAACGGCCACAACCAGAGACAAGGTTTCAACCAGTGATCTCAGCGATAAAAAGGCTACTCGCAAGGATAGCGCCACAGATCGTCAAACTGACCGTAAAGACACGCAAGCTTCACAGCAGGATAAACGCACCGAGAACCAGGATAAACGGGCTGACACCCGGGATGATAATCGCGCTGATCGTGAAGACAGGCTCAGTGAAAGACAGGACAACCGTGAAGATGCACGTGAAGACTGGCAAAATCACCTGAACAACGCCCGTGAAGATCGCCAGGATTTTGTTGATGACATGTACGATGACCACGGTTACTGGGGCCGTTATGGATGGGGTTATCCTTCTGATGGTGCAGCCTTCTTCTGGGGCGTTGTCATCGGCGCGTCAATTGCCTCGATACCACCCTATACGCACACCATCGTCTACACCGGAACCACTTATTATTACGCAGCCGGCGTCTATTACACCCAGGCCCCAACAGGGTACGTTGTGGTCGCGCCGCCTGTTGGCATCGAGGTTGAAGCACCACCGGCTGAATGCGAAGACGTCCAGGTTGAGGGAAAAACCTATTGTTTCAATCGTGGCAGCTTCTACCTGTTTGATGAAACCAAAAAAGGCTATATTGTCCAGGAAGCTCCCGCTGGTGCTGTGGTTAGCGCATTACCAGATGAGGCCGAAGAAAAGCTCGTAGACGGTGTCAAGTATCAGTATTATCTCAATACTTACTATCGCCCATCCTACTTCAAGAATGAGCAGGTTTACGTGGTAACGAAAGTCTGATTAAAGCAATGATTTCACACATGCCGGGAGTTTCCGGCATGTGTGAATAACAAACCATCAATACAATACCGACCAGGCAACCGCAATACTGTCGCTGTCGGATCCGACACGTTCACGGTTTCTTGAGCTGATATAGGCGATCTTGAAACCCTGCGAACGCGAGATAGGCAGACCAACTGACAATGCCGACAGAAAACCAGCCCGCTCATCATCTTTATCCACACCGTCAATCTTGGAACTCCCACCTTCCCAGTAGCCTGCGCTCAATGACGCCCACAGGCCGGGTTTAAAAGTACGTACCAGGTGTGTTTGCACTGCATAGATCGGGTCCTGCTCACGCTTCTTGCCACCAAAAAAGTTATCATTTTCGGTAAAAATGAAAGCTGAACCCGTCAATTCAAACGACCATGGTCCACGCGTGTGCACCAATCCAATCTGCGGACGGATGGTATAGCGATTGCTTCCCAGGTTAAGCAACTTGTCCGAATGGTATTCACCCCAGGGCACGGCAACCGATAACGCTGCACCAACAAGAGTATTAACAGGGCGAGACGCCAGGTACTTGCGAACATCACCTTCCCTGGCATCCGGCAATCCCCATAGATTCACCGAAACACGAAAACGGGGATCCGCAAAACCTTCACGCTTTACGACCGTAGGCACTCCGGTTAGCAGCCCTTCCCAGCGTGCTTTTTGCCATGGCAGGAGCACGTCAAAACGCGCCAGTTTGCCAGCCAATGAGAAGGAATTTACGTGTGAAATAAGCACAGTTTCGACATCTACACTGGCATCCTCAATCTCCAGTACAGGATCAAAGTCAAGATCACCATCTGTATAAATATATCCTGCGCCGACCACATTGGTGCCAAGCGGCAAAGGTGTCCAGCGTCTTGGTTCCAGATCTTGTGCGACAGCTGAATGCAGTAGCCCGGCGCAGAGAAAGGCAACGGTCAAACATAAAAATATTGTTTTGTTCATTACTGCAGGTAGAAAAGCGTGTTTAATCCAGGCAGGTTATGCCTTGTCTGCCAGGATGGAGACTTATTAAATCCCCACCCAAGCAGAAAAATTAATTTCCGAACAGACCTTTCAACTTGTCACCGACCTGATCGCCTATGGCTTCTCCAGCTTGTTCCTTTAATTTTGCTTTGGCTTCGTCAGCGGTTGCTCCCAGGTATTTCTGTACACCAAGCTCGGCGACTGCAGAACCGGTTTTCTTGATCAGTACGCTGACGATTTCTTCAGCTATAACGGCTGGCGTTGCACCACCTGATTTTTTACCCAGATCAGTCAGTTCAATACGTGGCAGATTGGTGGACAAGTCCTTGTCATCAAGTGCCGCAATGCGTGCATCGATTTCACCTTTGTCAATAATCAGTTTGCGGATAATAAGCTTAATTTCTTTGGAACCACTTGAATCGCTTGAGTCACTTTCAGCAGCCTTGTCCGGCTTACCGCTTGAAGCCTGCTGAAGATTGCTTTTCAGCGCATCCACATTGGACTTGCCTTTGTCATTAATCTCATAAAACACCTGTGGCGCCTTAATCAGTATTTTATCAATCACCACGACATCACTGGTGACTGTCTTCGGGTCAATCGCAACGCTGATTTCACCCAGGGTAAAAATATTTTTTCTGCTAAAGCCGGCCGGGTTGCCAATTTCAACTCCCTGAATGCTGCCTTCACCAGAGGTTAGCGCCAGCTTGACGCCTCCAACGGCAACGTTTGTCTGGGTTGCCTGTGAACCATATTTTTCAATTGCCGCCTCTACCAGGCTGTCGAGTGAAGACCACAGGTAAACCGCTGCTACGATGATAATAAGCACCAGCCCGGCAACGCCGATTCCCAGCATTTTTGTTTTTTTCATGCTCTTCTCTCCTGTTTTTGATTCGATTGATTAATTAATGAAGTTGCTGACCAGATAATCATTCTCAACTTCTATTGCAGACCCTGTCAACACAAACTCCCTACGCTTAAAGAATCTCCCTATTTCTTACACAGACGTACTAAAGTTGATATAAGCTTGCTGAATATAAACACGAATTATCATTTTCCAAAAATCATATAAAATACAATTGATTGATGATAAACAATGAAAACAAAGCGTCTTACTGCCATATTTACTAATATGACTAGTTATTACTCAAGGAGAACGCCATGAAAAATCTATTAATCGCGGTGGCAATTGCTACAGCTGCATCAATAATTGTGCCTGCAAGTGCCGGTCAGTATCCGATGTACCAGGACAGTTATCCTGATCCGGTCAGGGACGCTCAAATGCAGGTTGAAAGAATGAAAGCAGCTGAAGCCAGGGCGGCACAGGTTAGAGCGGCACAAATGCAAGCTGCAGAAATGATGGCAGCAGAAGTTCGCGCGGCACAGGTCAGAGCTGCACAAATGATGGCGGCAGAAAGAAAGGCGGCTCAAGTCAGGGCAGCCCAGGTCCGGGCTGCACAATTGCAAGCGGCCGAAATGAGGGCAGCAGAAGTCCAGGCCGCACGTGTCAGGGCCGCACAAATGAGAGCGGCACGCATGAAAGCAGCTGAAGTTCGTGCTGCCCAGGTCCGGGCTGCACAGGTAAAAGCAGCAGAAACGAAAGCGGCTCAAGTCAGCTCTGAGCAAAGCAAGGCTGGAGAAACTAAAACGGATTCCCCTGCACCGGTAAAATAAATAAGTAGCTGGGATTTGACTCAGCCTTACACAGCGGCAGTTCATGCAGTTGCAGGAGTTGCCGCTGTATTCGACAAGGCCGATTATCGAATTTCTCTATAATTGAATCTCAGCTCAGCAATGCAGGCATGAGTTACTCAGCATGATCCAAAGACCTGTCCTTGGCGATCAAAACATAAAGTGACGGTAGAACAAACAGTGTAAACAGCGTGCCAACAGCCATGCCGCCGACTAGAACCAAGCCAATAGAGTTACGCGCAGCTGCACCGGCCCCGGTCACCAAAACCAGCGGGAAATGTCCGGCGATGGTCGCAACCGAGGTCATTAAAATAGGACGCAGACGAATCATTGCGGCATCCCTGACCGCCTCCAGTTTACCCTCTCCCTGCAACTGGAGTTTATTGGCAAACTCAACGATCAGGATGCCATTCTTGGCAATCAGGCCCACCAGTGTTACCAGTCCAACCTGCGCATAAATATTCATGGTTGTGGTCCAGCCATTCGTCCAGTAAGGCATGTTGGGATCAGGCATCTTTAACAGGGTAAAGATCAGTGCACCAAACATTGCCAGCGGAACCGAGCCAGCCAGGATAACGAACGGGTCGCGGAAAGCATTGAATTGAACAGCAAGCACCAGGAAAATCATTAAAATAGCCAGTGAGAAAGCTGGCAGAAACTTGTTACCCTCGGTACGCAGTTGTCGAGACTCGCCGGTATAGTCGAAGCTGTAGCCAGGCGGCAGGATTTCTCGCGCTGTGTCCTCTAAAAATGTCAGTGCCTCATCCAGGGTACGGGTACTGACACCAGACAATTTTACTGCATTTAGCTGCTGGAAGCGGTTAAGTGAACGCGCCACGACTGAATGTTCAATATGCGCTATCGAAGACAGAGGCACCATCTGGCCATCAGGAGTGGCGATATGAATATCACCTAACTGCTCACTGTTGAGGCGATCCGCGCGTTGCACCAGTGGAATAACCTTGTAACTGCGACCATCCATATTGAAGCGATTAACAAAGTCGCCACCGGTAGCCACGGCAAGATCAGCACCCACCTGTGACAGGTTTAGACCAAGATCCGCGAGTTTATCGCGATCGAAAACCACCGTGGCCTGTGGCTGATCAAGCTTTAAGTCAATATCCGGTGGAAACGCAAAAAGACCACTCTCAGTCGCTTTCTGTTGCAGCAATTGTGCAAACTCAATGAGTTTATCGGCGTTAGCCGTAGACGTGATGATAAACTCAACAGGAAAGTTACTACCGCCCGGTAGCGCGGGTGGCGTTGTGATAAACACCTGAATGCCGGGTATCTTTGAAACCCTGGCCTGCACTTCCGGAACCATTTCAGTTACCGTTCTGTTGCGTTCTGCCCAGGGCTTGACCACAACACCACTAAAGCCATCAGCGCCAATCGTTGCGCCAATAGACGGTGGAAACAATAACTGGAAAGTCAGTGCGGCTTCGGGCACCTCAAGCATGACTTTTTCGGCGGCCTCGGCATAACCGGCATTCTGATCAACAGTGGAATTGGATGCCGTGTTGATAATACCAAACAAAACACTCTGGTCTTCGGTAGGAGCCAGTTCCTTGGGGGAAAAGTTGAACATGGGTATGGTGCACAGGCTGATAATGATCCACACGAGGTAGACAGCAGGTCTTGCCTTAAGAGTTGTTCCCAGAATTTTGCCATAAGCCACCTGCAAGCGGTCGAAACGATGGTTTAACCAACCTGACAAACCCCGCTCCTCATCCTGCGCACTTCGCAGTAGCCTGGCTGCCATGGTGGGCGATAATGTAAGCGCAACGATGCCTGATATCGCCACGGCTCCAGCCAGCGAAAAGGCAAACTCACGGAACAGCGCACCGGTCAAACCACCCTGTAAGCCAATCGGGATATAGACCGCGACCAGGGTCAGGGTCATCGCAATAACGGGTGTGACCAGCTCACGTGCCCCAAGCATGGCGGCCTCGCGTGGAGTACGTCCCTCACGCAAGTGACGCTCAACGTTCTCGACTACCACAATCGCATCATCGACAACCAGGCCGACAGAAAGCACGATCGCCAACAGGGTCAACAGGTTCAGCGTAAAACCGAACATCTGCATCAGGAAAATGCCCCCGATCAGGGACACGGGGATTGCCATCACAGGCACCAGTACCGAGCGTACCGAACCGAGAAACAGGAATATCACAACAACGACAATCAGCAAAGTTTCACCAAGTGTTACCGTCACCTCGTGGATAGCGTCGCTGACATATTCAGAGGCGTCATAGCCAATACTGGCATCCAGCCCGGCTGGCATTTCCTGTTTCAACTTGTCCAGCTCCTGACGTATGCCGGCAATCACATCGATAATATTGGCATTGGGCTGGGGGAACACACCTGCAAAAACTGCAGTATCACCCGAGTAACGCACCAGGGTATCGTAGTCCTCGGCCCCCAGTTCGACATCAGCAACATCCTCCAGACGGACGATGGTGTCATCTTTCTGGTAAACAACCAGGCGTCGAAAATCATCTGCATTATGTAAATCAGTATTGGCCGCGAGGTAAGTCTGTACCAGTGCGCCCTTGGTACTGCCGATTGCTGCCAGGTAATTATTGGATGCCAACGCTTCCCTCACCTGTGAAGGAGTGACATGCAGCGCCGCCATCCGGTGGGGTTTGAGCCATACTCGCATCGCAAATGTACGGGCTCCAAATATTTCGATACGTTGTACACCGTTTACGGCAGACAGGCGCGGCTGCACAACCCGTGTCAGATAATCCGTAATCTGCTCAGGCGACAGAATATTTGACCAGAAACTGAGATAAGCCGCGGCGATTTCCGAATCGGCAGACTGAACACTGATGGAGGGTAACTGAGCTTCAGCCGGCAGGTCATTGCGAACCTGGTCAACCTTGGACGAGATATCGGCCAGCGCCTTGGTGGAGTCATAGTTAATCTTAAGTCGTGCATTAATAATAGAGACGCCCTGCAGACTTTTGGACTCCACGTAATCAATGCCTTCGGCTGCCGCTATGGCACGCTCCAGCGGTGTAGTGATAAAACCACGAACTAATTCGGCACTGGCCCCGACATACACGGTCATTATCTGTATCGAGGCATTTTCGCTCAGCGGGTATTGTCGAACACTCAATGAGTTCCAGGCATTCAGCCCGGCAATGACAATCAACAGGTTGACCACCACGGCCAGTACCGGCCGCTTGATAAACAGATCTGTGAAACTGCGCTGGACAGGCTGCATCAGGAGTCCCGTGGAGTTGGGTCAAGGCTGAATTTGGGAGCCAGGCTATTATCAATGACAACTTTTATCCCGCTTCGCAGCTTGAACACACCACTGGTCACCACCGTTTCACCGGTTTTAAGTCCATCGGTTACGTCAACATAATCACCACGCGCCTGCCCAAGACTGATGAACTGCTGACGTAAAACCAGTTCGATTTCATCAGATTCCTTGTTTTTCTGTTGATCGACCACAAAGACTGAATTTCCAAATGGTGCATAGAGCACCGCTGTTGCCGGGATCGGCAGAACCGGTCGTGTTTCAGGCAGCACGAGCTCGACATTAACAAACATGCCAACACGCAGTTTCTCACTGGAATTATCCACCAGTGACTGTACCTGTACATTACGTGTCACAGAATTAACTTCGAGATTGATAGCCTCTATCTCACCATGAAATATTTCATCCTGCGTTGCATCGGAAGTGACGCGTACTTTCATGCCGCTATGCAGTTGCGACAGCTTTTTCTGTGGAACTGAAAAATCAACGTACACTGGGTTAAGCATTTGCAATGCAACTATCGGATCGCCATCGGACAGGATTTGTCCCAGGTCGACCTGACGCAGTCCCAAACGCCCTGCAAAAGGCGCCCTGACAGTTTTCTTGTCAATCGTTGCCTGGATGACACCAACCTCTGCCTCCGTTACCTTGACTTCGGCTTCGGCACGGTCAATGGAATCTTTCGAGGTAAGGTCTTTTTTAATGAGTTTTCGTAACCGCGCCAATTCGGCCCTGGCCAGGGCTGCGCTTGCCTTGGCTGAAGCCAGTTGTGAATCTTCAGTGGTGGTATCCATCTGCAGCAACACCTGGTCTGCGTCAACATCGGCTGAAGATTCAAAGCTGATCCGGGTTATCCTGCCACCCTCTTCGGCACTGACCATAACACCCTGCACAGCCGAGACTGAGGCCGTTGCAGAGATTACCTGTTCCCACTCTGTCTCATCAACCGCGACAGCTGTAACCGACTCGGGAGGAAATGTCATGCCAACTGCTGCCTGCTCCATGGCGGTAAACTGCCCAAGCTTCACATAGACAATTACACCAACCACTAACACGACACCTACGCCGGCAATGAGCAGTTTTTTTAACATAAAGAAACGTCCAAATTTAAATATTCAAATATATTTAAGCCTGAAAATCAGGTTTTTAAATAATGGGTTACTTCCGGGCTTCAGCAGAATTTAGAAGCAGTGTCAGACAGACCCATTCTACAATAGCATCATGTCAAAGCTATGTTTAAATTAACCTGTTGCAGGAAATCAAATATTGCGGGTAACAAGCCTTGTTGATAAATGAATTCCGGGCGCCTGGGACAAACTGCAGGCATATTTGGTCGGGAGAGATTGTATTCGACTCATGGTAATAGCGAACTCCTGATACCCGGGGTCATTGCCCTGGATTTCATTCAATTGGCTTGTTTTGTCTTTAAATTAAAAAGATGAACAAAGACCAATACTCATAAAGGGAGGCGTACCCTTGAGATACGGGTATACAAAACCACCAATAACATTGCTGAATTGAAACCGGTTTCTGGTTTTATTAAATAAAAAGGAACTACCGTATTTATCCTGACAGGTAATGAAATATTCGTCCTGTTTGTTCACAAAATCCTGGCAGGTAGGAAATTCGTTATTTGAGGCGTGTTCCTTTACTGTATATTTGATTATGCCAGCTTCCGGGTAACTGGAAATAATGTATTTTGGTCTGTCGGTAAATGTGCCGGGTTCCCATGCATTGGTTTTTTCATCGAGATAAAATCCTGTCATACGTTCAGTAACACACAACCACTGTTCGGCAGAGGCCTGAAAAGACAGGAAAAATAGCGTAATAAAGAGAAGTTGTTTCATATCAGTTTCCTCCCTGGTAATAAAAAAATATTAGCACAAACAAAAGTGACTCACCGATATGGGATTACCAACAATCAAAAGACTGCCAGCTGAATTCGTTATTGATTTATCCGTTTTGGAAAACCACCTCATTTGCTAAATAGTTTAGATACGCGCTGTGATGTAAAAAGCAGGCATAAAAAAGCCCGTCACAGGGACGGGCTTCATGCAGCTGAAAATCACTTGGCTTTTTTTAATGCCTTTTTTGCTTTACGAAGTTTGTTAGCTTGTTTTTTAACTTCTTTTTTTAGTTTTTTTACTTTTTTTTTCGCCATATATCGTTCTCCTTGGGCTTATGTAAAAAATAACAGATCTTTAATCACAACTGAAGATTTTAGAATTCCAGTGAAACAGGCATATCTATATCTCTAAAGTCAGACTAGGCAATTAAAAATATAGATCAAATTTTGTAACTTTTCTGTAAAAAATCCGATATAAACAGCCCCACCGAAGCGGGGCTCTAAAGCAACTTAAAATCAACTACTCAGGCGTTGAGTTCAGCATGTACATTGCCTGAAGCAAGGTCGGAACCTCTTTCGTGTATCCACCAAACCATTGGGAGTAGATCTTGGTAATTTGCCCACTTCGGTTAAGTTGAGATAACACCCGATCGGCAATAAGACGAAAATCAGAGTCGTTACGTCTAACCGCGAGAGCGAAAGGTTCATACGAAAATATATCCTGGGCAATCTTGAATTTTTCCGAGCCTTTATTTGTCAGAGCAAGACCTATCAATACGATCTGGTCAGATGAAAAGGCATCCACATCACCTTTAATGAGGGCATCCATACCAGCTGAAGCGGAATCCACTGTGATGATTTCAGCATCGATATCATCCTTTTTTAGCGCCTTTTCCAGGCTTTTAATCGTAGTGGTATCTTTAACTGCGGCTACTTTCTTGCCCTTAAGATCAGAAACTCCACCTATATCGTTTGTTTCCAGGCTAAGTAACGAAGCCCCGGTAACAAACGAAAGCTGTGTGAAATCAACCCGTTCCGCGCGTGAAAGTGTCTTGGTAGTAGACCCACACAAAATATCAATTGAGTTATTTGTTAAGGATTCAAACCTGTTGGATGAGGTAACAGGTACATATTTTGTAGCAATGTTAGGATTTTTCAGTTCACTTTTTACCGCACTCACTATGAGGTTGCATAAATCGATAGAATATCCAACCGGTTGACTATCCTTATTCAGAAAAGACATAGGCGGTTCGTTGTCACGATAACCTATGCGTATAACTTCTGTTTTCTTAACCTGTTCAAGTGTTGGTACATTTTCGGCCATACTCTCGCCTGCAACAAACAGGAAAAGCATGGTAACGAAAGTAGTAATCGTAATCTTCATTTTTCATTCCTTAGAGGGTTGTGATTATGCAAATTGAAATAATAATTTTGTGAGTTCCACAGGGTAGAGAATCTGCCAGGAATTCGATGCTCGGCGTGATGGCAAGTTCCTTTGTTACTTGCTTAAAATAGAATCGATGGAAAATTATACTGCTTTTCCTGCCCGCCCTCAAAAATTTCCTCAATTTCCTCGTTTATCCCACGCCCTATTCGTTCCTTAACCTAATGGGCTGCGATAGTCTTCTAATAATTCAGTTATTGTATTTCAAGTAATACAGAAAATTCCCGGACCAGGTGGCCCTTAGGCCAGTCAACTTCAACGAGAAAAGTTAAAAAAGGTTCAGAAACAGCCTGGCGACTAAAGACACGAATAGCAGCCTGACCATTTTCTTTCTGGATTATTTCAAATTTTAAACGTGACAATAAATAAGGTCGGTCAACTTCGGCTTTTGAAAATGCTTCTTCCGAAGCCAGTGCAACTTTCACACCATCCAGTTCGCCAGGTGCTACTGAAAGCAGCTCTATCTCTGCCTCAAATGGTTGATTTAAAGCAGAGCCGCTTGTGATTTTACCAAGCCCCAATGCCTGAGAGCACAATGGTGTTATTACCAGCCCTATAAATACTAACAATCGAAATTTGTGAAACATTCCCATTCCTCGCTGCAAGAATTAATTTTTCACTTTGATTTTAGAAGGATTTCTAAAACAATCAGAGCCTATGAAAATGACCTGGATCAAGCAGCACAGGTCATCATCCGACTGGATGCGTTTGTTAGGCCACTTTGTACACATATATCTATTTTGATTCAGAAAATCTTATCACTCCTAATTCCTCAAAGTCTTCCTCGCCATTTGGATCAATCACCAATAGATCCAAAAATTTCATCAACTCAAAAGAAATCGCGTTTATATTTGGAGCATGTGTAACCAGGATAAGGTTGCCTTTGCCTTCATAGGTGTTAATGACTCTATTCAATATTTCAGTCTGCTGTTCCACCTCATTCGCGCTTAAAACTTCAAGTAGAAAAAGGTAGTCAGCAGGGATAGCATCGCCAAAGGCTAATTGCGCTGTTTCTGTCGTGCGACAAAAAGGACTATGCAACACTTCATCCACAGGTACATTTCGTTCTCTGAATCGACTACCAATGACTTCGGCATTACGTCTTCCTTGATAGGAGAGATTCCTCTCTTTCAGGCAAGATGGGTCTCGTAATAAGGAGTTGCCTTTGTCTTTTCCTCGATCCACAGGCGCGTGACGCATTAGCACGACCTTGCCACCCTCTTTAAGTGCATTCCATAAATCGTCGTTCGCATACACGTTTTTTGTCATTGTGACTGCCAACAAAGAAAACACGGCGCATATGAGTGATGATATGGATAGCGTGTTTTTATACATAATTCGCAACTTTATTTCTGGTCTAACTATAAATATATCCCACAAGCATTCGATAATATCGAAGAATTTTTATCATGTATGCATGCTTACATATGGCTAAGTGATTTATTTATCCTGAGTGCCGCCCTTTATAAGGGAACGTGGACTTAACATCAAATTCAGTTCATAAAAAAATATTTACAATGATCCTTAATCATCAACTTGCTTTCCATGATGGAATTTGTTGTACCATGTTGATATCGTTAACCAGAGATAAAACACGCCATGCTTCAAGGGGAAATCTGACGCTACCGTCTTCTTCTCCATATTTATCCATAAGCATCTTTTCAATGTCTTTGTTGAAATTAAATATTCCGATACCCCGCATTCCCCAGCCACTAAATAAACGAGCATCAATAACTTCAAAACAAATCAACTTGATTTGGTTGTGACGCTCATCCTTGGCTATTTTCATAAAGATATCATTAACATCCTCGTATTTCCCTTCAATGATTTGAAGAAAATGCGTATTGGTCGATAATAACAATCCGCTGATTTCATGCTCTTCATTTCCTTTTTCAGATGCATGAAGAATATCTTCAACAGTCTGCCAATCGATTTCTTGAATACTTTTACTTTTATAAATGAGTCGATACATACTAATTTCCTGAATTCTGCTTCATTTCATACATTGCAGATTAGCGGGTGAACATATTTTTACCTTAGTAAAATTTATTATAACCTGCTATGCCGGAAGGCGCCTGATATTACCGGGTTATCTATCTTCTACGCGATACCAGTTAATCGACTAGTTAATTGCCAATATGATGTATTTTATTTCTAGAATAGAACCAGGATAGAGCTGCAAGCAAGATATAAATCCCCCCGATGATAATCATTTCGTGGAGTTGAGTACTTAATTCATAATATAAAATCAATATCATTCCTGACATAAGACCAAAGAAAGAAAGAACCGTAAGAAATCGGGAAGAATTAGTTAAATCACATATCTTGTAATTTGCATATGACATGAGTACAGATACTAATAGAAACGTCATGCTACCGAATTCAAGTATGAGCTCCAAACCGCCAAGTAGCACAAGCAGGAATGATAGTGCTGCCATACTCACTATGGCAATAACTGGAATATGATTTACCCTTTTAACAAGAAACAAAGGCAGGTAACCATCTTTGGCAATAACAGCCATAAGTCTTGAGGCCCCAAAAAGGGTACCACTGATAGCACTACTGGTTGCAAGCAATGCACCTAAAATAACCAGATCAGTCCCCCAATGCCCCAGTACATTGCCTGTACCAGCTGCTAGAGCATACTCCTTGTTTTGTACTATATCCTCAAAGGGGATCGCCAATATAGCACCCAGGGAAATGACAACATAAATAATAATGGCAATGAATATGGCCGAGTAAATGGCTTTGGGAATATTCTTTTCCGGGCTTTCCATTTCATTAACTGCCTGGATCACGAGTTGAAATCCCTCATAAGCAACAAATGTAATCGAGGCAACGATCAAAATTGATATTAAATTTGTGTCATTGGTATTTTGTAATAACACAGGAAGCGTTGTCTGGCTGTTAATGATAAGAACAAATGATATGGCAACTAGAATCATCAGCTTGGTATAAACCATAATATCTTCGATTTTACCCATACCTTTTACACTCCAGACATTAACAAGTGTAAATACCAAGATTACGATGCCTGCGACAAGTTTTCTCCCCCATTCACTATCAGCAAAAGCAAATCCACTAATGGCATAGGAGGCGAAAGTATACGCATAGAGTGCCAGGGTGCTGATATAACCAAATACGACCCACCAGCCAATAAGCGATGCTGCAAATGGCGACCCAGGAAATGTTTTTTTAAAAAATGAATAGGTTGCACCTTCATCTTTATAATAAACACCTAGCTTGATATATGAGTAAGCCGCCAGAGACGCAAGTATTCCACCAATAATTATTGCTAATGGCGTATAAACGCCAATCATTGAAACC
The DNA here is from genome assembly GCA_963801985.1 of uncultured Gammaproteobacteria bacterium. Lineage (GTDB taxonomy): Bacteria > Pseudomonadota > Gammaproteobacteria > Chromatiales > Chromatiaceae > JABDQZ01. The sequence goes on from CAWDGV010000013.1 coordinate 147,138, forward strand.
GAGATGCCAAGTATCGTAAATATCCCCCCCCCAACCATTCCGCCAAGTGCAATAGCAATAAGTTCAGGAATACCAAGTGCTTTGTTTCTTTTCCTGTGTATGGAGTAGTTGATGTTATTCATACAATATTCACTATTTATGTAATGACACGTTCAAGAGAGTGTTTTACGAAAACGATAAATACTAAAGAGTGTGAAGAATATAGCGAACGCACACAGCGCAATAAAAGACGGCAATAACTCTATACAAGCAAATTCCCTTTAAGCAGGATACCCCTGATGATTTCTACAAAGTAGGTAAATGGAATAATATAAGCAACTGGCTTTATATATGATGGCATAGCTTCAATTGGAAATATAAAACCTGAAAGCAATATGGACGGGATTAGTACAAAAATTGAGATAAATATTGCCTGTTGCTGAGTCTGACTGATAGTCGAAATTACCAACCCCATAGAAATCAACGCCGCCAGATAGGTGATGGCAAGCAAAAACAGCACAGCATGTGAGTTTGGCGCAGGCAGATCAAAAACTAACCAGCTAAAACCCAGAATCGCATAAAAATCGATTAGCGAAATGATGATATAGGGAATAATCTTTCCGAGGATAAACTGACTGCGTGTCATCGGACTCACCAATAATTGTTCGAGCGTATTATTCTCTCGCTCGCGCACTACTGTTGTCGATGTCAGGATCAGCGATACCTGCATGATTAATATACCTACAACCCCAGGCAGAAAAAACCAGGTTTCAATCTTATCTGGGTTAAACAATATCTCTATATCCAGATGAAAAGGATCTTGTGCTATCACGACTGGAGGGTCATCAGGGTCCGAAAAATACATGTCTGTGGTAACAGCCTCATCTGTAATGGCGGATGAGTTATTATACATCGCAGTGGCCAGAGAGGGCATCGTGCCATCGATAAACAAGGTGACTGATGGCTGATTGTTTTCAATCAGTTCTGCAGAAAAGTTCTCTGGGATGTGGAGGCCCGCTCTTGCACGACCCAAACGAATTTCATTTTGTATCGCGGCCTCATCAGAAACTTCATACAAATCAAAATACCCTTCATTCCAGATATTGGTTTTAATCAGGTTGCTAAAAAGAGATGGATCGTTATCAACATATGCCATCTTTACATTGTCGGGCTCCAGTTTTAAGGCAAAACCGAATAGCGTGGTCAAAACAATCGGCATGACAATAATAAAACCAATAAGGCGTGGATCACGACGCAACTGGATAAACTCTTTTCTAATAAGCGCCAGAATCAGTTTCATTATTGTTCACCATTACTGGTCAATGTGATAAAAGCATCTTCAATACTAGGGGTCACCGCATGCAGTATAAAAGGTCTTTTATAATGCTCTGCGATTAAACTATGAAGCTGGTCAGGCGTTACCGATATACCCGTAGTAATAATACGTAGTTCACTACCAAACTGGTTGACTAGTTGAATACCTGCATCTTCCATCAAAGCATTAGATAGTGCCGGGTTATGAGGAATGTCACTGGAAAATATCCGCCTGTCATTCAATGAATCACAAATCTCAACAGGCGTTCCCTGAGCAACCAGTTTTCCATGGTTTAAAAAAGCCAGTCGATTACAACGCTCTGCCTCTTCCATGTAATGCGTCGTGACAAACAATGTCTTGCCATTGGTCGCTAACGCGTAGAAAAGATCCCACAATTCTTTACGAGTCACAGGATCAATACCGGCAGTTGGCTCATCAAGAAAAATAAGCTCAGGATCATGTGCTGAAGCACACGCAATCGCCAGCCTACGTTTATAACCACCAGAGAGTAGACCTGCGCTTTTATTTTTAAACTGGGTCAGATCATAAAGAACCATAAGTTCCTGCAGACGGTTTCTATCGTCAACACCATAGAGACCTGCGTAAAACGTAATATTTTCAAAAACGGTTAGATCTGGATATAAAGAAAATTGCTGCGCGACATAACCAATACGCTGTTTTATAAGCTCTGTTTGAGTAAACAGATTCAACCCCAGGATACTTGCCTCACCCGAGTTAGCTCGTAATATGCCTGCAAGCAAGCGTATCGTGGTTGACTTACCAGCAGCGTTTGGTCCTAAAAGCCCAAAAACCTCACCTGAGTTTATCGACAAGTTAAGCTTATCTACTGCTACAGAATCACCAAATAGTCGAGTTAGATTTTGTGTTTCTATAGTAACAGTCATTGTAAATTTCTTGTTGATTTTGAGCTTAATGGCACCCTGTTAAGTAGTTAGTTCAGATTATTTCCTGCACGGCAGTCGCAAGTAAACCAGCCAGGGGTATCTGGTTGGTTGAATGAGGAATACTGTCAGTACTCCAGATATTGGTGATGCCCACCTGCTGCAATCTCTCTACCGCATTATGCGCAAACAAAGCATGTGTAACTAGCACATCAACTTGCCTTGCTCCTTTTTCATAACAGCATTGCGCCGCAATGGCTACGGTCTCTCCACTACTGATCACATCATCAACCAAAACAACACATTTTCCTGAGATTTCGAGATCAGGTAACTTAATGTGCAACTCACGGTCGCCCAAACGTTCCTTGCTGGCCACCGCATAGTCAAGGCCACAACCATTAGCAATACGACTAACCCACTGTTCTGATTCAGCATCTGGCCCCAGTAGCAATGTATTTTTATTAAACTTTTCATCCTGACAGAGAAACTCGCGCATCACTTCAGAAGCAGACAACGTCACTGCATGAGAGACTGGTATCGCATCTTCAAGGTAAAGCGTACGATGCAAATGGGGGTCAACCGTTATGACGTCATCAAACAACTCCGAAAGCATCTGACCAATAATAGCCTGGCTAACAGCTTCTCCAGCTTCAAATGCCTTATCCTGACGCATGTAACATAAATAAGGCGCTACCAGTGTCAAACGCTGCGCACCAAGCTGACGTGCCGTTTTGGCAGCAAACAATAGTTCAATAAGTTTATTATTGGGTCGGTTCAGGCTTCGACACAGAATCACGTGTTCCGGTAAACCGGTCGGCAAAGTGACCTTGCATTCACCATCTGGAAAATAATGCACCTTGACCTGCTGATAACTGCAGCCAAGCTGCTGAGCAAGGTGCAGCCCTTGTACCTGGTATTCGTCAAAACCAAGTAACATCAAAATTCCACGAAAGCCTGTGGTATATCGGAATGTTGCCCAACAGTGTATCCACTGTT
>CAWDGV010000014.1:0-19656 GCA_963801985.1 uncultured Gammaproteobacteria bacterium
GGTACCTTGTCGGTCGATGTTAATGGTGATGAAATTCTGGTTCACTGGATAGACTGCCCTGTCGACTGCGATACTGACATTGCAACCCAGGCTATCGCCGCATCTTTTGAAAAACACCTGAAAGGATTTTTAAAGTGATCTTCGGTAACGAACTGAACACAGCAGACTATATCGTGATGGCATTATTGGCTGGCGGACTGTTGCTGACAATGCTGCGTTTCTGGTTTGGCCCTTATACAGCTGACCGGATTGTTGCCGCTGATACATTATCAGTCATTGTTACTGCTTCACTGGTCGTCATGGCATTCTGGTTTGACAGTGCCCTTTACCTGGATGTGGCACTGGTCTATGGCGTCCTGGCATTTGTGGGCGTGGTTGCCCTGGCCCGGATCATAGAGCGGGGTGCGCAATGATGTATGCCGGCTATGGACTGTTAATCATAGGTGCCTTGTTCTGTTTTCTGGCGGACTCTGCGTCCTCCGTATGCCAGATGTGTATAACCGCATCCAGGCGGGTACCAAGGCGGTTACCCTGGGAACTCTGGCGATTATTGTGGGCGTGGGCTTTTTACAACCTGGCTGGTGGCCGAAACTGCTTGTATTGGCCGGTTTCGTATTGTTAACCAGTCCTGTTGGTTCCTCAACAATTGCAAGAGCCCTGTTACGTGCAGGCCTGCAGCCCTGGAAACCTGCTGTCAGCAAGGGGCTCAAGGATGATTGACTGGCTGTTGTTTCTGATTGTTATCATGATGTTATTGGCAGCCATGTCAGCCATGCTACTGGATAACATGCTGGCCGCAGTGGTATCGGCCTCGGTAGTTTCTCTTGGGCTGGCTATTCTCTTTGTTCTGATGCGTGCACCGGATGTCGCGATGACAGAAGCCGCTGTGGGTGCCGGCCTGAGCAGCCTGATTTTAGCGCTTGGGCTTAGACGTCTCGGTTTAACGAAACTGGACTCTCCATCCGCTGAAGTATCTGAACAGGACAAGCAGCAGGGAGATGACAGCTAAATGCAACGTTTCACTACCTTACTGTTTCTTGTCGGATTACTGTTTCTGTTATCCGTCATTACCGGTGTGCTGCCTTTTGGTGCGCCTCCGATGCTGATAGGGCAGGTAATACAGAATGCAGCGGTTGGCGAAACAGGCAGTGCCAATATCGTAACCGCGGTTGTATTGGGTTATCGCGGGATTGATACGCTGGGTGAATTATCTATTCTGTTTGCCGCGGCTACGGCAGGTGGCCTGGTACTGGGTAAGCACAAGGTAAGTAATCAGCAAAAAAACAGTGATGCGGGGTTTATCTTTAAATCAGCCAGTGATCTGCTGTTTCCCCTGTTGCTGGTGACAGGACTCTACATTGTATTACATGGTCACATCACGCCAGGCGGCGGTTTTCAGGGTGGCGTCATCCTGGCGACAGCGTTTTTCCTGCCAGTATTGGCAAGACCCGCACAATCTTTGAATCATGTTGGGCTGAGTGTTGTTGAGGGTCTTTCCGGAACCGCATTTATCGTGATTGGTATGCTGGGGCTGGTTGATGGCGGCGGCTTCCTGCAGCCATTCCTGGATAAAGGCATCGTGGGTGACTTGCTGTCAGCTGGCACATTGCCACTGTTATACCTGGCAGTTGGTTTAAAGGTGGGTGCCGAACTGGCGGGCCTGTTAAGTGTTTTAAGCCAGGATGATGAGATTGAACCGGTGCAGTCAGTGGGGGGGGAGTAATGATACCTGATACAGCTTCTATCCTGTTATCCGGTGCTATTGGTCTGCTGATTATTGGCATAGGCGGCATGATTTTATCCAATCACCTGTTCCGTATGATACTGGCACTGGCGATTGCCGAAGCTGGCGCCAACCTGATGCTGGTGCTTGCCGGTTACCGTTGGGATGCTGTCGCACCGATTATTACGGACATAGCTACTCCGGTTCCAATGGTGGATCCGGTACCGCAGGCCATGGTATTGACTGCTATTGTCATCGGTGTGGGGGTACAGGCGTTGGCGCTGACCTTGGTCATCCGCATCAGGCAGACTTATGGAACATTGAATATGCGGCAGCTCAAGCAGCTGCTCGAGCAGGACTTTGCTCAGGCTGCAGCTGACCGTAGAAGTGTCAGGAAAACAGCCAGGGATGACTCATGAACAGAATGATTATCCTGACAGTGGCTTTGCCTTTACTGACCGCATTTTTATTGCCTACGGTCAGCCGGTTTTCAGTTAGCCTGGCAAAAGTCCTGGGCCCCGTACTGCTGCTCGGCCTTGCCGGCCTGGTTGCCAGTACCTGGGCAGATATTACCGCGAATGGGCAGGCGCAAGCTTTTTCACTGGCGATAGGTAATTTTGCTGCGCCGCAGGGCATTGTGTTCTATGTTGACCGGCTGGCATTAATGTTTGCTTTCGCTGTGCCTGTCATGACGCTACTGATGTGGCCCTGGTATTTTGCTGATGATGAAGATACTGAAGATATTATCAGGAAGCTGTCACTGACCTTGCTACTGGTTGCTGCCTCGTTCGGGCTAAGCCTGTCAGGCGACCTTTTCAATCTTTATGTCTTTTACGAGCTGCTGGCCGTGGCCTCCTATGGGTTGGTTGCAGCAGGCAACATTCGTGGCACGGGTGCAAGTTATACTGCTGCATTCCGCTACCTGATGATTTCTGCAATGGGTTCGGTACTGGCTTTGCTCGGCATCGCGCTGATCTATTTCCAGGCTGGCACCTTGAACCTGGCCCACTTGGCCAGCCTGCAAAACCTGCTGGATACCCCTGCGGGCCTGGTGGCCTTTGTGTTGATCCTGCTCGGTTTTGGTGTCAAGGCAGAATTATTCCCGGTCAATGGCTGGGTGCCTGAAGTTTACATGGCAACCTCGAAACGGGTTTCCGGGCTGTTGGCCGGCCTGGTTTCCAAGCTGGCTGTGCTTGTTATTATCAAGGCACTGATTTTGGTGTTCCCGCAGGAAGAAGCCAGGCAACTGTTATTGTTTCTGGGTATGTTAAGTGTGCTGTTTGGTGAGTTGGCCGCATTTCGTGCCAAAGATGTAACTCGCATGTTGTCATGGTCATCCATTGCGCAACTGGGGCTGGTGTTTATTGCTTTTTCCATCGAGGGTAAAGCCGGCATGCTGGCGGGCATTGCTGTGGCCCTGCATCACCTGGTTGCCAAGCCGGCTTTATTCCTGATTGCCGAGCGATGGGGTGGCAGGCTGATGAATTTATACGGGGTAGCCAAATCATCGCCGATTATGGCGGCACTGTTCGTGATGATTGCTTTATCCATGGTGGGTGTTCCACCATTGCCCGGCTTCTGGGCGAAGTTCCTGCTGCTATCTGGCCTGGCTGGTGAAGCCACTGGCCTGGCTTACCTGACTATTGCAATCGTGCTTGCCATGACCATCATAGAGGCACACTACCTGTTTAGAGTGATCAATATCATGTATGACCGAGAACAGGAATCAGCAACCACATCGACACACCGTGTAGCTGATGTTTTCAGTGCGGCATTGCTGGGATTGGTGTTGTTACTGGCTACCGTGTTTATTCAGCCTGTTGGCCAGACTCTTGATGATATCGCAACAGAAGCGGTTGATACTGAACTGTATAAAGCCAGGGTATTGCCACAGGGAGGTGCGATTTGAATCCTCTTGATTTACTGCTTTTGTCCGGCCTGGCTACTGCAGTCCTGGCAGTCGGTGCTGCCGGTTTTGCCGCCGGGCGCATTATCCTGACGATTATGTATGCACTGCAACTGATCATTTTAGTGCAGATCGATCCAGCAGCGATAACAGTATCAGAGTTGTCATTTACTGTTCTTGGTCAGAACATGAGCTGGCAATTTGATGGCCTGTCGTGGTTTTTTGCATTGATCACAGTTGGCATCGCCTTGCTGGCTTCATGGTATGCAGCGGGTCAGTATGGCGAACGTATGCAAAAGCAGGGCGGACACTTTCGTTTACTGCATGTCGGTCTGGCCATGAATGTTTGGGCCATGTTACTGCTACTGGCCGCTGGTGATTTTCTGTCGCTGTTTGTTGGCTGGGAGCTGGTTTCCTGGGCAGGCGTTTTACTCATGGTGCTTGGTGGCAAGGTCAGCAGAGAGGCCGCCCTGCGCTATATTACCTACGCGATTGCCGGTGGTATGAGTGTGCTTGCCGGGCTGGTTTTTCTGTATGCCTGGACCGGATCGCTTGCATTTGAGCAGGTAACGGCATCTATATCGCAGCTGAATTCAGCACAGCTTTGGACGGTTGTTTTGCTGTTGATAGCTGGCTTCTCGGTCAAGATGGGTATATTGCCTTTTCATCTTTGGCAGGCGCCGGCCTATGCTTTAACCATTGCACCTGCAGCAGCATTTCTGGGTGCCATTTCATCCCGCATGGGCCTGTTTGCGATTGCAGTCGTGTTAATGAAGGTCATCGGGTCTGAACACTTCCTCAAACTCACATTAATTAGTGACTGGTTTTCAGCACGTGACATGCTGGCATGGATAGCGGCAATCACGATAGTTTTGCCTACCTATACTGCATTAAGACAGAATGATGCCCGCCTGTTGCTGGCATGGCACGGCATAGGTCAGGGCGGCTATATGCTGTTGGGCCTGTTAATGATGGATAGACTGGGCTCCGCGGGTGGCCTGATGCATGTCTTTAACTATGCTGCCTGCCAGGCCGCCTTGTTCATGTCTGTGTTTGCCATTGTTCATCGTACGGGTATTTCTGATCTGAATAAACTCGGTGGCCTGGTTACACGCATGCCATTGTCATTCCTGGTGATGTTAATCGGTATTATCGGGCTTGCCGGTTTGCCGCCGATGAACGGTTTTGTTTCCAAGTGGATGGTTTACCGTTCCCTGTTAAATGAAGGCATGCCATTGTTGTTTCTGGTTACGGTTATTGGAACCCTCGGTACTATCCTGTCGGTTTACAAGTTAATTCATAACAGTTTCCTGGGGCAGCTACGCGCTGAGCATGAGCACGTATCAGAAGTTCCCTGGAGCATGATGATTCCCATGTTGCTGTTGTCAGGAGTGATCTTTATCACAGGACTCATGCCGGGGCTGGTGCTTGAGTATGTTGCTTTTGCTCAAACTGCCATTGGACTGCCAGCGGTGGATTACCGACTGGGAGGTGTCATGGCAACAGGCAGTGGTATTTCCGGCGATCTCGATATGATCTGGGTGGTTGCCGTTTTGTTTGCGGGTTTTGGTATTGCCGCCGTGTTGTTTCTTTCAACCGGGAAAAGCCGGCGTGTGCACCAGTTGGATAACTATGCGGGCGGTCATTTCCTGACAGCAGAAAACCAGTATCAGTACAGCGATAACTTTTATGCAGGCCTGATGCACCAGATCAAGCCGCTGTATCGAAACAGTTTCAAGTGGCTGGAAGGTGGCCTGATTTCAGCGACTGAAATAGCAGGTGGCTTGATGAAGTCTTTTTATCACCAGGCCCAGCCTGCCGTCTGGTTACTGGTCAGCGTTACCCTGATGATGGCCTGGATAGTGATTTGAGCAGAAGACCGTTATGAATGCCGCAGAATTACTTGTTGAATTACTCTTAATGCCACTGGTCGCATTTGTTACCGGCCTGTTCATGGTCCTGATGATGCGTCGTGTCGGTGCACGCTTGCAGCGACGCGTAGGCCCACCTTTGTTGCAGCCCCTGTATGACATCGTCAAATTGCATTCCAAGACAACGCAGGTATCTCATGGCCTGATTCACGAAATCGGCATTGTCATGGCAGTCGGTGGTTATATCGCGGCAGAAACCTTGCTGCCGGTGCCCGGTATGAACGGCATCGCTGAAAAAGGCGGCCTGATCACCTTGCTGTATGTCATGATGATCCCCTCGCTTGGGCTGGCTTTGGGTGTTGGGCAATGTGCAAACCCCAATGGTTCGATCGGTATATCGCGCGCCTTGACTGCGATGCTGGCTTACGACATTCCGTTTGTTATCGTCATGGCCGGTGTTGCCATGCAGTTCGGTACAACCAACCTGGTTGAAATGATCAATGTACAACAGGCTGGCGGTATTGAGACCTGGGGAATTATGCAAATGCCTTTGCTGGCAATAGCGGGCCTGTTTACCCTGCAGGGTATGCTGGGTAAACAGCCTTTCGAGGTTTATGTCGCTCCGGCAGAAATTGCCACCGGACCGATGGTGGAAATGAGTGGAAAGTTTCTGGGGGGATTGTTTGTGATGCAATGTTTCCAGTTGTATACCGCCAGTGTGCTTTACGTAACCTTGTTTCTTGGTGGTGGCGAAAACTGGTTGTTCCTGCTGCTCAAGGCATTCGCGGTGTTACTGATACCGATCACAATGGCTTTCCTGTTCCCGCGTTATCGTACTGATGACCTGGTCAGGTTGATGTGGAAATGGCCGGTTATGCTTGGATTGCTTGGTCTTGCCTTAATTAAATTCAGCTAGAGGATGAGGATTGGGGAGAAAATGATATGAAAGACTTTCCAGTACCGGTTACAACCCGCCAGCAAAGCGGCGGTAATATTTTTAGTCATGTATTTGATGAACTGATTCATTTTTGCCGCTCCCGTTCCCTGTTCATGTTGCACTACTGTACCGGTTGTGGCGCGATTGAATTACCGCCCGCGATGACCTCGCGCTTTGATATGGAGCGCCTGGGTATCCAGCCAATGGTCACGCCAAGGCAGGCTGATATTCTGTTGATCACCGGTTATGTTTCGGTCAAGACGCTTAAAAGGGTCATCCTGACTTATGAACAGATGGCATCACCCAAGTATGTTATCGGCATCTGCTCCTGTACGGTTAATGGTGGTATGTATTGGCAGAGTTATGCAACGGCCAAGAAACTGAATGACTACATGCCCGTGGACCTGTACATCGCAGGGTGCATGCCACGGCCCGAAGCCGTAATCAGCGGCCTGCGCCAGTTAATGGATAAAATCAAGAATGGCCAGGCCAATAGTTGGGAAGATTATTACCGGCGTTATGACTATTACCTGGGACATCAGCAAAGGCTGTTTGGTGAAAACTGGCAAACACCCACCGATGTGTTAGGTGAGGCCAGTCACTATGGTCTGTCAGGTCCTGAAACTGAGGGTGAACATACGGCATTGCTGCAGCAACACCAGAAACCGCTTGAACCTATGCAGATGCGCCTGGTCGATGGCAAACTGGAAGTGGATAACTGACAATGGAAAACAGACAACAGCTCGAAACCCTGTTAACCGGTGTACATAACCTCAGGGTAAAAACCGATGACAAGCGCCGCGTCAGGCTGGATGTGCCCTCCAAGGAATTACCCGCATTGCTGGAGCTGTTAAAAGGCCGTGCCGGTTTTCTGCACCTGTCGGCGATTTCCTGCGTGGACTGGCCCGAGGACAATGAATTCGAGCTGGTGTATCACCTTTGGTCCTACCAGATTTCCACGCTGGTATCGGCGCATATCCGCGTAGCCCGTGAGCCGGGAAATTATATTTCCGTTTATGACCTTTACCAGCCCGCGGCTTTTTTTGAACGAGATATTCACGAGATGTACGGATTGTTTTTTGAAGGCAGTCCGGATATGGAAAAATTTATCCTGACTGAATGGGATGGTCCACCGCCGATGCGCAAGGAGTTCGATTCCGAGGCCTGGGTGAATGACCATTTCGATTGGCAGGAGTACCGGCCAGACTGGCTGCTGGAACTGGAAGAGCAGGGCGGGGGTATCGCTATCCATCCTGATGAACAACGTTTCAGCCGTAAAAACTAGCCAGGTTGAACAGGAGTCGTCATGCGTCCGGAAAATTATGAACCGAAACAGCATCCACCCAGCCATGAATATGAGCTCAACTTTGGACCCAATCATCCCGGGATTGAAGGTAACTATGCCCTGAAGGTCAGGTTGCATGGTGACACCGTGGTAGAAGCCAGGGCCGATGCGGGCTACCTGCATCGCGGCTTTGAAAAACTCATGGAACAACGCCTGTGGATACAGAATATTGCCCTGGTACCAAGAATCTGTGTACCTGATCCATCACCCATGGAAGTGGCTTACTCAATGGCGGTGGAAGATCTTTGCGGGCTTGAGGTGCCGGAACGTGCCCAGTGGTTGCGCGTGATGCAACTGGAAATGTCGCGCATTACCGCACACCTGTTCTATTTTGGTGGGCATGCTGCAACCACCGGCATGTACAACCCGATGTTCTGGGGAGTGGCAGACCGCGACCTGGTACTGGACCTGTTTGAAGAGCTGACCGGTGGCCGTGTCTACTGTATTTACAACATGCCGGGAGGGGTCAGGCGTGATATTCCGGAAGGTTTTCTGGAGCGCCTGTCAACGCTGCTGGATTACCTGGAAACGCGCCTGCCGGAATATGATGATTTGTTTTTTACCAACCAGGTGTTTGTCACCCGCGCCAAAGGTACTGGCAGCATGACCCAGCAGCAGGCATTGGAATGGGCGGTTACCGGCCCAAACCTGCGGGCTACCGGTCTGGATTTTGATGTCCGTCGCGATGATCCTTACCTGGTTTATGATCAGCTGGAGTTTGATATTCCTGTCGAGCAGGCGGGTGATGCCTGGTCACGCACCTTGGTGAGGCGTAATGAAATGGTGCAGAGCATCAGAATCCTGCGCCAGGTTATCAAGCGTTTACCCGGTATCGAGGGGCCCATTCGTGCGCCCATTCCAAACCCACTGGCATGGAATGTACCGGCTGGTGACAGCTATGTACGTCTCGAGTCCTCCAAGGGTGAACTGGCCTGGTACGTGGTTTCCAACGGCGGCCAGAAACCTTACCGGGTCCATGTGCGCGGTCCTTCGGCGATGCACGCCGTGCAGGTACTGGAGAATCTTGCCAAGGGGTGCCGTCTTGAAGACGTGGCACAAATCATGTTTTCACTGGACGCCTGTCCGCCGGAAGTAGACCGCTAGGAGAAAGGCATGTCAGCGCCAGACAAGAAAAATAGAGATATTGATTACCACAGCAAGGGTTCGGTATTAAATCCTTTAAAAACTATTTCCTTCTTTGCGAGGCAGCCGGTCACAGAACAGCTCGAGCCCCGCGTTGCTGCTGAACGTTACCGGGGCTTTCACCTGAATGACTGGGAAAAATGCGTGGGCTGCTCGACCTGTCAGAAGGTCTGTGATAATGCCGCGATTACCATGGTTAAAGTGCCTTCCCTGGCTGAAGACCCGTTAAAAGGGATACGCAACCTGCGGCCGGCGATAGATTATGGGCGTTGCTGCTGGTGTGCGCTGTGCGTTGACCTGTGTCCAACCGGCTCGATTTCGCTATCGCGTGAGTATGTGCATACCTGTTACGACGAACAAATCGACAGCTACTTTATATTGCCGGATCCCAATGGCATGCATAACGAAGCTTATGGTGAGGGCTGGAATAAAACCGCAGAAAATGACCTGGTTGATCATCAGCGCCAGCTCATGATGGAAAAAACACCTGAGTCACGCAGTGACAATTTCGATGAAATTGTTAATGGTTATGACAAACAGCAGGCAATCATTGAAGCATCACGTTGCGTGCAATGCGGCATGTGTCACGATGCCTGCCCGACCCACATGCATGCACCTGAATATATACGGGCGATCTGGTCAGATGACCTGGAAGAGGCAGTTCGCCAGATCTATCGAACCAACCCGTTTGCACATACCTGCGGGCGGGTTTGCACCCATCGATGTGAGACGGCCTGTTCTATCGGCCAGCGGGGTGAGCCTATCGCCATACGCTGGTTGAAACGTTATGCCGTTGATGCGGTAGGCGATGAAAGGGTCAGGGATATTGTCAGGGAAGAGGCCAATGCCGAGTCCAGTGGATTTAAAGTGGCTATCGTTGGTTCCGGACCTGCTGGCCTGACTGCCGCATTTGACCTGGCAAAAATGGGTCACCAGGTTACAGTCTATGAAGGACTCGATAAGCCGGGCGGTATGCCGCGTTATGGTATACCTTATTATCGGCTGCCGGCAGACCGTCTTGATGCCGATATCGAAGTGATTCGCTCTGCCGGTGTCAACATCATCTGCGATACCTGGATTGGCAAGGACATTTCTTTGCAACAGTTGCAGCAGGAAAATGATGCCGTGTTGCTATCACTTGGCCTGCAGCTGGGTCGTTCGACCCGTATACCGGGTTCAGAACATGCCCAGGTACATAAAGCCGTCAGCCTGTTGCGCATGATAGCGGATGAGCAGTCCTTTGATGTGCCGAAGTCAGCCGTGGTGATTGGTGGTGGAAATGTGGCCATGGATATTGCACGCAGCCTGGCACGCCTGCAGAAAAAACAGTTTGGCAAGACCGATATAACTGTCACCGCCATGGAAAGTTTTGAGCATTTCCTGGCTGACCCGGAAGAAGTCCGCGAGGCCGGTGAAGAGGGTATTACGATTTTACCGAGTCGTGGTCCACAACATTGCGTGGTTGAAGACGGTAAGCTCAAGGCTTTATGCAGCTGGAAAGTCCTGTCGATCTTTGATGAGCAGGGACGTTTTGCACCGCATTTCGATGCACAGGATGAACAGTTGCATGCGTGTGAGATGGTGATTGAATCGATCGGCCAGATGTCTGATGTTGAGTTGCTGGGTGAAGAATTAACCGAGCAACTGGAATGGCAGCGTGGCCGTTTACAGGTAGATGAAAACTGCAGAACTTCGCAGGACTGGTTGTGGGCGGCTGGCGACATGGTAAAAGGTCCGGATGTGGTGCATGCTGTTGCTGACGGCCATCTCGTCGCCGAGAGCATGTCTGCCTATCTGGGCAGTCTGACATCAGCAAAGGTGAAATCATGAGTAAATCAACAGAAGATATTCAGCAGGAAGGATTTGAGGCAGCAGCTGACCAGCTACGGCAAATGAAAACGCTCGAAGAGATCCTGCAAACTGCTGCTTCTTTTGAAAAAACGGCCTGGGATTTTTACTCGCAGCTGGCACCCAAGGTCAGTAAACGCATCCGCTGGCTAGTAGATGAACTGGCCGAAGAGGAACAACAGCATTACGAGTTATTTACTTCGCTTGCCGAACGTGAAGACCTTGAAGAACAGATGCGCGCCAGTGTGCAAATCCCTGAATCCGACGGCAAATTCACAGACTGCCTGCATTTGCCGGAGCTGGGGGAAGCTCCCGATGACCAGGAAGTCATGCTGTATGCACTGGGGCGTGAACAGGCTGCGATGGAGCAATACCGGGCCTTGGCGGATTCTGCACCGGCCAGTGCCATCAAGGACCTGTTTGAGTTCCTGGCCAATGAAGAAACCAAGCACAAGGCCGAACTGGAAAAGCTCTATTACGAGCTGGTGCATTCAGGTGGTGTCTGAGATTAGAAGTTAAATCATTATTTCAAGGGATCGAACACATACCTGGGTTTTAGCCAGTAAATCATCAGCGGTAAAAACATTAAAGATGTTATAACGTCCAGTATCAGAGCTTCGGCAATATAAAGGCTGACTGACCAGGTATTGGCAAGCGCCGTGTTCATTAGCGGGATAATACTGCCCAGTAAAACAAACACCGAGATGATTATCGAGCCGCCTGTTGAACTTAACGTGTTCTGCAGGGCCTGCTTCCAGTTCAGGCAGGTACATTGCATCTCTTCACGCAAGCGTGAAACCATGTAAACACCATAGTCAACGCCAAGGCCCATGGCGATACTCAATGCAACCTGTACGTGAAAAGCCAGGTTGCCAGACCACTCGCGGATGGAAGTCATGTAGCCGGCAAGTCCGTATTGTGACATCAGGGTGATGGCGCAGAGCAGAATCAATACCAGTGCAATCAGCCAGGAGCGGAACATGATGGCTGTCATGATAAAGACAGTCAGCGATGTCATGGCCGGTGCATGCAGCCATTCCTGGAAGGCAACGTCACGCGTTGCCTCGGTTATGCCAAGAAAGCCGCCGATTGAGGCACGCCCACCAGGAATGGATTCTTCCGTGACAACGCGGTCAACACCAATACCGGTTTTGACTTCAATTTCCTCGTTGGCATCAATGCCAAAGCGAAGCTTATTCATGCCGGGATCCTGCTGGTGTTCAAGCAGGTAGTCCTGTATGTCACGGATTGTCCTGTGGGTTTCTACAGGCTCCATGGTGTTTACAAAACCGATAATGACACCTTCATTCCAACTGAGGGTGTTGACGAAGGAATCGAGTTCGCCAGAGCCGGTATTACTGATCAGGATACCGTTATAAAGTTGCACGGCTGCATTCGGATCAGGTATGTAATCCGGGTCATCCTTATCCCGGTAAGCATACCAGTTTGCCTGCATGTGCTTGAGGGTAGGAATGGCATACAGGTTGGTATGCTGCATGGGTGGTTCGCCAGCCGGTGTATTTAAAACCATGTTGAGGGTTTTCAGGAACTGGACATAGGATGACGTAAACCCAATATGCTCATGAGCGCGCAGCCAGTCTTCAAAGTCTGACAGCGCACCCAGTACTTCAGCATCATTAAAAACGCCCTGGGCCGGGTCTTCCAGTTCGTCATAACACTGGTCAGGACCAATCACGCGTTCATCTTCATCATTGCGGGCATCCGGCCCGCACCTGGGCAAAATATCCTGTCTGGAACGTATGATGATATTGGCAGTAATAGCCCCCGGCATCATGCGGGAAAGATTTTCCAGGTCAGCGATAGGGCGCACTTCTCCATCACCGAATAGTTCGCCTAGTGCATAATGATCCTTAAAGGCGGCACGTGGATAATGAATACCTTTTTCCACGCCGGGCATGATGTCAAATTCATCCTGGATGCGGGCTACCTCGACGTCATGCCGTCCTGCATCACCAGCCATCATCGCTTCGATACCACGACCCAGTTCCGCGTAATGTACAGATAGCCAGATGATGCCAATGATGATCGCCAGCGGGATCCATTTTAAGCGGCTGGTTAACATGTTAGCGAGATGGGTGCCGACAAAGCCCTCCCATTTTCTTTCATCCTCATGATCGTGCACTTTTGGTGGTGCAATCATCAGCAACAGCGGAATCATGGTGGTAGTGGTCAAAATCAGGGTGGCCATGCCAAAGATACCGAAGTAGGCGTAGGCCTTGTAAAACGAGATATCGACAAAGGAAATCGCAAAAAAGCCGTGCAGGTCAGTACCAATTGAAAGAAAGGCCGGAACAATCGTATGTTTGATTGACTCGAAGGCAGCGGCCTCAGGATCCTGCCGCTTGTGATATTCCTGCATGAAACGACGTGTGATCTGCATGGAGTGACCAATGCCGATTGCCAGCAATAAGACAGGAGTTAACACCATCATGGTGGTCAGCTTGAACTGGCTGTAGCCCATTAATCCCAGTGTCATCAGGATCGTCATGCCGACGCCGAGTAAAGGCAGGATAGAACAACTCCAATGCCTGAATTCGAAATACAGGATGAGCAGGATAATCAATAGCGAAATACCAAACAGCCAGGCCTTGTCCCAGACCTCCTGGATCATGGCTGCAAGGAAATAGGGTTCCCCGGAAATCAGGAACTCGACGCGGTCACCATAGCGTTGTTCATACTCAGCAAGCTGGCTTTTGGTTGTTTCAATCCAGGCAACCGGGTCGTCTTTTAGCTGGTTATTAAAATCGCCAACAATAAAAGTGCCTTTGGCGGTACAGTGTTTATGTGCGTAGGATATCGATTCATTGGAAATGACACCGTCACTACCGAGAATCTCACACTTATTACCGGCATCATCCTCGTAATAAATCAGTAGTGGTTCCAATACAGGGTGTTTTTCAATGCCGGCGCGTAAAAAATCCAGCTGTTCGCTCAATAT
This sequence comes from uncultured Gammaproteobacteria bacterium, assembly GCA_963801985.1. Taxonomy (GTDB): domain Bacteria; phylum Pseudomonadota; class Gammaproteobacteria; order Chromatiales; family Chromatiaceae; genus JABDQZ01. The sequence goes on from CAWDGV010000014.1 coordinate 13,733, forward strand.
CTGTTGATCATCAGACAGGCCGTTACTGGAAGCAGTCGGCTGAAATCAAGATTGCCATCTTCAGCCAGGCCTATATTGCGCACCCTGGATGACGGTAAGCCAATAAAGTTTTCCTGGTTGGCATATTCAAGCTTGCTGACGTCGGCATAAAGCTCGGTCAGCATGCGGATAAACCAGGGTTGGTAGATATCACCCTGCCGAACCTTGAGCCCCCATACCATGATGTTGCCCATGCCATAGTGCTGATCGTTGTAGAGGTTGGTTGCTATGTAGCGATTTGAAAGCGGCAGCAGGGAGTCGGGATCATTGCGCAGGTTGACATCTTTGACATAAAAAGCAGAAAAAATCGTGGCTGCAAACAGCAATACAAGAATGGCCCAGCGGTTCTTAACCACGAATCGGGCATAGCGTTCTGCATAGTCCGGTTTAGCCATAACGATAGGGATTACCTGTTTCGGGCATAAGTTTTCAAGGTTTTTTCTGACCAGAAACTATCAGGAATATCCGGATTCAGAATAACGGTGTTTGCCGGAACATATACCATGGTATCGCTTCCATCTGAATGCGAAACAGCATAGATATAGCGGGGGAAGATAATACGCGGGTCAGGCTGGTCCAGCGACTGCCAGTCTACGGCTACAGTCTTGATTTTCTCGCCATCCTTGAAATACACGGTGCGGTAAATAGCGAAGGTTTTTTTATCGATTTCGCTGATATGGTAGTCATACCACCAGTTCTTAAACGTCGCAGTACTCTTTAAGATGTAGACCGGTTTTTCTTTATGTTCACACTGTGATCCCGGTAACTGCTTGGTATAGCGATTGATTTCCCAAGAGGCCAGTTCCATCGCCGGCAGGCAATCCTCAAAGACCTGTTCGCCAACCAGTTCATGAATCTCATGCTCAGGGCGACGTAATACCAGTTCTCCATAGGTCAGGTTGGTGCCAACCCATAAATCATCATGTGCAGGTTCATTCATGCGTCGAATCTTGCGCAACGCAGGAAGCCAGATAGACATGATGCCGCCCCTGGACTTGTCAACGTAGCTGACATACAGGATACCTGTGCCTTTAACTTTGCCGGAAGTGATAATAGCCATTTGCATGGATTCTATGGACGGGTCTTCAGGACTGCTTTTGCCGTAGGTTTCAAACGTATTGACCGTTGCTGTGCGCCCCGGCTTGCGTTTATCCAGGGGAGGGCGGGTAACCACCATGGAAATATCTTTTTTATGTTTTTTGCTGGCAGCACTGTTGACCAGTTTGCCGTGGGAAACCAGGTAGACCTGTTCAGCTATCTGTGCGGCGCTCAGTGGTCCTTCCGGGTACTCCATTTGAGATGTCGCATGAGCGGTGATGATCCATCCAGAGAAGAGAGCTACAGGAACTAGGCAACGGGTTAATTTATTCATTTTTCGGACTTTTTTATTATTTAGCTTCCAAATATAACAAGCATTGTGGAGATAGTGTCTTATTTTAAGAATAGATTGTTATTTAAAGAAGATTGTTTTGCCTGAAAAGATAATCTGGCATGAGCTGCATATTTGTATGCTTTTCGGTTAATTTTTAAGGATTTACCCATGTCTGAAAGCCTATCCCGCCAGGCTTAATAAACAATGTGTTCGAAGTATTTACCATCAATGCAGGGGTATTACTGGTAATTTCCCTAGTAGAAAAATCTGCCATCTGTCCAATACTCATTAAGGCCTATCGATAATACAGAGGAGAGACTGGATGGAGCTACAATCAAAAAAACTGATGAAAGAACTCAAAGATCTGGAAAAAATTAATGATGCTGATATTGATACCAGCGATATTCAGAAACAAATCGACTTAACCAGCGCGGAAGTTGGCAAGTTCTATCATCAGAAGCAAGATGCTCCGAAAGATAATGAACTGAATTAAATACTCAAAATGGCCTAGGCCTACAGAAATACATTCAAGAAGGCTCTCTGGTTGAAACTGGAGGGCCTTTTTTGACTGATATGTAAAATTGTCGACAAAAATTTAATAAACAGTATTTAAAAGGGAATTATAAGTACAATTTTAAAAAAATTGTCGACATCTTATTATTTATTGTCTAAATTAAGTTTTAAATAACTATTAAAAAACTCTTCAGAAGCCGTCATCTATTTTTCCAATGGGTTTCCTGAAGACTTAATTGGCGCTCATTTTCTTAAATAAAGATTGCTCATCAGGAGACTTGCCAGTGAGTGAGATCAGTCGGTATTTCAGCTATCAGCTCGATGAGTCTGGTAAAGGCTATATCGCCGTATCCTTAAGGGGAATGGCGGTATTACGCCTGACCGCAACCAATAAAGGTACGGCCTTTACCCATGATGAGCGCCGCGCCCTGGGTCTCGAGGGACTGCTTCCTCCCGCAGTTTTGACGCTGGATGATCATGTCAACAAGCTCTATGAAGGCTTTCAGCGCCAGCTTGATGATATTGAAAAATACCAGTTTCTACGTGCCCTGCAGGATCGCAACGAAGTGGCCTTTTATGCCTTGCTGGAACGTCATCTCGAAGAGATGATGCCGATTGTCTATACGCCAACGGTTGGTAAAGCTGTTCAACAGTTCAGTGCTCTGTACCAGGCATCCCGTGGTTTAACGATCAGCACGCAGAACATTGAGCGTGTGGATGAGTGTCTCGATAACTACCCGTGGAATGATGTACGTATCATTGTCGCCACTGATTCGTCAGCGATTCTTGGCATTGGCGACCAGGGGCACGGCGGTATGGCTATCTGTGTCGGCAAGTTGGCGCTTTATACTTCGGGCGGTGGTATCAGTCCATTCCATACTATGCCGGTCAACCTGGATGTTGGCACGGATTCCCGGAAATTGCTTGATGATGACAAGTACCTCGGTGTACGCCATCAGCGGTTATCGGGTAAGCCTTATTTTGAGTTTATGGATCAGTTTGTTGATCACGTAGAAAGAAAGTGGCCCAAGGCGGTGATTCAGTGGGAAGACTTTTCCAAGGCCGTGGCCTACGAGGTGCTGGAGCGCTACCAGGACAAGATTCCCTGTTTTAACGATGACATCCAGGGAACCGGCTCAGTCGTATTGTCGGGCTTGATATCGGCCTGCAAGATAAAAGGTGAATCGATCGCTGATCAACGCGTCATTATCGTTGGAGCCGGTGCTGGTGGTGTTGGTGTAGCGCGGGCAATCAAGGCAGGCATGATGGATGCCGGTTTATCCGATGAACAGGCACGCAGGCAATTGTTTGTTGTCGACGTCGCTGGCCTGGTTGTGGAAGGTCACCTGGACGTGGCTGGGCAGGACGATTTCATGTTGTCAGTTTCACAGTTTGAATCAACCTACCATGACTGGAGTATTAAAGGACAGCTGCCGACGCTTGACGAGGTTATAGAACATTCGGGCGCCACTGCTCTGATGGGCTTTACCGGCTGTGCCGGTTTGTTCAGCGAAGACATGATTAAACGGCTGTATCAGAACACGCATCAGCCGATTGTTTTTCCGCTGTCCAATCCAAATTCCAATTGTGAGGCTACCCCGCAGGATATTGCTGACTGGACCGATGGTAAAGCAATTTTGGCTACTGGCAGTCCCTTCCCGCCGGTCACGCACAACGGCAAGGATATCCGTGTAGGACAGGGCAATAACGCCTTTGTTTTTCCAGGTATCGGTTTTGCTGCTGTGCTGGGCAAATGCCGGCGCATCAGCGATGCCATGGTGCTCGAGTCTGCCTATGCATTGTCTGATTTTACCGAGGAGCATTACCTGGCTAAAGGCATGATCTATCCACCGGTGTCAGCATTACGTGAAGTCAGTATCCAGGTTACGGCACGGGTGTTGAAAGTGGCTTTGGAAGATGGCTCGTCTGATCGTGAAGAAATAAAAAATATCAACCTGGAAGCGTATGTACGTTCTCGTAGTTGGGAAGCGAAATATCTGCCCTTCGTAGCAGTGTGACAGTTATTCAAGATAAATAGGCTGGCTTATGGCAAACATAGATTTAACAAAAATAAAGCATAAGGATGAATTGACACCTGTCCTTGGTGGTTATTGGCCTGGTATCCAGATTTATTATCCGCCGATTAAATTTAATCCGCTGGATGGTACTTATGAAAGCATGGAGCAGGCCCAGTTACGTTTGCAGAAACATGCTTATAAGACCAACGCGCACACATTGTTATTCGACCTTGAAGATGGTTGCCGCATGAAGGCACTGAGTCGTGAACTGTTGTTACAGGAATTACCGAAATTCCCAAGTCGAAACTTTAAAATTGCTGTACGTATTAACCAGTTCAGAACGGAAGAATATAAAGAAGATATCAAGCTGATTAAACAAATTCACCCGTATATTGATGTCATTACCTTGTCCAAGGCGGGTGAGCTATACGCTGATGCGGAAATTCGTGACCTGTCTTCCTGGCTGGTTTCGATTAACAGTAACGTTGAAATCCAGCCCATTATTGAGCATCCAAAATCATTGCAGATTGCATCCAGCATGATGCAGTACTCAACAGTTAAGCATGTTGTATTTGGTATTCATGACTTCTCAAAAGCGATGGCTTACAAGATTACACCAAATAACTGGATCAATGAGCTCGGCACCTTTTTTAACATGTTAACCATGGAGGCCAGGATTAACGGTGTTGGTGTGATTGGTGGCGTGGAGGTAATGCTAACGCCTCACATGATGCCGGATAAGTGTGTCGAGAAAAAAGATATACGGCGCTGGCTGGATCTGCATGGAGATGAAGCTTCACGTTGCGTTTATGAACACGCAAAAATTGAAAATTCAATGGGATTAACCGGCAAGCAGGTTATTCATCCCAATCATATCAATATCTGTAAAGTAGCTTTTACACCTTCACCCATTGAAATTGAACGTGATGTTGCGGTTCTCCGGGCTGCTATTGAAGCTGATGCCCTGCTGGGTGGCGCAATCCGTTTTGAGGGTGAAATGCTGGATCCGCCGATGTTTGGTAAGGCACTGCAGAATATTCTCAGGGCTTATGCTTTGCGTTCTTTAAAAGAGGAATACCAGATGTTCGCTCTTGAAGTGTTAAGCATGCTGCCTGTACATACAATTCGTGAAAACTGGCCCTACGGTCAAATCTAAAAAGGTATAAGTTATGGAACTCGCACCGTATCCAGACTGGGATTTTAATGTACCCGAATTTTTGAATATCGGGGTTGCCTGTACTTCAAAGCACCTGGGCACTGATAAAGAAGACCTGGTGGCAATGATTATCGAGGACAGTGACTCAGGTTCTTCGGAAATCACTTATAAAGAGCTCAGCGAGCAATCAGACCAGTTTGTTAATTTTCTGAAAAGTATTGACGTCAATGCCAGGGACCGGGTATTGATTTGCCTCAAAAATTCGCTGGCATATCCTATTGCTTTTTTTGGTTGTATTAAAAGAGGTGGTATAGCCGTACCGACGTCCACGCTGTTAAGTGGTTCTGAAGTGAAATACCTGGCAATGGATTCGCAGGCCAAGGCGCTGGTGCTTTCCTTGTCCAGCTATAAAGGCCTGTTGCCATACATCGAAAGCATGGACAACCTGGAACATGTCATCGTGGCCGGTATTGACTCGGTTGATGAACTGCAAAAGCCAGCAGGCGTTGTGGTACACAGCCTGGTTGAAATTTTATCCTCAACGGATAAAACCCCGCATCACTATAATTCCAAGTCCGGCGAACCGGCTTACCTGGTCTATACCTCCGGTACAACCGGTTTCCCAAAGGGAGTATTACATTCGCATCGTTCATTGATTGGCCGTGAGCCGGCGAGCCAGTACTGGTTTTCATTTGAAGGCCAGGAACGCATTATGCATTCGGGCAAGTTTAACTGGACCTATGTACTGGGCTCTGCCTTGATGGATCCACTCTACCATGGCCATACCGTTGTTGCGTATGAAGGGAAAAATTCCCCTGATATCTGG
>CAWDGV010000015.1:0-112641 GCA_963801985.1 uncultured Gammaproteobacteria bacterium
CAGGTCCGCTCCAGACTGCCGGCTATTACCCATGTTGACCATTCCGCCCGTCTACAAACCGTTAACGCCAATTCGAATCCGGGATATCATGCCTTGTTCATGGAATTTGAAAAACTGACGGGATTTCCAGTACTGGTGAATACATCCTTTAATATCCGTGGTGAGCCTGTCGTCTGCTCACCCGAAGATGCCTGGCGCTGTTTCATGGGGACCGGGATGGACTACCTGGTCATCGGTAATTACCTGCTCGACAAGCAGCAACAGGCAGCTGTAGACATCAGCCAGCTAAAACCCCCACACTCTGGTCATGGACTGAATCAATGTCAACACAGGCTGACAGCAAACAATTACGAATTTTCGGGCTGGCATTATCTGCCGCCATTACCTTCTGGCTCGTTATATACTACTGGCTGAGCGAGAACTGACCTGCTGACATTCTGGCCGGTCTGGCTGGTTATTATTTTATTAACCGATTTTGCCCTGTTTAAACCAGCCTGGCTTACGGGCCTGTTCAGGGTATGGATGTTTTTCGCGGAATGGCTGAACAAGATCATTACCTACAGCCTGCTTGGCAGTATTTTCTTTGTTTTGATTACGCCAATAGCCTGGCTGCGACGCCTTTCCGGCCATGATGAATCACCAAATAAAAAATATTTGCCTGGCAGTTTCCGCGTCAAGAGTCACCCTTCCACTTCAAAGGACATGGAGCAGCCTTTCTGATGTTTGAGTTTCTCCACGACCTTTGGCAATTTGCCCGCAAGCATAAAAAACTCTGGATTGTACCGCTCGTCATTATCATGATGCTGGCAAGCGCGTTAATATTGTTTACGCAGGGATCCGCTATCAGTCCCTTCATTTATACCTTATTCTGAAATCATTATGACTGACACATCAAACACATTCAGGCAGAAACTGCTTGCCACGATTACCGTAGCGATCAGTATCATCTGCGGTATTTTACTGGTTGAGTACCTGCTGGACTGGTACCGGCAATCTGTTGAAAACAGTTCGCAACTTGATAATGGCATCATGCAATATCACCGAACACTTGGCTGGACACTGACTCCAGGCTGGCAGGGAAAACATCATCACCATGACTTTGATGTCAGTTACCAGCACAACAGAAAGGGATTCAGAAAGCAGCCGGATGATGAGCAGCTGGGCATTGGCAGAAAAATAGCATTACTCGGCGACAGCTTCACTTATGGTTTCGGCGTCAACAATAATGAAACCTTCGCCGCCCAACTGGCCAAAAAAGATCCGCAAAACGTTTATCTGAATTATGGCGTACCCGGCTACAGTACCGACCAGCAGTTTTTATTAATGGGTCAGCAAAGCCTCAAACAGGGAAAAACCCAGACGATCAATCAGTATGTGCTGGTTTTTTACCTGGGCAATGACATTCTCGATAACATGCTGGCCCACGCCTTGCAGGCCGAGCCGGCCAAACCTTATTTCCTTGCCACTGAAGGCAACCTGACACTGAAGAACATTCCAGTACCAAGAACCCAGAAACCGGCTGCCCGAGGTCGCAAACCCTGAACGATGTTATTTTTGGCGATGAGTTGAACCAATACTACACAACGACAGATTACCTGGTATCCAAAAGTGAAATACTCAAATGGCTGATACCAAGAACAACCAACGCAGAAGCCGAGGTCATCAATGATATTATTGCCCGCCGCCTGGCAGATAATAAAAAACTGCTGTTTACCTTACTGAAAGCCATGAATGAGGAAGCTGCCAGGCAGAATGCAGATTTCACGATTGCCATATTACCGGGAAGTTCATACATCAACTCGCCGGATTCTTATTCGTATTATTTCCAGGAGCATATCCGTAAATCAGTATTACTCATGGGTAAAAAACTGGGTATTGATACCATTGATATTGCTTCTGCATTAAAAGCGCATTCTGAAAAGGCGCTGTATTTTCCCAATGAGCGCCACCTGACTGTAGAAGGCAACAGAATAGTCAGTGATATATTGCTTGAGTCATTAAATTCCGGGAGGAATAAGTAACTTGGCACTTCACTCAACCAAAGAATCTCATTCCCGCGAAGGCGGGAATCCTTTGAAGCTAACTTTCTAAATTCCAGCCTTCCTACGTATAATGATAATGCTCCCCAGTTTCCACGTCTTAAGACAAAAGTTTATTGCCTGTGCTCTGCTGTTTTCAAGCTGCATGCCCTTGGCAGCTGCCACCAGCCAGGGCCTGTTTTTCGAAGCCGAAAACAGCTTTTACGACAAAAATTATGAAGCAACACTGATAAAGCTTGATGAATTTTTAAAAACTAATCCTGATGATCTCGCCGCTGAAGTACTAAAGGCCAGAAGCTTTATTGCCATTGGAGAACCCGAACTGGCAATTACAACCTTTGAAAAAATACTGCAACTGGGTGCTGATGAAACTATTTTTGCCGTTGAACTGGCACGTGCCCGTAATGAAGCCAACCGTTTCAAGGACAATATCAGGCTCATTCAAGCTGACAAATTTCCGGCAGATATTGCATCAGCTCTCTATAGTGAGAAAGGCTATGCTTACCTGGGGAGTAATGAAGTACTCATGGCAGAGAAGCAGTTCAATGCTGCTATCAGGCTTGACCCGGGATCTGCCGATGCATTAACCGGCCGGGCAACCATAGCCTTGTTAAGAAAGGATTACCCCAAGGCATTTTCGCTGCTTGAAGTTGTCACCCGCAACAATCCCTTTCATCACCGCAGTCAATTTGCCATGGGATTGCTGGAACACTCCAGGCAACAGGAAAGCCTGGCTATAAATTATTATCGGAATGCTTTAAAAATCCGTCCCAATCATGCAGCTACCCGTGTCGCATTGATCAGCGCCCTGCTCGATGTTGAGGATTATTCAGCTGCAGAAACATTACTGAATAAATCAATCAAGCTTCAGCAGTGGGTACCCCAGTATCATTACCTGGCCTACCGGCTCAATCAAAAAACCAGTCACCCGACAAAGCCTTAAACGCCTTACATGCAAGCGCAGAAATTCTCGGTCAGTTCAGCGCCCAGGATTTCAATAACAATCCTGACGACCTCTTAATGGCCGCGATGGTTTTCTATGAACTGGGAGACCTTAACGAGAGCCAGCAATTCAATGAGAAATTTCTGGAGATCAATGCAAAACACTACGGTGCAAAAAAACTCAGGGCAGCCATTCTGCTTACGCGTGGGCAATATCGACAGGCAATAACCGAACTGCAATCCATTGTGAAGTACAACAGCAACGATGCATCAGTTTACACTGCTATTGGTGATGCTTACATGGGAGCAAACTCTACCCGACAGCGGTAAAATCCTACAAGGAGGCATTACTGGTCCAACCGGGCTCTGCAGCCATCCATCAGCGCCTGGCCTTTAGCTACTATATCAATGGCGATATCAGTAACTCCCTTTACCATTCTGACCTGGCATCCCAGCTAGGTGGTAACAATAACCCGCTTTTTTTAGCTCTGGTATATCACACCAGTGGCAATGATAAAAAAGCAAAACAGCTCATTGATAACTACCTGGAGAAACACCAATCAAGCAACCTGGCTAAAAATTTCAAGGCAGCAATTTCACTTAATGATGAAAACCAGGATGCAGTCGGCATGCTTCTCGATTCCATTCTGGAAAATTCACCCGGGAATTTAATTGCCTCACTCAACAAGGCAACAACTTTACGTATTCAGAATAACGTTACTGACAGCAACGAGCTTCTCAAGAGCCTGAACGACAGTCCGGAGAAGTTTTTTAACCAGGCTGTCAATGCTGATGCCATTGGCAACCCGAATGAAGCCATTCGCTTCATGCTTAAAATCAATCTATGGAAAGACCCTAACCTGAAGTGGAGCCTGTTTCTGCTTGACCTTTATATCAAAACAGGTCAGATCACAGGGGCAGAAGCGTTACATCAGCAGATTAACCGATACTTTCCACGCAACCCTTTATTATTAATACGTATTGCCCAGCTTGAAACTCTGAAAGCAGAAAAAACCGGTGCCAGGGTAGCGTTAACAGCCGCTACGACCAATGCCGGTTACAACCCGGCGATTTTATACAGCATTGCCATTCAGCAGGTTAACAACGCTTTTTACAAGGATGCCATCTGGTCTCTGGAAAAGGCACTTATCACCTCGCCCAATAACCACAACCTGCTTAACCTGTTGGCACGTACGCAGGTGCTCAATAAAGAGTTTCAAAAAGCATTACAGACGACTGAACGACTACTGGGAAACCACCCGCAGTCCTTAGCCGGAAAAATCCTGCTGGCTGATATTGAATATTCCCAGGGACATTATGCCAATGCCATAGCTGAATACCATTCTCTACTGCAGGCATACCAGACTCCTGAACTTGCAGTCAGTGTTGCACGCAGCTATCAGCACATGAACAGGACAACACAGGCAATCAGCTTTCTCAAGCAATGGGACAAGTTATTACCCGATAGCCCACTAATCAAATGGCAACTGGCACAATACCTGTTAATGGAAAACAAGAAAGATGCTGCATTGACTGTTTTCAGGCAACTGGAAAAACTTCTACCCCGGGATGCCATGGTAATGAACAATATTGCCAACCTGTTACTCGAGCAGAATAAAGAAGATGCGAAGCTTTATGCTGAAAAAGCCCTGTCTCTAAAACCCAATGACTCCAGAATTATCGACACTTATGGCTGGATAATTTTAAAAACCGGGCAACATAGCGAAGCTTTACGCTATCTTCGTGATGCCGTCTCACGTGATAATTCCTCTTCCGTTATCCATTATCACCTGGGCGTCGCATTGCAACTGAACCAAAAAACCAGGGAAGCCATAAAACACCTGGAAACAGCACTTAAAGGCAAGCTTGACCTGGCCACTTTAAATGATGCGGAAAAACGTCTGAAATCACTATTAAAGGACGCCTCATAATGTCAGCCTTTACCATGACAATAAAAGTACAAAAAATATTACAGTTCGGCATTATTCTCGCAACCAGCGCATTCATCTGCAGTTCGATGAATGCTGAAATGGCCATGTGGTCAGATGAACTCAGTAAAAGCGATAACAGTCGATACCTGACACAAACAACGGCACCCGCAGGCTATCTGCCCACGACACCGGATTTTTACAATCCTGACGGTTCATCTGGAAGAAAAATCAATTACAACGATTTTCTTCTGATGAAAATAAATGGCACAGATATTGAACTTGGCGCAATCAAGAACAACCCGGCCTGGAGCGGCACCACCGGCGTCATCCACAAGCTCATGACATTCAGCATGAGCAACCAGGATTTCCCACTGGAAATCAGGCAGATTAACGATCCCTGGGAAGTTGTTGAACCGCGGCTGTCAAACTGGCACCAGGTAGCAAATATCGGCCGGACTGATGACAAGACTGGGGATAATCTTTACTGGATTACCTCAACAATTCGATTGAGAAACATGTTTCATCGCTATAAAGAAACGTCCAGATAAATCATCTATATAGGATATGAGAGTTGCAGGTCGGCTCAAGCAAATAGAGCCGACCTGCAATACTACTTAAGCTTGTTTAACAACTGATCAACATCTTTTTTCAGATCAGCTGACATTTTCAGTTTCCTGGCCTGTTGAAGTTCCTTGAAAGCCTGTTCCTTGCGGCCCTGCTCGGCCAATGCATAAGCCAGGTGATAACGAATCAACGGGGAACGTGACTGTCTTAATGAAGCATCCCTTAAAATACGCGTACCTTCACTGAGCTTGCCGTTATTAACCAGCACCCAGCCATAGGTATCACCTACAGAAGGATTATCACTGGCAAGTTCATAGGCTTGCTCTGCATACTCAAGAGCTGCTGAAGCATCAGATTTTAATAACACCAATGCCAGGTTATTCAAAGCGGCAAGATCTTTGGGGTTGCGCTCAAGCACCTTGCGATACTGCGCTGCCGCTCCATCAAACTGACCTACAGTCTGATATTCCATTGCCAGTAACATGCGCGCAGTACGGCTGCCGGAAGCATTAATGGCATCATTAAGCACCAACTGCACCTGGTCCGCCTGACCACTTTGTTTTAAAGCCCGTACCAGCTTAACCAGTACAGCATTTCCCAGCCCCGCTTTCTTATAAGCAAAAACGGCTTTATTAGCATCACCGGAACGCATTTCAATGTCGCCCAGCAATTCATGACCAAGTTGACTCGATGGATTCAGGTTTAACAATATGCCGACCTGTTTACGTGCAGCTGCCAGCTGACCTTTGGCAAGCTCAACACGAACCAGCATGGCACGTGCAGCGAAATGTTTAGGTTGCACAGATAAAGCATTATTCAAGGCAAAACGCGCATTGCTTCATCACCAATAGTCATCAGGGAACGGGAAATTTTCACCTGGAGGTCAGGATTTCCTTCTGCCTGTTCAACCGCTTTTTTCAGTATCTTTTCCGCCTGCTCATCCTTTCCGGTTGCGATATAGATACGACCAAGTAATTCTTTGTAGACTGCTGAATTAGGGTTTTCTTCAACCAATTTCAGGCCAACTCATAAGCCGATCATATTTTTTTAAAAGCAAATAAGTCTCAGCAAGCTCTTCTGAAACAGACTTATTATTAGGTTTATCCAAGGGATAATGATCTGCAGTCTCTTATTGCCTGATCGAATCTGGCCCTTCTGTTTCTCTAATCTTGCAAGCTCCGGGTTGCCATTACAGTGTTTAGGCTGATTCTGCAATATGTCTTGATAGATTTCACTCGGCTTTATGTAGTTACCAGTATATTGTTCTAATTTGCAAGGTTGAATTCTGCTTCAGAAAACCCTCTAAATTGCCTTAACAAATTTTCAAATGACCTCTCTGGCCTCATGTAATTTTACCCTGAGCTACCTGAATACCACCCAACTGATTTAGCACATCTGGTTTATTACCATGCTTCTCCTAGAACGGGCCTCAGAACTATCCATCGCATTATCCGGATCACCGTTGCGCAAATACATTAGAGATAATTTCCCTCTTAAGGGTACATTATCAGGATATTTGTTTAGTAACTCATTAAACAGGTCAATCCCTGCCAAGTAATTGTGCGTATGCAGAAAAATTGAAGCAATGTGAAATGCAACTGCCAATTCTAATTCTTTTCATCGCTGTTACATAATGCAATAGGGCCTCAGGATAATTACCAAGTCGCTCGTATGATTCTGCCGTTGTTAATAAAAGCCTGAAAATTTCAGGTGCGTTACGATTCAATAGAGGTCTTAAAATTTCTATGGCTTTTTCATATTTATCTAATCTGAACAGATGAATTCGCATAAATTTTCTTTCGATCTACATCCAGTCTTCCAATACAACTCCAGCTTCTCAAAAAGTTTAACAGCTTTTTGATGTTCTCCGTTCAAGCTGAAATCGTCGCAACCATTGTCTTTGATTTCTGGATTAGCATCCATTTGCTCTTGGGTTACTGCCGAAATCAGCGCAAAAGCTTCTTCTAAGGCCTTAGCTGCATTCGACATCATTACCAAGCTGAGAATACGCCAACACCTGAAAAAAGGGAAAACGAGGGGTCCCAGGAAAACTTATTCTTATAGTGACTGAATAAATTGGATTGCCTGCCTTCATATTGTTGCAGCGTTCTCAGCAGTAATGAAGCAGTTCTGATAGCTGCTGTAAAATGGTATGGATCAAGTAACAGCACATGTTGGTAATGCCTTAGTGCTTCATCTAAGTTGAGCTTCAGAACTGCAATTGTTGCTTTTACTAGCCAACCTTCAACAGATGAAGGAGAGTCAATAACAATTTTTTCAGCACTGTTGCTTTGCTGTTTCAAAATCACCTGTATTTCAAAGACAAGCATTGCTTTACCAGTCAATGCTTTTAAATTACCAGGTTCAAGCTTTAGGCTCTGATTAAAATATTTATCAGCATTCATAGGTGTTATTTAATTCTAGTTCAGCGCAAGGCCCATCCGATTATAAATCTGGGAATGATAATCTCAGTGTAAATCTCTGGTTTAGCTTCCTTTAAAACTTCAATCATATATGCGCCTGTAACATATAGGTATCTAGTAATGGGATAATAACAAGGTTTTTATCAGCACCAAGACTGTCTGCTTCCAGTAATTCCTTTTCAGCTCCGCACCATTACCAACATCTTAAACGGGTTTTCCAAGTAATATACGGGCAGGTAAAAGATCAGGCAGCCAGTTGAATGCATTTTTCAGTTCAATTTCTGCACTTACTAAATCATCTTTATAAAAATGTTCTATCGCAGTTCATAATATTCTGAAGCTTTTTCCTGATTTGATTCCGCTAAAACTACATGCGTGAACAAACTAGAAATACGAAAGTCGAGAAAAAATGCTCTTGAAATACGGGATCGATTCATAACAACAGCTCGAGGAAGGTGATTAATTTTAGTAAATAGAAAAAAATCTTAAAAACTCTTCGAGAGTATAACAAAAGTTTAAAAACAAAAAAAAGCGCCGCTCATAATGAGTGGCGCTTTTTAATTCGAACCAAACTATGTCTAAAATGAGTTCTAAATTGTAGCTTTAATCTTTACGACGAAACTTCGGAGCAAGAAGACCAAAAGTCAATAGCGTAAGAACAGCAGGGGCCGGAACTTCACCTGGTGGAGCCAGGCTTACTCCAAACTCCCTTCAATGATATCGTTACCACATGGTAACAGCCCAACGAAAACCTAAGCAAAAGTCATTTTTCGCGTATTGAAATCCAAGATCATCAACCGCCATCCTATACGTCAGAAGATGATCAATTCCACCAGCAAAACTGTTATTGTACTGACCACACCTATCAAGAGCGTACATAATTCGTCAATCAAAGTATCAACCAATCCAAGATTAAGAGCATCAGGACCTGCTACTAATCAGCTACCTTGCCGATAAGTACCAGAATCATCCTTTCTTACAAGAACGCCTGCCCACACCTACCATTGGTACAACAGGTCTCTCTGAGCATCTATCAGATCAGTTTCCCATCTAAAATCTCAAGATTTCATTACTGGTATCAAAAGCATATTCCCAATCAAAGGAACTACCAGGATTCATCACGATATCCATCATCATTGGCATATGGATCACTACCAATACGATTCAGAGCGTCTGTACCATAATCCTCTACGCTTACGAATAAGTCACCATAATCTACGTTCGAATTGGTAACCTTCGTATGTAATCAGTTAAAACATGAGATCTCAAGTACACTGAACATTGTCGGTCAGTCGAGCTCGACATCCATCCAGTAAATTCGTATTGTATGCACCACCAAAAACATCTGAACTGGAATCGATCCAGATCCCGTAATACCACCACCATATAAGTATCTATCATCCATAAAGGCCGCAGATACATCGCCGATGAACGACAAGCTAACGACTCCAGCAAGGACATATTTAAATTGTTTTTTTCATCCCAAAATCTCCAGAAGGATTACTTAAATTTATTACTGATATACATATATACAATAAATATGCCAATAATTATTTTTATTTATTTTCAATAGGTTATCATCCCTAACTTTTAATTCCCATGCAAACTGTAAAATTACCTGACAGTCATTTGTTCGCCTTGGGTGCTCATCTCATAAGCATAGGTTTCTTAATTTCTGGTAAGAAATAACCTGGCACTGTATAAATCTGGCAATCAACTGGCCGCATTCTACCTCATTCATGCACTGGCTCACCACTACCCTGCTCTGCGCTCTGGCTTTGGCCGCTTCGGATGCTGTTGCCAAGAAAAAGCTGCCCCACCTGGATATTGCCTCGCTGACGCTGATTCGTCTCGGATTGACTGGCCTGTTAATGCTTCCGGTGGCTTTCAGCGCACCCCTGCCTGATTTACCGCTGGATTTCTGGCTATGGATGGCCATCCTGGTTCCGGCGGAGATTGCTGCCATGTATCTTTACATGAAAGCCATCCGCGACTACCCTTTGTCGCTGACGGTCCCCTATCTTTCATTTACACCGGTTTTCGCGATTCTTACCGCCTGGCTGTTTCTGGGTGAAGAAATCAGCCTTTCCGGTTTTATGGGTATCTTTTTAATCATTGCCGGGGCATGGCTTCTTAACGTTCCTGAAACAGGTAAAATCTCGCTGCGCCGGATTTTGGAGCCTTTTAAAGCAATTGTAAAAAATGCCGGCTCTCGTTTCATGTTGCTGGCGGCAATTATCTACAGTTTCACTGCCAGCGGCGGCAAATTGGTACTGGCCTACATGCCGGCTGAGCAGTTTGGCAGTTTTTACTTTGCTTCTGTTGGCATCGCTGCGATTTTGCTTTTCGGCAAAAGCAGCGTACCGGTCATTCGTCAAAACCTGTTACCCAGTTTCATCGTGGCTGCATTAATGGCAGTCATGGTTTACCTGCATTTCCTGGCACTTGAACAGGTTGAGGTGGCCTACATGATCTCGGTAAAACGTACCAGCCTGTTGTTTGGCATCATTTTCGGTGTGTTGTTTTTTAAAGAAAGGCATCTAGCGATGCATTTGTTTGCCGCCAGCCTGATGCTGGCTGGTGTATTCGTCATCGGGGTTTTATGACAATTGCGCGGCTAGATGACTACTCGTGATCAATAAACAGCAGTTTGCTCGTATCAAACCCGGCTGCTGCCGCTTTTTCCAGCAGCTTGTTCCTGGTGGTTTCATCCAATTTCGGCTCCCTGGCTAAAATCCACAGGTACGATTTATCAGGACCGCTGACGAGTGAATAGCGATAGTTTTCGTGATCAAGTGCAAAAACAATATAGGAACCATAAAAGGGTCCAAAGAAAGAGACTTTCAGGTAACCCTGGTCAGCACTGTTGACAAAATATGCTTTGCCTTCAGCTTCCTGCCAGGCCTTGTCTGCTTCTGAATAACCGCGGTTCAATACCCTGACGCCGCCATCATCGCGCATACTGTATTCCGCAGTTACCCGGCTCAGTCCCCGTTCAAAGGAATGGTCCAGCCTGGCAATCTCGTACCACTTGCCAAGGTATTTCTCCAATTTGAAGTTATCAACGGGCTGAACATTTTCCGGAATCCCGACACAGCCGGTTAAGAATAAAACCAGCAGCAAAGATATTTTTTTCATCATTGTTTTCCACCTGGACCATCGCCAATTCATTAAACCATATCAACGACCTGTGTAGCGGAACAGGTCAATGGAAACATTAAGCCACATTGGCATAATTCAGGTCTTGCAGTTAATCTGGAAAACCAATGCATAAATTATCACAGCAACAAATTCTGGAACGGCTGAATCAACTGAATTCAGCAACAAAGCTTGCATGGGTCTTTGCTGAAGATCGCCTTCAAAAAACCTTCGAATTCCGGGATTTCAAGATAGCATTTAACTTCATGGAACAGAGTTGCGTTGAAGCTGAAAAACTCAATCATCATCCCGATTGGTGCAACAGCTATAATAAAATTTCAATTGAATTAATGACTCATTCTGCAGGCGGACTGACCGAGCTGGATTTCAGGCTGGCTGAAGCCATGGAAAAAATCTCAAGCGAAGATAAGCTAAAAACTGTTCAAACGCTTCAGGAAAATCCTTTCTGCCAAACCCCAGCCTGAAGTGAGCATGACCCTGTAAAAAACAATTGCCCGGCACCACCATGACTCCTGTTTCAGCTAGCAGCTGGTCGGCGAATTCCGTTGAACTTGCCTGTTCAAGCAACCGTGGATAGGCAATGCATCCAGCCTGCGGCTGGTGCCACTGGATCTTTCCTGAGATGCCGGCCATTTTTTGATTCAGCAAATCCAGGTTATGTTGAATGATTTGCCGGTTCTTTTGCTGGATAGCCTCTGCATGATTCAACGCAATGGTGGTCAGTAATTCATCAGCCCGGCCGTTACAGATTGACAGGAAATGCTTGATCTCCAACATACGCTTGAGCAGCACTTTATCCTGGCAGGCCAGCCAGCCCACCCTGACACCGCCAAGACCAAAAGCCTTGGACATCACGCCCAGGCTGATGCCTTTATCGTACATTGAGGCAACGGTTGGCAAGCGCTCTGCAGGCTTGTATTCCAGCCCCCGGAAAACCTCGTCTGAAAACAACCAGCAATCATTGTCCCTGCAACTTTCCAGCATGGCTTCAAGTTGCAGCTTGCTGAGCATCGCGCCGGTCGGGTTATGTGGAAAATTGATCACAGCCAGTGAAGTGTCGGGCTTTATACTGTTTATCCATTGATCAACATCCAGCTGCCAGCCATCCGTTCCGGCCTGCATTTTGATTTTGCTGACCTGGGCACCAATTGCTTCCGGCACAATGGCCAGCGGTTCAAATACCGGTGTAATCACCTGTACCTTGTCTTCTGCTTTCAGCAGCGCATGAAAGGCAACGTATATCGCCTCCAGGGCACCGGCAAAAACGATGATGTTATCGGCATTAAGACCTGGATATGATTCAGCTATCTTTGTGCGTAATGCTTCATCACCCTGGCTGGATGAATAACCCAGGGTAAAGTCCTGCCATTGACTTAACTCATCCTCGTTGGCCAGTGACAGCAGTTCCTGCAGGGACATTGACTCCGGCGCTGATGCACCCATGGGGTATTTCGTCCGTGGGCCAGCATTCATCTGGTAGTTGGCGAGCTTGTATTCAGGAAAATGCATTTTAATTCTTCACCACAAAGGACACGAAGGTCACTAAGATTATTATTGAACACTTTTATATCGACTGGAGCGTCATTACGACTCAGGCGATAACTTATAATATTACTTTAATAGACTCCCGCTTTCGCGGGAGTGACGGATGAACCCTTTGTGTTCCTGGTGTCCTTTGTGGTGAATGTTTCCTATGATCTATCGATCCTGAAATCCATCAATCAAGCGCCATACGGTTAGTTCAGACAAGGTATGTTGAAACTTGCGCCGGGTTTCACGAATCACGAAAGGCACATCACGCGGCTGCCCAACCAGCTCAAAATGCTCTCCCAGTACGGCTTTCAAACCATCCAGCGTCGTGTAGTTTTCACCGACTTTGTCCTTGAAGCCACCCAGCCATTCATCACGTTCAGTGAAATCTTCCAGCCAGGTATAGGGTGATGCCAGGATCAATAAACCACCCTTGCGCATACGCTCATGCATCATCGAAAGAAACTTTTTAGGTGAATACAAACGATCGATCAGGTTGCCGGCAAATACCAGGTCATAGCCGTTAAATTTTTCGCTGAGGTTGCAGGCATCACCCTGCATAAAATGGCAACGTCCTGCAGTTTCATTCAACGCCATATCCCGCAACTGGATTTCCCGGAAACTGACCAGTTCACCTTCATCCCTGATGGTATAACGCTTGATACCCGCCCGTTGCAGTTCAACTGCCGAAGCTATAAACCTGGCAGAGAAATCCAGCGCATCCACATGACTGAAATACGTGGCCAGTTCGAATGAGCTGCGACCTACCGCACAGCCAATATCCAGTGCCCGGGTATTTGCTCCCCCGACACCCGCTTTGCCTGCTTCCTCAATACAGATAGCAGCGCAGGCCCTGGCAAAGTTGGGCACACCAAAGTATTCGTCACCGTAATGAAATTCCAGGTACTGGGAGACCAGCTCATCGGTTTCGTATGGGTTACCTTCAATATCCAGGTCCGCATCGGACTCGATATAGCGAAAACCGGCATGCTGGAAAAAATGTCGTCTGAAAGCATAACGTGAATCTTTGATCGCATAATTACCGGTTGAAAAATAACAACCACCCTTGATCAGGTTATGCTTGCCGTCAAATGTCGGTGTTGAAAAATCATCATAGACAGGATGAACCTGGAAACCCGGGAAACCATCAATCGGTGATTCGGTCCAATGCCAGACGTTGCCGATGACATCATAAAAGACTTCACCGCCCGGCATCACGGTTTTGAACCTGTTCACCGGGCAGGCAGAGGCCCAGTATTCCAGGTTGATATTGCCCGGTGCTTTTTCCCAGTCTGGCTGGTCAGTATCGATCGCATTACGCAGGCAATACCATTCAGCTTCCGTCGGCAGGCGTATCGGCTTACCGGTTTGTTCAGATTTCCAGTTACAGAATGCCTTGGCTTCCAGGTAGTTCACATCAACCGGCCAGTCCCAGGGCATATCAATAACGCGTGTCATGGTACGGTACTGGTAACTGTCGCCTGCCGGCACCCAGAATTCAGGATGCCTGGTACGAGTAAATTGAACCCAGCTCCAGCCTTCCTCGGTCCAGTAAGACCCGGTTTCATATCCACCCTGTTGCATGAACTGAAGATATTCACCATTGGATACCAGCAACTGGCTGGCTTTAAAGTCTATAACCTCAACGTCTAAATCACCGTACTCATTATCCCAGCCATACAAACGGTCATCATGGGATTTCCCCAGGTGAATTGTGACTCCAGCCACCGGCAACAGCGTGTTGACTGGAAACTCGCTGCTGGATTCATCACATTCATTAAACAACTCATCCGGTTGCACCAGTTCAATCGGCAGCTGGCGGATTAATACCGAAGTGGTTTCCAGGTGAATGCGTTCATGTTCAATACCCATCATCACAATCCACATGGGATCATCCCAGCCTATAGGTAAAGTCAGGGGAACCTGCATGATCAGGTCATCCACCAGCTTTCTGACCTTGTCGCGGTAAGCCTTGACCTGCTGTGGCGTTGGCCAGCTGTAGTTTGATTCGTCCAGGTCATCCCATGACATTTCATCAACACCGATAGCCAGCATGGATTCGAGTTCCGGATCAAGGCGTTGTGGAATCAGCTTGGCAACATGCAGTTTATTGACAAAAAATACCGCTGTATGGCCATAGTAGAAAATTAACGGGTGACGTAACGCTGTTGCCTTGGTGTAAAAGGCCTTGTCACCAGCCAGGCAGTCGAAAATTCTTTCATACAAGCTAAAGGTCTTATGAAAGTAATCACGTATTTCCAGGCGCTTGGCCTCTGCATCATCCCCCGTAAGCAATACTGAGCGTGTGACCCTGAGATCCTCATCTGACGGGGAAATTATTTGCTTTGCTAGATTGTCCATTTGACTGTTTCTTTTAAATTCCGGTGAGTTGCCGTGTTAAGACCGATGCAAAGCCGCGCTTATTTCGCTTGCCAAGCCATCATTCAATGTTAAGGTTTATACCTAAAAAATATAACAAGACATTACCTAAAAAGGGGGCACGATGAAACTCGAATCACTGGCATTACACCACGGCTACGAATCTGAACCTACGACCAAGGCAGCTGCCGTACCCATTTACCAGACCACATCCTACACCTTTGACGATACGCAGCATGGTGCCGACCTGTTCGACCTCAAGGTACCGGGCAATATCTATACCCGCATCATGAACCCGACCACAGCCGTTCTTGAACAGCGCCTGGCTGAAATGGAAGGCGGTATCGGCGGGCTGGCAGTTGCCTCCGGAATGGCCGCGATCACCTATGCGATTCAATGTATCACACGTTCCGGGGATAATATCATTAGTACCAGCCAGCTTTATGGTGGTACCTACAACCTGTTTGCCCATACTTTTCCACAACAGGGCATTGATGTGCGCATGGCCTCTTTTGATGACTTTGCCGCTATGGAAGCAAAAATTGACGAAAAAACCCGCGCAATTTTCTGTGAATCCATCGGCAACCCGGCTGGCAATATCGTCAATCTGAAAAAACTCGCTGAAATAGCGCACCGGCACGGCATCCCGCTGATTGTTGACAATACGGTTGCAACCCCCTACCTGTGCAAACCGTTTGAACTGGGTGCAGATATCGTCATCCATTCACTGACGAAATATATTGGCGGTCATGGTACAACCATCGGCGGCATTATCATCGATTCCGGCAAATTCGACTGGGCAGCCAACAAGGAGCGCTTCCCGATGCTCAACGAACCTGACCCCTCCTATCACGGCGTGGTTTATACCGAAGCACTGGGGCCGGCCGCCTATATTGGCCGTTGCCGTGTCGTGCCTTTGCGCAATACCGGCGCCGCCCTGTCGCCACATAGTGCATTTTTACTTTTGCAGGGACTGGAAACCCTGGGACTGCGCATGGAAAGACACTGCGAGAACGCCCTGAATGTTGCCAAACATTTACAGGCTCATCCGAAAGTGAACTGGGTCAATTACGCTGGCCTGGATAACAGCCCGCATTACCAGACCTGCCAGGAAATAACCGGCGGACAGGCCTCGGGCATCCTGAGCTTTGGCATTGAAGGCGGTAAGGAAGCTGGTGCGCAGTTCATTGATGCATTACAGATGATCCTGCGCCTGGTGAATATTGGCGATGCCAAGTCTCTGGCCTGTCACCCGGCCACAACGACACATCGTCAGCTTGGCCCGGATGAACTTAAAGCCGCAGGTGTATCCGAAGACCTGGTCAGGATATCAGTTGGTATCGAACATATTGATGACATTATTGCGGATATCGACCAGGCGTTAAATGCAGTTGCCTGATCCTTTCCGTCTTTTCCTGCTTCAATCAGCAGTAACGGCGTCATCCCGGCATCGGCCGGGGTGACACTTACTTTTCCCGGTAGCGCGCTATCAATGTTTCAGCCTGCTCGCCATAACGCCTGACCCACTGTTGCAGCACGCTGTCATTGATTTTACTGCCAGCCGCCAGCTGGCGCTCCAGGCGCTCCAACCCGTCAGATGAAATACGCTCATCCCGACTGACTCCCGGACGTGGTTTATTCTCTTCATGCATGCTACAAACCGCTTAACCTTGTATTCTTTATTGCCTTGATATGAGCAGGAATCTGAAATTTACGATAGATTTAATCACATCCTTGAATTTTATTAAGGGAAAAGCGTGAAACCATTGCAAAAAATCATCCAGAACAACTGCCACATTTCCGATGCAGAGTTTGCCGGGAATTACACGCTGTGTATTTATCTGCTGAAAATGCGTGAATTTTATCGCTGGGAACAGCAACTGCCGTTCGGCAAAAAAATAGCCAATGACGATTTCGGCCCCTGGCTGACACAACGTGAAGCGCTATGGGATGACATTGAGCAGCAGGAATACAGCAGACTGGCTGTTAATGATGCCAGCTATTCACCTTTTGACACGGTGCAGATAAACGAGCAGCTCAATACTGAAGGCCTGGTATACAGTGGCGGCTATGGCAGCTATGGAAAACCCGTTTTTTTCCTCGCTGAACTCGACAGTAAAACAGTTTACGAGGATTACACGCTATTCGTCGCAGGCCATGAACTGGCAAGAGATGTCACTGCTCCACCGGGAATGGCACAGGATAAAGCCGTGTTTATCCGTCGCGAATCGCTACGGCGCTTCATCTGGGAAAAACTGGAAGAATCACACTGGCACCAGCAGGAAAATCCCCTGTCCCGTGCCCTGGGGTGTTATAACTTTGAAAGCCAGTTACACGAGTCTCTCGACAAGATGACCGATATGGAAGTGGATACCGTGCTCTATCATGAAATTGGCGAGATCAGGGCCAGCCAGGTTCTCGGAGGTGACTGGGAGGAGATGCTCATTCAAATGCCCCGTTCACAATCTGAATTCATGGCGCGGGCAATCAAAGATCACCTGGCAGACGCCCTCTCAACATTACCCCGCCTGCTGGAAAACCGGGAACCGGCTCAATTACATTTTTACTTTGCCAACCTGAGTGGCATGCGGAAAGTACTGTTTCCCTCGCTCTACGATGCCTACAACCAGTGGATTAGCAGTAACAGCCTGCAACCGATTAAACAGTTAATCAGCCAGTCAGAAGAACATTGGGCTAACCTGGCAAACAGCTTGCTGGAATTATTCGAACAACATCAGCAGAAAAGCTACCCGGAAATGGAAGTCCTGGTTAAAAACAGTTATTTATAAAGTGCAATCAGTCAATGGCAGGTTTTTAACAGGTAAAAATGACCGATACGAAGAACGCTTAATCTTCCTGCTGGATTACCCGGAAACGGGCCACCTTGTTCCAGTCAATTAGTCTGGCCCGACGCAAACGCAGTTTGTCATCCAGCGTTTCCATCAGCACCATATCATTTCGCATTACCGGCATATTGTCAGAACCATCATGTTCAATCCAGGTAATTTCACGGCGTGTATCAATATTACAGTGATCATGATGCATATAGCCGCCTCGGTCATCATGAACAAAACCTGTTTCATCATCCAGACGGACGAAAAATGAATCATTTGTGATGGGTACGCCGCGCTCTACACAGCGCCAGTCAACTTTACTCTTATCCACTTGGCTTAAATTCTCAATTGATACAAATACTACTTATTTAATTCCTTGCAAGAAACAAACCAACAAAATTAAGCGTTTGTTTTTAAAGACAAAGAATTAAAGGACTAAATCAAACTGTAAAGCTAACTGACAGCTACAAGATAGCAGTGGTTTTATAAAACTGTATCGATTAAGTCAGGCAAACGTCCGCCTGGAACCGCCGGTATTAAAGCTGTTTCTTCACCGCATCAATAGCCTGTTTGCCCTGTTTAAGCATCACAGCATTGATTTTCTTTGCGACCAACCCATGATCGAGCGTTTGACCATTTTGCATGACCCGGTTGGGATAAGTTGAAAAAGCTGCAGATGGATCTGCAACCATAGTCGCATTTTCTTCAACAGCCTCGTAAGCATAGAAACAGCTAAAACTGCCTTCGGTATCTCCGGAAAGGTATTTCAAACGTACTTCAAGATCTTCATAGCCTTTAATCACGACATCTTCCGAAGCCCACTCCAACTGCCCGGGAGAGTCCAGGAATTCCTGTGTCAGGTCTTTGCATAAGGTCAGGCGCACATCTTCAGTAGAGCCTGAACAGGCTCCCAGTAATGCCGGTACCGCCAGAAAAAGTTTGGATAGAATGGATTTTAATAAACGCATCGGATGCTCCCTGAACAGAACCGGAAAAAATTATTGTCTGCCCGATATTCTCACAGAGAGTGAGATAATAAAAAAGGCCTGCAACGCGACATTGCAGGCCTTTAAATATGGTGGGCCGTATAGGATTCGAACCTATGACCAATGGATTAAAAATCCACTGCTCTACCGACTGAGCTAACGGCCCCAAAACGAATCGCGAGATTATACATAAGAAAGCTGTTTATTCAACTATTGATTGACCGATATTGAGTGGGATCAGGCACACCGGCATCAGTAAACCCCTGCCGGCGAAGTCGGCAGGAATCACACTCTCCACAGGCGGTACCATCAGCACCGGCCTGGTAGCAGGAAACCGTTAAAGCGTAATCAACGCCCAGGGCATTTCCCGTCTGGATAATTTGTGCCTTGCTCATATCAATTAACGGCGCCCTGATTGAAAATTTCTCACCTTCTACGCCTGCCCTGGTGGCCAGGTTGGCCATTTTCTCGAAAGCATCAATGTATTCAGGCCTGCAATCCGGATAGCCTGAATAATCAACTGCATTGACGCCCACAAAAATATCCCTGGCATCCAGAGTTTCTGCCCAGGCCAGCGCCAGGGACAGGAAAATGGTATTTCTGGCGGGCACATAGGTCACCGGAATATCATCCGTTTCCTTAGTGGGGACATCAATACTGTCATCGGTTAAGGCTGAACCACCAAACTGGCGTAAATCCAGTTGAATTACCCGATGAAGCTTTACTCCCAAGGCTTTGGCCACGTTGCTGGCGGCGTTCAGTTCTGCCGCATGACGCTGACCATAATCCAGGCTCAAGGCATAACATTCATATCCCTGTGATCGGGCAATAGCCAGCACCGTGGCTGAATCCAGTCCGCCTGATAACAGCACAACAGCTTTTTTATCAGTTTGCGTCTTATCCGTCATAGTTAGCGACCTTCCCCACCACCCCAGAGAATTTTATGCAGCTGCAACTGCATGCGGACATTTAAATGATCTTTCAGAATCCACTCTGCGAGATCAGCCGCGGGCATTTCACCTTCCGCAGGAGAAAACAGCACTTCACAGCGTGATGCTAATGCGTGTTCCTTTAGCATGGCTTTTGACCACTCGTAATCATCATGATTACAGATCACGAACTTCACCTGGTCCAGCGACGTCAGCAATGCATAGTTTGCCGGCAGATTTTTCTCCTGCTCACCGGAAGCCGGGGTTTTCACGTCAACAAC
Source organism: uncultured Gammaproteobacteria bacterium (assembly GCA_963801985.1). GTDB lineage: Bacteria > Pseudomonadota > Gammaproteobacteria > Chromatiales > Chromatiaceae > JABDQZ01. The sequence goes on from CAWDGV010000015.1 coordinate 19,998, forward strand.
CCGCATGACGCGTTCGTCAACCTGGCTGATATCCAGAGCGCCACTGGTTTCAAGCGATACGCTATAACCACTGTCGCATAAATCCGTTAACAACAGCAGGCAGTCTTTCTGAGCCAAAGGTTCCCCCCCCGTGACACAGACATAGGCAGCCTTATATTCTGCGACTTTCTGCAGAATCTCGCTGCCTTGCAGCCACTGACCACCCTTGAAGGCGTAAGTGGTGTCACAATAGCCACAACGCAACGGACAACCTGTCAGGCGAATAAAAACTGTTGGAAGCCCCGTCAGCGTGCTTTCACCCTGCAGGGAATAGAATATTTCACTGATCCTGAGACGATACGACATATAAAGTTATGCAGAAAAATCAGCGTGCTTACTGAATTTGCTGCAAACGCTTCTTTGCCATGGAAGCTGCCGAGCTACCCGGATACTTGGAAACAACTTCGTTTAAGGCTTTTTTTGCCAGGTCTTTTTTTCCGGCAGCATCCTGCAAATAACCAATCTTCAGCAACGCTCCAGACACTTTCGGGCTGTTGGGAAATTGCTCAATCACTTTCTGAAATTCCTGCAACGCAACTTCGTTATTTTGTGAAACATAATTGGCTTCAGCCAGCCAGTACTGGGCATTATCAGCCAAACGGCTTTGCGGGTATTTCTTTAAAAAAGCCGTCAAAGCCTTGATCGCTTCGGGATAACGCTTCTCGGATGGACTTAAGAGCTTGAAAGCAGCCTGGTATTCCGTCTCTTCACTGGAAGTGACCGTCGATGCCTGTTTGACTTCCTTGTGGACAACGGGCCCGGTTTCAGCTGTGGGTGGCGCCGGGGGTGGTAGCACCTTTGCTGTCGGTGTTACAGGAGCCGCTGCTGGCTGTGAATTATTTTGCAGCTGACTGAGACGCTGATCGATATCGATATAGAGATCGCGTTGGCGCCGTTTCAAAGCCTCAATTGTGTGGTTTTGCAATTCAACCTGGCCACGCAACTCACTGTTTTCGCGCTTTAAGGCATCAAGCTGCATCATCATCTCTGTCAAACGGCTGATGCGGCGCTCCAGGCGCTCTACGCGTGTATTCAGTGGAACACTGCCAGCCTTGTCGGCAGCAAAAACTGCCGGGGACGCTGCAGTAATCAGAAGTGTGGCCATCAAACCTGAAAAAGCCTGAATCATGTTTTTCTTGAGCAAAATCCTACCCCTGATAAAAATCCAAAACTACCTGTCAGCTCCACCCTGTTTACCCGGACGCTTGAGTCGACCAGCAAAAAATTCTGCAGGCCGGCTCAAACATTGCGAAACAGAAAAAGGCTTCGACTAATAAACCAACACACCGCGACGGTTCATAGCCCAGGCCGCTTCACCATGTCCTGGATCGGCAGGGCGTTCTTCACCGTAGCTGATGGTATTAATCTGGCTACTGGAAACACCTTCGGCTTCAAGGAAACGCTTGATCGCAGAAGCACGGCGTTCACCCAGACCAATGTTGTATTCACGGGAACCACGCTCGTCACAATGACCTTCTACCGTGATGGAGATACCCGAGTTGGACAACAGGTAATCTGCATGGGCACGCAAGGTATTCACAGATTCCGGCAGGATATCGCTTTGATCAAAATCGAAATACACAACCTTGGTATAAAGCAGGCTGTCCGGATTTTCCAGCGGATTGCCTGTCCAGGCACCGCCCTGGCTTGCTCCGGAAGTACTGGCACCTGAGCCTGACTCAGAAACTGCGGCACCTTCACCAGATGTTGCATCATCTGATTTCGACATGGATGAACAACCGGAAAACAGCAAAACAGCTGCCAACACCAATGACCATTGAATTAATTTAAGCTTCATTTATCGATTCCTCTCGCGGTTAGTATAAGGTGACCAGACTGGCTCCCTGACATCCCCAGTTTGCAGGGCCAAACGTTGGCGCACACGGCCATCAAACGAAACAGCTGAAAGTTCTGCCCTGTTTTTGGCCGTAGTTGCATAAATTACCATGCTACCATTCGGCGCGAAACTGGGAGATTCATCCAGCGACCCGTCAGTTAAAATTCTGAGCTGTTTATCCTGTAAATCCAGCGCTCCAATCCGGTAATGACCATTTGAACGGGACACCATGATCAGGCTTTTACCATCAGGAGAATAAGAGGCCCGGGCGTTGTATTTGCCTTCAAAAGTAAGCCTCTCAGGCGATCCACCAGTCACAGAAACCCGGTAAATTTGCGGTTGTCCACCACGGTCCGAGGTGAACACGATATTTTTTCCATCCGGTGACCAGGCCGGTTCCGTATCAATTGCCCAGTGGTTGGTCAACTTGCGCAGTTTCTTGGTACGTATATCCATCACGTAAATATCCGGGTTACCGTCCTTGGATAAAGTCATTGCCAGGTAACGGCCATCAGGCGACCAGGCAGGCGCTCCATTTATGCCCTTGAACGAGGAAATTTTGTCACGCTGCCCGGTAAAAACTTCCTGAACATAAATTGAAGGACGGCTTTTTTCAAAAGAAACATAAGCCAGCTTTTTGCCATCCGGTGACCATGCCGGTGACATGATCGGGTCTGAGGAAGATACGATAGTCTGTGGGTTATAACCATCTGCATCAGCAATACGCAAGGCAATCGTTTCCTTGCCAGACTGTCTGGTTGAAGTGACATAGGCGATACGCGTGGCAAATGCCCCCGCCTCGCCGGTCAGGGTTTCGTAAATAATGTCAGCGATATGATGCGCCGTGGAACGCAGGTCCTTGACGGTAGTGGGCACGCTGAAACCGGTGATCTGTTCACCACGGTACACATCGAACAACTGGAAACGAACCAGGTAACCACCTGTACCATTAGGCTGTACCTGGCCGACCACAATGTTCTCCATGGCTAAAGCACGCCAGTCACGGAAATCCACTTCATCTGCAGCAGTCGGTCTTGCCAGCATTTTGCTGTCGGGCAATGGATTGAAACGTCCGGAGCGTTTCAGGTCAGCTGTAATCACGGCACTGACATCATGCGGGGGAAACTGGCCCGCCGGGCCGGTCCATTTAAAAGGTACAATCGCAATGGGCAATGCGCCCTCTGCACCTTCGGTAATTTCAATCGTCAGATCACTCCACGCAAGCGGTGAAACACCGAGGAGAAACCAGGCAGTTATTAGTCGAATAATGTTCATTTTTTACTACGGCTCTTTAATCAACAGGATCAAATTCAAATGTAAGACTTCTAAAGGCTTCAAACGCCTGGCCTTTAGGAACCGGTAATGGTTCTGACTTGTAAATCGCTTTTTCCACAGAGCGATCAAAGGCACCATTGCCACTGCTGTCTATAATCGCAACACTCCCCGGCACAATATCACCAGTAGGAATTAAACGCACCCTGACGGTACACTTCAGGCCTTGAGCACTGCCAATAGGTCGTAACCAGTTACTCTGGACTTTCAGCCTGATGGCATCCACAGCAGCCAGCTGTGCCCTGGCATTCGTTTCAGCGGCCATTTGCTCGGCAATTTCCCGCTCGCGGGCTTCGCGCTCAGCTTTTTCCCTTGCCAGTTTTTCACGTTGCTTACGCGCCGCCTCTTCAGCTTTGCGCTTTTTCTCGGCCGCAACTTTTTCAGCTTCCTCTTGCTTGCGCTTTTTCTCAGCCGCTACCCGCTTGGCTTCTTCAGCCTTTTGCTTCTTTTCCTCAGCCAGGCGCTTGTCTTCAGCCTGTTTGCGTTTCTTTTCCGCTTCCAGGGCCTGTTTCTCTGCCTGCTTGCGTTTCTTCTCAAGTTCGGCGATGCGTTTTTTCTCTACTTCAGCTTTTTTCTTTGCTTCGGCTTTTTTCTGCTGTTCGGTCTGCTCACGCTGCTTGCGCTTTTTTTCCAGGTCAGCCAGGCGCTTTTTTTCGGCATCCTGTTTACGTTTCAGATCTTTAATCTGCTGTTGTTCAGCCTGTTGCTTCTGTTGCTGTTTTGCTTTCTGTTTCTGAATCTCTGACTGCAGCTTGGATTCATCCACCACCCTGGCCTTAACAACATCAACATGCGTCACTTTTTGCTTTGGCGCTTCACGCCAGTCAACGCCAATCACCATGAAAGCCACAAACAACACGTGCACCACGGCAGAAAGAATAAAAGCCAGCGGATTTTGTTTTATCAGGTCAAACATGATTTACAGCTGTCATTATCCTTGTTACTGGGGACTTTCCGTTATCAGGCCAACTGTAGGCGCACCTGCCTGTTGCAAAATGACCATGGCCTCAACCACACGTCCATAGGGTACATTTTTATCACCTTTCACCAGTACCGGGATGCCCTTGTTGATGCTGATAATCGCGGCAGCCTTGTGCAGCATATCTTCATCGTCCACTGCCTGGGTACGATCATCATCATAGGTAATAAAAAAGCCGCCCTCACTGTTAACCGAAACAACCAGCGGCCGCTTGGCCTCTTCCTCGATCGGCTCAGCTTCAGCCTGGGGCAAATCAACTTTTACACCCTGTGTCAGTAACGGTGCCGTGATCATGAAAATCACCAGCAAGACGAGCATGACATCAATGTAGGGAACCACATTGATTTCAGCCATGGGACGTCTGCTTTTTTGATTTCTAGCCATTCTCTAAATCTTCACCACAAAGGACACAAAGAGCACGAAGCAAATTTGTTTGTTATAAATTTCCATCTCTGCAGGTATGACAGTACTGAAAATGATTTTATGCAGTTAAAATTCATTTCTTTAAATGAGCCTGGCGCTGCAGGATGTTGGAAAACTCTTCCACAAAATCCTCAAAACGGTTTTCCAAACGTGTCACATCGTTGGAAAAACGGTTATAGGCAACCACTGCAGGAATCGCGGCAAACAGACCCATGGCAGTTGCGATGAGGGCCTCGGCAATACCCGGGGCAACCAGGTTCAGCGTCGCCTGTTTGACATTACCCAGCGCATGAAACGCATTCATAATGCCCCACACTGTACCGAACAGACCAACATAGGGACTGGTTGAACCGACAGTGGCCAGGAATGACAGGTGGTTTTCCATCTCATCCATCTCCCGGCTCATTGCCACGCGCATGGAGCGGCGGGCACTTTCAACCACGGTGTTCGGGTCCATGGCCTTGTTTTCAATGAGACGGGCATATTCACGGAAACCGGCATGAAAAACAGAGGAAAGCCCCGAAAACTCATCCTGTCTTTCAATTTGACGGTAAAGTTCGCCGAGATCGCCACCTGACCAGAAACGGTCTTCAAAACTGTCGGCTTCCTTGCGCGCTTTCTTCAATACGCGGGAACGATCAATAATCATTGCCCAGGAAAACACAGATGCCAGTACCAGTAGGGCCATGACAGCCTGCACCAGCGGACTGGCATTCAGTACCAGGCCAAGAAAGGAAAGATCATTACTCATTCGCTATCGCCTTTAAAATCTCTTCCGGAATGGGTTGGGGTTTAAATGTTTGATTATTAATGCAGACAATTTTTATTATTCCACGACTACAGACTTCACCACTATCTTTTCTGACTTCCTGCTCAAATGTCAGGCTAACCTTTTTTTGTGACTGTATTACAGCACTGACCTGCAGGGATTCATTAAATCTTGCAGGCTTGAGGTAATCAATTTCAGCCCGATGCACTGCAAAGATCAGTCCCTGCCCGGCTAATACATCCTGCTCAAAACCCAGTGCACGCAGGTACTCGGTACGTGCCCGTTCCATGAACTTCAGGTAATTGGCATAAAAGACGACACCACCCGCATCAGTATCTTCATAGTAAACACGTACAGGCCAAAGGAACTCAGTCACAAATAGCTCCATTAATTTGTGAATTGCCCTGTAGGATCATAAAAAACATCCCAAGTTCAGTCTGCATCAAAAATATCCCGGGTCACTGCATCCGCTTCTACTGATGCTTCTTTCGGGGGCAGGCCAAAATGCTGGTAAGCCGCCCGCGTTGCAATCCGTCCCCTGGGGGTGCGCAGCAGAAAGCCCTGCTGAATCAGGTAAGGCTCCAGAACATCTTCCAGCGTGCCGCGCTCTTCACTGATCGCCGCGGAAAGACTGTCAATACCTACCGGTCCGCCATCAAACTTTTCAATCAATGTCAGCAGCAGCCTGCGGTCCATCTGGTCAAACCCGGCGGCATCGACCTTGAGCATGGCCAATGCGGCATCTGCCACTTCGGCGGAAACACGGCCGTTGGCTTTCACTTCGGCATAGTCCCTGACACGACGTAACAGACGGTTGGCAATTCTGGGTGTACCTCTTGAACGTTTTGCTATTTCTCGCGCACCGCTAGCATCCATTTCAATATTCAGAATATGAGCAGCACGCTGCACGATATGGGTAAGGTCTGCATGCGAATAAAACTCAAGACGCTGCACGATGCCAAAACGGTCGCGTAACGGAGAGGTCAACAAACCGGCACGGGTTGTGGCACCAACCAGGGTGAAAGGCGGCAGATCCAGCTTGATCGAGCGCGCTGCCGGACCTTCACCAATCATGATATCCAGTTGATAGTCCTCCATCGCCGGATATAGCACTTCTTCAACAACCGGACTGAGACGGTGAATTTCGTCCACGAACAACACGTCATGGGGATCAAGGTTGGTCAACAGGGCGGCCAGGTCACCGGGCTTTTCCAGAACCGGTCCGGAAGTCTGCCTGAGGTTGACGTCCATCTCGTTGGCAATGATATGCGCCAACGTGGTCTTACCAAGGCCGGGAGGACCAAAGATCAGTACATGATCAAGCGCTTCCTGGCGGGCCCGTGCTGCCGGAATAAAAATTTCCATCTGTTCACGGACCGCTGGCTGGCCAACGTAATCCTGCAGGGTGCGCGGGCGAATCGCCCGGTCGATAACAGCTTCTTCATTATCGGTACCAGATGAAATAACGCGTTCAATTTCCATCATTAAGCCTTACTGGTTACCGCCTGCAACGCAGCACGAATAATCTCTTCACTGCCCATATCAGCCGTATCGATACTCCTGACCATACGGCTGGCTTCATTAGGTTTATAGCCAAGCGCAACCAGCGCGCTGACTGCGTCAGCTACCGGTGATGCCTGCACTGCATCAGCAACATTTTTTGGCGCCATACCAGGCATACTGACAGTTGGTAATTCCAGTTTATCCAGCCGGTCACGCATTTCAATAATCAAACGTTCAGCTGTTTTTTTACCAATACCGGGAAGCCTGACCAGCGCCGAGGTGTCATCCGTCTGGACACACAGGGAAAATTCCGCGGCTGTCATACCGGAAAGAATGGCCAATGCCATCTTGGCACCAACACCGTTGACCTTGAGCAGCGTCCTGAATAACAGGCGTTCGCTTTCATTGGAAAAACCGAACAGGATATGAGCATCATCCCGCACAACAAGATGGGTAAAAAGAATGGTTTGGGCGCCCACTTCCGGCAGGTTATAGAAAGTAGACATCGGTGCCTCAACTTCGTAACCGACACCGTTGACATCCAAAAGCAGCATGGGGGGCTGTTTTACAACGAGTTCTCCACGTAATCGCCCTATCACCAGCTCTTACCATCTTTTATCAACATCTGGGTTGAGCGGGTATGCGCATGTGTCAGCGCGATACCCAGCGCATCAGACGCATCTGCCTGCAATTTCCCTGTCAGGTTTAGAATCATTTTTACCATGTGCTGCACTTGTTCTTTTTCCGCAGAACCCTTACCCACAATCGATAATTTTACCGCCCTGGGTGTGTATTCATAGACAGGGCAATTTGCCTGAACTGCAGCACAAATTGCCGCTCCCCGTGCCTGGCCAAGCTTTAAGGCAGAAGCTGCATTTTTTGCTACAAAAACATCCTCTATAGCCACTTCGGCAGGACTAAACTCGGCAATCACCTGGGTAATACCCTGAAAGATTTCTCCCAGCCTGCCCGGAAAATTATCCCGTCCGGTCCTGATGCAGCCATGCACGACGTGAGTATTCCTTGAGCCATCGGTATCAATCACCGCGTAACCGGTAATGCGCGATCCTGGATCAATTCCAAGTATGCGTTGCAATGGCCTATTTATCCTCTAGTGCTCAAGTTTTTGTCTAGCCGTCCAGTGCCTGCATGATTTCGTCAGAAATATCGGCATTACTGTAGACTTCCTGTACATCATCAAGGTCTTCCAGCGTATCAATCATACGCATCAGCTTTTCAGCATCATCCTGGTTAAGCTCGGCACTGGTTGAAGCGGTAAAAGTAACTTCTGCATTATCAGGCTCAAGACCGGCAGCCACAATAGAATCTTTCACGTCACTCATCATTTCCGGCTCGGTAACCACGTCGATCGAGCTATCATCATTGTTAATCACATCGTCAGCGCCTGCTTCCAGGGCCGCTTCCATAACTGCATCTTCATCACAACCCGGCGCAAAGCTGATGACACCCTGCTTGGTAAACAGGTAGGCGACCGAACCATCCGTACCCAGGTTACCACCATGCTTGGTAAAAGCATGACGCACCTCGGATGCCGTTCGATTCCGGTTATCCGTCATACAGTCAACAATTACTGCGGTACCACCAGGACCATAGCCCTCGTAACGCAGTTCTTCATAGTCTTCACCTTCAGCACCACCGGCACCACGCTTGACCGCACGATCAATAGTGTCGTTTGGCATGTTGGACGCCTTGGCCTTATCAATCGCCAGGCGCAGACGGGGATTGGAATCCAGCTCACCCCCGCCTTCTTTGGCGGCAACCGTGACTTCCCGAATCAGTTTACTCCAGATTTTTCCGCGTTTTTTATCGTTGGCAGCCTTTTTATGCTTGATATTGGCCCACTTACTATGCCCTGCCATGAAATACCTCTATAAAAGAAAAAGTTTTATCCAAAAATAATTCTTCAAATTCTAACATCACGGATTGCAGACCAACAGCTCCCTGATGAGCCTGATCCATTGTGCTAATATCCCCGGCTTCCAGGCTCACCAGGACAACACGCTTAACCCCATCATGTCAGACCAGCTGCTTTCACTGCAAAATTCGCTCGAAACTGCCAGGCTGCCCGTGCTTGATTCGACATTGGAACGGTTTGCTATGTTGCAGAACAAAGCAACCACCACCAACCAGCACCTGGCTGAAATCATACGCGCTGACCCTGGATACACACTGGCCTTGTTTCGTACCGTAAACCAGCCCATTGCTTCAGATCGAGACCCGGTTCAGACCATTGAACACGCCATTTCCATGCTTGGGGTTGCCAGGGTCGTCGAAATCGGCCAGCAACTTGTGCCTTTCTCAGCACTGCCAGAAAAGGCACAAACGGCGTTGAAAAAAATCTACAGTCAATCCATGCATGCCGCACAGTATTTCCAGGCCCTGGCTATACAGACCGGATTGCCCCGTATCCCGGAACATGCCAACACAGTCAGAATGATGCCACTCGCTGAAGTCTCGTTATGGACCAACAACAGCGATACTTTACTGTCTCATCAACCTGAGCCCAAAGTGACCCTGGTTGGCGAACATCAACTGGCGCTGGACCAGGACATACGCACGCTGGGGCAGTCTCTGGCAGGCGCCTGGTCACTGCCCGCGGAATTGCATCAGGCATTATCCGGAGACTTTGGCGACAACAGTATTCCAGTTGCGATGACGCTGGCATACCAGCTTGCCATTGCAACTGAAGCCGACTGGCACAGCAAACAGACAAAGCAATTATTGGAAATCTGGAGTGCGATTACTGAAACACCTGTCGAACGCGTCAGCAATACTATTCACCAGCTGGCTGCTGAAACAGCCCGCCAGCTGCAGGGGCTTGAGCTACCACAAGCGGCATTTTTCCTGTTTTTCCCGAAAAGCGGAAAAAAAGCAGCCCGTCCGTCCCAGGCAAATACCCAACAGCAAGTCAGGAAGCCGGAAAAAAAACAACCAGCCCAGACCAACCCATTACAGGCAGCGCTCACCGGCCAGATGAAAAACATGCAACAGCAGGCCGGTGTGCAGCGTGTATTGTTTGCTATGCTGACGCCCGATAAAAAACAGCTGAAAGTTCGCTTTGTGCTTGGCGGCAGCAAGCAGGACAGCATGCGTCAGTTCAAGGCGGATATGAGCCAGCGCAACCTGTTCAGCCTGCTGATGGAAAAGCTCCAGGGCATTCATTTAACCGCTGAAAATCAACAAAAATACCTGCCCCTGATTCCCGCCAGCGAACGCAACAGCCTGCAAACGGATAACCTGTTTGCCATGTCGCTGTTTGTAAAGAACAAGCCGGTTGGACTTTTTATTGCTGACCGGTCAGAAAACCCGCTGAACGCCAGCCAGTATAAAAACTTCAAACAGCTGTGTCACAATGCAGCCAAAGCCCTTGAATCCCTGTAACGCCCGGAACACTGTCATGCAAAATATTCCTTCTGATTCCCCTTTTTCACTCCACAGTGACACCGCCTACCAGCGCTGGCGCGAGCAAAAACTGGCCGGTCACCCGGAATCAATTGAAGACATTGTGGTAACTGTGGCAGACCCTTTTCATTTAACCGCCGATGAAACAGACGCACTGCGCGACCTGATCAAACGATGCAACATGGCGATCTACAGTATTCAGCAATTACCGGATAATCCGGCCGATAAATCCATTTTGTACAATATAGGGAAACATTTTGGCCTCGAGAATCTGGATCAAAATCTTTACGCAGATGAAGACGCGATCAGCAGCCTGACCATTACCGAGAACAAGGGACGCAAAGGTTATATTCCTTATACCAACCGGCCCATAGCCTGGCACACCGACGGCTATTACAACACCGGATCAAAACAGATCCGCGCCATGCTGCTGCATTGTGTACGCCCGGCCAAAGAAGGTGGCAGCAACCAGCTGCTGGATCATGAGGTTGCTTACCTGCTACTGCGTGACCTGAATCCGGCTTACATCGAGGCCCTGATGCGTGACAATGCCATGGGCATCCCTGCCAATACCAATGAAGGCCAGAACATAAGACCAGCCGTAACCGGCCCGGTTTTTTCCCTCGACCAGCAAAACAACCTGCACATGCGTTACACCGCCCGCACGCGCAGCATTGAATGGCTGGATGATCCACTGGTACTGGAAGCGCGCGATGCTTTGCAGGAGATATTGAAGAATCCAGGCCCTTATCATTTCGAGGGGACCCTGCAGGCTGGCCAGGGCCTGTTATGCAATAACACCCTGCACACCCGCAGCGGCTTTGAAGAGAACAGTGACCGTTTACTGTATCGCGCCCGTTATTTTGACCGGATCGCCGAAACCTGATTTCTGTATGTTTATAAGTTACCTGCAAATAAGGTAAAATCATCTGCCTTAACAGCAGGACCAGTTTCATGAATGACACAACGGAACATCCCGTACCAACGGAAATCAACCTACACAGCAAATCACACATCCTGGTGCTTGCCTTTTCTGACGGCAAACGCTTTGAATTACCTTGCGAATATCTCAGGGTTTACTCCAAAGCGGCCGAACGGCAAATGCTGGATAAAGCTGAAACCGGTAAAGAGAATGTCAATATCCTGGAAATAGAACCCCAGGGCAGTTATGCCATCAAGCTGGTATTTGACGATGGCCATGACACGGGAATCTACTCCTGGGAAACCCTGTATGACCTGGGAATCAACCAGGAAAAATACTGGCAGGAGTATCTCGATAAACTCACCGCAATGGGTTACGAGCGTGGCGCTGAACAGGCAGCTGACAGCCGCAAGGGAAAAATCACCCTGATGTATTTTGCCTACCTGGCCAGATACCTGAGGCGCGAATCGGAAACTATTGATTTGCCAGCCTCTGTAACAACAGTGGACACCCTGCTTGAATGGCTGCGCAAATTCAAACGCGAGAACGGTTATTTACTGGCCAACGACAATGTAACAGTCACTGTCAACAAGCAGTTCGCAGAACCCTTCACCCGTATTGAAGTTAATGATGAAGTCGGTATCGTACCGGTCAGCCCGACACCGCCGCCTCCACCTAAAGACTGATACTCCCGGACAATATCCGAATGGCATCCCGGTTAGTCCGGGATGATGCCCGTGCAATTGCCCGGGTCGCATCCATCCAGCGGTATTGACGGTGCTCGGAACGTTGTAACTGGACAGTACGGCGTGATGGCAAAGGCAAGGCAAACCAGTGTTCGCGGTTAAAATACGCGTTGGGCGCATAAAGTTTGCGCCACGGATGAATGATTGGAAATTGTTCCAGGTGCTGCAGATCCTGCAAGACTGAACCAGTCCGCAGGCCAGTTTCTTCAAACAACTCGCGTTCGGCTGCTTGCCGTGCTGTTTCTTTCCATTCCAGGCTGCCGGTTACCGACTGCCAGAAACCAGGTGGATGAGTACGCTCCATCAGCAGAAACTCGCCCTGCAGCGTATAGACAACAACAAGAACCGATTCGGGGCGTTTATAGATAGAATTAGCTTTATGCTGAAATCATTTTTCACCACGAAGAACACAAAGCCCACAAAGATAGTTAGCTTAATAAGCTTAGCGTTCTTCGTGTCCTTTGTGGTGCAGAGATCAATCTGGTTTTTTCTCTTCTGTCTGCGGCAACCTGACTTTTATCGACAGATCACGTAACTGGCCGGCAGACACTTCGGAAGGCGCATCAGTCAGCAGACAGGCAGCTGTCTGCGTTTTTGGAAATGCCATGACGTCGCGGATTGAATCAGCTCCAGCCATTAACATGATCAGGCGATCAAGACCAAAAGCCAGGCCGCCATGTGGAGGACAGCCATATTTCAAAGCCGTCAGCAGGAAGCCAAACTTGGCCTTGGCCTCTTCCTCGTCAATACCCAGCAGGTGCAGTACTTTCTGCTGAATATCTTCCTGGTGAATACGAATCGAACCACCACCGACTTCAGTACCATTCAAGACCATGTCATAGGCCCTGGACAAACAGTTACCGGGATCAGAATCCAGCAGCTCAACATGATCAACCATGGGTGCGGTAAACGGATGGTGCAACGCGTTCCAGCGATTGCTTGTGTCATCCCACTCGAACATCGGGAAGTCAATAATCCAAACCGGTTTCCACTCATGTTCCATCAGGCCACGATCATGTCCCAGCTTGACGCGCAAAGCGCCCAAAGCCTCGTTGACAATGCTTGCCTTGTCCGCACCAAAGAAAATAAGGTCACCAGTTTCAGCACCGGTGCGTTGCATTATCTCATCGACTGCCTCATCCGGCAGGAATTTCAGAATTGGCGACTGCAGACCATCCCTGCCCTGTGACAAATCATTGACCTTGATATAGGCCAGGCCACGCGCACCATAAATACCAACATACTTGGTGTAATCATCAATTTCCTTGCGCGTCAGTTCAGTCCCCCTGGGAAGGCGCAATGCGGCAACACGGCCATTAGGATCGTTGGCCGGACCGGAGAAAACCTTGAACTCCACATCCTTGAGCAGGTCGTCAACATCTGTCAGTTCCAGGGGACAACGCAGGTCCGGACGATCACTGCCAAAACGCTTGATAGCTTCAGCATAGGTCATGGTCGGGAAAGGATTCGGCAAATCGATGTTCATGACATTTTTGAAAATCTGGCGAATCATCTCTTCATTGGTACCCATGACATCGGATTCATCAATGAATGACATCTCCAGGTCGAGCTGGGTAAATTCAGGCTGGCGGTCAGCGCGCAAATCCTCATCCCGGAAACAGCGCACAATCTGGTAGTAGCGATCCATGCCTGACATCATCAGCAATTGTTTAAACAGCTGGGGAGACTGCGGCAATGCAAAAAACTTGCCTGCATGGGTACGGCTGGGTACCAGGTAATCGCGTGCACCTTCCGGAGTTGCGCGGGTCAGCATGGGGGTTTCAATATCCAGGAAGCCTTTGCTTTCGAGAAACTCACGCATGGCATGAGTTACCTTGGCACGTAACTGGATACGTTCCTGCATCACGGGTTTACGCAAGTCGATATAACGGTAACGCAGGCGCAGCTCTTCATGCGTATCATCATCATCCAGCTGGATTGGAGGTGTATCAGCCCGGTTGAGGATCTCCAGTTCTTTGCCAAGCAACTCGATTTGCCCGGTGGACAAGGCATCGTTGGTCGTACCTTCCGGACGCAACCTGACCAGGCCCTTGATTCTCAATACAAATTCAGTACGAACCTCTTCAGCAGTGGCAAAAACATCCGCCAGGTCCGGATCAAAAACACATTGAATCAGACCATTGCGATCACGCAGATCGATAAAGATCACTCCACCATGATCCCGACGACGGTTAACCCAACCGCATACCTCAACTTCCTGGTCCACGTGAGAAGCATTGACATCACCACAATAATGACTGCGCATGAAACTATCCTGTACTAAAAATCAAAAAAGCCGTGCCCGAAAAGACACGGCTACTCTATTAGGTTTAATTAAAAAAACTTAATCTGAACAAGAAGAACAACCACCAGCTCCACAGCCGCCAGTTGAGCCGGAATCAGCAATATTTTTCTTGGAACCGCTTTTGAAATCGGTTTCGTACCAACCTGAACCTTTCAGACGGAAACCGGCTGCAGAAATCTGTTTTTTTAATGCTTCCTCACCACAACCTGGACAGGTTGGCTTAGGCGTTTCAGACATTTTATGCATGATTTCTGTTTCATGACCACAGGAGTCACAACGGTATTCATAAATTGGCATTTTCCACCTCAAAACCGGTCTTCAACCGGATTCACCATTAAATTGCCGCAGATTTTAACACAACCTCGGCTCAGATGAAGAGATGAAGATATCTTTGTTAAAGAATATCAATCAGTTGAATTTTCACGGGCCGCACGGCGCTCACGCAGCATATCGCCCTGCTTTCTGATGACATGCTTGATCAGCATATCGCGGTCTTCATCACGCAAATGGGTAAAGTCGATTCTGACCTGGTTTGAGTAATCCGCATCGCTTTGCATGCTGTCATTACCGACCACTTCACCATAGGTCAAGATGCCGGTGCAGGAAGGCAACAGCATCAATTTAAGCTCAACACGCGTGCCCTCGGCAAGAATTTCATTCGTATGGAAAGCTATACCACTGGCACTCAGGTTGACTGCAGCAGACTTGTTTTCATCTGCACTGACCTCTTCGAGCATGATGGCCTTGCCAATCAGGTCAATTTTTTTGTCCAGCGCCTTCAAATAGGTTGCTACATCAGGGTCGCCAATTTCAATTTTCCGGAAAGTAGCCGCCATCTCGGCGGTAATCGCAGACAGGCTGGACATCAGCATGAACTGTTCAATCATGCCTTTTTCAAGCAACTCGGCTTTCTCGGCCAACTCCACCTCATCAATGACACGGTATGTCAGGTGAACAAGGTCCTCAATGCGGAAAAAACGTCTGCGTTCATCTTCCAGCGAAACCTGTGTGTCATTTGTCATCTCATTTACCCTGCCCTGTTTACTTATTGTGGCGGAATTTCCGTATCAATAACCGATTCTGTCGATTCCAGGTCCTGCGCCTCACCCTTGATAACAATCAGTTCCACCCGCCGATTCTTGGCCCGGCTCTCCGCCGAATCATTATCCACCAATGGCTGGGTATCCGCATGACCTTCTACCAGCACCCTTTCTTCATCAATATTCGGATTTCTCAGCATGGCATGCAATACCGTTACGGCACGCGCGGAAGATAATTCCCAGTTGGAACGGAAACGCCCCGTCCTGATCGGAATATTGTCAGAGTGTCCGGCAACGATAATTTTGCCACTTTTATCCTGCAACACTGCGGTGATTTTATCCATTACCTCGAAAAATTCCGGATCCAGGCTGGCACTGCCTGACTTGAACGAGCCTTTTTCCTGGATACGGATGATAACCTTGGTACCTTCCCTCTCCACGGTAACCTGGCCAGCGTCAATCTCCTGGTCCAGCGCTGCCCGCAATTCCTCAACCTGCTGCTGCGCTTCCGCTTCCAGCTGCTGTTGCAATTGCTGCTCCAGCTGTTCTTTTTCGAGCTCCAGCCGCTCTTTTTCAAGTTGTTCCGGTGTCATACCGCCCTTGTCGTCCTGTTCACCGGTAGACTTGGGATCTTTCATTTCCAGGTGTTCTTTCTGGGTTTCCGTGGTCTGCTGCTTGACCTGCTCCACTATCGATTCTTCAGCAATAGTCGGACTGAATTCACGCTTGATGACGCTGACACCCATGACAATTTCCGCTGCGGGAATTTCCCGCTGCACACCAAAGGCGTCTTTCATGGATTCAGCCATTTTCTTGAACTTGACCGCATCAATGGTGGCAAAAGACAGCAATAATACGAAAAAGCACATTAACAGCGACATCAGGTCAGCAAAAGTCGCCAGCCAGGCCGGTAGGCCTTTGGTACATTTAGGACATTCTTCCGCGGCAGCCATGACCTGTTATTCCTGGTTGGGTCTTTTGGCGTTGGACAGGTAGGTTGAGAGCAGTTGCTCCAGTACCCTGGGATTCATGCCTTCCTGAATACCGCCAATGGTTTCCAGGATCAGTTTGCTGTTGATTTCTTCAAGTTCCGTGGCACGCGCCAGCTTGTCAGCCACCGGTTGTGCGAAAGCATTGGCTATAATCGCACCGTACAGGGTGGTCAGCAAGGCAACTGCCATGGCCGGGCCAATAGCAGCCGGGTCAGACATGTTGGACAGCATCTGTACCAGCCCCACCAGGGTACCAATCATACCCATCGCCGGCGCCATGGTGGCCATGTTGGTAAACATGCGGATTCCAGTCTCATGTCGCGCCAGCATTTGCCGGATCTCAGATTCCAGCATCTTTTGCACCAGTGTCGGGTCATGCCCGTCGACGCACAGACCGATGCCTTTTTTCATAAATTCATTGCTGATTTCCTGGCCTTCAAGTGCCAGCAGACCATTTTTGCGGGCGATATCCGCAAGCTCGACGGATTCCTCAATCAGTTGTAACGGATCATCGACCTTGTAGAGGAAAGACTTCATACCAATACTGAAGGACCCCAGGAAATCACCCAGTGTCACTTGGGAAAAAGTAACAAAAAAAGTACCACCCACAACAATCAGCAGTGCTGGAATATCAATAAAAGGACCAAGCTCTCCACCACTGAGAATAGCCCCGGTAATGATACCGAAAGCGCCGAGAATCCCTACCAGCGTTGCTATATCCACGCGTTAACTCCTGAAACTGTCACAGTGATACCTGATTTAATTCTTGTTGACTCTGCATTTACATTACCGAAGATAACGGTAAGCTGGCGTAAAACTTTAATTCAGATTCATTTTTTTTTAAAAGCAAGGCATGACAGAAAACCCGCAATTACAAAGTGTGCTCATAACCGGTTGTTCCAGTGGCATTGGCTATCACGTTGCCAATCGTCTCAGACAAACTGGATACCAGGTTATTGCTACAGCCCGTAAAACCGAAGATGTCAAACACCTGCGCCAACAGGGCTTTAGCGCGTTGCAGCTGGATCTCGACAGCAGCCAAAGTATCCGGCAGGCCTTTTCGCAAACCATGGAATTAACCGGCGGAAGGCTTTATGCCTTATTCAATAACGGCGCCTATGGTCAAACCGGTGCAGTTGAAGACCTCAGCCGGGATGTGTTGCGCGCCCAGCTGGAAACCAACCTGCTCGGCTGGCATGAATTAACCAGGCTGGCCCTGCCGGTCATGCGCCAACAGGGAGAAGGCAGAATCATCTATAACAGCTCGGTACTCGGTTTTGTTTCAATGGCTTACCGCGGCGCCTATAACTGCAGCAAATACGCGCTGGAAGGACTTGTCGATACCCTGCGACTGGAACTGGAAGGCACGGGCATTTACCTTTCCCTGATTGAACCAGGCCCGATTGAAAGCAAGTTTCGGCAAAACGCCCTGCTCAGGTTCAGGGAAAATATCGACGTTGAAAACAGTGTCCATAAACAGGAATATGAAGCCCAGCTGGCTCGCCTGCAGAAAGAAGGGCATGCCGCCCCGTTTACCCTGCCGCCGGAAGCCGTTTTAAAACGTGTTCTTCATGCATTGCAAAGCCGGCGCCCCAAAGTCCGTTACCCGGTCACGTTTCCCACCTACCTGTTTGCTTTTCTAAAACGTATCCTCACACACAGGGCTCTGGATAAAATGCTGATATACGCCTCGGGTGGCGGCAAACGTTAAGACAGTTCGTAGGCGCGCATAAACTCGGCGAACGACAGCTTGTCATCAGCTTCAATCTCTTTCTGTTTCTGATGAGATTCACTAATTGACTGCTCAAAAAATTTGCAACGCTCGGAATTCAGTGGACTGATGTCAAAATAACGCTTGTGAGTCTGCGACATACGGTTGGCAAACTCGTAAAAACTTTCACCCCTTTCACGCATTTCAGCCAGCATGATCGCAGATGGCGTCAGCTCGGTATCATGAATCATGCGTTCATGGTATTCCAGAGCCGCACTGAACTGGTGGCTATTGGAAGCCACATCAAGAATTTCAGCAATCGGCTTCATCTGTTCGAACAGCATTTCACCCCATTCCCGCAAGGCGATATAACCACCCGCCTGTCTCAGCTTCAACAGGGGAACGCGCCCTTTATGCGCCACCATGAGAATATTCTGGTCAATCTCATGACGTTCCGTTCCATGAATCTCAGGGCTTTCGTGTAACAGGCAGAACAAAGCGAAGACTTCCAGAAAATCCAGCTGCTGCTGATCGATACCCAGCGGATGGTAGGCATTGACGTCCAGGGAACGTAATTCAATGTACTCAATACCTTTCTGGGACAAGGCATTTACCGGCTTGTCCAGCCCGGACAGGATAGGCTTGGGCCTGACGGTACTGTAATACTCATTTTCAATCTGCAGAATGTTGGCATTCAACTGGCGCCACTGGCCATCCACCTCCACGCCGATTTCCTCCCACACGGCCGCGCGCGTGCTTATCGCGCTGCGCAGACTATCAACATAGGCTTCCAGGGTATTGTAATTGGCCTTGATACCAAGCCCTTCTTCCTTGCTATTCTGGTAGCCGATATCGCCCATGCGCAAGGATGTTGCATAGGGCTCGTAAAAAGTGGAATCATCAAATACGTCGAGGTCGGTTTCCCGCTCACCAAAAAATGACTTGCATACTGCCGGAGAAGCTCCCATCAGGTAGGGTATCAACCAGCCAAAACGCTGCAGGTTCCTGATCAGGGCCATGTAACTTTCATTTCTGAATTGCGGCAATGAAACTGCTGACTGCTCTACCGCCTGGAATACATCCCAGAACGCATTGGGAATCGAATAATTGAAATGCACGCCGGAAATAACCTGCATGACTCGTCCATAACGATATCCCAGTCCCCGCCGATACACGGTCTTCATCATGCCCATGTTGGAGCTGCCGTATTGTGCAATGGGAATATTGTCGCCACCATTTAGAATGCACGGCATGCTGGTTGCCCAGAGTTTCTCATCCTGCAGACGCCTGTAAACAAAAGTCTGCACATCCTGTAAAAAACACAAAACATCCTGGGAGTTATTCATTGGTGGCGTAATAAATTCAGGCATGGCCTCCGAGTAATCCGTGGTAATCCAGGGATTGGTCAAGGCCGAACCGATTGCCTCGGGATGGGGTGTCTGCGCGATACCTCCGCTTCTAGCCACCCTCAGACTTTCTTTCTCCAGCCCGCGCAGGCCTCCGGAGAGTAATTCACCGGCATTATCCTTGCGCAGGGCTATCAGGCGTTTTTCCAGTATTTTATTCAAAATTTATCCCGAAGCAGATAGAATTCACCCAAATTCAGTCAGGGATGAATGTGGAAACAGAGCATTCGTCTATAATGAAAAGTCAATCATCGCATTGTATCGCTATTTTGGCGGGATGAAAGTAGTTCATAGGGAGTAGAAGTCGTGGCAAAAACGTTGAAATATCTTGTTGCCCTGTTTTTTTTGAGTTCGGCAATGCCGGCAACAAGTGAAACTGCCATTAGCAATCTGAGTGCTGCCAGCACAACTGACAAGGTTGTTAACCAGTTGTGGCAGAAACTCAACGACAAAAATCTCAAACTCAAATCCAGTTCTGCCCTGATCGTCGACCGCTTTAACAACCCGGTTTTTGAAAAGTCTATTGATGAGCCGCTGCCAATCGCATCCATCACCAAGCTGATGACAGCTATCGTTGCCCTCGATGCCCAGTTACCACTGGATGAAAAAATCACCATTACCAAGTCAGATCGTGACCTGGTTCGCCTGACTGGCTCCAGGTTGAAATACGGCGCCAAACTCAGTCGACGCGAACTGATTATGCTGGCTTTAATGTCCTCTGAAAACCGTGCAGCTGCCGCACTTGGTAGAACCTATCCCGGTGGTACCGAAGCCTTTGTCAGGGCAATGAACCAGAAAGCCAGGTCACTGGGTATGCACTCCAGTCAGTTTGCTGATCCGGCAGGTCTGAAATCGGAAAACGTTGCTTCACCACGTGACCTGGTCACCCTGGCAAGAACAGCCAACCAGTACCCGTTAATCCAGGAAGCGACCACTGGCAGGGAACTCATCGTCAAACCTTATAAAAAGAAAGGCCCGCTGCGTTATGTCAACACAAACCGCCTGATAAAGAACAAACACTGGGATATTGAATTAAGCAAAACGGGTTATATCAATGAAGCTGGCCGCTGCCTGCTGATGCAGACAGAAATTGCCGGCCAGCCACTGGTGATTGTCTTATTGAACAGCTATGGAAAGCTGACACCTTTCGGGGATGCCAACCGTATTCGCAAATGGATCGAAAGCGGCATCCAAAAGAGCTAACCGCCAAGCTAGTTCAGCACGGCTGAGCGGGTTAGCTGCATTTTCTGGTGATGGATAAAATCAGCCAGTATCTTGGCAGATTCATTCAGCATCACCGACTTTAAGGCTTCGTCATCCTCTTCATCAAACTTGTCCTTGTCCTCATCCGACAGGTCTTTTTTCATTTGCTCAGAGCCGCGTGATTTCCTAAAACGATTACGGTTTTCGATGCGCTTGTTTTCACGCATATCCCAGGAAAGTTTACGTTCTTCTTCATTCAGGCTGACGATCTTTTCTTCCCGAATCAACTCCAGCAGTTTTTCCTGTTCTTCAAGAAACTGGAACCCAGGGTCCTGGGCAATGCGGCGTTGATGCTCATCGATCAAATGATCAACCGTGACAAAATCACGCAACTCATGGCTAACCGGTTTGATACTGGCCCAGGGCAACGCATGATCCAGTGAGCGTTCACCATGATCGGAGATCCATTTAGCTGTCGGGAAGACAATATCCGGGACAACCCCCTTATGCTGGGTGCTACCGCCGTTTACCCTGAAAAACTGTGCCATTGTCAGTCGCAGGCGTCCCAGGTTTTCTTCTGAACGGATCATCTTTGCCAGATCGATCAGCGTCTGTACCGTCCCCTTACCAAAGGTGGGTTCACCGATAACGATGCCGCGATGATAATCCTTGATCGCACCCGCAAAAATTTCTGAAGCAGAGGCACTGTTGCGGTTAACCAGCACGGCCATTGGCCCGTTGTAATACACAGATGGATCATCGTCCGTTTCAACCTTGACTTCACCATCACTTTCACGCACCTGTACAACCGGTCCCTGCTCAATAAATAATCCCGTCAGTTCAGTCGCCTCGGTCAACGAACCACCACCGTTATTGCGAAGGTCGATGACTATGCCATCCACTTTCTCGTCATTTAGACTGGTGAGCAGTTTCTTGACATCGCGGGTGGTACTACGGAAATTTTCATCACCTCTGACCTGTCCATCGAAATCCCGGTAAAAGGCCGGAATTTCAATCACGCCGATGCGCAGGCCGCCAAGACCGTCAATATTCTCAATAATCTCACTGTGAGCGGCCTGGTCTTCCAGCTTGATTTCATCACGGATAATGACAATTTCTTTAGCCGGGGCATCATTTCCGCTGCTCTTGCCGACGATCTCCAGCCGGACGATACTGCCCTTGGCCCCTCTAATCTGTTCGACAACATCCTGCAGGCTCCAGCCAATGACATCCTGCATATCGCCATCAATACCCTGTCCAACACCAACGATCTTGTCACCGGACTTTATCTGGCCACTTTTTTCAGCAGGCCCGCCGGCGATGACACTTTGCACCTGGGTAAACTCGTTTTCCGAGGTCAAAACCGCGCCAATTCCCTCCAGGGAAAGGCGCATATTGATATCAAAGTTTTCAGAAGCGCGGGCTGACATGTAACCGGTATGTGGCTCGACGACCAGTGTATAGGCATTCAAAAACATCTGGAAAACATCATCTGCATGCAACTGCTTGGTACGACGAATAATGCCCTGATAACGCTTGGTCAGGGTGGTAGTGATTTCCGGCTTTTCTTTTCCCGACAGCTTGAGGGTCAAAAAATCATTTTTCACGCGTTTGCGCCAGATTTCATCGAGTTCATCTGCGGATTCCGCCCAGGCGGCTTTTTCCCGGTCAAACAGGTAAGTCTCCTTGAGCGTGAAATCAAATGATTTATCCAGCAGGCCAATCGCGTAGGCAACACGGTTTTCAACGCGTTCCCTGAAAATCCTGAAAATATGGAAAGCCGTATCCGGTTTACCTTCTTTGAGGGCTTCATCCAGCTTGTAGCGGTAATCGTCAAAACCGACAATATCTTCCAACGTGAAAAAATGGCGATTGGGATCCAGGGTTTCAATATACCGATCCAGCATCAATGCCGAGGTATCGTCGTCCATTTCCTTATGGAGATAGTGGTAACGCTTCATAACCTGGGTGACGATGATACTGGCGCTGCGATGCTGGTCTGTCGCATTGAGTTCACTGACAGGAACTTCAGTTACTTTTGCATGAACCTCAATACTTAAAGCAACCAGCAGTACCGCTATCAATCTGTTAAACATGTATAAACCACCTAAAAAAACATCCATAAACCCAAGCTTCTCACGATTCCCACCGGCCGTACATAAAAGGGACGTGCATTGCCTGTTGTATCGGCAGGAATTCCGGATCCTGAGCATCAATCAAGCCATTCCGGGTAAAAAAGTCGATCAATACCAGGTTACAGTTGGGTTTGAAGCGCTGTTCCTGCCTGACTATATTCATGACCACATCAACCGGCATGAGTTCAAACTTTTCAACCTCGCCATCCGTATTTACCGGCTGAAAATCTTCTGGTAATTCAAGATCATAGCAATAAAGGGTATCCGGTTTATAACCCCGGGGACTCAGACCGTTATAGGTAATGGCCGCCACTGGCCTGGCATTAATGGCAATATCCGCCGGCATACCGGCTTCTTCGTAGCATTCCTTAAGCAGGTTTTCCTGCAGGCTCAGGCCATGCGGCAGGCCGCCGGCTACCAAATTATCCAGCATCCCGGGGAAAATCCTACGATCCAGTGCACGTTGGGCAACCCAGACATGTAACTGGCCTGATTTTCGCACATAACCATTTAAATGCTGCCCATAACTGCGGAAGCCAAAATAGGGAACCAGCGAACGGTCAATCACGAAAAAGATTTCGTCATTATGTCCCTTGACGGGATAAGGTTCGTTTAACACGTAGCTGATAACCTGCTGATCCAGTAAAACCTGCACTATTTCGACAACCGCAGCGGTACGGCTCTCTTCAGTACTAAGCTGCGGAGTAAAACAGATACCCGAATCCAGCACCCCAAATACAGAGGTAAACTGTTTTAAATGATCAGCAAACTCTTTTTTGAGCAGTCCGACACACTGTTCCCCTATAATAAAAGGTATATATCCGGCCGGATTGAAAGTATTACACTCATTGATTCGATCGATGAAACTCAAGGGACTACCCACTCTGCCTAAACTGAAACGACTAATAACTGTGCTGTTGATTCTGCTGACAACACCCGCTCATTCAGGTAAGCATACATGGCAACGGCCTCATCCCCAAACAGCAGATGCCACCTTGAAAATTCTTGAAAACAGCGGTTACCTGGCTGGCTATTCAGAGTGCAAGCGCATGGCCCTGTGGGTCAGCTATCCGCTGGCAAAAAAACAGTTTAAGAAATGGCCAAGACGCGGCCCAGTCTTTAAAGAGGATAGCCGCATTCAAAGTCATGTGTCAGCCGATGATTACTGGCTGTCAGGTTATGACCGTGGTCATCTGGCACCCGGTTATGCTGTCTGGGCCGTTTCCGGGCCTAAAGCCCGCCGCGAAACCTACCTGATATCCAATATCGTTCCCCAACGTAAAAACCTTAATCAGAAGCTATGGCAACGCCTTGAAGAAGTGGCTGCTGATTATTTCCCGCTTTATTTTGAAAACATCACGGTTTACGCCGGCCCTGTTTTTATCAAACCGGATGAATACCTGGATTCAGGTCTGGCTGTTCCGGATGCCTATTACAAGATTTTTTCCGGTTACCAGAATGAGCGGCTCATGGTGTTGGGGTTTATCATGCCGCAAAACGTGAAGGGAACTGAATCTCTGGATGACTATGTCGTCAGCATTGATAAAATTGAACAAATGACCGACATTGATTTTTTTCACTGGCTACCGGATTCCACACAAGCCTCGCTTGAATCAGCCAGGCTCACCTATCCCTGGAATCTGAAAAACCTTTCTGACTTGCCAGGCAGGTATTAGACCGGAAAAATATAGGATCACCTTGTGAACGATGATGTAGACCTGGACAGACGTTTCGGCGGGATTGCACGTTTATACGGAAAGCAGGCATTTGAACGCTTCCAGCATTCGCATGTCTGTATCATCGGTATTGGCGGGGTGGGCTCATGGGCCGCGGAGGCATTAGCCAGAAGCGCTATTGGCCGACTGACACTGATTGATATGGATCATGTTGCAGAATCGAACACTAATCGTCAGTTGCAGGCACTGACATCCAACCTGGGAAAAAGCAAAATACAGGTGATGTCTGACCGGATAAGCGGCATAAACCCCAACTGTCGTGTGCAACTGGTCGATGACTTTATTACGACGGATAACCTGGCTGATTACCTGCACAACCCGATGGATTTTATCATCGATTGCATCGATGACTTCCGCACCAAGTCAGCTTTAATTGATTACTGCAAAACGCAGCAGATCGCCCTGGTGACAACCGGCGGTGCCGGGGGCAAACGGGATCCGGGAAAAATCCGCCTGACAGACCTGGCCCGCTCGGAACAGGACCCATTACTGGCCAAGACGCGCAGTCTGCTGCGCCAGAAATACCACTTCCCACGCAATCTTAAAAAGAAATTCGGGGTGCCCTGCGTGTGGTCAGAGGAACAACAGGTTTTTCTCCGGGACAATGGAGAACTGTGTCATCAACGCCCGGGCAACACAGGCAGTCAATCCCTAAACTGCGGCGGACTGGGTTCCTCCATGCCGGTTACCGCCAGCTTTGCTCATCTGGCAGTTTCCCATGTACTGGATGAATTAGCGGCCAGGCAATAAATTCCACTATGAAATCGAGCCTGATTTCCAATAAACTCATTCAAATATACTTATAATTACTAATAGGTCTGACTGGTATCCTCAAGGGAAGAAAATGGACATAAAAAACAAACTCACTGGCGAAATCATCTGGAGCACCGCAGGTGACAGCCTGGTTGGTGAATCACTCACCGAGGCAATGCTGGCCAATGCCGATCTTTCTGGCCTGGACCTGTCAGAGGCCGACCTGCGCTATGCCGACCTGACAGGGGCAAACCTGAGTAATGCCAAACTGCGCAACACCGACTTGCGTGGTGCTCATATGTGCGATACTGACTTGTCCAATGCTGACCTGACAGGCGCACTTGCCGGTAGTGACCGCCCCTCAGACGCCGCCACAATGTGTAATATTGAGCTGAATCACTGCACACTCTCCTATGCAGATTTTCGTGGTGTAGACCTTAATGAAGCACAGATGAAAAACTGCATTATCCAGGATGCCGATTTTTCCAATGCGAACATGAACCGTGCCAACCTGTCCGGTTCAGTGATTACACATTCCATGCTAACCAATACCTACCTGCGCAGTGCAGATTTGAGCAACACAAACTTAAGCGGTAGTCACATGAACGAAGCCAACCTGGTTCGCGCCCAGCTGGAAAATGCCAATCTGTCAAACGATGAACACAATCATTCAACCATACTGGCACGCACTCATTTACGTGAAGCGGTTTTCATCAATGCCAATCTTTCAGGCTCTGTTTTGCGCATGGCAGACTTGCGGGGAGCTAACCTGCGAAGCGCCAATTTTAGCGGAGCCCTGATGGGAGGAGCCGTTTTACGCGGCGCCAATGTGTCAGATGCGAATTTCTCCGGAGTCAACCTGGATACTGCCACCGTCATCAATGCCAATTTTTCCCAGGCGAAAAATGTGACTATGCCTGACTACAAGAAAGGCTGGCGTTAATAACTGCTTAAAATTGAAGTTTTTTAAAGCCATTACCTGCTTTAGTCGTTACCCTGTTCCCTTCATAGATTTTAACCAGGAGAATATCCATGAAATGTAACGTTGGTGGTATCGACAAAACTTTACGCCTGCTCGCAGGCATCGTCATTATTGGCGCAGGCGTTTATTACCAGAACTGGTGGGGAGCCATCGGCCTGATCCCGTTAGGCACAGCCCTGATGAACTTCTGCCCTGCCTATACAATACTTGGCCTCAGCACCTGTAAGAAGTAATTTTTCTTCCTCGCCAGCGCCCTCCCCGCCTGGCGTAAATTATTCAAAAACCCTGAAATCCCTTTTATAAATTAAGCATTTATTAATTTACTTATTAACCCTTACTTTTTTTATGGAAATTGACCAATGTCAAAAACTCCATATTTTGTACTGTTATTCTAGAATCGCGAAAAGTTAAAGAATTAACAAAACTCACAGAAGAAATAGGTCCATGGTGGCCCAGTAATAAAATATAAGCAGTTTGGATCATCTGCCTGTGTGAGCTGTTCATGGCATACATTTTGTAGCGCAATCATCGTCTACCGAACAATATTCTTGATTTTTTTTCGCATACCTTGATCAGGGTGTCGGTAATTTAGGCCGATAAAGCAAAGTTAACTAAGGGAGAAAATCATGAAGAAATGGTTAATGGGGCTAGGTGCCGCCCTGATGCTAACCGGAGGGTTAGCAACAGCGGCGGTCGAAAGAGCCCCTAATGAAATGTCGCAAGAGACAAAAGAATGTGTGACGTGTCACAAGAAAAACAACCCGGGTATTGTCCAGCAATGGGGCTCTAGTAAACATTATGGCGCCAATGTGGGTTGTTACGAATGCCATGCTGCAGATCCTAAAGATGCTGATGCATACATTCATGACGACAAGAAAGTTAAGAAACACATTTCAATAATCGTATCGCCAAAAGACTGTGGAAACTGCCACGAAAAGGTTGCAACCGAGTTTGTTGAGTCTCACCACGCAAAAGGTGGACGCATCATCGGCTCACTGGATAACCTGCTGGCGGAAGTCATTGAGGGTAACAACTCTCTGAAAACTCCAGCTTTCCCAGATGGTGTTTCCCCGGCGGCAGTCAGCGGTTGCTGGCAGTGCCATGGTTCCCAAGTCAAGGTCATCGGTGACGGCAAACTGGATCCGGCTACCTGGCCCAACACGGGTATTGGTCGTATCAACCCAGACGGTTCCGAGGGTTCCTGCTCGGCATGTCACTCACGTCACAAGTTCTCAATAGCGCAAGCGCGTCAACCAGAGAACTGCGGTAAATGTCACATGGGTCCTGACCATCCTCAGATCGAGATTTACGAGGAGTCCAAGCACGGTATCGCTTACCATGCCAACAAG
This sequence comes from uncultured Gammaproteobacteria bacterium, assembly GCA_963801985.1. Taxonomy (GTDB): domain Bacteria; phylum Pseudomonadota; class Gammaproteobacteria; order Chromatiales; family Chromatiaceae; genus JABDQZ01. Next base: position 47,583 of record CAWDGV010000015.1, read on the forward strand.
GACGAGATGAATCTCGACAGCTCCAAGTGGATCGTAGGCGAAGACTATACTGCTGCTCCAACTTGTGCGACCTGCCACATGAGTGCAACCAAGAAACTACCTGTCACTCATGATGTCGGTAATCGTATCTCCTGGAACAACCGTCCGCCGGTTTCCATCCGTCCGGAAGTCTCTGACAAGAAATACGGCCTGAAGAGCCAGGAGATCAAGTGGGAAGAGCGTCGTGACAACATGAAAGACGTTTGTATGGCCTGCCACAGCGAAGACTGGGTCGAGAACTTCTACATCCAGTATGATGCCTTGGTCAATCTCTACAATGAGAAGTATGCCAAACCTGGTCTGGAGCTGATGAAGGTGGCCAAGCCATTGCTGAAACCATCCAAGTTCTCCAACAAGATCGACTGGACCTGGTTCGAACTGTGGCACCATGAAGGTCGTCGTGCACGTCACGCTGCCTCAATGATGGGTCCGGACTACACGCATTGGCATGGTACCTACGACCTGGCCAAGCACTGGTACGCCAAGTTCGTACCGCAGTTGGAAGAGCTGATTGCCAAAGGCAAGAAAGCTGGTGGCAAAAAAGCGCAAGCTGCCGCAGATCTTCAGAAAGCGCTGGATAAGATGCTGAACTCGGATGATCACAAGTGGTATCTTGACAAGCTAACTGATGCGCAGAAGAAAATGCGTAAAGCTGCAGTATCACGCTTCAAAGATCAGATGGAAGGCAAAGTGGGCACAAGTAAATAAGCCCTGACTGCTAACCACGCTGATAAAGCGTAAGCAAGCAACCCCCGGGATCCGGGTGATCCCGGGGGTTTTTTTCTTTTAAGACCCCAGGAATAGTTAACACTGGTTAATCCAAAGGAATAAATCATGAAGTCGTTTTCGAAAATGATTACACATTTAATCTTTATCATGATGTTGTCGATCACATCAGTGGCAACGGCCTCCAGCACAGATGCCATGAACATCGGTGAGGCTGCCAGAATCACACAGGCCATGGAGCTTTATGTTCAAGCTGTACCAATGGATGTAAGTTCAACTGAGAGAACAAAGCTGTTGAACGAGTCCGAATCTATTCTGAATGATGTAATAGAAAAAAACCCCAAATCACTGGATGCCTATCGCAAGCTGATGGGTGTCTACCTGCAGATGCGAGATTACCGCAAGGCAATCCTGACTATGCAGGCCGCTATTTCACTATCACCAGATGACCCAAAGCTGTATATAGCTCTGGCAATTTTGTATGATCACCAAGGTGCCTATGAGTATGCACTTCCCATCCTGGACCAGGCATTAGAATTGGACTCGAATAACAAACTGGCTCAAGACTACAAAGTGTCTATAGAGCAAAAAATCGAGCAGCAACGTCTGGCGATGGAATCCACCACCTCGCCACACAAAGCAGCTATGCCCCATTCCAAGTAAACAGGATATTTTTTAGAATCTTTAAATACCGAAGGTGTCACACCTTCGGTATTGTTGTTTAAACAACCGGGAGAAACATTTTGTTTAAAACTTCAAAAGTCGTCGCATTGATTGCTTTATCTATGTTATTGAGTTTCTCCACCCTGGCCCAGGCCGATGCCCAGACAGATGATATCTCCTCCCTCAAGCAGCAGGTCTCTGAACTTGAAGACCGAGTACAGAAACTGGAGAAATTACTGGAAGAAAAATTTGCTGATGATCGCTGGAAAGATGGCATCCTGTGGAGCCGAATCAGGCGGGGTATGAGCTTTGAGGATGTGCGCAAGTTGCTTGGCAAACCCACCAGGGTAGAAGAAGCGATCTTTACAACCTGGTATTACCACAAAACATCCAATCTTCATTCCCATGTGTGGTTTGATGAAGGCAAGGTATTGGGATGGGAAGGACTGGAACAGAAGCACAGGCCCGTGAGAAGACTTAAACCATGAAATACTTTTTGAGAACTGCATTTTTGATGATTGGCTTTTCGTTTATATCAAACTGTTATTCATCTACCCCGGTTGAGACTTGTAAAAAGCTGTTTGATGATGCCGAATATGAAAAAGCCCTGGCTCCCTGCCTGGAAGCAGGAAAAACTGGTCACCTGGATTCCCAGTCCATTCTGGGTGAAATCTACGACAGCAAAGGAAACAGTCAGGAAACTTACTTCTGGTGGATAAGAGCGGCAAACGCAGGATACATACCTGCCAGAAACCAGCTGGCAATGAAATTCTATTATGGTGGTTCTGTATTTGGACCGGAAGAAGGCTGGCGACAGGATTATCCGCGTGCTTATTCACTCTGGAAAAAAGATGCCGTCAATGGACATGCCCCTGCGCAATTCATGGTAGCTGAAATGCACTACAAGGGACAGGGAGTCAGACAGGATTATGCAGAAGCCTGGGCCTGGTTCAACCTCGCTCTTGATCAAGGCTATAAACTGGCCGGTGATTCCCTGTATGAGCTTTCCCGTAAGATGTCACCAGAACAAAAGGAGCAAGCTAAAAAACTATTACCCAATTACCAGGAACGGATATTACGCAATAAAGTAAAAAACTAGAATTTACTTTTCGAAAATCTCGAGATAGCTGGCATAGGCTTCCTTTGCCAGGTCATCTCTGGAGTTAAAACGCAATGCTGCCGAGTTCATGCAAAAATGCAGTCCAGTAGGATCCGGGTCATCCTCGAATACATGTCCCAGATGTGAATCTGCATATTTGCTTCTGACTTCAACCCTTTCAGCAAACCAGCTGTTATCTTCCCTGGTAATAATATTGTCCGGCTCCAGGAGTTTAGTAAAACTGGGCCAGCCTGTACCGGATATGAATTTATCAAGGGAACTGAAAAGCGGCTCTCCCGATACTACGTCGACATAAACGCCCGCCACGAAATAATTTCAGGGCCAGCCAACCACTTTATATTATTCTTGATATATAGTTAGATAATTAAAAAAAAATTATAACAATTCAAAACTTAAACAATGCTTATCGAAAAACTCAGAAACACCCTGATGTTCTCTTCTTTCAATGAGGATGAGCTCCGTCATCTCCCGGAAATGACGCATATCGTACGCTTAAAGCCAGGAGACTCCCTTTTCCAGCAGGGTCAGGCATTTCGCTCTTTCTATTTCGTCGATTCCGGCATCATCAAGCTCAGTCGCCTGTCAGAAGACGGTTCCGAAAAAGTGATCGAGCTCATCAGGCCGGGACAGTTTTTTGCTGAAGCCCTGGTGTTTTTAAGAAGTCCACATTACCCGGTCATGGCCACCACAATGAAAGAAACAGAGCTGGTCGCTATTGACGCAAAAAAGTACGCAGCCCTTTTACATAACTCGGTAGACTCATGCTTCAAATTATTAGGCAGCATGAGCCAGCGCATTCACGGTCTGGTTAGTGACATCGATTCGTTGACTTTACACAGTTCCAAGAGTCGCCTGGCAGGCTACCTGATTAAATGCCTGGCACATTTCCCCGGTGGAACGATTGACCTGGAATTACCCAAGGGTGTGATTGCTTCGCGCCTGTCCATGAAACCGGAAACTTTCTCACGCGCCTTGCACAACCTGGATGAAACAGGCGTAATCAGTGTCAACAAACGCATAGTCACGATTAACGATGAACAGGCTTTACGAGAAATTGCCAACCAGGAGCAGGATTCCAGTAAAGCCTGATCAGTTAATATCAGTCATTGTTTAAAGCAGCATGTGCTGCAGCCAGACGGGCTACCGGTACGCGTGGCCCAGAACAGGATACGTAATTCAGCCCGGCACGATGACAGAAATCAATGGATTTAGGATGTCCGCCATGCTCACCGCAGATGCCAAATGACATATCCGGTTTAACTTCACGGCCCCACTGCAGAGCCAGCTTCATCAACTTGCCAACACCTTTTTCATCCAGCACTTCAAACGGGTTGTCCTGCAAAATACCATTTTGGTTATACATCGGCAGAAACTTGTTTTCAGCATCTTCGCGCGAGAACGAGAATGTTGCCTGGGTCAGGTCATTGGTACCAAAGGAGAAAAATTCAGCTTGATCGGCAAGGGAATCAGCCCGCATACAGGCACGTACGACTTCAATCATGGTGCCAAAACGGCAACTTAACTTCTGACCTGTCTTTTCTTCAACATCTGCCTTGATTTCATCCATGTTTTTCTTAACAACACGGAGCTCTTGAGACGTACAAACCTGCGGCACCATCATTTGCGGATGGACTTCCATGCCTTTTGCGGCGCACTCTGCTTCTGCTTCCAGAATTGCGCGCACCTGCATGTTATAAATTTCAGGAAAAGTGATACCCAGGCGCACACCACGGTGGCCCAGCATTGGATTAACCTCGGTCAACAGGCGCACCTTCTGCAGCATCAGCTCCTTGGTTTCAATAGCCTCCTCGACAAGCTCGAGACTGACAATTTCCCTGGAAGAAATGTGCGGCTGGTTGTCACCCGCATTTTGTAACAGTGACAATGAACTGTTCAGCACCTCCATACCACGCACTGATTTTTGCAGATATGCCAGCTGTTCCAGGTCATCCTGCAACTGGCGTTCAGACGGCAGAAATTCATGAATTGGAGGATCCAGTAAACGAATGGTTACCGGTAGTGGTGCCATGGTTTCAAACAACATACGAAAATCAGCACGCTGAATCGGTAACAGTTTATCCAGGGCTGCCTGGCGTTGTTCCAGGGTATCCGCAACAATCATTTCAATCACAATTGGCAGACGATCGACTGCATTAAACATTCGCTCTGTACGACACAGACCAATACCCTTGGCGCCAAATTTTAATGCGCGCGTTGCATCCGAAGGAGTATCCGCATTTGCCATCACCCGCAAATAAGCCACATCATCAGCCCATTGCAGCAGGTGATTCAGCTCAGAGGTAAATTCCGGTTCCACCATGGGTACTTCACCCAGGTAAACATTACCGTTCGAACCATCAATAGTAATCAGGTCACCTTCACGTATGGCATGGCCACCTACTAAAGCTTCACGACGCTGAACGTCTACATGAATACCTTCAGCCCCAGCAACACAAGGCTTACCCATACCACGCGCGACCACGGCAGCATGCGAGGTTTTACCACCACGGCTGGTCAAAATACCCTGGGCAGCAAAAAAGCCGTGAATATCTTCGGGCTTGGTTTCTTCCCGGACGAGAATGACACGCTCACCTTTGACTTTTCCAAGCGCCTCGGCGCGGTCGGCATCAAACACGACATGGCCAGCAGCAGCTCCGGGAGATGCCGGCAAACCCTGGGCCAGGGGTTCTATCGTAATATCCTGGGCCAGTCTTGGATAAAGCATTTGCTCCAGATGATCCGGATTAATGCGTAATAAAGCCTGGTTCTTATCGATAAGACCTTCATCAACCATTTCAACCGAGGTTCTTACCATGGCCACTGCATTCATCTTGCCATTACGCGTCTGCAGGCAGTAAAGCGTGCCGCGTTCAATCGTGAACTCGAAATCCTGTACTTCGTGGTAATGCGACTCCAGGCGATCGCGCAACTCGGCGAGCTGCCTGGCCATTTCAGGCATTTCTTCCGTCAGTTTATCGATTGGCTTGGGCGTACGAATACCGGCAACCACGTCTTCACCCTGAGCATTGACCAGGTATTCTCCATACAGACGATTTTCGCCTGTGCCGGGGTTACGGGTAAAAGCAACACCGGTTGCAGAATCATTACCCCGGTTACCGAATACCATGGTGCAGATATTAACCGCCGTACCGTTGGCCATATCCTGGGTAATATTGAACTCACGACGATAATCCACCGCTCTTTTTCCCATCCAGGAGTTGAAAACCGCCTTGATAGAAATTTCGAGTTGCTCGTACGGGTCCTGGGGAAATGCCCGACCCGTGTGCTCTTCGAAGACTTTAAGGAATCTCTCGCTGATTTCCTGCAGGTTCTCGGCAGACAGACCAACATCGCTGGAAATATGTGCTGCCTGTTTGACTGCCTCGAACTCTTTATCAAAAACCTCATCCGGCACATTCATGGCAACCTTGCCAAACAACTGAATGAAACGGCGATACGCATCGTAACCAAAACGTGCATCACCTGTCTGGTTAATTTCACCTTTCAGGGTTTCAGTATTCAGACCCAGGTTCAAAATCGTATCCATCATACCCGGCATGGACATGGCCGAACCACTGCGCACAGAAACCAGCAGTGGATTTTCAGGATCGCCAAAGCCTTTGCCAGTTGCAGCTTCAACGGCAGACATTTGCTCGCGTACCTGCTGCATCATGTCTTCAGGCACATCATTGGTGTCAGAATCGAGATAATGAAGGCAGGCTTCAGTCGTAATAACAAACCCCGGCGGGACATTAAGGCCAATTTGTGTCATTTCACACAGGTTGGCACCCTTGCCTCCCAGCAGTGTCTTATTACTGCCATCACCTTCTGTGAAAGCATAAACCCATTTATTTGTATTACTCGTAGACATGATATTTCCGTAAACCCGATTAAAGTTGATATTGATTGGCTCTATGCTTTAGGCATCATGCCAATACGAGGTCTGTGCATCCATACAAATCAGAACAGCATACCGGAGCCAACCGGCAGTAGATATTGAATATTGGTTTCAAATGAGCCAATAGCCAGTTGAAGAGTTGTCTTACTTGATTAAAATATTTTTCTTTTTAATTTCAGCTTCAATCTGCAGCTCTGCCATCAGCCAGTTATCCAGATCCTTACCCGGTTCGAAAGCCTGTTTTTGTGACAAATGATAAGCCGCTTCAGCAACCATCTTGTAGCGTTCTTCATTGGTAATGTAGATCACCGCAGGTGCCTTGCCGGCAGAAGCTTTTTTCTTGCTGGCGGCTTTTTTCTTTGTCACAGACTTTTTCTTAACAACGGCTTTTTTCTTGGTCACCGCTTTTTTCACGGTAGATTTCTTACTAACCTTTTTTTTGCTTGCAGTTTTCTTGCTGACAGATTTTTTTTGTACCATGGTAATTCCTAATTTCTTAAAATAACTCGTAACCGTTACACGTTAACAGCAATATGTTAGCGTTGAGTTACATAAATTCCATTGACTACGATCACAGATTTGAATCAAAAAACCTCTGACTGGTTTATCTACATCCTAGAGTGTTCCGATGGCACATTCTATACTGGTATTACTAATGATCTGAAAAAACGAATTGATCAGCACAACCTCGGCAAAGGCGCAAAATACACGCGCTCACGTCTTCCGGTTAAAATTGTTTACCAGGAAGATGCACCAGAAAAGGGCGATGCCCTGAAAAGAGAATATGAGATCAAGCAGTTGAGCCGGAATCAAAAGCTTCAATTGATTCAACCCTGATTTCCCGCTGTAGACCGGCAGCCCAAATAAGTCATACCGGCATGTTTTTGTCACGTCATACCGGCATGTTTTTAGCCGGTATCCCCCTGACATTTAACAAGACGCTGGGTATTTAGCACGTCAGAGTGACGTTTTTTTGGAAACCTATAGTCATTGACCAATCGCCATGTATTTACCTTCGTCATACCAACATGTGTTTGCCATCGTCATACCGGCATGTCTTTAGCCGGTATCCCCCAAATGTAACAAGACTCTGGCTACAGGCGCGCCAGAGTGACGTTTTATTGGAAACCTGCCCGGCCTCATGTTAAATATTCTTCGCTTGAGTCAATTGGCCTGATTCGTCCATGAAGTATCGATCCAGCCTGACTTCCCTGTCAGGCGTTCGCCAGTTTCCTTATGCCACAGGCATAAGGAAACTGGCTCACCCACCCGTGTGACTCATAAAGCGAACAACCTGCGCTCCTTCTTCAAGACGCTCAGCATCAAAGTCATGCCCTCTTGGCTTTCTTTTAATCCCTTCAAGTATTGCCTGCTTTAATACCTCGGGATCTTCAGATGCGCGTAACACCTGGCGCAAGTCAATCATGTCATCCTGGCCCAGGCACAGGTAAAGCTGGCCGGTACAGGAAAGCCGGACACGGTTACAGGATTCACAGAAGTTGTGTGTGTAAGGTGTAATGAAGCCAATACGCTGACTGGTTTCTGCCACATCAAAATAGCGGGCCGGACCTCCCGTTTTATGATCAGAGGCAGACAACTGCCAGCGGGTTTCAATTTCGCTGCGAACAACATCCAGTGGCATGAAATGACAGGCGCGCAAATCGCCAATCTCGCCCATGGGCATCGATTCAATAAAAGTAAGGTCGTAACCGCGGTCACCACACCACTGAATCAATTGATGCCATTCATCATCATTGACATCCTTCAGGGCGACAGCATTGATTTTGATCTGCAGACCGGCACGATCAGCGGCCTCAATACCCCTGAGCACTTCTTTTAAATCACCTTTCCGGGTCAACTGTCGAAACCGTTCCTCATCCAGCGTATCCAGGGAAACATTAATGCGTCTGACACCCGCAGCATACAGTTCGTCAGCATATTGATCCAGCAGAACCGCATTGGTCGTCAGGGTCACCTCCCGTAACTGACCATTATCAAGATAAGGTGTCATGGCATGAAACAGCTGCATCAGTCCCTGTCGAACCAATGGTTCACCGCCGGTAATACGTAACTTGTCGACACCCATTTCGACAAAAGTAGTGCTGACACGTATCAGTTCTTCAATCGTTAAAATCTCGGAACGTGGCAGGAATTGCATATCCTCGGCCATGCAGTAATTGCATCGAAAGTTGCATCGGTCCGTAACAGACAAACGCAGGTAGGATACCGGACGGCCAAAAGGATCGATCACAAATTTAAACTCCGCAGCATTAACACTCGAATTTTAACAAATCAGTGCTAGAATTTCTTAATCAAGATCAAGAACCGAATATCAGTCGTTTTATTTCAACCTACTATAATTAAGCATCATGAATGAACCAGAAATCAAGGATAGTGAACTCTATCACCTGCTCCGTCATGGACACATTGATGAATTCAACCAAAAAATCGCCGAAGGCTCAGAATGTTCTCTGGCTGGCGCTGATTTAAGAGGCACGGATTTAAGAAACATGAACGCCAGAGGCCTGGACATGAGTAACTGTTACCTGCGACAGGCTGACCTGCGCGGTATCGATTTCTCTGAAACCAATCTCGAAGGCGCGAGCATTAACGGTGCCAAAATTTCCGGCACCTATTTTCCCAAGGAATTACGTGCCGAGGAAATCACACTGTCTTTAACCCACGGCACCCGTATGCGTTACATGCGTTTGAAAATCAATCTGAGCCAGGCTGATAACGCTTAAGCCAGATCGAATGTGATGCATAGCTAAAAGGCGATTCCATCATGGATGGCAGCATTATTGGGACAGCTTTTTCTGCCTTCTGCTTTATTGCCTTGTTATCCGAGGCAATACTTAAACCCAGTAAAACAGCATCGGCTGCAGGCAATGCGCCATCCGTCAGGGCCGGTTGTCCTGACATACCCGGCAACAGGTTCTCATCTCCCGTCTTCCAGCCCGTGACATGATAAAAATGCATCCAGGCCTTGGCAGTTAACATATTCGCCAGGTGCCAATCTTCTTCTGAGCGGGTTAACACGGCATAATCTGCAAGCGCCCTGGCCAGGTAAGCATAGTCTTCCAGACCTGCACGTCCTATAGCCTTACTGCCATCCCGCGCCCTGGATAACCGGGCACCATCCCAGGCATTTTTGATTAAAAAGTTTCTTAAGGCTGTTGCTTTTTCAAGGTATTTTGCATCTTTCAGCTGCATTGCTGCCTGGGATAATGCAGACAGCAGCAAAGCATTCCAGGCTGTCAGCACCTTGCCATCTAACGGCATCAAGGTGATCTTGTTGCGAGCCCGCATTTTTTTGCGCGCTGATTCAATTAACACGGTAATGTCTTTTTCAGACGCTCCAAGCTGTCTGGCAAGTTGCTCTACTGACAATCTTTTAATCGGCAGATCGCCCATTTCAAAATGTGATTCAGCAGACAATGCCCAATACAACCTGGCTACCTGTTGCTCTTCTTTTGTGAGCATCTGCACAAGCTCGTCCTGCTGCCAGAGATAGCCCGTACCTTCCTGTCCTTTCTCATCCACTGCCGAAAAACTCGATACGTAACCTCCCTTTTTAGCTCGCATGTCACGCAGTACGAAATCCAGGGTGTCGCGGGCAACCTGCAGGTAATCAGGTCGTTGCAGGACTTCAGCAGCATCCAGATAAACACGTGCCAGCAAAGCTTGTGTATAGAGCATTTTTTCAAAATGCGGCTCTGTCCAGGCAGGATCTACCGTGTAACGAAAAAAGCCACCGTTGATTTGATCGCGCAGACCAAGGTTTTTCATCTGATCGAGGGTAACAGTTAAAAAGTCCGCCAGTTTCTGGTTTTCATGAGTACGCAGGAAATCCAGCAGGACCAGTAACTGTGCTGCCATCGGAAACCGGTTCTGGTTGCCAAAACCACCTTCAAACTCATCGCCTATCGCCAGTGCCTGTATGGCAATCCGTTGTACAAAATCCGATAGCTGCTGATCATTTACCGTCGCCGGTGCCTGATCTTGTTCCAATTGATATTCCACCAGTTCCCTGGCCAGGCGTGTCGCCTTCCCGGATTGTTCCTGCCAGGTTGCAGATACCCGCACCAGCAGGTCTCTGAATGATTCCGGTGGCGCATAGGTAAGTCCTATTAACGGATAACCTTCAGGCGTAAGAAAAACATTTAACGGCCAGCCTGCCTGCCCTGTTGTCTGCTGGACAAAATCAATCAGGTAGTCATCCAGTGCCGGCCTGAGTTCACGGTCAATCTTGACGGGAATAAAATGTTCATTCAGTAAAGCTGAAATTTTACGATCAGAATAACTTTCCCGGTGCATAACATGACACCAGTGGCAGGAAAAATAACCGGAAGACACAAAGATCAGCCGGTTTGTCCGGCGGGCTTTTTCAAGCACTTCAGGTCCCCATTCCTGCCAGTGAACCGGATCATTGCCATGCATTGCCAGGTAAGGCGAGGCATGATCCTTAAGCTGATTTTGCAACAGCTGTGCGGGGGAATTTGGTGCAGCGCTTAACGGAAATAAAAATAAAAACCCAAGCAGGAAAAATAAAACCTGCTGGTAGTAATGAAGCAAGCGTTTATGGCCCGTCATCTTCAGTATCGAGTTGTACCAGGATGTTTCGGGCTACCCTGACCTGGTCCTCATCACCCTCTTCCAGTACTTCGTAAAGCAAAGCCCTGGCAGCTTGCTCGTTGTTTTCCTCGCGGTATTCCATGACCTGGATCAGCTTGATATCGACTGGGTTTTCGCCGGAAGCTTCCTGACCTCCGTCACCGGAATGATCATCATAATCATGATAAACATCCTCATCGTCTTCTTCATCGTCTTCTTCATCAAGACGATCAAGCTCCGCCTCCATTTCTTCGTCTGACAATGGTTTGAAGTCATCCGGGAAGGATGCGGCGACCTGCTCGGTTGCGGTTGCTTTGCCTGACGCGGCTGCAGTCGCAGTAGCCGCGGCCGCCTGTGGATGAATGCTGTTTTCTGAAACTTCGGACCCGGCAGATGCTGTTGGGCCAGTCTCTTCTTCAGCTTCCTCCTGCTCCTGTCTCTCTTTCTTGCGCTTGACGACAGCTACTGAAAAGAACACCCCAACTTCGAACAGAACCCACATTGGCAAAGCCAGTAATGTTTGCGAGATGATGTCAGGCGGTGTTAGAAACATACCGATCACAAAGGCCCCGACAATGATATAAGGTCGCTTTTCACGCAATTTTTCAGGCGTTGTCACCCCCATCATAACGAGCACAATGGTGGCAATCGGAACTTCAAAGGCAACACCAAAAGCGAAGAATAACGTCAGTACAAAATCCAGGTAGCTGGTGATATCTGTCATCACCGCGACGCCATCCGGGGCTGCGCCCGTCAGAAAACCGAATACCAACGGAAAGACCACGAAATAGGCAAACACCATACCGGTGTAAAACAACACTATGCTGGACGCCATCAGGGGAACCGCCAGGCGTTTTTCGTGGTTATAAAGTCCCGGTGCAACAAATGACCAGAACTGGTAAAGGATATAAGGCATAGCCAGGAATACCGAGGCAACCAGGCTCATTTTAAACGGGGTCAAAAACGGTGATGCCACCTGGGTGGCAATCATGCTGGTGCCTTCAGGCAGATGCACCATCAGCGGCTCAGCGATAAAGGTATAGATATCATTGGCGAAAGGAAACATCGCCACAAAAAATACCAGGATAGCCAGAATCATGCGTAGCAGACGATCACGCAGTTCCAGGAGATGTGAGATAAATGGCTGTTCTATCTCAGCCTGCTGGTCATCGCTCATGTTGTTTTATCAGACTGCTTGGGGGTAGATGACTGACTGGACTCTTTCTGGCCGGTACCTTCAAGATCAGCAATCATCTTTTCAGTATCTGTTTTCACATCCTTGATGGATTCAGTTGCAGAATCAATGATTTCCTGCAGCGGTTTGTTTTGTTTCTGGACTTCTAGAATACGCTTGAGTTCTTCTGTTTTGAGTTCCTGGTCGATGTCAGCCTTGACGTCCCTGAGAAAGCGCTTGCCCTTGCCCAGCCATTTACCGACAGTGCGTGCAACACCAGGCAGGCGCTCAGGCCCGATGACAACAAGCGCCACAACAGCGATCAACCCCAGCTCCCAGAAACCTACATCAAACATTTGTTACTCACGAATACAGTAATAACCGATGAAATCAGGATTTTTCCTTTTCCTTGGTCGCTTCACCTTCGATGATATTTGCCTTTTCATCGGCTTTTTCCAGCTTTTCAGGTTCATCGTCCTTGGCGGCATCCTGTGCATCTTTCATTGCATTTTTAAAGCCTTTAAACGCACCACCCAGGTCACCACCAATGTTTTTCAACTTCTTGGTGCCGAACAATAAAATAACGATTGCCAGTACGATTAATAACTGCCAAATACTGATACCACCTAAACCCATTTCAATCTCCTTCCAGGTAATTTTTCTAATAGCTCCGGATCATAACCTATTTTCAGTCGTCTTTGCGGCTGGCTTTTTCTTCCAGGCCGGACAGACCGAAACGTCTTTCCAGTTCATCCAAAACATCCTGCGGTTTCAAACCCTGCTGGGATAACAGCACCATAGAGTGAAACCATAAATCTGCAGTTTCATAAATAATTTTCTCAGGCACACCGTCTTTTGCAGCCATCACCGTTTCGGTCGCTTCCTCGCCGATTTTCTTCAAAATGGCATCCAGCCCCTTACTGTACAACTTTGCCACGTAAGAACTTTCCGGGTCTGCCTGTTTACGTTCTTCCAGAATCTTCGCCAATTTTTCCAGAGTATCACTCATGTTTTTATCCAGTCCCGCCAATCAGAGTCTGACTTCGACACCCTGGTCAGCCATAAAACGCTTGGCTTCACCCACGGTATATTCTGCAAAATGAAAAATCGAAGCTGCCAATACAGCATCCGCCCCACCCTGCTTAACACCATCGACCAGGTGCTGCAGGTTGCCAACCCCGCCTGAAGCAATCAGGGGAATACTGACCGCCGCAGCAATCGCATGGGTCAACTCGTTATCAAAACCAATCCTGGTGCCGTCACGGTCCATGCTGGTCAGCAGGATTTCCCCGGCACCATAGTCAGCCATCTTTTTGGCCCATTCAATCGCATCGATGCCGGTTGGCTTACGCCCACCATGGGTAAAGATTTCCCAGCGCAAAGGTTCGCCTTCAGCGCTGACTTTCTTGGCATCAATCGCGACAACAATGCACTGTGAACCAAACTTGTCAGTCGCTTCCTTGACAAATTCCGGGTTGAACACCGCTGCCGTATTGATGGCGACCTTATCGGCCCCGGCATTCAGCATGCGCCTGACATCGTCAACTTTACGAATACCGCCACCAACAGTCAGGGGAATAAAAACTTCCGAGGCGACCTGCTCGACCACATGCACGATCGTTTCACGGTCATCAGAGCTGGCCGTTATATCCAGAAAAGTAATTTCATCAGCGCCCTCTTCATTATAACGGCGCGCAACCTCAACCGGGTCACCGGCATCGCGGATATCCACAAATTTGACGCCTTTAACCACCCTGCCGTTATCGACATCCAGACAGGGAATAATGCGTTTTGCCAAGCCCATATATTTTTCCTGATTACCTGTTTGCACCACAAAGGGCACAAAGAACACAAAGCTTTTCAACGTCATTCCGGCGTGACTCTAGCCGGAATCTTGCAAATTTAGAGAAGACCCCGGCTAAAAGCATGCCGGGGCGACGTAAAACCGAGAACAAAATTCTTGAACACTTTTATATCTCTGTGCCCTCTGTGGTGAAAATTAATGTATTTAACTCAGCTCATCGGCCAGTTTCTGACCGGCAGCAAAATCCAGCGTACCCTCGTATATGGCCCGGCCGGTAATGGCTCCCATGATGTTGGAAGTATCCGCTTTGCACAGCGCCTGGATATCATCAATATTGGTGATACCGCCGGAAGCAACGACTGGAATATTGATGCTGTTGGCCAGTTCCGCTGTCGCTTCGACATTTGGTCCGGTCATCATGCCATCGCGACCAATGTCGGTATAGACGATGGAAACCACGCCATCATTTTCAAACTGGCGGGCCAGATCAACCACATGATGATCGGTCACTTCAGCCCAGCCATTGATTGCGACCATGCTATCTTTAGCATCCAGGCCGACAATCACGTGACCCGGGAATGCCTTGCAGGCGCGGGCAACAAATTCCGGTTCCTTGACAGCCTGCGTACCGATAATGCAGTAAGTCACACCCGCCTTCAGGTAGGCCTCTATGGTCTGCTCATCACGGATACCGCCTCCCACCTGTATGGGCACATCCGGATAAGCCGCAGCAATGGCACGGATAACTTCACCATTGACGGGCTCGCCGGCAAAAGCACCATTCAAATCCACCAGGTGCAGGCGTCTGCCTCCAGCCTTGACCCAGCGACCGGCAACTTCTACCGGATCATTGGAAAACACAGTGTCATCTTCCATGCGGCCCTGGCGCAGGCGTACACATAAACCATCTTTCAAATCAATTGCAGGTATTAAAAGCATTTTAAAATCTCTAAAATTTTTACCACAGCGTTTTCCAGTGTCATACCGGCATACTTTTAGCCGGTATCTGTATTCTGTTAAGACCCCGGCTTAGAAGCACGCCGGGGTGACGAATGATCTCAATATATGAAAATATTGATATTCCCCGTATACCCTGTGATCTCTGTGGTTAATATTTAATTTTTAACAATCCCAATTCACAAAATTCTCTAGCAGTTGCAACCCGGCATCGGCGCTTTTTTCCGGGTGAAATTGCACGGCAAACAACTTGTCACGACTGATCGCACTGGTAAAGCGAATACCGTAGTCCGTGGTAGCAGCTGTCAGCGAGCTATCAGCGGGTTTGACATGGTAGCTGTGCACAAAATAAAAACGGCTTCCCGAGTCAATACCCTGCCATAAAGGATGTGCAGCCACCTGCTCAACCCGGCTCCAGCCCATGTGCGGGATCTTCAGTGGCAAACCATTATCTCCCATGGCCTTGCCATCAAAACGCACCACGTCACCATCAAACAGGCCGAGCAAATCGGTGCCATCGTTTTCCTGGCTGTGCTGCATCAATACCTGCAAACCCATACAAATACCCAGGAATGGCTTGTCCCTGGCAGCTTCCAGGATAGCCTGGTTTAGATGATGCTGACCGATAGCAACCATGCAGTCACGCGCTGCACCCTGGCCGGGAAAAACAACCCGGTCTGCCTGTCGGATAAATTCATGGTCATCAGTAACGCGAACTTCTGCATTTCCGGCAACGTGTTCGATTGCCTTGGAAACTGAGCGCAGGTTACCCATTCCGTAATCAAGTACTGCAATACGTTGGTTCATAAGACTTCTGATTCCAGCGGAGTATCCGGGTATTAGATCAAAGTGAACCCTTGGTCGAGGGCATTTGCCCGGCCATACGTGGGTCAGCTTCAAGTGCCATGCGCACCGCACGGCCAAAAGCCTTGAATATGGTCTCGGCTACATGGTGTGCATTACGGCCACGAATCGCATCAATATGCAACGTGACGTTAGCGTGATTTACAAAGCCCTGGAAGAACTCGAAAAACAGGTCAACATCAAATTCACCAATCATGGAACGGCGAAAATCAGCATGCATTTCGAGGCCCGGGCGACCGGAAAAATCGATCACGACTCGTGATAGCGATTCATCCAGTGGCACATAGGCGTGACCATAGCGACGAATGCCTTTTTTATCTCCCACGGCCTGGTTAAAAGCCTGGCCGAGGGTAATACCCAAATCTTCTACCGTATGGTGCGCATCGATATGCAAATCACCTTTGGCCTGGATATTCATATCAATCATGCCGTGCCGGGCTACCTGGTCAAGCATATGCTCGAGAAACGGCACACCGGTCTTAAATGAGCCCTGTCCGCTGCCATCCAGGTCTATTTCGACTGTAATTTGTGTCTCAAGTGTATTTCTTTCGACTTTTGCAGTGCGGTTCATCAACACAGCGCCTCTTAAAAAAACAGGATTAAACAGCCTGTAGTTTACGCGAAACAGCCCTCCCTGGGGTAGTCTGAAACGCATAGTTTCGTAATAAAAACGGCAGAAAACAGGAAAAAAGTCAGGGCAGCCTTAATTCAAAGCACCCGCCCGGCAAACTATGAGCATTTAACAGTTTGATATAGCCATGACGTCCCTGGTTTTCATGTGCCCTGGCAATATTGGCGGCAAAGAAAAAACCCAGCTGGGTACGCCCTTCACTAAAGGCCTTGCCGAAATTAGCGTCGTCCGGAGTGTGGTCATATTGCAGAAAACTTTCAGGAAAACCGACACCATTGTCTTCCACACGAATCACCAGGTAACCATCTTCCTCGTCTGCGGATAACAGCACCCGGTCTTTGGTATAACGCTTGGCATTACCGATACTGCTGCTTAAAACCCCGCGTACCAGGTCGGTATCAAAATAACCGGATAACCATTCATCACACTCTATGCTGATATCGATATGCTGTGCCTCGGCCAGGGATTTCTCCTCAATCATCAGCTCTTCGAGAAAATCGTAGACATTATTATCCTGCACATTGGGCGCCAGGCGCTGGTTATCCAGCTTGTAGAGGGTCAAAACCTGCACCAGCTGATTATTTGCACGCCGCATTTCCTGCTGCATGATGCCTGCACGGGTGTGCATTTCATCTGACAAAGCGGCATCAACCATAATGCCATCGACATGGTTGCTGACCACGCTCATGGAATTTTTTATGTCATGAATGATCGACGCAAGAATGTCTGAGTAATTCATCATGTTCAGGATTATTCAGCATCAGCCGTGATAATTTTGTGCAGACGTGTTGATAAAGTCTTGAGCGACTCGTCACCGGCATCAATCTGCCTGAGGCGATCAAGATACTGCCTGACCTTTTTCAATCCCTCTTCGCCAGGCCCATGCTTCTCCATGAGCATCAACATTGCCCGGGCGGCATTGGCATTGATAATCCTGTTGCCTTTCATCTGGCCGGCTGCCTGGTCAAACAATTCAACCGCATCAGTCAACTCACCTTTCTGCAGCAGTCGGACGCCACGGTTGTTCATTTCAACCACTTCTTTCTTAAGATCTGAAACATAATCTTCCGGACTGTCACTCAGTCCCATTTCCTGCAATGTTGTTGTAACAGACTGCAGGAACTCCTCGTTATCATGATTATTTCGAATTGCAGCTTTCAGCAACTCCTCGGCTTTTTCCTTATCCCCCAGGTGCGAGGCGACTTTTGCCAGCTCGAGAACAAGGTCATTATCGGTATTATCGCCGCTGTCTTCATACAGTGAACCGGCCCTGGACATCGCCTTGGCCGATTTTTCTGCATCGCCCTTGTTGTGATAAACCAGCGCTTCTCCGGCTGCCATGAATATCTCGGCATTTTGACGACCATGAAAAGCTTTTTTGATTTTTCGCACAGACTCAAGCGCATCATCGTGCTTGTCCTGGCTGGTTTGCGACCGGGCCAGGTTGGAGTAGATAACCGGGTGATTATGCACCGAGTTCCTGCCCAGCTGGGCTGCTTCTGAAAAGGCCTGTTCCGCCGTTTCAAAATCACCGGTCTGCATACTCAGGTTACCCAGTGATTGCTGACGCAATATCGCCCTGGGCGAAAGTTCCAGCGCTGACTGCAAGGTTTCCTTGGCCTTCTCCAGTTCACCCATCATTTGATAACAACGTGCCAGCCAGTCCATGGCTGCTGTCAAATCCGGATTGATGTTACTTAAGTCACGGAATACCTCGGCGGCTTCTTCGTATTGCTTGCGCGCAAACAGCACCTTGCCCACACCCAGCCTGGCCCAGGGCATTTCACGCATCGCCAGTACATGTTCATAGACCTTTGCGCTGCAATCATAATTACCTGCCTGCATGCAGATTTCGGCTTTAACACGCAACAATTCGCTGGTGTTTTTGGGTTTTTTGGCAAGTTTTTCATCCAACAGGCTGATCGCCCGGTCCATCTGCTTGCGCTCAACCGCGACGTAAATCTCGTCAAGGTCCTGTTTTTTTGCCAGCACGCGATCAATGCGAACCTTGATCAGATCCTTGGAAAATGGCTTGGAAATATAGGCATCAGGCTCATACTCGATGGCGCCCATGACCATGGAACGGCTGCTTTCTGCCGTCACCATGATGAAAATGGTCGACATTTTGATCAATCCGCGGTGACGTGCTTCCTCGAGAACCTGCTGGCCATCTTTGCCCGGACCGAGGTTATAGTCACACAGAATAATGTCATATTTATTATTCTGCATCGCTTCAATGGCATTGTTACCGTCATTGGCCGAATCAACATCCATTGCCCCGAGCATGCGCATAATATTTACCAGCATCATGCGCATATCACCAAAATCATCGATGACGAGAATTTTTTTCTTTTCAAATGGTTTAGAACTCATCCAGATCTCTTTTTATTATTTTTTCCTGCTATGCAGGCAATTTATCGGCATGCCCCACATAAACTTGAAGTAAAAAAGCGATTTGAGCTGTGCTCAGATTTCCAGCCAGAAGGTTGCCGGCCCCTCGTTGACCAGGGCAACCTGCATATCTGCGCCAAACAGTCCGGAAGAAACTGACTTGTATTGCGACTGGGCCTGCTGCAAAAGGTAGTCAAACAGCCTTTTCCCATCATCAGGCGATGCTGCCGTGGAAAAACCGGGCCGAAGTCCCTTGACGGTATCAGCCGCCAATGTGAACTGGGGTACCAGCAGTAATCCTCCCTGAATATCCAGCAGACTCAGATTCATGCGCTGCTGCTCATCCTCAAAAATTCTGTAGTTGAGTATTTTTTTTAGCAGCCTGTCTGCCTTGTCCTCATCATCCTGCTTCTGCACACCGATCAGAGCCAGGATTCCTGTCGAAATCTGGCCGATATTTTTATGCTTGACCGTCACGCTGGCCGAGGAAACTCGTTGAATTAACGCAATCATAAAAATAATTATGGACACAACCCTTTAAATCACAAAGAAAAAAAAGCCCCGGGCAAAAAAACCCGGGGCTAATAATGGAAGGATCTGAAAAAGATACATACCCTCAGAAGATATGTACCTTGTGCCAAACTAACAAACCGGGGCTTGCCGATTAAATGATAAATGTTAATTTGAGCCAAATTTTTAATTTCAAAGCAAGTGCTTGCCATCAAAAATATCTGACTCGAGCTGAAAAGTGTCTACACCTTCCACACAACCAAGATTCACACGGTAATGTCCAGGCACCCTGGCAGTTTCATGAAAGGTATAAATACCACATTGCTTGCAGAAATAATGCCTGGCCGTTCTGGCACCAAACTGGTATAGACCCAGCATTCCGTCTTTGGCATCAATAGTAAGTTGGTCGGCAGCAATGACATCAGCTGACATCATTGCACCCTTGCGTGAACAGATAGAGCAGTTACAGCGCAACCCCCGGGTGACTGGCTCCGCTTCGTAGGAAAAACGTACCGAACCACAATGACAACTACCAGTAAACTGCTCTGTCATATTATTCTCCGTGACTTTCAGGATAGATGAAACTCATCTTAGACCAAGTCAATGACAATTGACTAAAAACGGATTTTTCGTTTGGGTTTCAGCAGGCGGAATAATGACCGCAGATTAAAGTGCTTTTGTTTGAGCACCGGCCGGATAGCCAGGTTGCCGGATTTACAGCTCGGACAATTCATTTGCTCACTGACTTGATGGACGGTCCATTCGTGATATTTTTTGCGGTCGACAGGACTTGTCCTGGCACACGCATAGCAATGAGCAATTAAATTGATCTGTATCGGCAAACGTGACAATAAGGTGTTTTTAGTAATCATTGCTCTATCTTGAAAACATTTAATACAGTCGAGCAATTGCCATGCCACGAACAAGACAAAACCTTAACTATCAGCAGCTTGCCAGCGAACAGCAAGCAAACAAACAAGTTAGAGCAAGAGTCATTGAAATAAAATGTTAAATAAACTGACACATGCCGGACAGTGTCTTTTATTCAAGATGCAGAGGGTTAATTTCCGGGCAATATTGGAATAAACAGGCTTTTAGCTTACAAGACGGACAAAGGACAACCGGTGAAATAAGCAGTTTTTCATTCATCCTCATCGAATACATAGGTTACCGCGATGCCACCTGATTCGATCCTGACCACCCTTGCCTGGATAATCGGTGCATCCTCAATATCCAGGGTCTGCACGCTGATAATGTCATCAATTTTTATGTCAAAGGGTTCATCCCAGATCAGAAACAGGCCACTGTGTGACATATCCCGGGTTACAACCTCGTAAACCCCCACCTCGGGATGGGTCATTTTAATCTGTGCGCGAAATGTTGTACGAACCGCACCACGGTTTTCAGACATTTTTCGATATTCCTCTATCCGGATTATTTTTCTTTTTCCTGTTGCCAGAATGCCGATTCAAACCACAAGAATCAAGTCCCGTGCACAGAATCAGCCGATTGCACGGCAGGAAATGTTTTCAGTGTTGTTAGGTAGAGAGCCATCGCAATAACTATAACCATGTTGAACCCGAAATTGATTGCCAGCAGCGTTGCCAGGGATGCACTGATGACCGAGGCACAACCATTAATGCCCCAGGCCCACGGCACATAACTTTGTGCATGCTTTGCAAGATTCGCCAGCGCCACCGGAAAAGGCAAGCCCATGGCAAAAGCCAGTGGTGATATCAGTAAAACTGTGATTAGAATTCGAAGCCCCAGGCTCATGTCCGCCAGGACAGGAAAGAGCAAGCCGAGCAAAACAAGATACAGCAGGCTGACTGCAACGATTGTAAACACACTGAACAGCAACACCGTCCTCTGCCCAAAGCGGTCTACCAGTGCATTGCTAACCTGGCTACCGATTCCGGCGAACACAAGAAAAGCTGCAAGGGTGGTGGCAATCGAATAAATCGGATGGTGCAACAGCTGAATAAATTTTTGTATAAAGGCAATTTCAATCATTAAGAATGCGAGTCCAATTCCCAGGAAAAAATAAACCACGTCCCGACGGCGAATGCGGGTGGTATTGGCTTTTTTCCGATAGAAAAACAACAGGGGCAGCAGAATCAGCAAAACACTCATCAATATCGCAATCAACATGGTGGCGACAAGAATCAGGTAGCCCGACTCAATCAGTGGCATCCCACCCTGATGCCGTAATTGTAATATCTCCTGAAAAGTTGCCCATTTAAAGAAGTGATGGAAATAAGGTTGATCATCAGTCGCCGGGGTTAAATCGAATTTATATTGCCGGACAAAATCCGTCTTTTCCGCTGAAAGCAGTTGTTTTGCCGCATTATAAAAATAGGGTGAATCCAGCTTGTTAAAGCGATTGGCTTCCTGTTCAGAAATACCTGGAAACCATGCAAGGTCAAATGAACGTTGCTGGCAGAATTTTCTGGCAGCTTCGATTTCCTGCTGTGTAAAGCGACCGTTTTTTATTAACAGGGTACTGGTCTGCCAGCCCCGGATTAACATGATTTGCTGAGCCGCATCCTCGACGCCTGTACGCTGCAACATGACAATAGCAGTGTTAAGCAGTTTCAGTGCATCCCGGGGAGGCAGTTTCACCCAGCGCGTCAATGCCAGGTAGCCATCCGGGTTCAAGTGCTGCATATACAGATGCAACGCCTCAACCGTGTAAAGATAACTTTCATGCAACGCATGCAGGCCTGAAGAGGAAGAGTTGAAAGCATCCATTAATGCGATCTGAATCAACCCAAACTGCTTATCTGTTGCCGCCAGGTAATCGCGTACTTCTCTGCTATGCGCATTAACACCCCGGCGGGAATACAGCTGCCCGCTGTATTGCCCGAAAGTATCATTTACCAGCTCAATAACTTGTGGATTCATTTCCAGCACATCAATCGCAGGTACTTCGTGATAGAGCGATTGCAGGATATCGCTGCCACCTCCACCACCTACAAGCAACACTGACTGTAATTTTTGAAGATGAAATGGCAACGCTGATGGCAGGTAGTCAAGAAAAGCCAGCTGCTGAATATCATCCTGGAATTGATTAATAACAGTCATCCCATCGCCATCAGTAAACAGTGCTTTTTGCGCTGGTGGTTCATTGCGGGCATTCAGACTCAGGCCGGGGGCATAACGAAAAGGTACCGTATTATTTTCAACGACACTTAATAATCCCAAGGGACTCGAACGCTGTTCGACAACCCTGGCACCGGTTATTTGCATGACTTGTTGCTGGCTTTTATAAGGGGATGTTTTTAACTGGATAGACTCCCCTCCAAGCAAAAAACCTGACAGCGCGACTGCAATCACAGCTATCGCCATCAGCCGGTTTTTTTTCGTTAATGAAAAACTTGCAGCTAATGCTGCGATTAGCGAAACGATACCGATGACTACCAGAGCCTGTTGAGGAAATAACCAGAACAACAGTAGAATCACGCCCACGCTACCCATTCCGGCTCCAACCAGGTCAGCTGCATAAATCCGGGCTGTGTCTTTTTGAAAATGCATGAATGCGATACAAATTGCCGTTGCTGCAAAAAAAAATGGCACTGCAAGCAACAGGAACAAACCGCATAGAAACCACACTTGGCGAATGTCCCAGAGAATTTCCTCCGCATTAAAAGGTATCTGTTGAGCGATCAGAAAAGCTCCTACAGAAGTCATAGCGAACAAAATTATGGCCGTGATAAAAACCGGCACAAAATGACGCTGCAGGGTTTGCTGAAAAATACTGACAATCGCACCACTGATGCCATAACCCAACAGGGCAAGCCCGATAACCATGTAAGCGAAGTGGTGCCACTGAATAATCGAGAACAGCCGCATCAGCAGTACTTCGTAAGACAAAGCAGCAGCTGAAAGCAGAAAAACAGCGACTAAAACCGGTCGAATCGTCACGCTCAGTGCTGACCAGTCAGCGGCACAAATACGACCGGGATAACCTGACGCGTAGAAACTGTATCATCTTCAGCTTTTTCCACGAACAACAGCTGTTGCGTCATAAAACGACCGCCAACAGGAATGACCATGCGGCCACCCGCTTTCAACTGTTGTATCAAGGGAGGCGGCACATGGCTGCCGGCAGCGGTGACCACGATTGCATCAAACGGGCCAGCCTCATCCCAGCCATAATAGCCATCGCCGATGCGCGTCTCGACATTGTCATAGTGCAAGCGTTTTAAACGCTCGGCAGCCTGCTCACCCAGGGGTTTAACAATCTCAATAGTGTAAACTTTATCAACCAGCTCAGACAGGACCGCCGCCTGGTAAGCTGACCCCGTACCAATCTCCAGAACCTTAAAATCAGGACGGGTTTCAATCAGGTCTGTCATTAGCGCGACAATATAGGGTTCGGAAATTGTCTGGCCATGACCGATCGGCAAGGGCCGGTTTTCGTAGGCTTTCTCGCTGAGATCCTCAGGCACAAATTCATGCCGGGGAACTTTTCCCATGGCATCCATCACACGTGAATCAAATTCAGATTTATCAAGGTAATGGCGGGTCTGGACAACCGTCTTTTCGATAGCCTTTATCATCGACTGTCGCTCTGAGGCATACGCATCAGCCTGCGCAGTACTATTGAGTAACGCCCATAAGACAAGGCTTATTGCTGGCAGGTAAGAAAAAACAGATTTCATCTTGAACAACCTGACTATATACATATCTCCTTGTACAGAATGTAGAGGTTTTATGAAAGGTATTCGAGCAATATCTATTGAGCAAGATCAAGTTTTATAATTTCTCATGACTGAAGCACACCTTAAAAAACAGATAAATAGCGGGAAAATCATGAAATCCCCCCTTTACGACATATAAAGTTTTAACCAAATCAGCCGATATTCCTGTGAGATATCAAGGAAGTTTGTATAAAAAGATAAAAAAAACATCTGCTGAATATTATTATCGACTGGATTGAATACTCAGCCTCAATTTTTGATCATGTTATTTCTGCACTGCTGGAGACGGGAATGAAAAGACGTCAATTTCTTATGGTAGCTGGAACAGGGGTTGCTTCGCTTGCAATGGGCCTGCCCCAGGCAAAAAACAGCGGCGCAATTTTGCTGAAAGCCATTCCCTCCAGCGGTGAAAAAATACCTGCTATTGGTATGGGCACCTCCGTTACTTTCAATATTGGGCATGACCAGCAGGCACTTGCGCAAAGAACAGAAGTTTTGCGTACCTTTTTCCAAATGGGGGGCGGAATGATTGATTCGTCACCGATGTATGGCTCATCCGAAGCAGTCATTGGCCACGGGCTACGTCAATTAGGCCCCCATCCCGATCTGTTCTCGGCTACCAAGGTCTGGACCACCTCGGGTGAAGACGGACCGGCTGAAATTGAAACCTCCCGCAATCTCTGGGACGTCGAACGTTTTGACCTGCTGCAGGTACATAACCTGCTGTCCTGGGAGGCACATCTTGAAACCCTGTTCGCCATGAAAGAGCAAGGCCAGTTGCGCTATGTTGGCATTAGCACTTCTCACGGCCGACGCCATGCAGAACTGGAAAAAGTCATGCGTGCCTGGCCGATTGATTTCGTACAGGCGACTTACAATATTCTTGATCGTGAGGTTGAAGATCATATTCTACCATTAGCCGCTGAACGCAAGATTGCTTTTATTGCCAATCGACCTTTCCGCCGTGGCGAACTGATAGAAAAAATGCAGGATCAGCCTTTGCCAACCTGGGCAAACGATTTTGATTGTTCTAACTGGCCGGCATTTTTACTGAAATTTATCATTTCACACCCCGCTGTAACCTGCGCGATACCGGCCACCAGTCGTGTTGATCATATGGCAGAAAACATGGCGGCAATGCTGGGACGATTGCCTGATTTAGAAACTCGCCAGCGCATGACAGATTACGTAACCAGCCTGTAATGGAAACCTGGTTGAGCTACTCACTCCCTGACCTGGTACTGTTCTCAACAGATACCTTTTTCAGACTGTTTGAACTCAACAATACCGCATTGTGGCCATTGCAGATTTTTATGTTGATAGTGGCCGTGATGTTACTTATGTTGGCCCGGCGAACAGACAGGAAATCCGGCAATATCCTTGCAATTACCCTCGCGCTGCTGTGGTGCCTGGTTGGCTGGCAATTTTTCCACAAGCTGTATGCGCCGATTTACCTGCCTGCCGACTGGTTTGCCTTGTTATTCGGCCTTGAAGCCCTGTTGTTTTTAATGCTTGGGTTAAGGCTAAGCCAGCGCAAATTGTTTTACAACAGAATGCCGCACTCGCCTTACCCCGGGGCCATGTTACTTTTCTATGCAGTAATCGTTCATCCTCTTGTTGGACTGATGTTTGAGCGTAACTGGCAGGCGTTGGAAGTATTTGGAATTGCACCTGATCCGACTGCTTTAGGCACTTTGGGCATCCTCCTGATGATGCCAGGCGTGAAGCCAAAAATCCTGGCTATCATTCCATTTATCTGGTGCCTGATCAGTGGTTTGACTTACCTGGCCATGGACATGCCACTTGGTCTATTAACGCCGGCCGTCGCCGTGCTTGCCAGCATTGCATCCATAAAGAAACATTCATCGACGAATTTTTCTTAAGGTTGCTTCTGACCAGAACCGCTCACTTCTACCAGTGTTGGTTTTAACTGCACCCACAGGAACCAGGGCAAAACTCTGCTGACCATTAATATCTGACCGGGCAAACCAGTAGTGCATTAATACAGCCCTGGGATTATCTGCATCCAGCCTGTACCAGCTTTTTGACATGCTTTTTATTCTCTGGCCATCTTTAAAATAATGTACCTGGTAATCGGTAAAGCTTTCAGTATCCACCCAGCGGAGACGATAGTCATACCACCAGTTTTTTTCTTTATGCAAACTTTTTAACAGGTAGACGGGTTTTCCTTTCACACTGCAATCCGCCTCAGGCAACGCATCATCACTCCAGTCATCTTTTGCATAAACCATGGTTCCCAGGCAATCCTGCATTTCCTCCCTGCCCAGAATTTCATGTGTCTCCTCATCGGGGCGTCGCAGGTAAATATCACCGTATGTCAGGATAGACCCGGCCCAGATATCATCATGATTGGGCTCAGTAATCCTTCTTACCTTACGTAAAGCTGGCAGCCACAATGAAACACTCATGGGTTTGCCGGATTCCCTGTAATCGGTAACCAGCACCCCAACACCGCGTTGCTTGCCTGAATTGAAAGTCACCATATCCATGGTCTTGATATTTTCCTTCTGCATACGATGATTGACGTAGCGACTGGCCAGCAGCAAAGTCGGTTTTTTGCCCGGCTGATAATTGTAAATTCTGATCTGCTGATTTTTCTTACCATCCATCTCCACTGTTTCAAATGCATACAGATGATTAACGTAGTAGATCTGTTCGGCGAGTTGCCGCCCTGTCAATTCCTGCCCGGCAGATGGATAAGCTAAATCCTGGCTGACTGCAAATGCTTTTGAACTAAAAAGCAGCAGCAAGATTATTTTTTGCATCAAAGCTGGCATATACTGCAGGTACCCGTAATAAAAGTTATTAGTTTCAGTTTAGACGAGGATGTAAAGATCAGGTATCTGTGGATTGCAATTTATGCCGGTGTTCTGCTCTGGTCAGGCATTAACCCCAAAGAGCAGTTTATCTGGCTGCTGGAAGTGTTACCGGCCATCATTGGCGGTGTTGTACTTGCCTTTACATACAGGTCTTTTCACCTGACACCCCTGGTCTATATCCTGATTTTGATTCACTGCATCATCCTGATGGTAGGTGGACATTATACCTATGCCGAAGTACCTCTTTTCGATTACCTGAAAGATGTGTTTGGCTTTACCCGCAACAATTACGACAAGGTCGGACATTTTGCGCAGGGCTTCGTCCCTGCTTTGGTTGCACGGGAAATCGTCATCCGTAAAGACCTGATTCGGGGAGCAGCCTGGCGGGCATTTTTCATCGTCTGTTTCTGCCTGGCATTTAGTGCCTTCTATGAATTGATTGAATGGTGGGTTGCCATCGCCAGTGAATCCAGTGCCGAGGCGTTCCTCGCCACCCAGGGTTATGTCTGGGATACCCAGTCGGATATGGGCTGGGCCTTGCTGGGTGCGATCCTGGGCCTGATTACTTTAGGCAACTTGCATGACAGGCAACTTGCTAAATTAAAGAACGCTTCAGCATAAAGCTGATTGTACTGACTTTGGGATGTGTCGGCAGCAGGGAGCTGCCGCCAAGCGCCCATGGAAGGGTTTACAGCGTCATCACAAAGTCAGTATAACCAGCTTTTCACACATAATTAACGTGCTTCAAGTCCCGCTATTCAAAACCCTGAGAGGAGGCTGCCTGAGCAAACTGCGTGTTGACAGGTAGCCGACGGCCAACAGGATAACAACACCGGCACTGACACCCAGAACCCAGACGTAGGGATTGAAAACCGGCTGCAGACCAAACAGCTCAACAGCGACCAGGTAGCCGGTCAGGCTCGACAGGCTGGCTGCCACCAGGCCGGATAACAGTCCAAGCAAGCCAAACTCTGCCAAAACACCCAGCAGCACCTGCCGCCGGCTGGCCCCCAGGGTTCTTAACACCGCCATTTCCTGGGCACGTTCTTCACGACTGATCTGTACCGCACCGAGGGTCACCAGGATGGCTGCCAGCAAGGTAAAAGAAAATACCCCCTCGATTGCCAAAGCGCCCCTGTCCATGATGTCACGGACCTGGGAGAGCAAGGGACGCAAATCCAGTACGGATACAGCCGGGTAATCGCTGGCCAGTTTTCGCATCACGTGTGATTCATCGCCCTGCAAAAAAATACTGTTCAGGTAGGCTACCGGCAGGCCATCCATCAAGCCCTGTGAACCCTGCACAAAGAAATTCACATTGAATGAATCCCATGAAATTTTTCGCAGGCTGATAACAGGTGCGCTTAACTGCTGCCCCGCTATATCAAATGTCAGGGTAGAACCCGGCTCTAGCCCAAGATGGTCGGCAAGCCCATGCTCCACGGTAAACCCGCCATCAACCGGCGGCCAACTGCCACCACTGATTACGCGGTTATCTGACTGTAGCTGGTCTGAAAAACCCAGGCTGAATTCACGCGCAGCCAGGTGACGTGCTCGATCCGTTTTAAAGGATTGCGGATCAACTTTTTTGCCATCAATTTTCAGCAACCGGCCGCGTGCACTGGCATACATGCCGGAGCTTTTTACACCCTGCTGGTCAAACCACTGCTGCAGGCCTGCCTGCTCATCAGGCTGAATATTGATCAGGAAATGATTCGGAGCTGTCGGCGACAGGCTGGATTGCCAGGTATCGATCAGGTCCACACGTACCGTGCCGAGTATCAGCAACAGCGTAATACCGATACTGAAGCCGGCCAGTTGCCATTGTGTCAATGAGGCATGCCGGGACAAGGCTGCCAGCCCCAGGCCAATACCACTGCTTTTCTTGCGGTAGGGCGATAACAAGGCGATAAAAAACCGGCCGATAATGACTGATAACAACATGACTGCAAGCAATGCCAGGATCAATGCAACTGCCAGTTTATAATCCTGCACCTGCCAGAAAACCAGGGCACTGAAAGCGGCCAGCGCGAGTCCCCAGACGAGTAGCGATGAAGCATCAGGTGGATCCAGTTCACGGCGTAAAACACGTAATGGCGAGACATGTCGAATACGCATTAACACCGGCAGGGAAAAACCCGGTAACAACACTGCCCCGTATAACAGGCCGACCCAGACGGGGCGCAGTGTCGGTGTTGGCAGCTGTTCGCCAAACCAGTCACCCACCATGGAAGACAACACCAACTGCCCAAGATAACCCAGCAAAATACCAATGACGGTACCGGCAGCAAGCACCTGCAAAATTTCCAGTAAATGTCTTGTCAAAACCTGGCGCCCGGTCATTCCCAGGGTACGCATAATTGCCGCCGCATCTATCGCCTGGCTGACATAACGCCGGGTAGCCAGCAGGATGGCAATCCCCGCCAGCAGGCTGGCACACAAAGCTGCCAGGCTTAAAAAGCGATGACCACGTTCCAATGCGGTTCGCAGCTCAGGCCGCGCATTTTCAATATCAAGAATGCGTGCCCCAATCGGTAAATGTGTCACAGCCCATTTGCGGTAGCCAGCCACGGCCTGCGGATCACCTGCGATCAGTAAACGATACTTGGCCCGGCTGGCCGGACCCAGCAGGCCACTGGTAGCCAAATCCCGGTAATTGATCATGACCCGTGGGGCTAACTGAAACAGGCTGCCACCCCGGTCCGGTTCCTGTTGCACGACACCGGCCAGCTCCAGTGATAATTCACCTAACGGAAGCCGGTGCGTTGCAACATCAGAACTCATCTTGTTTCTGACAACCGATTCGACATAAACCTGGCCGGGCAATGGCGGTGACCCGGTAAAAGTATTGTCAGTAGCTTTAATCAACAACTCTCCACGCAACGGGTAGGCATCATCAACCGCCTTGACCTGCACCAGCAGCGGCTCGTCATTATAAAACAGCACACTGGGAAAACTGGCCTGCAACGAAGCCTGCAAGCCCATCTGTTCGGCTTTATCAGTCCATTCCGGGGTAAATTCATCACCCTGTTGTACGACCATGTCGGCGGCCATCAATGCAGCGCCCTGCAACACCAGTCCACGGTCTACCCGGTCAACAAAAAAAGCCACCGAGGTCATGGCCGTGACCGCCACCACCAGTGCAGAAAAAAGCAGCAGTAACGAACGGTTTTGATGCAGTGATGGCAGTTGCAACATCATTCCCCGGTTTCCTTAGGACTGTTTTCAAGGCGACCCGCATGCAGACGGTAAACCCGGTCACAGCGATCTGCCAGTTCCCGGTCATGGGTCACCATTAATAAAGCCGTCTTGCAACGGTCGCGCAAGTCAAACAGCAAATCGGTTATCTGCTTTCCGGTGTCTGCATCCAGGTTGCCGGTCGGTTCATCGGCAAATAATACCTGCGGTTCACCGGCAAAGGCCCTGGCCAGGGCAACGCGCTGTTGTTCACCACCGGATAACTGGCGGGGTAAATGTTTTATTCTTCCTGCCAGGCCAACATCATCAAGCAACTGTTCTGCCTGCTGAAGATGCTTTTCCACCCCCGCCAGCTGCAATGGCAAAGAGACGTTTTCCAGGGCTGTCATGCCGGGTATCAACTGGAATGACTGGAAAACAAATCCCACGGTCCCCAGGCGCAGTTGTGAGCGCTGATCTTCACTCAGTTCGGATACCGATTGACCCAGCAACATAACCTGCCCGTCACTGGGATGGTCCAGCCCCGCAAGCAATCCCAGCAGGGTCGATTTACCCGAACCTGATGCACCCAGCAGGGCGACCGCTTCACCCGAGTTGACATGCAGGTCAATACCCATAAGGATGTCGAGTTGGGAACCATCAGGTGAGACCACCTGCTTACTGACATTGCGGGCCTGTATGACAGCTTTATTCAAATCATTCGTGGTATTCAAATCACTCATAGTCTTCTTCTTTGTATTGGCCTCATTGCCAGTTGCTTCTGCCAGTAGCCCGGCTGCTACCAGTTTGCCCACAATCATTGTCATCGGTGACAGTCTCAGTGCCGGTTATGGCCTTGATCCTGCAGCCGGCTGGGTTGAACTGTTGCGTCAGCGCTTGCAACAGCAGTCATTCAACTACCGCGTGGTTAATGCCAGCATCACCGGCGACACAACCCGCGGCGGCCTGTCCCGTTTGCCGCAGACTTTGGAACGGGAACAGCCGTCTATTGTCATTATCGAACTGGGTGGCAATGACGGTCTGCGGGGCTTCAGTCTCAAGCTCACCCGCGACAACCTGTCGAAAATGATCAACCTGAGCCAGCAGGCCAACGCCCGGGTATTACTGCTCGGTGTTCAACTGCCTGCCAATTATGGCAATCATTTTCGCAATAAATTCCAACAGATTTTTGTTGATTTAGCGAATCAGCACCAGATTGCCAGTGTACCCTTCTTTCTGGAAGGTGTTGCTGAAACCCGTGAGATGATGCAGCCCGATGGAATTCACCCGTCAGAGCAGGCCCAGCCCCGCATACTGAATAATGTGTGGAATGCATTGCAGCCACTGCTTGAAACCCGGCAGGCATCCAGCAAATGACGGCTACAGGCCCATTTGCCAGTATACTATTGTCCGTCCTGTTGATGCTTGGCAGTTCTTTGTTAAAAGCAGACCAGCTACATATCGCGGTTGCCAGTAATTTCACCCATGCCATCAAGTCCCTTGCCAAAAATTTTGAAGAAAAAACCGGACACAAGGTCGTTTTAAGTTTTGGATCGACGGGCAAGCTGTATGCACAAATCATCCATGGCGCCCCTTATGATGTTTTTTTCGCCGCTGACAGTGAGCGCCCCGTGCTATTGGAGAAAAACGGGCAGGCATTGCCCGGCTCCCGCTTTACCTATGCAACCGGCAAACTGGTTTTGTGGAGCCCACAACAGCAACTGGTTGATACGGAAGGTAAGATTTTAAACCGGCAGGACTTCCGCCACCTGGCCATTGCCAACCCGGACCTGGCACCTTACGGCAAAGCCGCCCGGCAGATTTTACAACACGAGGGCCTATGGCCGACCTTGCAAACCAGGCTGGTGCGCGGCGAAAATATTGGCCAGGCCTACCAGTTTGTAAAAAGCGGCAATGCCGAACTCGGATTTGTCGCCTTAGCCCAGGTCAATTACCCCGGTCACCCCGCCACAGGTTCATGGTGGGAAATACCCGAGTCACTTTATTCCCCTATTGAACAGCAGGCCGTATTACTAAAAGATAGCCCTGCAGCCAGTGACTTTCTGCAATATGTCAAGAATGATGCCAGCCGTGCTTTGATTCGCAGCTATGGCTATGGAACACCCTGATGTTGACTGAGGCTGACCTGACAGCGCTGGTTATTACGCTCAAGCTGGCTGGCATTGTTACCCTGGTATTGCTGCTGTTAGGTACGCCACTGGCCTGGTGGCTGTCACGCAGCCAGTGGCGTTTCAAATTTATTCTTGAGGCAATGATTGCATTGCCACTGGTATTGCCACCCACCGTATTGGGCTTTTACCTGTTAATCGCCCTGGGTCCTCATGGACCGGTCGGTGGTTTGATGCAATCGCTGGACCTGCAACCGCTGGCATTTACTTTTACCGGCCTGGTAATCGGCTCGGTTTTTTATTCATTACCTTTTGTTGTCCAGCCTTTACAAACAGCCTTCAGTGCAATTGGCACACGCCCGATGGAAGTTGCCGCAACCTTGCGCGCTTCACCACTGGACCGATTTTTTACTGTCGCAGTGCCACTGGCACGCCCCGGCTTTATTACCGCCACTGTACTGGGCTTTGCCCATACCCTGGGCGAGTTTGGCGTGGTATTAATGATCGGCGGTAATATTCCCGGCCAGACACAGGTGTTATCCATAGCTATCTACGATCATGTTGAAATGCTTGAATATGGACAGGCACACTGGTTATCCGGTGGCCTGCTGTTACTCTCATTTTTGCTGTTAATGAGCGTATATGCGGTGAACCGCCGCTTTGCTTTGGTGCAATCATCATGAGCATCGAAGCGCGCCTGCACGTCCCACGGGAAAATTTCAGCCTGGACGTCGACTTAAAAATCGCAGCTCGTGGAGTGACAGCAATTTTCGGCCCATCCGGCTGTGGTAAAACCACTTTGTTGCGTGCGATTGCCGGCCTTGAGCCCGGGCAGACAGGCTACCTGCGTATCGGTGACCAACTGTGGCAGGATGACAAGACCTTTTTAGCTGCGCACAAACGCCCCGTCGGTTACGTCTTCCAGGAACCCAGCCTGTTTGCTCACCTGAATGTGCAGGAAAATCTCGCTTACGGCCTCAAGCGCGTACCCGGAACACTACGCCGCGTTTCACTCGATAAAGCGATAGAACTACTCGGCATAGGA
Organism: uncultured Gammaproteobacteria bacterium; assembly: GCA_963801985.1. GTDB lineage: Bacteria > Pseudomonadota > Gammaproteobacteria > Chromatiales > Chromatiaceae > JABDQZ01. The sequence goes on from CAWDGV010000015.1 coordinate 80,868, forward strand.
CCGCTGCTGCAACGTTCCATCAACCAGCTTTCAGGCGGTGAACAGCAACGCGTTGCCATTGCACGCGCCCTGGCGGTCAGCCCGGCAATCTTACTCATGGATGAACCACTTTCCGCACTGGATATTTCCCGCAAACAGGAAATCATGCCTTACCTGGAATCATTGCATGATGAACTGGAAATACCGGTGCTTTATGTCAGCCATTTACCGGATGAAGTCGCCCGCCTCGCTGACCAGCTGGTATTACTTGATAAGGGCAAAGTCACTGCAACAGGCCCCGTTAACCAGATTTTAACCCGTCTGGACCTGCCCCTGGCCCATGGAGATGATGCCTCTTCACTCATACAGGCCGAAGTCTCCGGTCATGATGATGAATTCAACCTGACTTACCTGGACTTTGCCGGTGGACGCTTTACCGTAACAAGACAACAGTTTCCCAATCAGCATGCGGTAAGACTGCGTATTGCTGCACGTGATATCAGCCTGACCCTGGAGCATCAAAGCGGCACCAGCATATTGAATATATTCCCTGTTACCGTAGAAGCCATCATGCCGGAAAACGATTCACAGGCAATGGTTCAATTAACTGCTGGCGGTATGCCGCTACTGGCGCGTGTGACGCACAAGTCAGTTAAGCTGTTGCAGCTCGAACCCGGCAAACAGGTCTACGCCCAGGTTAAAAGTGTCGCCTTATTGAGTTAATAAAATGAACAAGCCTTTTCTAATTCTGCAATTACGTCCCGAAGATGAAACTTCAGACAGTGAGTACCAGGCTTTTCTTAAATACGGTGAACTTGCTGAAGAGGACACCCATCGTATTCGTATCGAGCAAACCGGTATCCCGGCTGATCTTTCACTCGACAACTACTGCGCGGTTATTGTTGGCGGCAGTCCCTTTGATATCAGCACGCCTGAAGATGAAAAAGCAACCATTCAGAAAAAAATCGAACAGGACTTTCATCAACTGTTGGATGAGATCGTGAAAAAAGACTTCCCCTTCCTCGGTGCCTGTTCCGGTAATGGCTTACTTGGGGCTTACCTCGGAACACCGATTACAAAACGTTATGCTGAACCCGTTGGCAGTGCCAGCGTTAACCTGACTGGGGAAGGAAGAAGTGATCCACTGCTCACTGGCTTTCCGGATCAGATTGAAGTTCTGCTGGGACACAAGGAAGCCTGCGATACAACACCGCAAGGTGCCACCCTGTTAATAACAGGAAAAGCCTGCCCGGTGCAGATGTTTCGTGTCGGCAACAATGTCTACGCTACCCAGTTCCACCCCGAAGGTGACAGCGAAGGTTTTATCTTGCGCATTAATGTCTACAAGCATCATGGCTACTTCCCTCCCCATAGAGCGGAAGAATTAATCGAAAAGGTTAGCTACAAGGAAACACCCTATGCGCAGGAGATTCTCCGGCGCTTTGTTAGACATGCACGTTCGCAGCAAGCCTGAAACAGGTAACCACGTATCAGCATAATCACTTTTTATAAATCAGGGTGCCGGGTTGAAAAACTTCAGGTGGGCCTGTTGAACCTCGGATTCCATTTCGTCAGTCCATTCCACTGAAAATGCATCAATATTCTCTTTGAGTTGTGCCATCGAAGTAGCACCTATAATGGTGCTGGCAACAAACCAGCGTGAATAGACAAACGCCAGTGCCAACTGCGCCGGACTCATGCCATGCTTTTCAGCCAATTCAGCATAAGCTTTAACCGCTGGCACAACATTGGGCTTTTCATAACGTTGCCCAAAGTGCTTGAACAGCGTAATTCTTCCTTCCGCATTTTCATTGTTAGCATACTTGGCGCTAAGATGGCCAAACGCCAGCGGCGAATACGGCAACAGCGAAACATTCTCCCGGTGACACATCTCCAGCAAGGCCGACTCATAGGTACGGTTAAGCAGGCTGTAGGCATTCTGCATGGTAACCACGCGCGGCAGGTTGTATTCCCTGGACATGGTCAAAAACTGCATGACACCCCAGGGCCATTCATTGGACAGGCCGATGTAACGCACCCTGCCCTCTGCTACCAGTTCAGCCAGTGCTTCAAGCGTTTCACGAATCGGCGTAAAGTCCCGTTCACCCTGGGGATCGTAAAGATACTCACCAAACATCGGTGTATTTCGTTCCGGCCAATGCAACTGGTAAAGGTCAACATAATCGGTTTGCAAACGCTGCAACGAAGCATCCAGAGCAGCGCGGATGTTGGCCCGATCGAATGCCAGGCCACCACCACGAATCCATTTCATGTTCCGACCACCACCCGTCACCTTGGTTGCCACAACCAACTGGTCGCGCTGCTGTTTCTTCAACCAGCTGCCAACAATTGTTTCCGTCCGATGCACCGTTTCAGCACGTGGCGGCACCGGGTACATCTCGGCGGTATCGATGAAGTTAATACCCCGCTCGACAGCATAGTCCAACTGGCTATGTGCTTCAGCCTCGCTATTCTGTTGGCCATAGGTCATGGTACCCAGACAAATGCGGGATACCTCCAGTGAGCTGTTACCTAATGTTGTGTATTGCATGGCAAGCCTGTTTATTATTGCTTGAAACCCAATCGTACAATTAGACCGCCAGTTGAGGTAGAGTTTTCTAATGAAAAATCAATATGGTGAAGCTCTATTATCTGTTTGACTATAAACAAGCCCAATCCTACACCTTGTTCCCCATTACCATTTCCTCTCTGGAAACGCTGAAACATCAGCTCTTTTTTCGCGGGATCAATTCCAGGACCGGTGTCTTCAATTCGAAGTTGCAGGCCATCCGGCCTTTTAGCAATACTTACACTGATACTGCCTGCAACGGGCGTGTACCTGACGGCATTATCAATAAGATTGCGTATAACACTTTCCAAAAGGGCTTTGTCACCCTTGACCAGAGAATTTTCAATATCGCCCTCAAAAGACAGCGTAATATTTCTTTCAAGTGCCAGGTTAGCGTAGTCATTCATTACACTTCTGGTTAATGCAGCCAGGTCGATCTCTACAAAAGTAATCCCTTCGAGCTCCTTTGCCTCTGAACGCGCCAGCGTGAGCAACTGTTGGACCATGTGCGTAGCCCTGTCTATGCCGTTCAGCAATCTCGAAATTGTTGGTTGCAGTTCTTCGTTTGCCTTCATCTGCAATACCTGAACATGCGTTTTTAATACGGCAAGCGGAGTGCGTAATTCATGGGCTGCATTGGAAGTAAAACGCCTTTCGTTATCCAATGCCTGCCTGATACGTTCAAAAAGATGGTTCAATTCTTTGACAATAGGCAAAACTTCAACGGGGACAGCATCCAGACTCAGCCCATCAAGTGATGAAGGTGAACGCTTTGATACTTTTTGCGCAACCGATTGCAACGGTTTAAGCCCCTGGTTGATGACCACGAGAATGATCAACGCAATAAAAGGCAGCAACGCGAGAAAAGGCCATATGGTATTAATAACAATTTCATTTTGAAGCTCAGTCCTGACTTCAATATTTTCTCCCACCATAATTGCAATGGCGTTTTCAGGTTCAGTCAGGCCAAAAAGCCGCCACCGTTCCCCTGCTATTAAAGTCGTCTGATAACCATCAACAATGGTCTGAAATGGCACATTTTCTGATGAACGCAAAAGAACCCGGCCATCCAACGCTTTTACCAGGAAAGCTTTTTTTGATTCATACTCATGACCGCGGACTGACTTGGTAAGATCCAGTGACAGGTAATCTTCGGTCGTATCCGGGTTCTGATATTTCGCTAAAAACCCAGATAAAACTTTTGATTTTTGTACTGATTCAATACCAATTTCATCCACCAATTGCTGAATCTTCTCCACCAGCAGCTGTTCTTCCATTGCTTCATGGGCCATCAACTCAGTCAAAACCCGTGCATAGGAAGCTAACGAAGCATCATATATTTCACCAATCTCATTATGGCTACTTTTATAAACCAGGCCGATAACCACAAACCAGCTTAAAAATATGGTTCCTATCACGCCAACTAGCAGGCGTTTTCTTATGGATATTTCACTTAGCATGAATATCTTCCCTTGCTATCGAGTATCCCAGCCCCCTGATAGTACGAATCAGGTCTTTACCCAGTTTCTTGCGTAAATGATGCACATGGACTTCAACGGCATTACTCTCGACACCTTCGCTCCAGCCATATAACGAGGACTCTATCTGCTGTTTACTCAAAACCTGGCCGGCGTGATTGAGCAGGTATTCAAGAATGGAATACTCGTGCAACGACAAGGCTACTGGCTCATCATTTAATTTTACAACATGGGATGCCGTATCAAGCACCAAATTACCGTGGCGTATTTCAGGGCTGGCCCTGCCACTGCGACGGCGCAATATAGCCCTTAATCTTGCGGCCAGTTCATGTAAATCGAATGGTTTGACCAGGTAATCATCTGCACCGTAATCCAGGCCCTGAACACGGTCTTCGACTGCATCACGCGCAGTGAGGATGAGAATCGGCAGTTCACTGCCATTGTTGCGGAGATTTTTTAAAACTGTCAGGCCATCCTGACGGGGAAGCCCAAGATCAAGTACAAGAATATCAATGCCTTCAGCACCTCTGGCTGCATGTTCGGCAGCAATGCCATCTTCAACCCAGTCAACATTGAAACCCAGCTGTTCCAGCCCAGCTGACAGGCCATGACCAAGATCCGCATCATCTTCCGCAAGTAAAACCCGCATTTATTCCCAGCCCTGTATATCAGAATCACTCATAGGCTACCTCAAGACTGCACATGATGCAGAAGAGATTTGCCAGGCAATTTTAAATTAGCCGGCAATCCCTTCAACTAGAGTTCCTTGCGTGCCTTTTCAATGGCATTCATGGCTTCCAGCTTTCTGCCTTTATCTGCAATTGGGCGGTCAGGACGAGCCAGGCGCATTCAGGACCTTGTCAAACGCAGTAATCGCATCCTGGTACTTGCCTTGATCCATTAAAAAGTCACCGTAAAAATAGTTGCTGTCAATGCCATCCGGATTGATTGCGAGCGCTTTCTGTAAATATTCGTTAGCCTTGTCATCACTACCAAAACCAATAGGCCAGCCAGGAACCTGGTAATACAGACTGCCTAATGAGGTATAGACAGAACCATCGAGACTGTTGGGATTAATTTTTTCAGCCTGTTCCAGTAGTTTTTTAGCATCCTTGACCTTGGATAAAGCACCTAACCCACCCTGCTCACCTGCCAGGCTGGCCAGGATAATCGCTTCCCAGATCAGTGGCTCAGCGGCATTCGGATTGGATTGGGAGATTGCATGTGCCCGTTCCGCAAGATTTTCAAACGCATCAACCCGCTTGTCTTCAGGCATCTCGTATTTAATCTTCGCCCACTCGGCACGAACCTCAACAAGGTCTGGAGTTAAACCGGCGAAAGCGTTCGTAGCCGCTAATACCAGGCCGAGAACACTATTGATAAGAATTTTCATACTTTTTTTCCTTTTGCAAAAATTGACATTTTTTGATTCTGTTTATGTAAAGCCAGGTCAACCAACCGCGGTAACAGTGAATTAATCCTGACAAATAAAGATTCCGGGAAGCCCAGGTAAACATCTTTCCGGTCATTTTGAATGGCCTTAACCACCTGGCCAGCGACCCATTCGGGCGAGTCCATTTTCATTCCTGTTGCTTCTGCCATCTGGTAGACCGCTTCTGTATTCAGCTTCGTCTTCACGGCTCTTGGAGCGACATAACAGACACTCACACCGGTATCGGCAAGCTCCCTTCGCATCGCTTCCGAAAAACCACGCAACGCAAATTTGCTGGCTGAATAGGTTGAAAACCAGGCAAAGGCGATAGATCCGAAAGTAGAACCGACGTTAACAATCTTGCCTGTGCCCTGGGCCTGCATTTCAGGCAACAGTTTGCGCGCAAGCAGCATGGGCACAATGGTATTCAATTGCATGATGCGCTCAATAAGAACAGGGTCTTCTTCTGCAAATGGCCGGTAACTGATCAGTCCCGCGACATTAATGAGAATATCGACCCTGCCGAATGACTGCAGGATACTGTCGATTGCCAGGTCCCTGGCGCTTGTATCCAGCAGGTCTACCGGGACGGGCAATATTTCAACATCCATTGAGGATATTTTTTCCGACAACTGTTCAAGTTGACTGGCGTCACGATCCAGCAATGCCACATCCGCACCCGCCTTGGCAAGTAGCGCGGCTATCTCCGACCCGATGCCACCCGCAGCTCCGGTCAAAACAACTTTTTTATCTTTAAGTACCATCATGCTGCCTCAGTCTTTGTAGACAGATTCATTGGCAAACCTCTGAACACATCGCCATAAAGTTTATAAAAGCGTTTTGCACAATGGATAACCGCTTCCTTATCCTGCTGCTTTTCCAGGCGATTCACCAGGCCACGATAGAAATCCATGTGCGAAATATCCAGGCTGCCGTGGCTGCTCAGATAAGTGAATGCCTCATCAGGCAAACCCAGTGCTTTTTTCGTATTCTCTGCTGCCAGGCTGGCAAGATTGATACTGGTTCCTTCCAGCACCAACACCATGCCCAGGAAACCAACCGGATTGTCCCTGTCAATCACATGATAGGCATAAGCACACATGAGTTCTGCAGCAAAACCGGGTTTAGCGTGACGTACCAGATCCGGATCAGCACCACAGGCCCTGATATCTTTTAAAATCCATTCCTGGTGTCCAACTTCCTCTTCAATGTAATGCGCCATGGCATCACGTAGCCATTCCATGTCAGACGGGATGCGTGATCCACATGCCATCAGCAAGGGTGTGGTATGTTTTACATGGTGGTAAGCCTGTTCAAGAAAAGCGATATAACTTTCCAGGCTCAGTTCACCTTTAGCTCCATGCTGGACAAACGGAATCGATAAAAGCTCATTCCTTTGCTGGCTTGTCTCTTCATGAAGTTGTTCAAAAAAATCAGTCATGAAATATTCTCCTGAATATAGAATTCACTGATACGTGTTTCATAGGCTTTATATATTGCTTCCCGGCGATTACGCCCGGTGCCGGATAGCTGTTGATTCATAGGGGTAAAAGGTTCATCGGCAATAATGAAATGACTGACCCTGGCGTAGTCGGGCAGTTTTTCATTGACCGTTTCAATTGCATTCCAGACCACGGACTCATCACTACCATGAGAGAGCATGACAACAGCCGTATTTCGTGGACGCGCTTCACCAAAAACGGCAACCTGCATAATTTCCGGCACCATGAGCAGTTCACTTTCCACCCATTCGGGCGAAACATTCCGCCCCATGGAGGTAATAAACACGTTGCGTTTTCGTCCAGTCAGAAACAAATAACCGTCTTTATCCAGGTAACCCAGGTCCCCGGTGTGCCAGACAGATCCACGCAATTCATTTGGCTGTCCCAGGTAACCAGAAAATTCATGCCCATTGATCAGCACCTCACCATTCTCAGAGATGCCGAGATTGATATGCGGCAACGGCTTGCCTACGCTACCCTTGCGATTTGCCCGGGGTGTATTCAGTGTCGTTACAGAAGCACACTCAGACAATCCATAGCCTTCATAAACCGGCATTTTTAAAGCTTCCGCCTTATCCAGCAGAGAAGCCGAGACAGGCGCACCGCCCAATGCAATAAAACGCAATGATTCAAGGGTATGAGCCTGCCCTGCAGAAGCTTCAACCAGTAACTGCAATAGCTGTGGCGTCATAATCAGGGTGCTGGGCTTGCATCTTTCAATAATCTCCAGCATTGACGCAGCATTCATCCCAACAGAACCAGTCAGGCCAACTGCAGCCAGTCCAGGTAAAACGGTGTTGGCACCGGAAAAAAGAGAAACATATACACCCGCCAGGTTTTCCAGCAGCACTGCCAATGGCATCAAAGGCAGATGCCTGTCACCAGGCGAGGCTTTAACCGCATCAGATAATGAATCAACCACTTTTTGAATCTGCTCACCTGTCAACATGACACCCTTGGGTTCCCCGGTCGTACCGGAGGTATAGGTGACTTTGACCACATCATCAGGCAACGGCATGGGAGAAAGCCCTGTCCTGATCAGGGTGAGTTTTTTTCCTGCCACATGCAGCGACTCACTCCCGGATGTGTTCAGGTTTCCGGTCCTGGCAAGCAGGTTATCCGGGTTATCGGTAAAAATGGCCTCGATACCGGCTTGCTGCATTGCATGCTGAAGCTGCTGTCCCGAGAAAAACGGTGGCAAGGGCACCAGGCAAACATTGGCATTAAGCGCCGCCAGGTCTATCACTACCCAGGAAGGCGTGTTATCAGCATCAAGACCAATGACCTGCAGCCCCTGTTCCTTTAAGTAGGTTGTCACATTTTTCACTTCATCCATCAGCGCAGCATAGTCCAGCGCATCAGTCAGCCCTGTCAGCGCCGGATAGCTGGGATTGTCTCGCGCATGAACGGCGATTTTATCCAGTAACCTCATGCTGCCAGCCGTCCAACACGCTCTGCCTGTTGCCAGAGAGTCTGCGTGGCAGTTTCCTGAATTTGGTATTGCACAAGGAAATCACGCGCATCAGAAACCCTTCCAGCCATGACCCTGGGAGCCTGTTCGTAGTAACTGCCCCAACTGTCGCGCTCTTCCAACGGAAGCTGTTCAATCCTGGCTGGCCCCAGGTCTGTCAGAGGCAATCCCAGGCGGGCAAAACTGTTTATCAGTATCGGCCCTATGGTAAACACTACCCATTGATAATCAGCGGCATACAGGAAAGCAGTCATGGCCAGGATTAATGAGCGCACTTCGCCCTTATCACCCACCGCCAGGTTGCCAACCTCCACAATACCCCGGCGATTAACAGGTTGTTGAAATGCATCGGATAAAACTTCTTCAATAGGACTTTCAAGGTAATGCTCAAGAAATAGTGGCGTGTTCTGCGCAGGCCGCAGACCCAACGCGGCTCGCGGTTGGGATAAGCTATTCCTGAGACAGAGTAAAATCGGCATGAAATGCTGAATATCTGCTCCATGGACTGCTGCGAAACTTTTACGAATAAAGGCTTCGGAATCCGCACGTTGTGAGGTCGAATTGAGATTTCCAATATCCGATGCAAGCAAATTCAGTTGCTCGATGTAATTACGTTTTTGGGGACGCATTTCTACCACTCCTATACAATCTGTGGCAGATATTGCATTTCCAACCTTAAGGTAACCTTAAGGCCATGAAAAAATAGGAGAAAAGTTTAAAAAATGATAACGGGTTCATGTTTTTGCAGGCCAAATACCATTGAGAAGTCTTCAACCGCAAGCATCCTCATCATCAATATTGAGACTTTTACTGTTAAGAAGCTGTAGTGGCGATAGAATATAGCGTTAATCTCTATTCCCTTACGTAAACTACTGGTATTATTTCTTCTATCTATATTTCTGCAGGACATAAACTTCTATCCTGTTAAACCCTATCTCCAAAATGATATGTCCAACCCTGGCGAAAATTTATTATGACAAATGAAACAAATGTAACCTGGCATGAACACCGAGTTTCACGTGAAATGCGGGAAAAGAAAAATGCACATAAAGGCTGCGTAATCTGGTTTACCGGTTTAAGCGGCTCAGGAAAAAGCACGATTGCCAATACACTGGATCATAAACTCCACGAGGCTGGTATCCAGACTGTCGTATTGGATGGTGACAATGTCCGTCATGGGCTCAATGCCGGCCCCGGGATGCTGAAAGACACGCATGGGGAAGAGTTTTCAAATCGTTTTGGGCTGGGTTTTTCTGCAATTGATCGTGAAGAAAATATCCGCCGTATTGGTGCTGTAGCCGAGATTTTCACTCAAACAGGTGTCATAGCACTTACCGCCTTCATCAGCCCTTACCGTATTGACCGGGATAAAGTACGTAATACGTTAAAGGATGGTGAATTTATCGAGATATTTGTCGATACACCCATTGAGGTATGTGAAGAACGGGACCCCAAGGGACTTTACAAAAAAGCGCGCGCTGGAGAAATAAAAGGATTTACCGGTATTGACGATCCCTATGAAGAGCCCGCTGCACCGGAACTGGTTCTTCTGGCAGCAGAAAAGACCCCCGATATACTTGCCGATGAAGTTATCGCCTTTTTGAAAGCAAAAAACATTATCACTGGCTCTTACTAAAAATCGGGGATTTAAGTCGTTAATATCAAAAAATTGAGTTAACTACTAAGAGCCTTTCTGTTGTTTTTTTCCATATGGGAGATAAGGCCATCGATACCCGAGGTCTGCATTAGTCTTTTAAAACTACTGCGGTAGTTAGTAACCAGGCTAATGCCCTCAATGGTCACGTCATAAACTTTCCAGGAGTCTTCGTTTAAACGCATCCGGTAATCAACGTTTAATGGAGGACCATTTTGTGAAATTTTTGAGCGAATCAGAACCTCGTTTTCGCGTGTATTTTTCGTACTGGGAAGAAAGGACAGCTGCCAATCATCAAGTTCGCTTAATGCCGTGGCATAGGTCCGAATCAGCATATTTTTGAATTCATTCTGGAACCTCTTTTTATTTTCATCCGAGACTTCCTTCCAGTGTTTACCCAGTATCAAGCTTGAAATGCGATCCAGGTCAACATGAGGAACAAGAATTTCATCAACCAGTTTATATACAAGAGCGGGATTAGCCTCTAAAGCATCCTTATCTTTTTTCAGAACCGCTTTAATGTCACTTGAGGTTTTTGAGATGAGCTGCTGGGGTTGCGACAGTTCAGTAGCATTGACATAAGCGCTTATAAAAAACAGGGCACATGACAACAACACCCAAAAGATACGTTTATTCATTTCTATCTCCTTTATAAAAAGCTCATCGCCGCTGATGAAACTGTCATGATAGAAACAGATTTTCATTGTCAGTTGTCAATTATTTTAAGAACTTGCTGAATAAGATTGGCTAAATGTAGACCAGTTCACAGTTTAAGACGTCTGCTGCCTGAAAATATTGAAACTTGCCAATGCAACCCCGTCATCCATGTAACAAGTTTAATCCTTACCAATAGCCTGAAATGCTCATATAGAGCCACTCGACAGTGAATGTTATGGCTTTTGATCTCTTAAGTTTATACTGTGGCCTGATTCCTGATGTTATATCAGAAATGGAGTTCACGATGTCTGAAAGGCAAATACCTTCAATTGAAGTAATCCAGGGACACCACAGTGCAGAGCTGGAGAAAAAAACTCCCTCGCCTATAAGGAAGCGCTGGGTTCTGTTTCTCTTGTGTTTTTCCCTGGTAATTACTATTGGTTTAACTATTAATTACTCAAGAGATGCGATCTACCGTGCGACCGCTACTGTTCTAACTGTAAAACCCAAAGCTGTCGACATGCGAAGTGAGGAAGCAGATGTACAGCATGTAGCGATACAAGAACGTTTCCTTTTAGAGGACGATATATTACTGCAAGTTTTAGAAACCTCTTCTGACAACTCTCTTGATTTAAACCAATTGCGAGAATTTTTATCGGTAACGGAAGTTATAGAAACCAACCTCGTAGAACTGCGTGCTGAGGGCGCAAAACCGGAACAACTTGCTTCACTGGTGAATAATTGGGCTCAAGCCTACCAGGATTTCAGAGCCAGGCAGATTGAACTGGCAAAAACAAATACAACGACAGAATTACAGGAGGAGCAGGATAAGCTTCAGTCTCAAATAAATAAAAAGCAGCTGGAAATGAATCTCTTCATGGAAGAGTACGATATTGTCAGCCTGGAGCGAGAGGATAATCGTGTAGCAGCCAAGCTGAAAGGGCTTAATAAATCCATTAATAACGCTCGCGAAAAACTCATTGAAGAAACTGCATATCAACAGTCGGTTGAACAGGCAGTTAACAGAGGTGACACTGTAGTGCCCGCTGAACAGAGGGCACCTTTAAAAGAAAAAAGACTTGCTGCAAAACAAATACAAGACAGGCTTTCATCACTCGAACAGCGCTATACCAAGGCATATATTGAGCGCGACCCGAAACTAAAAGAGTTACCCATCATACTAAAGGAACTGGAGCAGGATATTAACAATGCCCTGATCTTGGGCAGGCAAGCTGTACTTGAGGATGCACAGCAAAGGGTAGAAAAAGCCAGGCAAACTTTGCGGGCTCTCGAAATAGCGTTGAGCGAACATGAAAAATCAGCACATGAGTTTAGCACTCGATTCGAGGAACATAAGGCTTTACTCAGTGGAATAAAACAACTGCAGACTTTATATGACAGCAACCTTGAACGTATTGCAAAAATTCAAATAAGAAATCAGGAAAAATATCCTCCGGTACAGGTTGTTAACTGGGCAAGAGTTCCAGAAATACCCATATCACCGGATTATCAGCGCGATGCATTTATTTCTTTTGGTGTCGCGCTGATAACTGCATTGTTTGTTACCTGGCTTGTCGAGTATTTGAGTGGCCACAAGACTGCAGAATCATCTCCTTTAACCGGAGTGAGAATTTACACAACTGACGTATCCAGCCAGACATCTGCACTGGAGCAGGATATTCAAGCCCCCAACCTGACGATGCATGAAACTTCTGTAGGCCTGTTAAGCCAGGAAATACAATTTCAGGCTTTAGAGCCATCGTCCTTGAGAGCGTTAATTGATACAGCTGTACCCACACTACAGTGCTGCATGATCCTGCTATTAAACGGCATTTCACCACGAGATCTGCTGTCACTAAATATAACAAGTGAAAATGATAAAATTTCAGTAACACAGGATGAATCAGGCAAAACTCAATTAACTGAAAACTCAATAAAGTTGATCCAACAAATCAAAAACGATGAGATAGACTTTTCAATGTTCACGAGTGTCGACGTACTGAATGCTCATTTGTCAATTGCAGCAGTGGACGCTGGCCTGGAAAACCCTGATGCCTTCAACTCGGAAAATATCTGGTTTAGCTACGTTCTATACCTGGTACAACAGGGAGCGAGACTATCGGAGCTTTCTAAACGAACGGGTAATCTTTCAACTAAGTTACTGGCTTATTTGGCTCAATTCTCTCCTCCTGGTAAAAATCATGGGTTGGATGAGATAGACATTGAATATCCGCTAATTAAGGAAATATCTACTGTTTAAAAACTCATCCTTACTCTATATAGTGCTTCAGCCTGGACACTTGGCCTACCCTGCTATAGAGAAAAAAATCCGTAGACTATTCTTTTCTCATGAATAACCCTGGACTAACCGAAAACCGCTAGATTCGATATAAAACTATCACCTCCAGAGTCCCCGGAGTACTCCATTCCACCAGGCGCTTCCCGATTAAATACCGCCATTGATGAAATCAGGTTATCAAGTTCCTGGGAGACCAACTCCATTCCATCTTCAAATACGATTTTGTCTATCGAAGGGGTTTCGGTATTAAACATGTTACGAACAAGCATTGAATCCTGCTGATCTTCAGTGGAAACCAACAAATCCTCCCCCTGTTTTTCTAAGGTAATATCCCAGAGACCCAGTTGTTCGAATACCAGGACATTAGCCCCGCTGTTATCAATAACCTCATCATGCCCGTCTCCTGGTGAAAAGAAATAGGCATCATTACCCTGGCCACCAAACAGCAAATCGTCACCTTTACCGCCTTTCAGCCGATCATCTCCTTTTAATCCAACCAGAAAATCATTTTTGTCAGCACCTATCAGGCGGTCATCACTCATAGTTCCAGGAAGAAACCCTCTCCAGAGGGCGGTATCTTTTTCAATGAACTGATCTTCTATTTTTAGACTAAAGTTCTGCTCAGCTTTCTCTCCGTATGTATCTGTTGCTGAAATCAGCAACTCGTAATGACCTGTCTGCATAAAATACTGGCTGGCCTGTAATGAGTTTGCACTGGCATCATAAGCCAGCCAGCCGGGAAGCGGCTCGCCAGAAGACAGTGAGATTTGAAATGTCAGCTCGTCGTCAATATCAGAATCAACAAATGCATTATTAATTTGATAGGAAAAATCAACATCATTGCCAATGGCTATCTCACCAATCAGCTGATTAACTTGCGGTGAGGCATTTAGCGGCAATCCCTGTGCCAGCCGGCTAATATCAGATTCACCCCATATTCCCCCCGACTCAAATTCGACTTTGGATAATTGATTGGCATCACTGTTGTACCAGTTATAAAAACTGACCGAACCGGCACCATCCAAAATATCAAATACCAGGTCATTTCCAGATTGAACAACCGTTACATCTGTTGATGCTATGCCGGCACCAAACCGGAGGGTGTCTTTTCCATTTTGATAATGCTGCAGGGTTTCAGTGGAAAAAACCGGATCCCAGTAAAAATCAAAGTTAAAGTCATATCCATGAATCATATCGGTCACCCGGTCATGACCATCAGCGAGGTTATACGCAAAAATATCGTCGCCAGCGGTTGCCCAGATCAAATCATCACCCTGACCACCAGTAAATTCATTACCAATATCATTCAGCGTTCCCCAGTATTCATTGATACGTTCACCGGAACGGGAATGTAATTGTCCACCAACCAGGACATCGTTGGCTTCACCGCCATACAGCTTGTCATAACCGGCATCACCTACAAGATATGGAAACTCATCGGGATTCCATTCGATTTCAGAATAGCCTCTCCCTTCTTCTTCATCCCGTTGTATCACGAACGGAACGGACTCCAGAGAAAGCTCATCATCACCGGGCCCGCCAGAAAAGCTCTGGTCAGAGTTCAGTTTATTATGACCTTCGTGTGGATTCTGATCAGCGTTCCAGCCGGCAGCAGCCAGCAGGTTTTCAAAAGACATGATGGCATTATCAGCGAATTGCACTGCATCAATACCAAAACCGGCATTCCGGTCATTATGCGGCAATACCACGGTCACACTGCTTTCATCTGACCATTGCATGGTTATGGCAGCGTGCAGCATGGGCAAAGCAAGCTGTTCTGTCTGCCAGGTTATCGGCGCCTGGTATAGCTGCGTGTCTGTTGTAAAGACAAGGTCACCAGGCATTACCCCTGCCGGCAATACAATCACATCGTGCAGGTTTTCACCTTTGGAAGTCCAACCATTGTCATAGAGCTGGTCATGGCCATTGGTTACATTCAGATAATAGCTATCGTTGCCACCCCCACCAGCCAGTACATCATTTCCGCTACCGCCAATCAGAATATCCTCATACTCACTGCCTTCGATAACGTCGTCACCTGCACCACCATCCAGGTAATTTCCCGGCATAGCAAAACGGTACCCAGTCAGGAATGGCATTTCTGCATAGCCTCCCTGGTATTGCGAATATTGATCACCTGATACAGCTCCCTTCACGACATCATCGCCCGTTCCAGCCTGGATGATATTAAAGTGCGAACTACCCAGGTCGATTTGATTATCCTGCTCACCGGCAATGGCATATACCTGGTTAACCGTTTTGGATAACCGCTGCCAGGTAACATCATAAGTATGTTCAACCTGTTGGTACTCGATACGGCTGAATTGCCGGATACCATTTACCTCACCTGCACCACTATAACCATCCAGGCTGACAAGCTCTTCCGTACCGGGTAACACAATTGGAACTCCCCCAACATACGGAATGGTGACCGGTTTTAACTCGGTATAGCTATCTGTTCCCTGCCAACTATCCAGGTGAGTAATTGAAAGATCTTTTTCTGAGCGTTTAAATGTCTCAGTATCAATTTGATAAACATGTGCTTCGCCATTTGCCTGTATGAAATAGCGATGGCTGTCTGCTGGTTTCGGTGGCTTTTCATAGATACCGGCAGCAATTTCGATGAAACCATAATCATTCAATCCATCCAGAACATAAGACTGCATGTCACGGATAAAAGCTGATCGAATATCCTCTCTCTGCAAATCGTTACCTGATGGATCGGCATTTATTACATCAGTCTCCGCCATTAACTGGTCAGGAGTATTTTCTATTGAATCAGCCATCTCGAAAAAATGAGTGTTAGGTGTTATATCAAGCGGGAGTGGCGTATAGGCTTGCATTAACGATGAAAATGGATAAGAAGCATTTGGCTCATCGGCAAACTCAACAGAACTAAACTGGTTTAAGAAAAAATTCCTGATGGTAATCCGGTCGTTGCTACCATACTCAACCAGGAGATTTTGCTTGTTCTCGGTATCGTAACTTACCTTTACCCGTTCACGACCAATGCCATGCCCAAAGCGAAGAATATTCCCCGTTGAATCATCATCAACAAGGTCTTCCCCGTCTCCGATATTAAAAACATAGCTGTCAGCGCCGGCTCCGCCTTCGCTTCGATCAGAGCCGGGACCGGCAATCAATGTATCATCGCCCTCACCACCAAAAATCTGGTCATCCCCTGATTGCCCTTCCAGGTAATCATCATCCTCTTCACCATAGATCCGATCAGCACCATCACCACCCGAGAGATAATCCTGTCCAGCACCACCCTGCAATAGGTCGTTGCCCATTTCACCGAATAACCGGTCACTACCCTTATCGCCCAGCAAAACATCATTACCCTTTCCGCCTGAAAGGTAGTCACTGCCACCATGACCTACCAGCACATCATCGCCAGCTTCGCCAAAAAGCCAATCCTCCTGTTGTGCATCCTCGCCGAGATAATCTTGATCACCGAACAGGGTATCGTTGCCTTCGCCTCCATATAATCGATCCCGACCACTTCCACCGATTATAAAATCGGCATCATGACCGCCAAGTAAAAGGTCGTTATCTGCACCTCCCAACAGCAGGTCGTCACCCGCACCTCCAGCCAGGACATCTTCACCGCCCTTTCCTGCGAGACGGTCATTTCCGGCACCACCATGTAGAACATCATCACCGGCATTGGCAAGCAGCAGATCATCACCCTGACCACCGGATATTGCGTTTTCTTCGCTGGAAATAACCGGACTGAATTGCGCAATGACAGACAGCTCAAATAAATCATTGCCCTGCTGATCAAGGTAGCTGAGACTGCGGGTTTCAGGCTGGTAGCGATAGCGCATCTGGCCATCGAAGGATTCGCCTTCCATGATTTGATCCGGCAAGCGGGTTTCTATCAATAACTGCAGCTGATTATCTGCATCCAGGTATAACTGTTCCGGTGAAGTGACTGACAGATGCTCACCCAGGTCATACCAGAAACGTCTTTCATCAATAAATGCGCCATTGGTATTTTTGCTGATTACCCGGTCAGCCATAACGACATCATTGCCGTCACCTGCATGAATAACATTGTTTCCAGTTCCTGGCATTATCAGGTCCGCTCCCTCGCCACCTTCGAGGAAATCATTACCAGCGTTACCAAACAGCCAATCGTTACCCGAACCGCCATAAAGCTGGTCATCCAGCAGCGAGGCCGATAACCAGTCTGAGCCAGCATATCCAGCCATGTATGCAGCTTGCTCAGGGCTCAGCAAAATATCAACCGCCTCGCTACCGCTATCAGTCACCCGGCCAACATCCAGGCCAGGTACTTCGGACATTAAGACAATGCCCAGATCTCCATTGTGGAAGTCTTCCACCCTGATCGTATTATCGATGAGCAGTGTTCCGTAGCCATCATGCGTCTCATCGTATATGTAGGTTACCTGCTGATCATCAGACTGGTAGATCCCGTCTGCCAGCAATTTTCCACCAGACAGGTATTCCCCTTTATAGTCAATCGCCCCAAGACCATCTGTATCGAGTACCACGTCAAAGCCATCGCCTTCACGGTAAATATAAATATCGTTCCCCTGGCCGCCTTCGAGATAATCATTACCCCGGTTTCCAGTGAGTACATCATCCAACGCATCCAACCCTGCATAGATACGATCGTCGTAACCTGTCCCGGTCAACAGTTCACTATCGTGCTGGTCGAAAATGATTTTTTGCTGATGGACATCATTGATGCCATCAACAGTAAATCTCAGTTCATCATCCAGCAGCGTGGCCTGGTATTGCCTGGCATCAACCCCCGTAACCTCGTGTTGCGGAAGATCGCCAAGATAGACCTGGTTTTTGATTGCCAGCATTTCCGCCCTATCCTGCAGGTAAGCTTCTGTCAGTTTGCCCTGGCCGGTTTGTGGATTGAACAGTTCATAGTCAGACAGCTGATGATTTACATAGATACTGTCATCGCCTGACACCACGAAAGGATTCAAATGATGCAATGCATAGCGGTAGGCAAGCCCCTGTTCCGGATCCAGTGCCAACTGCATGGCTTGACCGAAATCAGTCGAGGTCAGTGGTGTGAGTTGCAGCCTGGCTCCAGCTGACTGTAATTTCTTCTATACGGGATTGAAGCTGTTGGATGTTTTCATAAAACACTTCCCTGTAAGCTATATCACCAAATGCGTCAGGCCGGGGAGACGTACTGGTTTCTGATACATCGGGATCGATAAAAATGCGTCTCAATGCATCCAGCGCATTTTCCAGCGAATTGCTTTCCACGTTTGTATCCGTTGCAAATTCTGCCGATGCTGCAGCGTAAATATCCTCAATTTGCGCCCGTCCCAAGCCAGGGTCAATTGACTCAAATACTTCAGTCAGTGACAGCGAATCCAGCAATAGAATAATGCTATGGGTATCGCCAAAGTCACCTCCCAGGCCCAGCAGGTCACCATCGCCGATCCAGTTTGGCTGATCCTCAATAAAAATTTCATATTCCTGCGAACTGTTTATTCCCTGGTTAGCAACGATTTCAGTATCGTTATGCCTGGCGTGGCCATAGAGCTGGGAAATTTTATTACTGATTTCCTCTGGCAATTCCCTTGTTGTTTCTGTTCCACCTGGCAATGGCCTGGCACCCTTGGTTTGATACTTTTCAAATATTTCACTGGAAGCGTTTAGGTGACTTTCAGCATCATACAAATCAGGAAGACCCTCGGTCAGGGTTGGAACCAGTTGAATGTCCGCCGTAATGTCATAGATATCGGCTGATAAAATTTCACCAGTGTTTGCGGCTTTTGTCAGTAAAGATGCCTTGTACTCAGCAATCATGTCTCCCAGAGAACCAACCTGGTCATTAAATTCACCCAGGCCAACCCCATTGAAAATATAGGTATGGTTAACGACATTCTCATGCAGCATGGTAAAAGCTGTGGCCAGCTGTCCGCCAAGGGAGTAACCCGTCACATCCAGCCTCGTATCTGCAGCAATCAGTCCGGACTGGCTGATCAACCAGCTGTAGTAGTCCTCCATTTGCATGAGTTGCCCAAGAGCAAAGCCATCAAATGTAATTTGACCATCAGCACCACTAATAGCGTCACGATCCCGGTCTCCGCCATGAATTTCCTTGCGAAACTCCGTGCTGCGAAAAGATAATGTCAGTTCACCTGTGTTTTTATCTTTGATTAAAGTGGCGGAAAAGCCTGAACTACGGTTGGGTAAGTGGTGGAGGATTTCAAAGTTCTCGAATAAATTCTTTTGCCTGATTTCCGGGCTAATCTTGTTGGATGATATTGCCTCTGGATCTTCTAGAATACCTTTTATTACAGGATCAGATGAATAAATCCGGTAATTATTTACACCAATCGAGAATAAACGCTCTGTTTAATACAGCCTCATCTTCTTGTAACTGATAAATTATCCAAGTAACTTTCAGCATGCAATCTGTAATTTGATTTTTTCTATCCATTTTTGTGTTTCTGTCTGCATTTCTCTTCCTTGAATGCAATATTAGTTAAATTTTTTAATTTGCTGATCTGTTTTGAATACCGTTTTAATGAGAGGTTTCAAAACTGCGAATAATCACAATACTATCAGCTGATGGTGCTTTCCGGGACATACGTAACACTTCCCAACCACCAAACCTTTCCATCGGGTTTCATCCCTGTCAAAGAAAAGCCACGTATTAAGGCCAAGAATCTCATTAGTTTTTAAATCAACAATGGCCAATTCTCCTCCTGCAATACCCATTTCACGATCATAAGTCGTTTTAATTCCACGCCAAACATATCCATATTGACTTTTAATGTTATTCAACTGGTATGCTATTAACTGTCTGGAATATTTCCTATGTATGGCTCCCATCATATCGAAAAAATTTTTACCGTACTTTTTAGACTCTAATAGAAATGAAGCGTCATAATGTTTTTTGAGACTCGTCGAAAGATATCTTCGCCCATAGGGATCATAAAGATGATGTTTCAACAAAATGGTATTCCTCTTACCTAAAAACGACATATCCAAGGCCAGGCTTGGCCTTCACCCTACACTAAAACCATAAGGATCCTCCATCACGTAAGGATCTTTCATCTGCAGTGATCTCTCCGGGTACTGCGGACGAACCTGGTATACACCCTCTACATTATCTACAGTTCGATAAATAAACTTGCCCGCTTCAGCCTTACAAAGACCCCTGAAATAATCCTCGCGACTGATGCCGGGGTAATACACCTGCTCTTCCGGTGGCTCAGGCCACTGAATCGGGGGGGCATCAGGATAGGGCCAGACCGGATCGGGTTCATCCCGTACCAATTTATATTGCAGGCAGCTCATATCTCCACGGCTGCTTTTTACCCGGCAGTGATAATATTTTTCAGGGTCATAATCCTTGCCGAAAAAATCGGCCCTTTCCGGATTAAAGGGCTTTAGCAATGCAGCATCAACCAGTACACAGTCCTGGTAATCCTTTTTCTTCATTGAAACAAAACCGACATTACAGTGATTTTCCAGCCAGCCTTTCGATGTAATTTTTTGGATTAGTTCGGGATCTGCCGTGATGGGGTTGCCCTTATCTTTGGGCCTGGGCGCCATACCTGTACAGCCAGCAAACACGATACAACATGCCAGGAAAACGACCAGTCGACGTGGATATGCGTAGGATTCTTCATTCTTTTTCAACATGACTACTACCTCTCCCTGGCGCTCTCGTTAACGTATTGCTTTAACGGGCTTAAAAAATAATCGATCAGATGTCTTTTACCGGTAATGACTTCAGCTGACACAGACATGCCAGGCGCAAGTAACAGCTTCCTGCCATTAAAGTCGATAGCGTCCTGCTCCAATGCAATGATGCTTTTGTAGACAAGCCCTTTTTGATCATCCTGTATCGCATCACTGGAAATATCTTGGATCACACCTTTCAACGTGCCATAGCGTGTAAATGGAAAGGCTTCAATCTTTACCTCTACCAACTGTCCTGATTCCACAAAACCAATATCACTGTTTTTAATAAAGGCCTCGATTTCAAGTGCACGTTCAACGGGCACAATCTTCATCAACTCCTGGGCAGGGGTTACAACACTGCCTGCACCACGTATGGTTAACTGGTGCACCCGCCCGGCAACGGGGGATCTTAGCTGGTACTGCTGCAAAGCCTGTTGCTGTTTTTGCATTTCCTGCTCCAGGGACAGCAATAGCTCATGGCTTTGTTTGTGTTTTTCACGGAACTGCTGCTCAGTCTCCCGATACAAAATAGTCTCCTGCTGGACCAGTATTTCCAATGCCGCCAATATCTCTTCAAGCCTGGCCTGGATATTTTTCATTTCATGTTCGGCCTCGAGCCTTGTCTGCTTCTGATCCAGGTATTGCTGTTTGGACGCCAGGTTCTTTTCCGCCAGTTTTTTCAGATTGGTTTCCTTGTGACGAATGATAGGTAAAATTTCCTGGTATTTATTTTCGTCCAATTGCATGCGCTTGTATTCGAGTACCTGCCTGTCCTGTTGCTGGTGAAGGTTTTTCACTTTATCCTGGTAAAGCATCCAGGTATTTTTCAGCAAATGATCTGTCGTATCGGTCTTTATTTCTTCACCCTGCTCCAGCATTTTCAGTAATACCCGGTATCGATTCTCATCTTGCAATACCTGTTGATAGCGCTGGCCAAGGCGTTTACTTTCAGCTTTTGCCTCTGCATCATTCAGCTGTATGAGTAAGTCACCTGCCTCTACCAGCTGGCCCTCTTTTACAGCGAGTGATACCACCTCGGCTTTGATCGCAGCCTGTACTGGCCTGGTCTGTCCATTCGGAATTATTTTGCCATGGGCGATGGCGACAATATCGACTTCACCGATAGATGCCCAGGCTACCGTGCTGCTGAAAACCAGCATAATCACCCATACAAGCAGCCGACCAGTCGGAGATGCCGATTTATGCTCCAGTGATAAGGCAGCTGGTAAAAACTCCGTGGCTTTTTGTTGATTTATTTTGCTCATTTTCAATTAGCCTTTTGCATTAGCATGCTGCATTTGGTAAAGGCTTGCATAACTGCCTTTCATATCCAGTAACTCGTCATGCTTGCCCTGCTCAATCAATCTGCCTTTATCCAGCATCAGAATCCTGTCAGCCTGAGACAGGGCATTTAAACGATGCGCAATGATAATGACGGTCCTGCCCTGGCATATCTGGCGCATGTTCTGCTGGATAATGCGTTCAGACTCATAGTCCAGGGCACTGGTGGCTTCATCAAACAACAGGATATCCGGATTGGTTGCCAGGGCCCTGGCAATGGCAAGGCGCTGCCTTTGACCACCTGATAAATTACTACCCTGCTCTTCGATAACCGTGTCATAACCAGCAGGCAGTTCCAGGATAAAATCGTGTGCGCCTGCAATTTTCGCCACAGAAACAATTGCATCGAAACTCATGGCAGGATTTGCCAATGCAATATTCTCCCGCACTGTTCGGTTAAACAGGAAGTTTTCCTGCATTACGACGCCGATTTTTTGCCTGATTTGAACGGGGTCGAGTATTGATAAATCATATCCTCCAACCAATACCCTGCCAGCTTCAGGCTTGTATAAACCCTGTACGAGTTTGACCAGCGTGCTTTTACCGGAACCTGACCTGCCTGCAATACCAATAACTTCTCCAGGCTTGATTGCAAGATTAAAATTCTGCAACACCGGTTGCGAATCCGGTGAGTACCTGAACGTCGACCGTTGAAATTCAATGCTGCCTTCGAGGCCATTCAAGCTTGAGCGCAAATGGTGCATGCCAGTCTCTGTACGGGTATTAAGAATGTCTCCCAGTCGCCTGATAGAAATCCCGGCCTGCTGAAAATCCTGCCAAAGCTGGACCAGGCGTAACACGGGGCTGCTTATACGTATAGCAATCATGTTGAATGCAATCAGCTGACCCATGGTTAATTGCCCCTGCATCACCAGGCTGGCTCCAAGCCACAAAACCAGCACCATGGAAACTTTGCTGATCAAACCAGCCACCTGGCTGGCAATATTACCCAGCTGGGTCGAGCGGAAACTGGCGCTGATATAACCGGCCAATTGCTCTTCCCAGTAACGCTGCATCTGGGGTTCGACTGACATACTTTTTACAGTCTGAATACCACTCACTGTCTCAACAAGAAAGGCCTGGTTTTCCGCGCCCCGATCAAATTTCTGCTGAAGCCGGTGACGAAACTGCGGGGTCACGATAATCGACAACAGCACATACAGAGGAATACTGCCGGCTACTATCATCGTCAGTAATGGGCTATAGAAAAAAAGCACGGCAAAAAACACCGATGTAAACAGCAGGTCAATTACCAGCGTAATAGAAGAACCGGTCAGGAACGACCGTATATTCTCCAGTTCACGTACACGGGCGACAGAATCACCTACCCGGCGTGATTCAAAATAAGCCAGCGGCAATGCAAGTAAATGGCGATAGAGTTTTGCCCCGAGAATGACATCAATCCGGTTTGAAGTATGACTGGATATAAAATTTCTCAGGAAAGTCAGTACAACTTCAAATATCGCCACAGCAATCATCGCAATGGCAATCACGTTCAAGGTAGTCACGCTGTTATGTACCAGCACCTTGTCAACGATCACCTGGAACATTAACGGTGTAACCAGGGCAAACAGCTGTACAAAAAAAGACGCAATGATGACTTCAACAAACAGCTTCCGGTAACGAAGCACAGCCGGAATAAACCAGCGAATGTCAAAATGGTTTTCCAGCGATTTGATACTGAAGCGTTTCTGTATCAATACCAGCTGACCATTCCAGTCACGCTCAAAAACTTCCCTGGGCAAGACAAGTGGCTTTTTTTCCAGCGGATCATGAATCAGGACCTTGTCATCCTTTAAACCTGACAAGACAAAGAAACTGCCATTCTGATGCCGTCCTATTACAGGGAAAGACATGCCGGACAAATCAGTCCACTGGCTTTTTATCGAAGTCGTTTTGAAATCCAGTGATTTTGCAGCCAGTTGAATTTCGGTAATCGAAAATGGCTTTCCAGGTGAAGCGAACTGATGCGTCAGCTGATCAGCATTAATTGCTGTGCCGTGATAACCCAGCACCAGGGCAAGGCTTTTCAAGCCGGTATCAATTTGCTTTTCAGCATAAGTACTATGGGGCATGCCAACATCCTTTTGGCTATTAATAATGAAATCCGACTTCCTGTCAGAAGAATATGGTTGTGAAATCTATTCGAAAACCAGGCGTGACTGAATTACTTAAATCCTATGACAGACTAAGAAAATTTAATTCCAATCCCAACAGGAATCGATCATAAAATACTTAACACAATGATAAATCTCTATATTTAAGGATTTAAATTCATTAATTTCTTTAACTAAAACAGGCAGAAAATTTAAGTTAAACATCTGTTTTTAATAAAATTTAATAGGTAATAATACCCAGATAAAGCCAACCAGTATTGGTATTTACCTTAATTTAGCACATTACAAAATAATTATTCTGTGTATTATAGACCCCGCCGCAACAAGGACGTCATGGACGAAAATTTCACAAGGATGTGAATGGTTCAAGGATGAACGAACCTTATATACCAACCAGGTTTGCGGCATTCAAAACCCCGGCTAAGGATTTGGCTGGGGTTTTGTCTTTTTAGGCTTCAAAAAATAGGTATGTAAGCAAATTCCTACAGAAATTTCAGAATAATCCTACAAAACTAATTCCTTGTTTCAGGTATAGTTAACTCAGTCGCAACAAGGACGTCATGGATGAGTAACCCACAAGGATGTGGACAGTTCAAGGATGAACTACCTAGTACCAACCAGGATTTGCGACACTCAAAACCCCGACCAAGGACTGGTTGGGGTTTTTCTTTTCTGGACTAGTGAAAATTAACGCTGCTGATACTGATAATCCACCCATTCCTGGTAACTACCATCCAGCACAGACTGCCACCATTCTTCATTATCCAGGTACCAGTCGATGGTTTTCTGAATGCCTGTTTCAAAGGTAAATGCAGGCTCATAACCCAGAACAGAACGGCTCTTGGTTGCATCAATCGCGTAGCGCCTGTCGTGCCCCGCCCTGTCTTTTACATATTCAATCAATGAAACTGCTGCTTTGCCGTTACAGGCTGGTGCGTTTGGAAACCTTTGCTGTAATGACTCATCTTCCTGTAAACGTTTATCCATTTCATTACAAAGCAAGGTAACAATATCAATATTGGTCCATTCGTTGTTACCACCAATGTTATAACATTCACCCAGTTGGCCTTTTTGAATCACGAGGTCAATACCACGTGCATGATCATCCACATAAAGCCAGTCACGAATCTGCTTGCCATCGCCATATATGGGCAAGGCCTTACCCGACAGGATGTTGAGCATCACCAGCGGAATCAGTTTTTCCGGGAACTGGTATGGACCGTAGTTGTTGGAACAGTTACTCGTGGTAACTTCCAGGCCATAGGTCTCATGGTAGGAACGCACCAGGTGATCCGATGCCGCCTTGCTGGCCGCATAGGGTGAGTTGGGTGCATAAGGCCGTGGTTTCACTGAAGGGTGGATCGTTGGGGCCTAACGTGCCATAGACTTCATCGGTCGACACATGATGAAAACGATGCCCTCGATTTGACTGGCCTTTACCGTCATCCAGCCAGACTTTTTTGGCCGCTTTTAACAGGCTGTGTGTACCGACAATGTTGGTTTCAATAAATGCATCCGGCCCAAGGATGGAGCGATCCACATGGCTTTCTGCAGCGAAGTGCACCAATGTGTCTACTTGATGTTCACGCAGTAAAGCTTCCATCTTGTCATCGTCGCAGATATCAGCCTGTACAAAACTGAAACGCGGATTATCGTTTGCAGGATCCAGGTTCGCGCGGTTGCCTGCGTAGGTCAGTTTATCCAGCGCAATAACATTATCGTCAGGATATTTCTCCAGCCAGTAATGCACGAAGTTGGCGCCGATAAAGCCGGCTGCGCCGGTAACTAGTAAATTTGACATATTTTCTCCTGCTTTTAATACCCCCTCCTGACCTCCCCCTTTACAGGGGGAGGAAATCAACCTCCCAGCCTTCACCAGGGCGACGGGAAAAGAATAAAGCCCTCCCCAGCCAAGGGGAAGAACTAAAAAGCCCTCCCCAGCCAAGAGGAAGAACTAAAAAGCCCTCCCCAGCCAAGAGGAAGAACTAAAAAGCCCTCCCCAGCCAAGAGGAAGAACTAAAAAGCCCTCTCCTGCCCAAGAGGAAGAACTAAAAAGCCCTCCCCGCCAAGAGGAAGAACTAAAAAGCCCTCCCCTGTTAAGGGGAGGGTTTGGGTGGGGTAAATCATCTAATACAGTTCCATCATCATCTGTTTCAAAGCCTGCCGCCAATGTCGTGGACGCATTTCCAGTTCACGCCATGTGGCTGACTTATCCAGTACTGAAAACCCGGGTCGCGTCGCTTTCTGCGGATAATCTTCAGAGTTGATCGGCAGGATTGGAATAGCTTTATCCAGCAAGCCCAGATCCAGGCCAATTTCCTGTATCGCCACGGCAAAGTCATACCAGCTGGCAACACCGGCATCGGTAAAATGCCAGATTCCCGATAACTGATGATCAATGCCCTGCCAGATCATGTCAGCCAGCGAGTTAGCCCAAGTCGGCGTACCAACCTGGTCAGAGACAATGGTCAGCTGCGGCTTTTCTGCACACAGCTTCAGCATGGTTTTGACAAAATTCTGCCCATTAACCGAATAAACCCAGGACGTACGCACAACCATTACCTGGTCGCCAAGCAGCTCGAGGCATTGCTTGTCACCGTCATCCTTGGTATTTCCATAAACCGATAACGGGTTGGTTCGAATATCAGGGGTATACGGCTGCCCCTGCGTGCCATCAAACACGTAATCGGTAGAGACCTGCACCATGCGTGCATTGTTGGCTTTCGCCGCCTGCGCCAGGTTGGCTGCCCCCCAGGTATTAACCCTGGCTGCCTGTTCAGCATCTTCCTCGGCCGGGTCGACCGCAGTATAGGCAGCTGCATTGATAATCCAGGCGGGTTCATATTCATTTACAACATCCTGGACATCAGCCTGTTCAGTAATATCCAGCTCTTCCTGGGACAAGAACTCGGCAATGCAATGTTCCGGCAATGACCGCTCCAGTTCATAGGCCAGTTGCCCACCGGCGCCGGTTACCAGGATGCGTTGTTCGCTTTTATCTTCCGTCATAACCCTCTCCTAACCTCTCCCTTAAAAAGGGAGAGGAATAGCGGTCCATTCCCCTCCCCCTGCCAAGGGGGAGGTCGGGAGGGGGTAAAATCAAAGATATTCAGCATCAGCAAAAGCTGTCCCCTGTTTATCCTTTTCCGACAACTGAGGCGCAACACCTTCAAGTGGCCAGTCGATTGCCAGCCGTGCATCATTCCACAAGATGCAACGTTCATGTTCAGGCGCATAATAGTCAGTACACTTGTAAAGAAACTCGGTGCCGTCTTCCAGCGATAAAAAGCCATGCGCAAAGCCCGGCGGAACCCACAACATGTGTTTGTTTTCTGCTGATAGTATTGCACTGACATGCTGTCCAAAAGTGGGTGAGGTTTTGCGGATATCCACTGCCACATCAAATGCTTTTCCTGCAGTAACCCGCACCAGTTTTCCCTGTGTCTGTTCCAGCTGGTAATGCAGGCCACGCAATATGCCCTTAGCTGAGAGACTGTGGTTATCCTGCACGAAATCAGCATCAATGCCATTGTCCGCAAACAGCTTTGCATGCCAGCTTTCCATGAAAAAGCCGCGCTCATCGCCGAACACTTTCGGTTCGATCAGCACAACGTCAGGGATTGATAAAGGTGTAAATTTCATATTATTTATTACCACAGAGACACAAACGACACGGAATTAATAACTACGTCACCCCGGCATGCTTTTAGCCGGGGTCTTTTTCTAAATTTGAGATACCGGCTAGAAGCATGCCGGTATGACGATTAAAAATTCTCCGTGACCTCTTTGTCCCTATGCTGTATATTTTTAATCCAGTAATTTCAATAAATATTCGCCATAACCGCTTTTGCGCAATGGTTCTGCAATACGCGCAAAGCTGCTCATCATTAATAAAGCCCATGCTCCAGGCAATTTCTTCCGGACAGGCGACTTTCAGTGCCTGTCGCTCTTCAATGACACGTATAAAATGCGCCGCGTCGAGTAATGAAGCATGCGTTCCCGTATCCAGCCAGGCCGTGCCGCGGCTGAGCAACTGCACATTCAGTTTACCCTGTTCAAGATACACCTTGTTGACATCGGTAATTTCCAGCTCGCCGCGTGCCGAGGGTTTTATGTTCCTGGCAATTTCGACGACGTCGTTGTCATAGAAATACAGGCCGGTTACCGCATACCTCGATTTGGGCTTCGCGGGCTTTTCCTCGATACTGATGGCACGACCGGTTTCATCAAAATCGACCACGCCATAACGCTCCGGGATCATTGACATGATAACCAAACACATCGGCACCTGAAGTTTTGGTTGCAGACTCTTTCAGTTGCTTCGACAGGCCCTGCGCATAGAAAATATTATCACCCAGAATCAGCGTCACATTGTCATTGCCAATAAAATCTTCACCCAGCAAAAATGCCTGCGCCAGGCCATCAGGACTGGGCTGTACCACGTAGGAAAGGCTTAATCCCCACTGGGAACCATCACCCAGCAAATGCTGAAATGACGACTGGTCTTCAGGGGTGGTAATCAGCAGAATATCGCGAATTCCCGCCAGCATCAGCACTGACAACGGGTAATAAATCATTGGCTTGTCGTAAACCGGCATCAACTGCTTACTGACCGCATGAGTCAGCGGATACAAGCGGGTACCGGAGCCACCAGCCAGAATAATCCCTTTTCGGCTCGACATTAGGCGTGCTCTGTATATTTAAATTGAGCTAACTTAACAGATCAGAATGGATTTCATAAGCCGTTGACATAAAAAACGATTACACTTAAATCTGAATAAAAAGCAAAAACACAATCGGCCACGCCTTTTTTCATTCTGGAATAGAGCCGACCTATACAAAATAACTGGCCATAATCAACATGTCTCTCGGCAAAAAAGTCTTAGCGAGTTCAGCTTTCCTGATCGGCATCAAGGTTATTCACCGCTTAATCGGCCTGATCAGCATCCTGATCCTGGCTCGCCTGCTGACACCGGAAGATTTTGCCATTGTTGCGCTGACGTCCATCGTTGTGCATTTTTTTGACATTCTGGCCAATGCCGGCAGTGAGCAGTACATCATTCAGAAAGATAGCTGTTGACAAGAATGACCTCAACACCGCCTGGACGATTGACCTGATTATCAAAACCGGGCTATGGCTTATCCTGATGATCAGCAGCCCATTCGCAGCCAGTTATTTTGAACAGCCCCAACTGGAACAGGCATTGTATGTTGGCTCTTTTATCCTGATTATCAATGCAGCCAAAAACCCTGGCCTGTTCCTGTTAAAGCAGAACTTCGACTACGACTACATTTTCCGCCTTTCGGTTGTACAGAAACTGGCCTCGTTTGCCGTCGCGATCGTGATCGCAGTGCAATACCGCTCTTTCTGGGCCCTGATCATTGCAGATATTGTTGCCAGCATAATTTTCACCCTGGGTTCTTATTTTATCCATGCGCATCGACCAAAGCTTTGCCTGCTAAAAATCAAGGAACAATGGCATTTTTCCCAATGGCTGTTATTTAAAGGTGTCATCGGCTACACGCGTTCCCAGATAGACACTTTGCTGGTGTCCAAGTTTTTCCCGGCAGCACAACTGGGTCATTATTACATGGCACGTGACATTGCCATGATGCCCAGCCATAACCTGCTGCAGCCTGCTATAGAACCCTTACTGGCAGCCTTTAAAACCGCACGCAATCAAAAGGATAAACTGGAAAACCAGGTAAACCTGAGCCTGTTTGTGGTCGCGTTAATTGCGATACCGACAGGTATATATATCTGGTATTTCCCGGCACCGATTATAGGTACGTTGCTGGGCGATCAATGGACTGGTGCTAATGAAGTACTTGGCGTAATGGCTTTACTTTTTCTGTATTTTTCTTTTATACAGATCTTTGAGCAATTAATGATTGCAATGCAAAAAGTCAAAGCCCTTTTCCTGTATGACCTGTTCAGCCTGGTGTTTATCTTTATCGTGCTTTACAGCCTGATCAGTGACCAGCTGGTTGAATTTGCCCTGTTGCGCGGCCTACTGGGCGTCGTCACCACACTTGCCATTTTTGTTTACATCCGGTCTTTTTTACGTATCGGCAATGTCCGTCTGCTGGTCATGATTGCCATCGTCGCATTGACTGGCATTGCACTGGCTAGCATGATCCTGTTAATTCCAATGCCTGCGCCACAATGGCCCTTGTCGAGTTGGTTATTACCGGCACGTTGTTTGTTGGAACACATGCCTTGTTACTTTATGGCGCGAGTCGTTTTATGGAGATCGAGGAGATTGAAAAAATCAAGAAGGTGATATTCCCTCTCTCTGAAGGAGAGGGTTAGGGTAAAGCAATAACCCCCTCCCTGACCTCCCCTTATGCAAGGGGGAGGAAGTTAGAAAAAGCCCCCTTCAATCAAATTGGGGAAAGTAGCCCGCCCTCAAATCCAAGTGATGAGATAACATAAAGTCCTCCCCGATCAAGGGTGAGGAATTCGAGATAGAGCTTTCCCCTTTCTAGTAAAGAATCAGGCCGAGATCCAATTCCCTCTCTGATAAGGGGAGGGTTAGGGTGGGGAAATCTCCCCTGATCAAGGGGAGGGTTGGGAGGGGCCCTCCAGCAAATCACCCACACCTTTCAAGCTGCTTTCCCAGTTATAATGCTCCAGTATCAACTCACGCCCAGCTGTATTCCTGGATTTTTTCTTTGCCAGCACATCAACACATGCCTTTACAAACATCACCGCATCATCTGCCTGCATCGGCTGATAATCGAAAAAATCGATGCCGGTTAATGCATTATCCGTAGCAACAACAGGATTACCCATGGCCATGGCCTCGAGCACCTTGTTCTGAATACCTCTTGCCACGCGCAAGGGAGCAACCGAACAATGCGCATGCGCCATGTAGGGCCGAACATCATCCACACTGCCGGTAACAACAACGCCATCCGTTTCAGCCAGCTTGCGCACCTGTTCTGTCGGATTCATCCCAACAATACAGAACACCGCCTCGGGTACCTGTTTCCGGATCGCAGGGAAAAATGGACTCGACAAACCAGACCACGGCATCAATATTTGGCCAATAGTCCATGGCGCCGACGAAGACCATGACTTTTTCAGCAGGCTGGTAGGGAGATTCAAAATCCAGTTCCGGATTGAAAAAGTCTGAATCGACCCCCTGCACTCGCCAGTGCACCTTGTCGGCAATTTCTGGCGCGAATGACTTGAAATAATCCGCTTCTTTTTCCGAGACGAACACCGTTGCATCAAACTCGGCCGCCATGGCCTTTTCGTATTCCAGCAACTTTTTCGATTCGCGTGCGTAAATCCAGCTCATTGGCCAGCGGTGACGCTCTGAATACAAGCGCCACTTGTCCGAGTCCACGTCAATCAGGTCAAGCACGCTCCTGGTTCCTTGCGGCAAGTCGACCCGAAATATATTGCGCAGTCACACCGGAAAACATCAGCATGGCATCCGGTTTAACCTCGCTTAAAACCCTGTCACCCAGGCCTGCATTTCAGAATTGTAATAATAAGGTATCGAAAGCGGCTCACCTGTCAGCAAACCGCCCAGGCTTTTGATTTTCGCCATCTTGGGATTGATGCC
>CAWDGV010000016.1:0-13474 GCA_963801985.1 uncultured Gammaproteobacteria bacterium
GTCTCAGCCACGCCAATACGAGGCCTGCTGGTGATAGGCCACGAGGTGCGCAGCCTGCAACCCTGCGGCTCGCAACAGCTTTACTGGTTGAAGCTGACAGGTGATTTGCGCCAACAGTTACAGGTCTGCGGTAAACGACCTGACATCACAACCTTACGAAGCGGTTTATGTCGAGCTCAGCGGCGAATTTGGACCGCCTCTGACAGACGGCTTTGCTGCAGATTATGCTGGCTCGGTTGAGGTTGACAGCATTCAACTGGTTGCCAGGCATTCGAGTGACTCCTGCCAGCCTGATCGTTTAAAACCGGCTGATCGTTTAAAACCAGTCAGTGAAATGCCTGACAAAAAGGGAAGCCAAACCTACGTTTTTACCTGTCATGCAGGCCTGACTTTTACCGCGCGTACGGATTCGGAGCAGGCCTGGGTTTTCCTCCCCAGTGGGACACGCAAGCTTTTACCTGTTGAATCGGAAACAGGTATCCGCTACCGGGATGATGATGTTGAACTGTTGATCAATGGGCAGAAAGCACGGCTTGTCCGGTCCGATGGTCAATTCACCTTGTGTCAAAATGATCCACGCCAGTCCGTCTGGGAACGAGCCAAGCTGGATGGCGCGGATTTTCGTGCCGTGGGCAATGAACCGGGATGGCATCTCGAGATCATTGCCGGCAGCCGCATTGTGCTGGTAGCCGACTATGGTGCTGCCGCGTGCGGTATTGCCGTTGCCTGAGCCTGTTGTGGACAGGGGCGGACGCATGACACGCTGGGATGCCGGTGAGCTTGTGCTGGAAGTCAAAGGTGAAGCCTGCATCGATACGATGAGTGGTGAAAAATTTAAAACCCGGGTAACGGTGCACTGGCAGGGAAAGGTTTTACATGGTTGCGGTCGTGCCCTGCACTGACCCCGGGTTAATTAATGTTAGCTGACTGGAGATTGATCAATGCGTACGGTGATGCGTTACCTGCTTATTTTTATAAGTCTTGGCATTTTGAGTGTCGTTCTTGCTGGATGCCAGAGCCCGTCTATGAAAAATGAAGTAGCTACGGATGCGCTGGTTGGCAGCATGTGGCGCCTGTCGTCACTGGCTGAACGGGCAAATACAGATGCTGCTGCCACGACTTTGCATTTTGAAAATGCCGGCAGACTGACTGGCTCCGATGGTTGTAACAGTTACCAGGGATCCTACAATGCCAGTAATTCCACGCTCGAGATTGCGGATAACATGATGTCCACCATGATGGCCTGTCCGCAGCCAGTTGAACTTCAGGCCAGTGCGTTCAAACGTGCTCTGAAAAATACCATGTCATTTAAGATTAATGATGGTCAGCTGCAATTGCAGGGTGATAAAGGACAGCTTTTGGCCACCTTCGCAGCAGTCAGTCAATCGTTGAGCGGAACTTCCTGGGAGGTTGTTGGCTATAACAACGGCAAACAGGGCGTGGTCAGTGTGTTATCCGGCAGCCAGATCACTGTGTCTTTTGGTGCGGATGGCAAGGTGACTGGCTCTGCAGGGTGTAATCGTTATTTTGCTTCCTACCAGCAAACGGGAGGAGAACTCAATATTGGTTCACCTGGTGCAACGAGAATGTTTTGTGCAGAGCCCAAGGGGCTGATGGAACAGGAACAGCATTTTCTGGCGGCTTTACAAAAAGCAAAACGCTATCAACTTGATGGTGATCAATTGACTTTGCGTACACATGAGCGTGCAATTGCAGTCAGGCTTTCCAAATAACTGGGAATTTATTCCAGCTATA
This sequence comes from uncultured Gammaproteobacteria bacterium, assembly GCA_963801985.1. Classification (GTDB taxonomy): domain Bacteria; phylum Pseudomonadota; class Gammaproteobacteria; order Chromatiales; family Chromatiaceae; genus JABDQZ01. The sequence goes on from CAWDGV010000016.1 coordinate 1,756, forward strand.
CAATCTAGAGGTAAACGAAGATGAAACGTTCAATACTACTGGGAGTTGTTCCTGCTGTAATGCTTTTAATGGTTTCTTCAAATATCTGGGCAGAAGACGCCCAACCGGCTGCAGATGCCCAGCCAGTTGCAGAAGCCCAGCCAGTTGCAGAGGCGCAGCCAGCTGAATCTTCGGCCCCGGCTGATGACACGCAAAAGATTGACTGTTCAACCGCAGCTGATGATATCGCCAAACTGGAAAGTGAAAAGAAAAAAACCGACGATAAGGCAGTGGGCGGTATTTTAGGCTATACCCCGATCGGTTTAGTTGCTAATGCGGCATCGGACGATGACGATAAAATGACCGATGAACAAAAAAAGACAGCCGAAGATCACAATAAGCAGATTGATGAGCAGATTAGTAAAATTCAGGCAGCCTGTGGTGATCCCGATAATCCCATTACAAATCCTGATTACTAAGAGAGTAAAGAAACGGGCTGAAATTAGCCTGTAAGCTTTTATGAGGATAGATAGCCTGTGCAATGCAGGCTACTGTCGATTAGCATCATGGCCGGTTACAGGGTGGTTTTCTGACACCAGATAACTGGTCTTTTTGTATTAGTTTATATTGGATATTCTCTGATAAACTTCCTTATAACCTTACTTTACCTTCTAAAGGGTCCGCAGCATGCAGCTTGAGAACTCAACATTACATAAATTTCTATCCACTGACCTGATGGATTTCGTTATTCGAGTCAGTCTTATCGCTTTCCTGGTGGTAATGAGCGCACGCGTGTTTGCGCCGTTTGCCGGTCTGCTTGCCTGGGCATTGATACTGGCGATTGCGCTTTACCCATTACATCAGAAGTTTGCAAAATACCTGGGGGGGCGCCAGGGTCGTGCTGCAACCATCATGGTTTTGATTGGGCTGTTGGTAATCGGGATTCCTACCGCCATGCTGGGCAGTTCTTTTGCCGGCCATGTTCATGATGCTTACAAGGCATTTGAAAGTAATACGCTCACTATTGAAAAGCCTGATGCCAAGGTCGCTGAGTGGCCACTTGTTGGTAAAAAGCTCTATGCTGCCTGGAATGAAGCGGCTAATAACCTGCCTGTTTTCCTTCAGGAGAACAAGGAACAACTCATGAACCTGTCTAAACGTGTGGCATCAGGTGCAGCCAGTACCCTGGGTTCAGTGATGTTGTTCCTCGGCGCCTTGATTGTTGCCGGTATCATGATGGCCTACGGCAAGAGTGGCAGCCAGGTCATGCAGCGTATTTTCAGCCGCGTGACTGGAGAGAATAAGGGGCCTTACCTGCAGAAATTATCAACTGCGACCGTGCGTTCAGTTGCCGTTGGGGTTATTGGTATTGCTTTCATCCAGGCCTTACTGCTGGGTGTCGGTTTTATCATGGCGGGCATTCCCGCTGCGGGTTTACTGGCAGTTTTTGTCTTGCTGCTGGGTATATTGCAACTGCCTGCCTTGCTGATTTCATTACCGGTCATCGTCTACCTGTGGGCAGCCGGTGATGCTTCCACTACGAGTAATATTGTTTTCACGATCTATCTGCTGGTTGCCGGCATGGCGGATAATGTGCTCAAGCCAATGTTACTGGGACGCGGTGTGGATGCGCCAATGCCGGTAATATTGATCGGTGCCCTGGGTGGCATGGTAACCAGCGGCATTATCGGATTGTTTGTCGGTGCGGTATTGCTGGCGGTTACTTACCGGATATTCATGGACTGGGTCGATCATCCTGATGGTGCCGTGCCTGAGGATGATGAATCGGCTACTGAGATTGATACAACGACAGCGGACAGCAACTGATAGCTATCGTGACCACTATGACTGGGCGTTTGCTTAAAAGTCTGGCCGTAATGGCTGCGCTACTCGCCCTGGGTGGCTGTACCACGTTGGGCCCGGATTACCGTGAACCCGAGATTAGCTGGTTGAGCGACTGGCAACCTGACCTCTATGGCCAGGTGGGTAAATCAGAAGTTGACCCGGAGTTCTGGTGGCACCTGTTTGATGACCCGGTGTTAAATGGACTGGTAGAAACGGCCAGAAAGGAGAATCCGACGCTGCGCTTGGCGGGATTGCGTATCCTGGAAAGCCGGGCGGTTCTGGGTATTGCCGGCAGCAGCCTGTATCCCCAGTCTCAAACAGTGGGTGCGAATGTCAGCTACGTTAACAACAAGCAGCGCGGTGGTACCTCACTGGATCGCAACCAAAGCCTGACCAGTTACCAGGCTGGTTTTAACCTGGGCTGGGAGCTGGATTTCTGGGGAAAATTCCAGCGCGGTATTGAATCAGCGGATGCATCCTTCTTTGGCTCGATCGCCAATTACCAGGATGCCCAGGTGCTGCTCAGCGCCCAGGTGGCCAGTCTATACTTTAACTACCGGACTTTTCAGCAGCGCATCATTATTGCGCGCGAAAATGCGGCTATTCAGAAACGCAGTTTTGACATCACCCGGGAAATCTATGCCAGCGGCCAGGATTCAGAACTGGATTTGCAACAGGCAAAATCCCAGTACCTGGCGACTTTATCCAGCATACCCAATCTGGAACTTAACCTGATAAAGACTCGCAATGCGCTGGCAGCTATTTTGGGGCGCCCGCCCGGTGACCTGCCGGAACTGGACGGCAAGGTCGACAATCTTCCCGAGGTTGCGCCACTGGCCATTGAGGAAATTCCGGCAAGCCTGCTGTTGCGTCGGCCGGATATCCGCGCAGCTGCCTGGCAGGTTGCCGCCCAGTCGGCACAGATCGGCATCGCAGAAGCCGATTTTTACCCGGCTGTCACGCTGCTGGGCAGCATTGGCTGGTCTGGTAATACCCTCAGTGCCAGTCCTGATACCACAAGCCTTGTCATTGGTCCTGGTGTCAGCTGGAACATATTTGATCATGGCCGTATCGCCAACAACGTGCGCTTGCAGGATGCCAGGTTGCAGGAACTGATTGCTAACTACCAGAACAGCGTACTGTTGGCCGCCCGTGACGTTGACGATGCTGCCATCAGCATTGTCAAGACGGCAGAACAACGCAAGATTCGCAGTGAATCAGTCAAGGCAGCAAAGCGTTCGCTGGAACTGGCCAACACCAATTACCGGGAAGGTTATGCAGACTTTCAGCGTGTGCTGGATGCACAGCGATCTTTGTTTTCCCAGACGGAAAACGAGCTTTCAAATCATGCCAGCCACATCGCAGCAATCATCGATTTATACAAGGCGCTGGGCGGCGGCTGGCGGGAAACGCCAGTACAGCAGTTGATCCCTGAAGATACCCGCAAATCCATGCAGGAGCGTACGGACTGGGGCGATCTGCTTACGGCGCCCCTGCCTGCTGGCGATACCATGCCGGTTTCGGGTACAGATACAATGACAGAGACTTCGCAATGACTGAAAAAGATGAAACGACCGAGGTGGTAGAAGACGCAGCACAACAGCCTGATGATGCAGCCGGGTCGGTAAAAAAAGGTGGCCTCATTATTATTCTGATCATATTACTGAGTCTTTGCTGGTACCTGCTGGCGGATCGCTTTACACCCTATACGTCGCAGGCGAGGGTGCAGGGTTATGTCGTGGGCGTTGCTCCCAAGGTGGCCGGCGTGGTGACCCAGGTCTGGGTTCGCAATAACCAGGAAGTCAGGAGGGCGAACGCCTGTTTGAAATTGATCCATCGCAATACCGCATTGCCCTGGAGAAGGCGAGGTCTGACCTGGGTAATGCCCAGAGCCAGGTCGGTGCCGGTAACGCAGCCGTTGACTCGGCCCGTGCCAACCTGCTGGCGGCACAGGCGAATGCACTGAAGGCGCAACAGGATACAACGCGTTTGACGCGCCTGCATAAATCAGACCCAGGTACTATTTCCGTGCGTCGTCTGGAAATTTCGCAGGCTAACCTTGAGCAGGCCAGGGCCAAGGTGACTGCGGCTGAAGCACAGATACAGCAGGCCATCGAACAGAAAGGTGGTGACGATGATACCAATAACGCCATACTCAAATCGGCATTAAGTGCGGTCAAAAAAGCAGAACTGGATCTTGCCAATACGATTGTCAAGGCATCATCCCGGGGTGTGATTACCGATCTGCGTGCTGATGTCGGGCAATATGCCGGTACGGGTGGCCCAGTGATGACGCTGGTTGCGATTCACGATGTATGGATCAATGCAGAGTTTACGGAAAATAACCTGGGGCATTTGCGCGTCGGCAGCCCGGTGGAAATCCTGTTTGATGTTTTGCCCGGGCAGGTATTCGAAGGCCAGGTGCGCAGTATTGGTCTGGGAGTCAGTGCAGGCCAGGCACCACCGGCAGGCACGCTGCCAACAATTGATAATAATCGTGACTGGTTAAGGCAGTCACAGCGTTTCCCGGTCATTATTGGCTTTGATGTTGATCAGCAGGAAGCTTTGCGCAAACAGTTGCGCGTGGGTGGCCAGGCATCCGTGATGGGATTTAGCGAGGGTCATGGAATGCTGGAGTTTCTCGGCAAGTTTTACCTTCGCCTGATGAGCTGGTTGTCTTATGCATACTAGTCATGGTTAACAGGGCAATGCCAATCCAGGCGAGGCGGGTTTTCCGGCTCAGTCTTACAGTCGCCCTGACCCTGGCGATAGCCTATGGCCTGAATTTTCCGCTACCTTATATTGCTCCCATCTTTGCCCTGATGTTAACGCTTAAGCCGGCACCGCCGATGGGAGCAAAGGGGCTGTTCGGATTGATCCTGGTAATGCTGCTGACGCTGGGAGTGGGACTTTTGCTGATCCCCGTGCTGGTCAATTACCCGGTGTCGGCAGTTTTGCTCATTGCGATGGGTTTGTACTTCAGTACCTATCAGACGGTACACCATGAAAAAGCGCTGGTGGGTGGCCTGCTGACTATTGGCTTTACTATTATTCCGGCTGCCGGGTTGCCGAATTTTTATTTTGGCGTGCTGGTTATCCAGGCGCTGGCACTGGGGATGGCGCTGGCCATTATCTGCCAGTGGCTGGTGTATCCATTTTTTCCGGAAGATCCGGTTACTGCGGCTCCCGAGCCGCCGGCTCCCGTTAACGCCGAGCAATCCAAATGGCTGGCATTGCGCACGACGCTCATTGTTTTACCGCCTGTATTGCTGTCGCTCTCCAATCCGTCCATGTACCTGAAACTCATTATGAAGACGGTGGCGTTGGGCCAGCAGGGATCTGAAGTCAGTGCACGCAATGCCGGGCTGGAGTTGCTGGGCTCCACTTTCCTGGGAGGCTGCTTTGCCATCCTGGGCTGGTTTATGCTTGGTATGTTTACCAGTCTGTGGATGTTCTTCTGGAGTATGCTGCTGTTCGGCGTGTATTTTTCCAGCAAGATCTACCGGGTGATGGTTAGCCGTTTTCCAGCTTCTTTCTGGGTTAACGTGGTGATTACCATGCTGATTTTGCTGGGTTCTGCCGTGCAGGATTCTGCAAACGGTCAAGATGTTTACCAGGCTTTTGCGATCCGCATGATGATGTTTATTGGCGTTACCCTGTATGCCTGGCTGGCGATTTATGTACTTGAACAGTTTCGCCTGCGTAAGCAGCTTAAACGTTTTTCTCAACCCCCACTCAATAAGGAAGAGCCTGTATGTTCATGAATCTGTTTTTGGGTTTATCAACCATGATAGTTTGCCTGTTCTTGCAGTCATTGTTGTTACTGGCCGCGCTTCGTTATTACTTCTAACCATGGTTACCTGGTGAATAACCCGTCCTTTATATCCAGTATGATTGTGATTGATGTTGTTATGCTTTTGCTGGTAATCGGTAACCTGATGCAGATTGGCCTCTGGGCTTTATTGTTCATGTTTGTAGATGAGTTCCAGGTTTTTAGTGAAGCTTTTTATCACTCGGCAGTGAACTTTGCGACGCTCGGTTATGGCGATTTTGTGATGTCAGCAGAACATAAGTTGCTGGGTCCCCTGGAGGCGGTTAACGGCGTTCTGATGATCGGTGTTTCGACTGCAGTATTGATGGCATCATTTCAGGATGCGATGAAAAAAACGATGCAGGCCCGCCGACATAACATGTCGGAAAAAAAAACAGACTGTTAATAGCATGGGTACGGCCATCAATTCTGATGCAGTGACGTATTATACATAGACAAGATTATTCATCGTGAAAAATATTCGCAGATTCCTGAAATGGCTGTCGGTGTTGCTTGTAGTGGCAATACTGTTTTTCACGGTTGTCATACAGACCCTGGATCCCAATGATTACCGGGGCGCTATTCAATCTGCTGCCAGCAATGCGATTGGCTTTGAAGTAGTGATAGATGGCGAAATGCGTTTCAAGCCATCACTGGTTCCTACCATTGTTGTAAAAAATGCCAGGATAAAAAATCCTTCCTGGGCATCCCATCCAAACCTGGCAGAGATCGGAAATTTTGAACTGACCTTTGATTTGTTGTCGATATTCAATCATGAAATCAAAATAACCAAACTGTCCATGGAAAAGCTGGAGATGCTGTTAGAGCGTTCCGGGGATGGCCGGGGAAACTGGCTAGTCGACAGTCAAACGGGTTCTGATGCCGGGCCGGCTTTTCCGACGATCAGGGATATTTCAATTAAAGACTCCCAACTCAAATTGCTTGGCAAAGATGCAAGGTATTTTCGTATCGATATCGATCAGGCAGCAATCAATGAGATAGGCCATAAATCAGTCGAGCTTGAGTTTGAAGGCCGTCTTCAGGATATACCCGTTAAAGCCGGGATACAAAGCACCCAGCTGAAAGAGTTTTTCGAGGGCTCACCACTATCTTTAGAGATAGTGCTGGAATCCGGGGACAACCAAATTCAATTTGAAGGAGTCATTGAACACAGCGAGCCGGGTTATGTCCTGAAAGGTGATATTGCATTATCAACCAAAGACGCCGCTGCATTGCAATCGATATCGGGTTTAAGTATGCCGCTAAATGGGCCCCTGGAAATATCAGCAACAATAAATATGAAAAATGATGTTATCGCCTTGCAACAGATCCAGGCTGCAGGAAAGCTGGATTACCAGGGCTATCCATTTTCCATTTCTGATGGATGGCTCACCCTGGTTCCGGGCAAAAATATCGCCATGGCACTTGAAGGGAAACTGGTAGAGTTGCCGCTAAAAATGAACCTGAAGGGAGACGATCGGCAAACTATTCAGCAAGAGCCGGACAGTCTGTCACAATGGCCAATGGTGATGGTGCTTGAAAGCCCAAAAAACCGTCTATTGATTTCAGATATTTTACCTGGCCAGCTTGCAGAAGGTCTTGTCAACGTTGCTATTGAATTATCCGGTAGCAGTCTGTCTGAACTGTCATTTGCTTTGGGTGATGATTTACCTGAACTTGGTAAATACAATTTTAAAACACACCTGTCAGGTACTGATGCCTCATACAAGCTGGGAAATTTGTCGGGTACAGTTAATTCAACCGGGATTGCCGGTGATATATCAATCGATACCGGTCATGAGCCAATAAGGGTCAAAGCCGGGTTGTCGGTTAAGCAGCTCGACCTGGCCGGCTTGCTTGGCGAAAATGACAAACAAAAACAAGCAAAGAAACCGTTCGCTTACCTGGACAAGGAAATAAAGCTCAACCTTCCTGGTAACATGCTTATAGATTACGAGCTCAAGGTTGACCGTGTTTCAGGCCTTCCTGTTCAGTTAATTGATGCCAGCTTCAAGGGGGATATTATCCAGGGCATTTTTAATGTCCGTTCCGCCAATATCAAAACTCCCGGAGGTCAGCTGAAGGGCACTCTAAACTACCAGGCTTCGCCGAAAAAGGAACCCGTCATTGATCTGGCTGTTTCATCCACCAGGCTGGATTTGAATAAACTGCTGGCTAAAAAAGAATTTGGCGCTATCAGGGAAATATCATCCGGACCAACCAGCTTAAAGGTAAAGGCGCAAGGTGATTCGCTTAAAAAACTGCTATCCGAGGGCACGCTCAGCCTGGAAACCCGCAATGCGAAACTAAAATACGGGGATGGTAAACAACAAGTATTACAACTGGACTCAGTCAACGTCAGTTCGATAAAAGGCAAGCCATTACAAGTTGACCTGAAGGGAAATTATCGTGATGCAGCTTTGAAGAGCAATATCGTTTTAGATAGCCTGTTAAGCCGTTTAAGAGCTACCACGTCATTACCGGTAAGGATTGATGCCTTGTTAGGTGAAGCAAAATTCCACGCAGAAGGATCAGTAAACCATATCACTAATTTTAGTGGACTGAAGCTGGACATTAATCTTGCCGGTCAACAGTTACGGGCGCTAAACAACGTGCTTGATATGAAACTGCCAACGGATCTTCCCTACAAGCTTTCTGCCACTTTAAAAGACAGTAAAGACAAATATCTTTTTCAAAACATCAAAGGAAATGTTGGCCGCAGCGATATTAATGGCAAGTTGGATATCTCGGTTCATGAAAAAAACACTCGGCCGCTGGCTGTGGTAGCCTGGCTGCATTCAAACAAAATATTCCTTGAATGACTTGCTGGACAAGGAAAAACCTGCGGCATCAGAAGAGCGCAGTGGGCGCTCTTTACCCGCGGTGAAAATTCCGGTTGATTTAATGAAGTCTATGGATGCTGAAGTGAATTTTACAGCCGATCATCTTGAAATACACAAGGTGCTTTACACGGATTTGCAGGCAAAATTAAAAATCGGCAATAACCAGTTTTTGATAAAACCTTTAAAGGTTGGGCTTACCGGAGGTGTGATCAATGCATCATTGGATACCAGCCTGATGAACAAAAAGCAGTCACTTCGTTCAAGCTTGAAGGTAAAGACATTGATTATGGTGACTTGCTCGAAACTCTGGGTGTTACAGAATACGTGAAAGGTCTGGCTGATGTCTCCCTGGATATCACAGGTGAAGGGCTGGATACGGCGGGGATTTTGGCATCATCATCGGGTCACGGCCACATTGTCGCTGGAGCTGGAGTGATAGATCAGACCAGGCTTAACCAATGGGCGCAAAATATTATCCTGATTGCCTTGAGCAGTGCATTTGAACCTGTAAGCCGGGCGAAAGTTAATTGCATGGTCGGATATTTTGATATTGAAGCGGGCGAGGTTACTACCGATAGTTTACTACTGGATACCGAGCGTGTAACCGTGGCGGGCAGTGGTGAAATAAACCTGGAGACTGAACAGATCAACCTGCTGCTGACGCCTGCACCCAAGAGTCCCAAGCTTGTCAGCCTTGCCAACCCGGTAAGGCTGACGGGCCATTTTTCCGATCCAGACGTTACCCTGGATAAAAAGAAAGAGGTCTGGATGCTGGGCGGTTTACTGGCTGGACTGGCAAATCCGGCTACCCTGATCCTGTTCTACGCTGATATCGGAACGATGGGAGCAAATCCTTGCGAAGAAGCTCTGCAAAAACGTGAAGAGCAGGAAAAAAAGGCGGCCAGGCAAGGTAAAAAAGCACCCGCCAGCCTGCCCGGTGGATTATTCAAGGGTCTCCTCAGGCCATTTGAATAATAAGTTAATTCAGATGTTTTAGATGAAGTCGTGAGACCCTGGCTCAATTGCTTCGACGGAGTCAGTCAGCCTGGGTTTGTGATGGGAGCTCGCCGTAAGTATCACGGTATAGCGCAGCAAACCGGCCCAGATGATTGATGCCACATTGATGTGCAACTTCTGTAATTGAGTGGAGACATCCGCTTTGCCGGGTTATGAGACGCCTTGCCTTGGCGAGACGAAAATAGTCGAGATAACGTTTTGGTGTTATCCCATAGTGTTTGAGAAATGCCCGAATCACTGATTTCTGATTAACACCAAGTTCAGCGCACATTGTGCCAATACCGAGTGGTTCTCTGTAATAAACATGAAAATAATCAATTACTTGTTTTATTATCTTAAGGCTCTTTCCAGGATAATTCGGAAGACCGTATGAATCAGGTCCGGTGCTTTGCAGGGCATCACTAAAAGCGTCATGTATGCCGGCAAAAATCTTTTCGTGAAATTTGTCGGGAGCTGCAATTGCAGGATTATTGACATTGATTTCATGCAGCATTGATATGCTGTCCTGCAGGCAGGTCAGTATCGGTTGTAGATCTTGCTGCTCAATATCAACAACCCCATTGAGCCATCCCGGCAAGTCCATGCCGGGCAGTTCTAAAGTTTCTCTTTTGACCTGGAAAGCCAGCCACTCAGAAGCGGGAGCCATAATGTAATCCAGCTCTTTCCCTTCATTGACTACGACCATTGCCGGACGCCTGATTTTGCTTCCGTTCAGTGTTGCAAACCCGTTGCTTTTTAATACAGCTCCCAGGGTGACGTGAGTTTCTGGCATTGAGCCCAGAGCGTGCAGAGGCAGGTTGTAGCTGCCGTAGTCCAGGCGCTCCTCTCCCAACTGGGTGCTAAGCAGATGTGCCTGGAAGCGTCCGTGTGCCAGCTGGATGTGTTCAATATCTGATCCCCTGACAGTTTCTTGCATTATCGATGGATTGAAAGAGTCGAGATCCAGGGTATTAAGGCTAACTTTATGCTCTGTTGTATCCATTCAAAGAGTGCGGGTTATGTCCAAAAGTGGATTTATTAGTATAAGTTACTAGTTTAGTATTTTTTACTACTTTACACATAAGTCTGTATTTAAGTCTGTATTTAAGTCTGTTTTGTAATCAAATCACACATTGTTAATGTATGCCTGTTAGGTGTGGCAAGTGAAGCTTAATTCAGTTGCCGTAATGATCCCTTTTTTGACAGTGGCTTCTCTTTTGGTCTGTCCTGCGGCAATACCCCCGGTGAGTGACAGTAACCGTACGATAGATCAGGAAATTAAAGCCTGAAAATTCAGGTGAACAACTTTTGGAGATATTAATGAAAAATACAAGAGGTAATTTTATGATTAAGCAATGGGCGCTCGTGGGTGCATTATTAACATTGCCAGTAGCCGGCTTTGCGGAGACGTCTTCCCCAGCTGCAGCTGCAGCTGCTCCTGCGGCCACTCCATCGCCAGCAGACTGCCAGGCATACGCAAATCGCGTTGAAATGGATGCGGGCAGCACTGGAAGAGGTGCTGCTGGTGGAGCGGTAAAAGGTGCCGTATTAGGTGGTATTGTTGGTGATAGCAGTAAAGCAGCCAAAAGAGGCGCCGCGCTAGGGGGTGTTGTGGGTGGTGTGAAAAGTAAAAATACTCAAAGTAATGTCTATAAGAATGCCTACGATAACTGTATGGCCGGCAAGGTTCAGTTTTGAGTTCCCGGGAAGTCTGCTCAAACAAAGGCAGCTTCTTAATTACAGACCCTGCTTGAAAGCGGGGTTTTTAATAACCGGTTTTCCTGTGGTACCTGGTTAGCGGTTTGGACGAAGTGTAATCCGCTTGTTCTTCTAGCTACTGGAATACTCGGTAAAAAATCTGCGTGAATCATTAAAATCGATATATTCTTTTTGTAATGCATACATTTTTTCATACAGCTTATTGAATTCTTCGTTCTCGATCAGTATTTCCACTTCATGGCCGGTTTGCCAGATGATTTCAAGGATGCCATCAAAGGGCTGTTTTGAATAACGCTCCAGTTGCAGATCAGTATTGAGAGGGATATCAAGTGTCAGGTTTTTCTTGACCTCCACAGTCATCGTCAGACTGCTTAAGCGTTCAATCAGTTGAGTGAATTTATTGCCATTCCAGAAATGGCGAAAATCTTCGATTGATACATCATCGCGACGTTTTACACAGTGAATCAGCCTAATCATTGTTATTCTCCATCCTGTTAACTTTGTTTTTCATTGGGCAACTTTTTAT
>CAWDGV010000017.1:0-47792 GCA_963801985.1 uncultured Gammaproteobacteria bacterium
CCAGGGTGAATGTTGAAGGTTGCGTCGGCGAACAGTTGGTTGGCACCGCGACGGATACTGAGATGATTGAATTGCAACATGCGGCGCATTCTATCGCATCAGGTTGATTTGCATAACGACTAAAACAGATGCACCTGTTTGGAGCAGTAAGCAGGGCAGCCGAACCCTGATGGTGCGATTTGCCTGGGGCAGTTAGCTGTCAAAATTCTGTGAATTGTAAAAAGAACATATTTATTAATGACTTGCATTGTTTGGCTTGGATATTGCGAAGTCTGGTAATACTTTCTTATAAAATCGTAATACTAAGGGGACTTAGATGAAGACTGTTATCAAACGTTTGTTTGCCGGACTGGTCGTCGCGCTGGCGATTAGTTCTATCGCGCATGCTGCCGGACCGTTGAAGATCGGTTATAGCGACTGGCCGGGCTGGGTTGCCTGGGAGGTGGCGATAGAAAGGTGGTTCAAGGACGCCGGTGTCGATGTCGATTCGAATGGTTCGATTACGTGGCGTCGATGGATGCGTTCGCTGCCGGCAAGCTGGATGCCGTAGCATGACCAATGGCGATACCCTGGTGACCGGTGCGACCGGAGCCAAGGGCGTCATGTACCTGATCAATGATTACAGTAACGGCAATGACATGGTCATCGCAGCGCCCGGTATCGGTTCGGTAAAGGATCTCAAGGGTAAAAAGATTGGTGTCGAAATCGGTTTTGTCAGCCATCTGCTGTTACTCGATGCTTGAAAAGAACGGATTGTCGAAACCGATGTGGAACTGGTCAACGTGCCGACCAACGAAACACCACAGGTGCTGGCATCGGGGCAGGTGGATGCCATTGTTGCCTGGCAGCCGAATTCGGGTCATGGCGCTCAATCTGGTGCCGGGATCAAAAGCCATCTTTACCAGTGCGGATCAGCCCGGACTGATCTATGACGTGCTGGCTGTTTCACCGGAAAGTCTTGCCCAGCGCCGCGACGACTGGATGAAGGTCATGAAGGTCTGGTACCGGCATCGTTGATTTATCGCAGATCCCGAAGACCATGCGAGATGCCGTGAAAATCATGGCGTCCCGGGTTGGTACTGATCCGGAGGAGTACGCCTTCATGAGGGGCACCAACATTATGACATTGGACGAGGCCAAGAAAGCCTTATGCAAAGGGTGACGGTTATAACTCGATCTACGGTTCAACGAAAATCTCGGATGACTTTAATGTTGCCAACAAGGTATACGACAAACCACAGAACATCGATGCCTACATCGATCTATCGCTGACGAACGATCTGTGATTGACGGCGGCGCAGAGCAGGCAGATGGTATGGCAGTCAGAAAGCAGTGTTTGCGACGCAAGAACTGCGGCAAGGTCACGACTGTCTGTGACAGTTATGAGTTTCATGCTGCCGCTGTTGCTCTGGTCCTGGTCAGCTATGTTCCCGGTCTCTGGCACCGCTAAGGTGGAGATCACCAGCCCCGGGTGATGTTGGCTATTTCAACAGGTCATGCTGGTAGACAGTGAGACTTTTGAAACGGAGCATGCCGAAATATCAGCAGGCCGGTGAGTGGTTGCCCGAGGGTAGTCCGGCCAATCCGATCTATCTGCCTGCACCGCATGAGGTGGCGACTGCTTTTTATACGGCATTTACCACCGAACCCAAACGGCGTAACGAAAAATGGTTGCACGAAAGTCTATGGAGCAGTATCCAGGTTATATTCTGGGGGTTCCTGTTTTCATCGGTATTTGGCGTTCCGCTGGGTATTCTGGCCGGAACATACGATTTTTCTCCCGACTTACGGAACCTTTCATAGAGTTTTTTCGTTATCTGCCGGCGCCGGCATTCGGCGCACTGGCGGTTGCCATCCTGGGTATCTATCAGGCCCCCAAAATCGCCATAATATTTATCGGTACTTTTTTTCAGCAGGTGCTGATCATCGCCAATACAACACGCAAACTGGATCCCTCGTTGCTGGAAGCCGCGCAGACACTGGGGGCCAAAAACCTGCCCTGCTATTCAGGGTGGTGGTTCCGGGAATTATTGCCGACCTGTACAGGATATGCGTATCCTGCTGGGTTGGGCGTGGACCTACCTGATCGTTGCGGAACTGATCGGTACCAGTTCGGGTATTACCTGGTTCATTACCCAGCAGGCGCGTTACAAGAATTTCGATAATGTATTTGCGGCGATCATGATGATCGGCATTATCGGTTTGACCACGGATCTGATACTGGCCTGGCTGGGCAGCGGATTTCCCCTGGCAGCGACAGGCCGCAGAAGCCTGAGGGTGCAGACAATGGATCATCAAACATAAAGAATCCAGCAGAGCATCATGAAACACATGCTGGAACTTCCAAGCTACCTGGAACAGGCGGATGATGTCCGGGATCGTTTTGCCCGACTGAAACAACGCCCTGTTGCGCTGGAAGTTAAGGGGCTTGAGAAAGACTTTCGAGACGCCGGCCGGGCACCGTAACCGCGCTAAAAGATATCAATTTCAAAACCCATAAGCGTGAATTCGTCTGTGTGATCGGGCCGTCGGGTTGTGGTAAATCGACCCTGATACGAATTCTCGCCGGTCTTGAAACACCGACCTCCGGCCAGATGCTGCTTGATGGTAAAGAGGTTCATGGGCCCGGGTCCTGATCGCGGCATGGTGTTTCAGGGTTATACCCTGTTTCCCTGGCTGACCGTTAAAAAGAATGTCATGTTCGGGCTGGAGCAGGCGGGTCACAGCAGAGAGCGTCGCCGAAGAAGATGCGCGCCAGTGGATAGATCTGGTCGGTCTGACCAAGTTTGTCAATAGTTATCCGCACCAGTTATCCGGCGGCATGAAACAGCGCGTGGCTATTGCCCGTGCACTGGCCAACCAGCCGCGGATCCTGTTGATGGATGAGCCGTTTGGTGCATTGGATGCGCAGACACGTGCAAAGATGCAGTCTTACCTGATGGAGATCTGGAAGAATATCGATATCACTATACTGTTTATCACCCATGATCTGGATGAGGCGATCTATCTTGCCGACCGTATCCTGGTGTTGAAGGCACATCCCGGTGAGGTGCAGGAACTGATCGAAGTGCCTGTGCCGCAACCACGCTCACCCGATCAGCTGTTATCGCCGGAATTCCTGGCGACCAAGAAACGCCTGGAAGAACTGATCCATCCGCCTGAGGAGGATGAGGAAATAAATGGTGACCACATGAACATGGTGCGTATGGTACCGGTGGATCATGAAGTTGAAAGTGTCTTCTATGATGAATGACTGGTACCAGATGACATGGCAGGAGATCGGTCGCCTGCCGCTGCAGGGCATGGATTGCGCCATGCTGCCGATCGGTGCTACTGAACAGCATGGCCCGCATATGGGTTGCGGTATGGATGCCGAGATCGCGGTTCACTTGTGCCGTGCGGTAGCAGATAAAACCGATGTTGCCCTGTTGCCGACATTGCCCTATGGCTGCTCGATCGGGCACTCGAAGCGCTGGCCGGGAACGCTGGCCTTGCAGCCCAAGACGATGATCGATGTGGTCAAACAGATCGGTGACTGGGTTTATGCTTCAGGTTTCAAACGGTTTTTTATCATCAATACGCATGTCACGTAATTTTGCCCCGCTGCGCTGTGCACTCGAGATGCTGCGTGCAGAACATGATGGCTTCATGGTCGCAGTGATCAATTCAGCTTCGATCAGTGAACGTGTGCGTGAGCAGCATTTTCATGATGCAGAAGACTGGCATGCCAATGATGCCGAGACCTCATTGATGATGGCACTGAACCCGTCGATGGTGCGTGAAGAACTTATCGCCGAAAGTGATGATCCTGATCGGACCGAAGACTGTGTGTTTTCACATCCGGTAAATCGCACCAGTATGTAATGGGGTAACAGGTACGCCCAGCCTTGCCAGCTAAGGAAAAAGGCGAGCAGCTGTTTTCCTGGATGGTGGAAGACCTGAGCTGCAACGGTACATCAAGGGGATGCAAGAAGAGTCACCCTTGCCGTATGCCTATTGCGAATCAGTCAATCGCTAGTGATAGAGACAGTGAAAATGTACAGAGAGATAAAAAAAATCCAGGCCGACTTGAAGCGAAGGGCGTTAAATATTGCCTGGGGGCCTATGTGGATATCCACGGTATTCCCAAGGGAAAGGTGGTGCCTATAGATCATCTTGAGCACATGGCCCATGGTTCTGAGCTGTATACCGGTTATGCACTGGATGGTCTGGGGCAGGCAGCCCAACGATGACGAAATTGCATCAGTGCCTGACCTGGATCATATCATCCAGTTACCCTGGCAGCCCGAAGTCGCCTGGATGCCGGCAGATAATACCTTCCATGGTGAGCCTTATATGCTGAATACCCGGGTCGCACTGAAAGCGATGCAGGCAAAGGCGGCAGAGATGGGTTTTGGTTTTAACCTGGGTATCGAGGCCGAAGTGTTCGTACTCAAACAGAATGAGGACGGGTTCGCTGGAGGTACCTAATCCCGATGATAAACTGACAAAGCCCTGTTACGATGCACGTGGTTTTCTGGATCAGTTTGGCTGGCTGGACAAGATGGCTACCACGATAAATGATCTGGGCTGGGATCTGTACTCGCTGGATCATGAAGATGCCAACGGCCAGTATGAATTTGATTTTATGTATGCTGATGCCCTGACCAGCTGTGACCGGTTTATTTTCCTGCGCCTGATGGCGAAGGAATATGCAAAACAGGAAGGTCTGATAGCGACCTTCATGCCAAAACCGTTTGCCGATAAGACTGGCAATGGTGCACATTTCAATATGTCGCTTTATGACCTGGAGACAGGTGAAAACCTGTTTGCCTGTGATCCGGCTGATGATCCGAAGGGGCTTGGTCTGACAGAACTGGGTTACCAGTTTATTGGTGGTATTATCAAACATGGTAAGGCGCTGTGTGCGGCCTTTGCGCCGACAGTGAACAGTTACAAGCGCCTCGTACGCCAGGGTGATATGCCTTACTTTACCTGGGCGCCGGTATTTAATTCTTTTGGTTCAAACAACCGTACAAATTCGATCCGTGTACCCATGGGTGGTGGCCGCTTCGAATCACGAAATGCAGATGGTGCGGTCAACCCTTATCTTGCGGCAACACTGGCACTGGCTGCCGGACTGGAAGGTATTCGGGAAGGTATCGATCCTGGCAATCCACAGGAAGATAACCTGTATGAGTTGACGGATGAACAACGAAGTCAGCGTGGAATTGAGTTTTTGCCAAAAAATCTGCTTGAGGCGATTGATGCTTTTGAGGCGGATCCATTTGTGATTGAAGCACTGGGGCAGGAATTGCGGGATGAGTTTATTCGTTACAAACGACAGGAATGGAACGCTTATCACCAGATGATATCTGCCTGGGAGACAGAGCGTTATAGTCACCTGTTTTAGGTATGTAGCATGACAATGAATCAGACTGGTGTTGCCCGGATCAGTGTCTCGCTGCCAGAAGCATTGTTGCAGCAGCTTGATGACATGGTGGCAGAGCGTGGCTTTGAAAGCCGTTCGCAGGCAATCGCCGACATGATTAACCAGCAGTTAACAGATCACCGCAAGGAGCTGGGGCATGACATCATGGCTGGGACGATTAATCTGGTTTATGATCATTCGATACCTGGGGTACAGAAACACCTGGCTGATCTGCAGCATGAATATCTCGATGAAGTTATAAGTGCACTGAACGTAAACCTGAATGAGACAGTACACTATCGGTGATACTGGTGCAGGGGCCGGCGAATAAATTGAAAATGATCGCTGACCGCATGATTACCTGTCGTGGTGTAATAACTGGTAAGTTATTATGTCGACGGCGATTATTCCGCAGCTGCATCCTTTGCCGATAGCTGCTGAAATCAAAACGAAAGTAATAAATTATGAGAAAAGAAATGAATGAAAAAAATAAACCGGAACCCGGAACTGTGCTTTATGAAGACCGGCTGGCAGGCGGCTGTCACTGGTCGATGCAGATGCGCAAGGGAACATCGTTGCGCCTTATTGACGAAGAGGGTGGTGCCAATGTCGGCATGCTTTTTTATAACCCGGTAAACCTGCTGGAACGTTACAATGCACCCGATACACTGAAATGTCAGCATACCTTTAAACTAACCAAGGGCAATTGCCTGTATTCTGATATGGGCCGAATTTTCTGTTCCATCGTCGAGGATACTGTGGGCTGGCACGAGACGGTCTGTGGCAATACGACAAAAAATGGTGAAGAAAAATGGGGCGAGACGTACCTACCAGGAATATCATAATGAATGGAATCAGAATGGTTATAACAGTTTTCTGGTTGAGCTTGCCAAGTATGGTCTGGGTAAAAAAGACATGGCCGCCAACCTGAACCTGTTCAGTGCGGTCGGTGTTGATGATGAAGGTAACCTGAAGTATCTGGAGAATAACAGCAAGGCGGGTGATTCTATCGAATTGCGTTTTGAGATGGATACCCTGGTGCTGATGCATACCTGTCCGCATCCGCTGAACCCGGCGGAAGAATATCCGCAGAAAGCCGGTCAGCTACCAGATCATACAGGCAGCGGCGGTAGTGACGATGATTACTGCCTGAATTTCGGCATGAAAACCGGCGTGGTTTTCAGAATAATGAAATTTTCCATCTGGGCGGCAGGGTGCTGTCATGATTAAAGAAAGTAAGCTTATGCCGCAGAAGATGCGGTTTTACGTGAAACGGTGCTTGCCGGTGATTACTACATGAAGGTGGTAAAGACAGGGCAGACTTTTCGTATCCTCGATCTTGAGGGAAATCAGGCGGCGGATACGCTGTTTTATAATGCAGATGATCCCAGTGAACGTTACAGCGCCGTCGATACCATTCGTGAGCAGGGTAATGTTTACCTGACTGCGGGTACCCGCCTGTTATCCAACGAGCAGAACCTCATGCTGGAGATTGTGGCGGATACCTGTGGCCGCCATGACACACTGGGTGGAGCCTGTGCCACCGAGAGCAATACTGTGCGCTATGCGCTGGAAAAGAAATGCATGCATGCCTGCCGCGACAGCTGGATGCTGGCTGTTGCTGAAAATGAAGAATTTGGCATGACCAAGCGGGACATTACCACAATATCAATTTCTTCATGAATGTGCCGGTGACCCGGGAGGGTGGACTGACTTTTGAAGATGGTATTTCAGCCCCCGGTAAGTACGTGGAAATGAAGGCGGCTATGGATGTCATTGTGTTGATTTCGAACTGTCCGCAACTGAACAACCCCTGCAATGCCTATAACCCGACACCGGTAGAAGTATTGATCTGGGACTGATATTACCGGGATAAACAGTCACCGGGACGACCCGGTGATATTTTCGTTAACGGTGGGACGGCTCGCCAGAAAAAACGATTAGTCACTATGTTTAACAAAATATTGATTGCAAACCGTGGTGCCATTGCCTGCCGCATTATCCGCACTCTAAAGCGCATGGGTATCCAGTCGCTGGCCGTGTATTCCGAGGCTGACAGGCATCGCTGCATGTCACCCAGGCAGATGAGGCTGTCTGCATCGGGCCTGCCCCGGCGTCTGAAAGTTATCTGGATTACAGAAAGATTCTTGGTTAGCCAGGAGACGGTGCCGAGGCGATCCATCCGGGTTACGGATTCCTGAGTGAGAACGCGGAATTTGCCGAGGCCTGTGAACAGGCGGGCATTGCCTTTATCGGTCCAACCGGCAGCAGATGCGCGACTTCGGTCTTAAGCACACGGCGCGCACCCTGGCGCAAGAAAACGGTGTGCCACTGCTGCCTGGTAGCGGCTTGCTGGATGACCTGCAACATGCGCGGCGTGAGGCCATACGATTGGCTATCCGGTCATGCTCAAAAGTACTGCTGGCGGTGGCGGTATCGGTATGCAGTTGTGCTGGAGCTGAACAGGAACTGACTGATGCCTTTCATTCGGTGGAACGTCTGGCGCGTACCAATTTCAGCCAGGGCGGTATTTTCCTGGAAAAATATGTAGAGACGTGCGCGTCATATCGAGGTGCAGATATTTGGTGACGGCAAGGGCAAGGTGGTTGCGCTGGGTGAGCGTGACTGTTCGGTCCAGCGGCGCAATCAGAAGGTCGATTGAAGAAACACCTGCGCCGGGTATCAGCGATGAGTTGCGCGAACGCCTGATGCACGGCTGCAGTGAGCTCGGTGAGGCGGTCGGTTACCGTTCCGCCGGTACAGTGGAATATGTCTACGATACCAAGACGCATGAGTTTTATTTTCTTGAGGTAAATACCCGTCTGCAGGTGGAGCACGGTGTGACCGAAGAGGTGACTGGTGTTGACCTGGTGGAATGGATGTTGCGCGCTGCTGCCGGCGAGAGTGCGTTCCTCGACAGCTATGAGCATAAGCCCAGCGGGCATGCCATACAGGTGCGTGTTGTATGCCGAAGATCCGGGTAAGAATTTCCAGCCTTGTGCCGGGTTGTTGTCCGAGATGGCTTTTCCTGGGGATGTGCGTGTGGATACCTGGGTGGAACCGGGTAGCGAAGTATCCGCCTTATTACGATCCCATGGTGGCCAAGGTCATCGCCCACGGCGACGATCGTGAAGCAGCGCGTTGCAAACTGCAGCGATGCGTTGCGCGAGACGTCCGCTATATGGCATCGAATCGAACCTTGCCTATCTGGGGCAGATGCTTCAGCGATGATATCTTTGTCCAGGGCCGAGCATTTCACCCGCTACCTGGACAGGTTTGATTTCCGGCCGCTGACAATCGAGGTGCTGTCGCCGGGCACCCAGTCCATTATTGTCAGGACTATCCCGGCCGCACCGGTTACTGGGATATCGGCGTGCCGCCATCGGGCCCCATGGATCCACTGGCGTTTCGGCTGGCCAACCGCATGCTGGCTAACGCCGAGGATGCAGCCGGCGCTGGAAATGACAGTGACCGGCCCAGGCCTGAAATTCAATGCCGATACGCGTGATTGCGCTGACGCGGTGCGCACATGAAGGCCTTACTGGATGGTAAGACGGTCGATTACTGGAAGCCGGTTGCCGTCAAGGCAGGCAGTACGCTCAAGCTAGCGGTATCCATGGTCCGGGTAACCGCAGCTACCTGGCAGTCAAGGGTGGCTTTGATCTGCCTGAATACATGGGCAGTCGAAGCGACATTTACCCTGGGCCAGTTCGGCGGTCATGGCGGGCGCGCCTTGCAGGTTGGCGATGTGTTGCGCTTGCATCGGAATAGCGACGTCAGTAAGTGAGCTGCGCAGAATCGGTGCCGCTGGCGCTGGTGCCACAATATGGTAATCACTGGGATATCCGGGTCATGTATGGTCCACATGGTGCGCCGGACTTTTTTACTGAGAGGATATCGCAACTTTCTTCGCAACCGACTGGGAGGTGCACTACAACTCCAGCCGAACCGGTGTGCGTCTGATCGGGCCTAAGCCAGAGTGGGCACGCAGCGACGGTGGTGAGGCCGGCCTGCATCCGTCCAATATCCATGACAACGCCTATGCTATCGGCAGCATCGACTTTACCGGTGATATGCCGGTTATCCTGGGGCCGGATGGCCCCAGCCTGGGTGGTTTCGTCTGCCCGGCTACCATCGTACAGGCGGAATTGTGGAAGCTGGGCCAGCTGAATCCTGGAGATACTGTTCGTTTTCACTGCATTTCCGTCAGGAAGCCGCGCTGCTGGAGCGTGCGCAGGACCGGGCGGTGGAGACACTGGCTGTGCCATGCGCCGATGAGCACCGGCCGCTGCCAGCCAGGTGCCTGATGCGGTTCCGATTCTGCATCAAACAGAAGCAGATAGGAGCAACCGGTTGCCGTCTGTTATCGCCAGGCCGGCGACCGCAACCTGCTGGTTGAGTACGGTCCACTGGTGCTGGATCTGAATTTGCGTTTTCGCGTGCATGCCTTGATGGAGTGGATTCAGGCAACAGGACATTGAACGGCATTACTCGATCTGACGCCGGGCATACGTTCCTTGCAGGTGCACTACGACAGTCGCGTTATCAGGCAGACGGAGCTGCTGCGAAGTTGCTGGAACGCCGAGGGCGAACTGCCCGCTATGGACGACATGCAGGTACCGAGCCGCATTGTGCATCTGCCCTTGTCATGGGATGACCCCTCCACACAGCTGGCGATCGAAAAATACATGCAGTCGGTGCGAGCGGATGCACCCTGGTGTCCCAGCAATATCGAGTTCATTCGTCGCATCAACGGACTGGAGTCAATTGATGATGTGCAAGATATTGTGTTCAATGCCAGTTACCTGGTCATGGGACTGGGCGATGTTTACCTGGGTGCGCCGGTGGCGACGCCGGTTGATCCGCGTCACCGGCTGGTTACGACCAAGTACAATCCGGCACGTACCTGGACACCGGAAAATGCGGTGGGTATTGGCGGCGCCTATCTGTGTGTCTATGGCATGGAGGGTCCAGGTGGTTACCAGTTCGTTGGGCGCACCGTGCAGATGTGGAATCGCTACCGGCAGACTGCGGATTTCAGCGACGGCAAGCAGTGGTTGTTGCGATTCTTTGACCAGATTCGTTTTTATCCGGTCAGCCAGAAGAACTGCAGCAGATGGCGTGAAGACTTCCCGCTGGGCCGAGTCAGCCTGAACATTGAGGAGACCACGCTGAAGCCTGCGCGACTACCAGCAGTTCCTGCAGGAAACAAGGATGAGATCGATAGCCTTTAAGCAGAAGCAGCAGGCCGCTTTCGATGCCGAGCGTGAACGCTGGGAACAGAGCGGCCAGGCCAGCTATGAAGCAGCAGTTGCCGGATGAGCCTGCCGGATCTGATGCGCCGTTTGATATGCCAGCGGGCTGCATTGCCGTTGCATCCCCGGTGACCGGCAGTGTCTGGGAGATACCTGTCAAGCGCGGGTGACCGGGTCGAGCTCGGCGATGAGCTGGTCGTGGTCGAGGCCATGAAAATGGAGATTGCTATCGAGTCCGACGAGCAGGTGTCGGTGAAGAAATTCTATGTTCCCAGGGAAGCCCGGTATCGGCAGGTCAGGCGCTGGTGATTCTGGTTTAAATGAAGCGTACGGTGGCAATAATGGAACTGAATCAGAGTCTGGATATTCCAGCCTGCACAGGGCTATCCGAAGGACGGTTTACGCCGCCGATGTAATCGAACAACTGGCACGCATCAATCGACAGCCCGACACAATGCGTGGATCCCGCAGCTAATGCCGAACAGCTCACAGGCCTACCTGGATGATCTGGGACCGATCGATCTCGATGAAAAGCCGTTGTACGGCATTCCCTTTGCGATCAAGGACAATATCGATCTGGCCGGTGTGCCCACCACCGCCGCCTGCCCGGAGTATGCCTATATGCCCGAAGACAGCGCCTTTGTCGTGCAGTGTCTGCTTGATGCCGGTGCGATACCCTGTCGGTAAGACCAATCTGGATCAGTTTGCCACCGGCCTGGTAGGTACGCGTTCTCCTTATGGTGCCTGCCACAACAGTTTTAACCACGGACTACATCTCCGGTGGATCCAGCTCCGGTTCTGCGGTCGCCGTGGCGACGGGGCAGGTCAGTTTTTCACTGGGTACGGATACTGCAGGGTCCGGTCGGGTGCCCGGCGGCGTTCAATAACCTGGTCGGCATCAAGCCTACCGGGGGCTGTTGAGTACAGCGGTGTGGTGCCGGCCTGTCGTTCACTGGACTGTGTTTCGATATTTGCCTTGTGCACCGGAGATGCTCAACGGGTATTAGTGTTGCGGGGCAGTTTGAAGCTACTGATGAGTATGCGCGTCCTGCGCCGGCCAGTGAGCCAGCTTTTGATGCAAATGGATTTAGCTTCGGTGTACCCCGGGAAGACCAGCTGACGTTCTTTGGCAATGATGAAGGAAAAAAACTGTTTTATGCTGCGGTGAAACAGCTGGAGGTACAGGGTGGAACCCGCCATGAAATTGATTTTGAGCCTTTTTTGCAGGCAGCAAGGTTGTTGTATGAAGGACCCTGGGTAACTGAACGATATGTAGCGATTGAATCTTTTCTTAAGGCGCAGGCTGATTCACTCTTTCCCGTTACCCGTGAGATTATTTCAGGTGGGGCAGAGTTGAGCGCGGCGAGTGCGTTCCAGTCTCAGTATCGCCTGATGCAGCTGCGACGCCAGACGGAAACGGTTTGGAGTGATGTGGACTTCATTATGACGCCGACGGCTGGTCGTTGTTACACGATAAAACAGGTAGCGGATGACCCGATAAAGCTTAACTCCAATCTAGGCTATTACACCAATTTTATGAACCTGCTGGATTTTAGTGCCCTGGCGATACCGGCCGGGTTTCAACAGGATGGCATGCCTTTTGGTGTCACCCTGTTTGCACCGGCTTTCAGTGACCGCGCGTTGATGTCTGTGGGTGATGCACTACATAGAAGCCTGGTTAAAACGCAGGGTGCGCTGGATTTTCCACTGCCTGATTCCAGGTTAACCAGTGATCTGCCAGCAGGCTGGACCCGGGTAGCTGTCTGTGGGGCGCACCTTTCCGGTTTACCTCTGAATCACCAGTTGACTGAAAGAGGGGCTTACCTGCTGGAAGCGACGAAGACCAGTGAACACTATCAGTTATATGCTTTACCCGGTGGCCCGCCTTACCGCCCTGGCCTGGTCCGAAGTGACCAGGGAGCAGCTATCGAGATAGAAGTGTGGGCAATTTCATTAGAACAGTTTGGATCATTTGTTGCGGGCATTCCTGCTCCTTTGGGTATTGGCATGCTTGAAACAGGGTCAGGTGAATGGTTACAGGGTTTTGTCTGTGAGAGTTATGCGCTGACAGCAGCGAAGGATATTTCCGGGCTTGGCAGCTGGCGAAAATACATTGCGTCACAGTAAACAGGTTTTTATTGGGTGAAATGCATGAGCGCCAGAAAATCGTTTTCACCTCCGGTCTGGGTGCTGCTAATCAGTTCGGTGGGTTGGGGCTTGACCTGGTTGCCGTTGCAGTTTTTTGAAGCATCCGGTTTGAATGGACCTGTCATGGTCTTTATTATTTTTTCCAGCGCTTTTGTTCTGTTGTTCCCGCGGATGATGAAACAGTACAGGGACTGGAGTTTCCAGATACATTTTATTGCGCTGATTGCTTTATTCGGCGGCTTTGCCAACCTGCTGTTCCAGAATGCCCTGTTTTATGGTGATGTCGTCAGGGTCATGATTCTTTTTTACCTGTTGCCAGTCTGGAGTGTATTGGGCGGACGGATATTTCTGGATGAAAAAATTGATGGCTTGCGCTGGCTTACACTGACAGCCGCAATTATTGGTGGTTTTCTTATCCTGGGTGGACTCGATGTGTTTGAAAAGCCACCCGGCTGGATTGACCTGATGGCGATTGGTTCCGGTTTTGCCTTTGCGATGAATAATATCGTGTTTCGTAAATCTCAGGCTCTACCACTTGTCAGCAAGGTAAGCGCGATTTTTTTGGTGTGGTGTTGTTCATGGGTATCTACCTGCTGGTTATGCCGGGCTTGTCCTGGCCTTCTGAAATCCCGACCATTGGCTATGCTGCGCTGTATGGCATTCTCTGGTTAACCCTGATTACACTGGGAACGCAATGGGGTGTGACGCATATTGAAGCGGGCAGGGCCTCGATTATTATCGTCATGGAACTGGTAGTTGCGGTATTGTCATCCGTGATTATTCTCGAGCATGTTCTGTTGTGGTCTGAAATGGCAGGTGCGGGCCTGGTCATGGCAGCGGCCATCCTTGAAGGTTTCCGCGAGGAAGCAGAGGTTCTGGCGTGAGTAACCTGACTGGCTTTAAATATCGGGACGGTTTTTTGCCGAATTTATCGGCTTTTGCCTATACTGGTTTCGGCTATTTTTTTTCGCTCTATGGTTTGACGCAGGACTGGTGGCTGATAGCCGCTTTGTTGCTGGCGCATGTCATGGTGATTTCGGCTTACATGATTCATGAGTGTGCGCACAATAATATTTTTCTACTCAGTGAAAATAATGAAAGGCTGGGTATATTGCTTTCCTGGGTGGTCGGTGCCAGTTACAGTAGTTATGAAAGTTTGCGCAAGAAACACTTTCGTCATCACCTGGAGCGCGCAGATATCCTGGCGGTTGATTTTTACGCGATTTTGCAGCGGCATCCGCTATTAAACAAAGCTGTCAGCTTCCTGACCTTTATATACATCCCGGCTGTTGATCTTCTGTTGCATGGGGTAGTGATTATTGCACCCTTTGTTTATCCCGAATTAAAAAAATATCGTCGCCGTATTCTGTATGTTTTGCTGCTGCGCATTGCATTTTTTGCATGGCTGGCCTGGCTCAATCCCTGGGCCCTGGCGGGTTATGCGCTCGCTTACTGCCTGTTTTTGCTGGTGCTCAATTTTATGGATGCTTTTCAGCATACCTACGAGGTCTATTATGAATTATGGAGCGATGTACAACAGCCAGGATACGACCGGGATTACGAACAGGTGCATACTTTCTCAAACCTGTTATCCAGTCGCTTTCCGGTATTAACCTGCTGGTACTTAATTTCTGTTACCACAATGCGCATCACCACAAGCCTGTAGAGCCGTGGCATCGCCTTCCGGCATTGCATCGATCACTGTACGGGGAGCACTGTGCTCAGCAGGTTGGTTTTACTGAACAGCTTAAACGTTTTCATCGCTATCGACTGGAAAGACTTGCGGGCAAATATGCAAATGCACTTGCAGGCGCCGATGGTGTGTCATTTATCGTCGGCTTATAAACATGCGCTTGTTGTTTTATAAAACTTTGTGGGGGCATGAAGGCAGTATTGCAGAAGCCTGTGAGCAAGCTGTCGCTGCAGGTTTTCATGGTATTGAAGGTGCTGCACCAATAGATGTTATCCAGCAGGCTGAATGGCAAAGGTTGTTTGCTGCCTATGAACTTGACTATATTGCTGAAATAACCACGGCTGGAAGTTATGTGCCGCGTCGTCGGCATCCAATCACAGAGCACCTGGATTCTTTTAAACGAAAACTGGATGCCAGTCTGTCACTGAAGCCGCGTTTTATCACCAGTCTTGCAGGTTGTGACGCCTGGCCGGAATCACAGAGTATCGAGTTTTTTGGGAGTTTGATGGATATAGCGAAAGCTGCAGGTGTTGTTGTCAGTTTTGAAACACATCGCAGCCGCTCGTTTTTTAATCCCTGGACGACGATGCGTATCTGCGAGCAATTGCCGGAACTGAATCTGACTTTCGATTTCAGTCACTGGTGTGTTGTCTGTGAACGCCTGATGGATACTGAAATGGATGTACTGGAAGTACTGGCGCCGCAGGCTTTTCATATACATGCGCGCATTGGCTATGACCAGGGACCGCAAGTGCCTGACCCCAGGATTCCCCATTTCCGTAAAGAACTGGAAAGTCATCAAAACTGGTGGCATTTGCTTTGGAGCGTCCATGCAGGCGCGCGGTTTTTGCGAATACACCATGACACCCGAGTTTGGCCCTGATGGTTACCAGGCAGTCGATACCGGTACCAATCAACCGTAGGCGATTTATGGCAATTAAAATGGATGGCCATCAGCAAAAACAACAGTTTGAGATTTTTGCTTCGCAGGCGAAAAGTTAAAGTGTTTGCCGATCCAGTTTGCGATAGGAAATCGCCTCGGCTACATGCTGAGTCTGAATAGTCTTTCTTCTGCAGGTCGGCAATGGTACGACTTAATCGTAGAATGCGATGATAGGCACGAGCCGACAAACCGAGTTTATCAATGGATTGTTGTATCAGCATCTGACCGTTTTTATCCAGCAGGGCCAACTGTTCAAGCTCCTTGCCGCTTAACTCGCTGTTGAATTTTTCCTGCCGGTTTAGTTGTATATCCCGAGTCCTGGAAACCAGTTTTCTTACAGCATGGCTGTCTATGACATGCCTGTCAGAATGAATCAACTGGTCTGCCGGAATTGCAGGTACCTCGATATGCATATCAATGCGATCCATTACCGGTCCGGAAACTTTACCCTGGTAGCGTTTTATTTGTTCAATCGTACAGGTACCGCAGGCACGCTTTTCATCACCAAGATAGCCACAGGGGCAGGGGTTCATTGCCGCAATTAATTGAAAATTGGCCGGGTATTCATTTTTTTGGGCCACGCGGGACAGGCTAATGTAGCCGTTTTCCATTGGCTCTCTGAGAAAATCCAGCGTGCGACGATCGAATTCTGTGAGTTCATCAAGAAACAATACTCCATTGTGTGCCAGAGAGATTTCACCGGGTCGTGGGATGCTGCCCCCGCCAACCAGTGCTGCAGAAGATGCGCTGTGGTGCGGACTACGAAAAGGCGGTATTTTCCAGGTTTCCGGGAGGAAGCCCTGGCTGCTGATTGAATGCACAACGGCAGTTTCAAGTGCCTGTTGATCACTCATGGGCGGAAGGATGCCGGGCAGTCGATGAGCCAGCATTGATTTTCCGCTCCCGGGAGGCCCAACCATCAGCAGGGAATGTCTTCCGGCAGCTGCAATCTGCAAGGCTCTTTTAGCCTGGGGTTGTCCCTTGATATCTGCAAGATCAGGGTGCTTGGTTTGTAGATTTTCCAGTGGGCTTGTTTTTAACAGATCAAGGGAAGCTACCTTGTTAAGGTGGGCCGTTACTGCAAGTAAATGATTGCATGGGTAAGCAGCAAAGTTAGTTAACAGGCTGACTTCATGCTGGTTACCGGTGGGGAAGATAAGCTGTTTGCCAGCCTGCTGACAGCCAATGGCTACCGGTAACATGCCTCTTGCAGGACGTATCTTGCCGGATAAGGCCAGTTCGCCAATGAATTCATAATCATCAATATTGTTACCAGATACCTGCCCGGAAGCGACAAGAATTCCGATAGCAATGGGCAGGTCAAAGCCGCCGCCTTCCTTGGGTAAGTCAGCGGGCGCAAGATTAACAGTGATGCGCCGGCTGGGAAACTCAAACTGGCTGTTGGCTATAGCGGCACGTACGCGTTCACGACTTTCCTGAACCGCTTTTTCCGGTAAGCCGACGATTGAGAAAGCAGGGAGGCCGTTGGCCAGGTGAATTTCAACAGACACAGGTTGTGCCTGGACACCCACGTGAATACGGGTATGAATAATAGCAAGTGACATTGTGCCCTCCGTGGCAGCTTTTATTTTTTTCAAAATTCATCTTTTACAAGAAGATTTTATTGGCACATCCATGTGCCAGGGTGAACTGGAAACCGGTTTAACTTTTTTCCAGTTCCGCGATCTGCTTTTCCAGTGCTTCAAGCTTGGCCCGTGTTCTAGCCAGTACCCTGGCCTGCACATCGAACTCTTCACGCGTTACCAGGTTCAGGTGTGACAGGCTGGCCTCAACCGCTGAACGGATATTTTTCTTCAGGTCATCCTGCAGGAACTGCAGACCGGAAGGCATGTTTCCCGCTAAACGCCGGGAAATATCATCAAATACTTTGGCATCAATCATGTGGCGACCTTAACCAGTTGCCGGTTTTATGTCCAGTGACTCATAAAGCTTCATTTTGGTGCGCATTATTAGTGCGTGATTACTCTTGGCGCACAAGAACGGTGCGTATCTATGATGCTACATGTGGTAATAATCACAACAAATGCAAATAAATAATTGATAAATAAGTAAATAATAAAATTGGCATCATCTGTGCTCATGTAGTGTATCGCTCATTAACACGGAAGTGCACGTGGCGTAATAATCTGGAAAACCTTGTAACAACATTTTATAGAGAGTCAAAAAGACTCGGGAGAATTTAAATGAACAAAAAATTATCAATCGCAATGGGAATTGCTTTGGCTGGCATGTCAAGTTTGGCATCTGCAGATACTGCAAGTGATATGGGTCTGGAATTTTCAGCCAATGTCGCTTTAACGACTGACTACGTGTTTCGTGGTGTTTCCCAGACAGATGAGGAGGCAGCTATCCAGGGTGGATTTGACGTAACGCACACCAGCGGAATTTACGCCGGTACCTGGGCTTCCAACGTTGATGGAGATTTTTATCCAGGTGCGAGCATGGAAATTGACTTTTATGTTGGCTGGGCAGGCGATGTTGGCCCTATTGGTGTAGACGTAGGTTTCAATCACTTTGAATATCCAAATGTTGATGATAATGATAACAATACCGACGAGTGGAAAATCAGCGGATCTTATGATTTTGAAGTGGCCTCTGTTGGCGTAGCTTATTACTACAGTGATGACTTTTACGGTGGCGGTAATTCTGATTACTGGGACGTGAGTGGTGAAGTACCTGTTGGCTCATTCACTATTGCTGCGCATTATGGATGGACCGATGTCGATGATTTCGGTAAGTATGAAGATTGGAGTATTGGTGCATCCACGGAACTGGGCGGTTTTGGTTTTGATCTGACATACACCGATACTGATATAGATGACGATTCATTAGCTGACGATCGTGTCGTCTTCACTATTTCCAAATCACTTTAATCCCGTTTAACCCGTTATTAAACCGGCCTGGTCAATTCGACCAGGCCATCATTAAAGAGGAATTATCATGAAAATGGTCTCTGCAATCATTAAGCCTTTCAAGCTTGATGACGTGCGTGAAGCACTTTCTGAAATTGGTGTTTCAGGTATCACGGTCGTTGAAGTGAAAGGCTTTGGTCGACAGAAAGGTCACACCGAGTTGTATCGCGGTGCGGAATATGTCGTCGACTTTCTTACCCAAAATCAAAGTTGAAATCGCTATCGATGACGATCAACTGGATCAGGTTATCGAGGCTGTATCTGATGCAGCTAAAACAGGCAAGATCGGTGATGGCAAAATCTTTGTTACCGACCTTACTCAGGTTATTCGTATTCGTACCGGTGAATCCGGTTCCGAAGCGCTGTAGTTAAGAGGTATCCAATCATGGAAAATCAGATTTTTGAATTACAGTACGCTATCGACACCTTTTACTTTCTGATATGTGGTGCGTTAGTGATGTGGATGGCGGCAGGCTTCTCTATGCTGGAAGCTGGCCTGGTCCGTTCTAAAAACACGGCTGAGATTCTGACCAAGAATATCACGCTGTTTGCTATTGCCTGTACGGCATTACCTGGTTGTCGGTTACGACATCATGTATGGCGGTGGGTTGTTCCTGAGCGGTATTGAACTGAAGGTGCGCTGATGGTGATGCCATGGTAGCAGCTGCTCTGGCAGCTTCTGCTGAAGCGGGTTTTGGTGGTGACTCGGTTTATTCCGATGCCTCGGACTTCTTCTTCCAGGTGGTATTCGTTGCAACTGCAATGTCTATCGTTTCCGGTGCTGTTGCCGAGCGAATGAAACTGTGGGCTTTCCTGGTGTTTGCTGTTGTTATGACTGCTTTCATCTATCCAATGGAAGGTGGCTGGACCTGGGGTGGTAACGATGTCTTTGGCATGTACAACCTTGGCGATCTTGGTTTCTCTGACTTTGCCGGTTCAGGTATTGTTCACATGGCTGGTGCTGCTGCAGCTTTGGCTGGTGTGATCCTGCTGGGTGCCCGTAAAGGCAAATACCGTGCAGATGGTTCAATCAGCCCGATTCCCGGTGCCAACATGCCTTTGGCTACCCTGGGTACCTTCATCCTTTGGATGGGCTGGTTCGGTTTCAACGGCGGTTCTGTATTGAAACTGGGTGATATCGCAAGCTGCGAATTCAGTCGCCATGGTGTTCCTGAACACGAATGCTGCCGCTGCTGGCGGTGTGATCGCTGCAATGATTGTTGCCAGGCTGCTGTTCGGCAAGACTGATCTGACCATGGTGCTTAACGGTGCACTGGCTGGACTGGTTGCGATTACTGCCGAACCTTCAACTCCAACGGCATTGCAAGCTACCCTGATCGGTGCTGCCGGTGGTGCATTGGTGGTATTCGCGATCATTACCCTGGATAAGCTGCGCATTGATGATCCTGTCGGTGCTATCTCAGTCCACGGTGTGGTTGGCTTCCTGGGTGTAATGGTTGTGCCATTGACGAATGACGGTACAACTTTCTTCGGACAGTTTGCCGGTGCATTAACCATCTTTGTCTGGGTATTCGTAGTCAGCTTCATTGTCTGGATGGTAATCAAGATGGTTATGGGTATTCGTGTCAGTGAAGAGGAAGAATACGCAGGTGTTGACCTCTCTGAATGCGGACTTGAAGCTTACCCTGAGTTTGTTGGCTCACAGGGCTCAGGTAAATAACCAGATGTAGTAACTAACACTTTTACAAGGTGTTGCCATGACCTTGGCGTCCTGTGAAAACAGGACGCCTTTTTTTGTTTTATTGACCACAGAGAACACAGCGTTTTATTGTTTCTTCATTAGAAAGTTTATTTAGATTTATTTGTTTATCGTCATTCTGGCGTGCTTTTATCCATAATCTCAAGCATGATACCGGCTACAAACCTGCCGCTATGACGGCTATAAAAATTATCTAAATGAAGAAAATGAAAAAGTGATATGAAATACGTAGAAGTCGTGGCGAACGAGGGCAGTGCCGGCACTATTACTGCCATTGCAGAAAAAGCCAAGGCACAGGATGTGCGTATCGGTATTGTCGGTGAGGATGGTAATCAGCAGATGCGCCTGCTGGTATCAAATGACAAGTTACAGTGGGTGTTGGATGCATTGCAGCATATTCTTGGCGCCCAGCCTTCTGCCAGGATCATGGTGCTCAATGTTGAGGCTTTTATGCCACAACTCGATGAAGAGGCAAGTAAGAGAAAAGATGCCAGCGTGGCTGCCAGGGAAGCTATTTACGGAGACGTAAAAAAGAATGCACGGCTGAATGCCAATTTTCTTGTTCTGGTAACCTTGTCAACCATCGTTGCCGCAATCGGGCTAATTGAAAACAATGTTGCGGTGGTGATTGGTGCCATGGTGATTGCGCCATTGCTTGGACCTAACCTGGCATTGAGCCTGGGTACTGCCCTGGGTGATTTTGAGCTGGTTAAATTATCCGCAAAAACTTTGTTGGCAGGCATCAGTTTAGCCATAGCCCTGTCACTGGGTATAGGATATTTATGGCAAACAGCCCTTACCAGTCCCGAGCTGATGTCCCGAACCGTGGCAGGATTTGATACTGTTGCATTGGCATTGGCATCGGGAGCCGCTGGTGCAATGTCTTTGACAACCGGGTTGTCCAGCACGCTGGTCGGTGTCATGGTCGCGGTTGCGCTGTTACCACCGGCGGCGACCATTGGTCTGATGCTTAGCCAGGGCAATAGCAGTCTGGCGATTGGTGCGGCACTGCTGCTTGCGGTCAATATTGTTTGCGTCAACCTAGCCAGTAAAATTGTGATGGTGGTTAAAGGCATCTACCCACGAACCTGGCTGGAGAAGGCCAAGGCGAAGCGGGCAATGGTTATTTATGTGAGTGGCTGGGTAATAATGCTGGTCGTGTTAATGGTAGCGATATATTTTCGCCAGTTCTGGTTATTCTGAGCAGTAGCGGTTTATTCAAATTCCATTGCTCTGAAAATAATTCCGGCATTCTGCTTGGCCAGTTCATCGTAGGTGTCCAGGTGGGCATAGGCTGACTGGTCTACCTTGTAGGCATCGGAAAGTTCTTTGCCTTCTTCGATCAGTATTGCCATTTGCTCGCGCATGTAGACCAGGTAGTCTTTTGTATACAGGGTGACCTGCTGCATATCCGTGGGTTCGCCATGGCCCGGAATAACAACCTCGGCATTTAACGCGGCGAACTTGTCCCAGGTTTCAATCCAGGCTCCCGTATCGGTATGTTCCGAGATAAACAGCATGCGCTGATGAAACGCAATGTCACCGGCAATAACCAGTTTTCTTTCGGGTAACCAGACCGAAATGTCGCCAGGACTGTGAGCCGGTCCAAGATAAAGCAGCTGAATATTTTCCTTACCAAGTCGCAGGCTGTATTTTTCGTCAAAAACGATATCGGGTTGCACAATTTTTGTACCAAGTGATTTGTCTTTTCTTCCCTGTTTCATGCGTTCGAGCGATGCGTTGCCATATGCAGCAATGGATGCAGCGGCATCACGATGGGCAATGATTTCGGCCCCCTGTTCTTTCCAGTAACTGGATCCCAGCATGGCATGACCCTGGGCATTTTCCAGTACAACGTACTTGACCGGTTGGCTGGTAATTGTACGGATCTCCTCATGCAGGGCCTTTGCCAGCAGGTAATTATCGCCTGCATTAATCACCACGACGCCTTCATCGGTAATGATGAAAGACAGGTTATTGTTATGCCCGGAGTTTTCATAGGTCGGCGGTGCAGTGGCGCCGATAGCGGACCAGATGCCTTCGGCAACTTTTTGTGGCTTGCGATAGAGCATGGAGTCCGGTGCATAATCCGTGAGTTCAACAGGCAGTTTGGCATCCCGCCAGACAAAAAAGCCATCAATGTAATTTTTAACATTGGTATAGCCCAGCTGCTGCAGGGTTTCAGTGGCAAAAGGGCTGCGTTGACCCGTGCCGCAATAAACCACGATCGGTGTATTCACGTCGGTGATTGATTGTGGGGCAAAGTATTCAAGCCAGCCACGTGCAATGTTCAAGGTACGAGATGATTCAATCATGCCGCCATACTGCCGGATTTCATCGCTATTGCGCACATCTATGACGACAGTATTGGGTTGGGTTTTGAGCTGTTGTTGCAGTTGTTCCGTATTAATATTGGTGATGCGCTGTTCAACCTGTGTGCGAAGAAATTCACCATCAGCGGGTAATAGTGTTTTTTGATCTGCGTTTGCAGGAAAGCAAACAAGCAAAACTGTGAAAAAAACTGACTTGATGAAAATGTATCCGTGCTGCATTGCTAATAAGTCGCTCTTGTTATTTTATGGCATTGTAGCAGAAGCTATTACTATGCTACCGACAACAATTCTGGTTTAGAATGGCTTTTTGCCCTGAACTCAAAAAAACTTATGTCCGAAGCTCCTTTTATCCTGGTTGATGGTTCATCTTACCTGTTTCGTGCTTATCATGCATTGCCGCCTTTAACCAATTCCCGTGGTGAGCCCACTGGCGCCATTGTTGGTGTAATCAATATGTTGAAAAAGCTGATTGATGAATATTCACCCGAATATATTGGAGTGGTTTTCGATACGCCTGGAAAAACTTTTCGAGACGATATATTTCCGGAATACAAAGCACACCGTCCGCCGACGCCGGAAGACCTGAAACAGCAAATTGCACCGCTGTACGAAATTATCCGTGCGATGGGGCTGCCGCTGTTGCTGGTGGACGGGGTTGAAGCCGATGACGTGATTGGGACGCTGGCAACCCAGGCTTCCAGGCAGAGTATGCAGACACTGGTATCTACCGGTGACAAGGATATGGCGCAACTGGTGGATGAGCATGTGACTCTGATCAATACCATGTCGGGTACAGTGATGGACCGCCAGGGTGTATACGACAAGTTTGCCGTCTGGCCTGAACAGATTATTGATTACCTGGCGCTGGTTGGTGACAGGGTGGACAACATCCCGGGCGTGAATAAATGTGGTCCAAAAACAGCGGCAAAATGGCTGGCTGAATACGAAACGCTGGATGCCGTGATGCAAAATGCGGACAAATTCAAAGGTAAAATTGGTGGATATCTCCGGGAAGGGCTCGGGCAACTACCCCTGTCACGTACGCTAACGACCATCAAAAAGGATGTGGAACTTGGTTTAAAGCCAACCGACTTAAAGCCAGGAATAGCCGGATGTTGAGAAATTGCGAGAGCTTATACAGTGCCATTGAAGCGCGTCGGTTACTGGCTGAACTGGATAAATCACGGTCATCCGGTGAGACAGTGGAGCATAGCCCGTGACAAACCAAAGGTCGAAACCCGGTACGAGACTGTGCAGGATGAACAGCTATTTCAGAAATGGTTGAAGAGGCTTGAAAAAGCGGACCTGATTGCCTTTGATACAGAGACTACCAGCCTGAATTATATGCAGGCTGAACTGGTGGGTGTTTCTTTTGCTGTTGAAGCTCACCAGGCTGCCTATGTCCCTGTTGCCCACCAGTATCCCGGTGCGCCTGAGCAATTATCGCGTGACTGGGTCCTGCAACAGCTCAAGCCCTTGCTGGAAAATGAAAAACTACTCAAGGTTGGGCAGAACCTCAAGTACGACATGAGCGTGTTGGCACGGTATGGCATTAGCATGAAGGGTATGGCTTATGACACCATGCTGGAGTCTTACGTACTGGACTCAACCGCAACGCGCCACAACATGGATGCCCTGGCGGAAAAATACCTCGATCACAAAACCATTCACTTTGAAGATATCGCCGGCAAAGGCGCCAAGCAGCTGACTTTTGACCAGATTGACCTGGAGCAGGCCGGTACCTTATGCCGCAGAAGATGCCGACATCACCTTGCAGCTGCATCAGGCATTGTGGCCAAGACTGGAAGCGGATAACAAGCTCGCTAGCTTTGCTGACAGAAATGGAAGTGCCATTGCTTTCAGTGCTTTCCCGCATAGAGCGAAACGGGGTGCGCATTGATACGGGTATATTGAAAAAGCAGGGTCAGTGAACTGGCGGTGCGCTTGCACGAACTGGAGCAGCAAGCCTACGAAATTGCCGGTCGTGAATTCAACATGGGCTCTCCCAAGCAGATCGGCCAGATTTTTTTTGAAGAGCTTGAGCTGCCGGTGATCTCCAAGACGCCAAAGGGAGCGCCTTCGACTGCCGAGTCGGTTTTGCAGGAGCTGGCGGACATGGG
The DNA here is from genome assembly GCA_963801985.1 of uncultured Gammaproteobacteria bacterium. Classification (GTDB taxonomy): domain Bacteria; phylum Pseudomonadota; class Gammaproteobacteria; order Chromatiales; family Chromatiaceae; genus JABDQZ01. Next base: position 24,556 of record CAWDGV010000017.1, read on the forward strand.
GCACGAGTTGCCTACAGTTATTCTGGAGCACCGGGGTCTGTCCAAGCTCAAATCCACCTATGTGGATACACTGCCGAAGATGGTGGATCCGGATACCGGGCGGGTGCATACCAGCTATCACCAGGCGGTGGCGGCTACCGGTCGGTTATCTTCGTCGGACCCCAACCTGCAGAATATCCCGGTACAGGACGGAAGAAGGGCAGGCGTATTCGCAAAGCCTTTATTCCAGCAGACGAGCACATCATGGTTGCGGCCGATTACTCACAGATCGAATTGCGCATCATGGCGCACCTTTCAGCAGATGCCGGATTGTTAAAGGCTTTTTCAGAAGGGCTGGATGTGCATCGGGCCACCGCAGCCGAGGTGTTTGGCGTCGATTCTGTGGAGCAGGTCACTGCTGAGCAGCGGCGCTCTGCCAAGGCCATTAATTTTGGCCTGATTTACGGCATGTCGGCCTTTGGGCTGGCCAGGCAGCTGGATATCGGTCGAGCCGAGGCCCAGGGATATGTTGATCTTTATTTCGATCGTTATCCAGGGGTCAAAGAATTCATGGACAGGACGCGTGCTGCGGCCCATGAACAGGGTTATGTGGAAACCCTGTTTGGTCGCAGGCTGTATTTGCCTGAAATCAATTCACGCAACGGCAGCGCCGCCAGGCTGCCGAGCGCACGGCCATCAATGCGCCCATGCAGGGTACGGCTGCGGATATCATCAAGCGGGCGATGCTGGCAGTGGACAGCTGGATTGAGAAGAGCAACCTCGACTGAAGATGCTGATGCAGGTGCATGATGAACTGGTATTCGAAATTCAGCGCGAAATCTTGGAATCGGCCATTCAACAAATCCGTGGGCAATTCATGGAAAAAGCAGCTTCTTTGTCAGTGCCGCTGCTGGTGGATGTGGGTACTGGTGCAAACTGGGAAGAGGCGCATTAGTATTGGGTTTTGTATGCTTAACCGATTGTTTTTGAAAGGAAATTCTGTTTTGTGAAAGATATTGCGAGATTTTGGAAACTTTTGGCTGTGAACCCGGTCCTATAACTGAGCGTTGCAAACGCTGGATCGTGTTCCCTCCCTTTAACGATCCTACCGGTCGCTATGTGACCGGGAAATATTTTAATACCGGGGCTTTTGCCCCGGTTTTTTTTGTTTACGAATTATCTTTTTCCGCCATACTTTGTTATCAACGTGCTCGAATAGTCATTTATTTTTTATAAACTCTTATTTTCCGCACGTTTCTGCCTCGTCCGGGTGAAAAAAACTACTCCGTAAAAGAGATTAATTTATTTAGAGTTCAAACCATTCATCAAGCTTGTCATGGGCTTCTTGCATGCCGGTTTTTTTCAACGAGGAAAAAAGCTGGACTGAAAAATCGCTGCTGATCTGGTTAATGGTTTTACGAACATCCAGCAAGTTGCTTTTGGCAGGTCCTTTTTTCAGTTTATCTGCCTTGGTCAGGAGAATATGCACCGGCAGGCCAATATGTGCGGCCCACTCAAGCATTTGCCGGTCGTTGTCTTTGAGGGGATGACGGCAATCCATCATTAAAAACAGTCCCTGCAGGCACTGGCGATGCTCCAGGTAATCAGCCAGAGTTCCCTGCCATTGGCGTTTTATATTTTCAGAAACCTTGGCAAAACCATATCCGGGCAGATCAACAATTCGTCGCTCATCATCCAGGGCAAAAAAGTTGAGCAGCTGGGTGCGTCCGGGGGTTTTACTGGTACGAGCCAGGCTTTTCTGGTCGCAGATGGTATTGATGGCGCTGGATTTTCCGGCGTTGGAACGCCCGGCAAAAGCGACCTCAAAGCCCTGGTCGGCTGGTGATTGCTTGAGCTTGGCGGCGCTGGTTAAAAAGGCAGCCTTACGATAAATCTTGTTCATGATATGTTGCGATTTTTCCTGCTATTCGCCTGTAGACCAGTGCCCGGACTTGCCGCCGGATTTTTCCAGTAGTCGCACATTATTGATCTGCATGCCACGATCAACAGACTTGCACATGTCATAAATAGTCAGCAGGCAGATCTGGGCAGCACATAAAGCTTCCATTTCAACCCCTGTCTGGCCGCTGGTTTCTGCCTGAACCCTGCAGCTTACCTGAGACTTGTCCTGGTCAGTTTCCAGTTGAATGTCAATATGGGTCAGGCTGAGTGGGTGGCATAAAGGGACCAGATCAGCTGTTTTCTTGGCCGCCATGATACCGGCGATACGGGCAATACCCAAAACATCGCCTTTTTTATGGTCACCCTGTTCGATCAGGCGCAAAGTTTCCGGTTGCATGTTGATTTCACCGGCGGCCACTGCCATGCGGTGGGTAATGTCCTTGTTACCAACATCAACCATGTGGGCTTCGCCTGACTGGTTAAAATGAGTGAGTTTTGACATGCTTCAGGCAGTTACCCGCTGGTGTTCGATGGATTTGGGAATGTCGTGGACTGCAAAATCCATGCTGTCGAGATCAGCAATAATATAGGTTGCGCGGTCCTTGCCGACACCACCTATTGTTCCGGGGTTAACCAGGTGGGTTATGCCGCCCTTGCAGTTTTTTATTTCTTCAATGGTCACCTTGTGACTGTGTCCGCAACAGACCAGGTCCCAGTCCCCGGTGGCTGCCATGGCCCTGGCGTAATGCGGATAATGCACGATGAATATGCGTTTTCCGTTTAGCTCAATACCGGCATCCATTCCGTAGTATTGGAAAATACTGTTTGCTTCAGTCGCGAGCCGTCCCAGGGTATACAGGTCACCGGTATTATTGCCATGGATCACATGCACCGGCAGTTCGTACTTGCGCAGGCAGCCCAGGGTAGAGGGCGCTACAACATCTCCACAGTGCAGAATAGCTTCGACGCCGGCTTGCTTGGCTTCAGCAACCGCTGCATCCAGCAGCGGGATATGGTCGTGGCTATCCGAGAGGATGCAGACTTTCATCGTAATATCTGCTTTAAAAGGCCGGTTTTTCAGGTGCATCCTGATAAAGTTTGACCGAATCAATCAACTCCTGTTTGGCAGCTTCAGCATCACCCCAGCCTTCTACCCGAACCCACTTGCCTTCATCAAGGTCTTTATAGTGTTCAAAGAAATGGGAAATCTGATCAAGCAAAGACTGTGGCATATCATCCGGCCCTTCAACCTTGTTCCACTGTTTGCAGAGTTTGCCAACCGGTACCGCGAGAATTTTGGCATCGTCACCTGATTCATCAGTCATCTTCAGGACAGCAACGGGACGGCATTTGACCACACAGCCACTGATCAGCGGGATAGGCGTGACCACCAGTACGTCAGCGGGATCACCATCTTTGGAAAGCGTGTGGGGGACATAGCCGTAATTACAGGGATAATACATGGCTGTGGTCATAAAGCGGTCTACAAACATGGCGCCTGATTCCTTGTCCACTTCGTATTTAACCGGGTCAGAGTGGGCTGGAATTTCAATAATGACGTTAATTTCTTCAGGGATGTTGCCTGAACTTACGCGATCCAGATTCATGGGAACCTCATCAGGTGATTAGGGTGTAAAATTTAAGACAGGCGATTATAGCCTATTCAGGGCAGTAATTTACATGACATTGGAAAAATCAGTGCCTGGCGGCAGGTCAAACTTGCTGTCCAGCTCAAATTCGCGGATCAGCTGGTCGGTTGCGCCCTGTCCGTGTTCGCGTTGCACCTCTGCCAGCAGAACTCTGACCGAGTTTCGGTTGTATCCGCTGCCGAATGAAAGTTGGGTCTGAATCAGTTCACGTGCTTTGTCGAGGGTCATGTTTTTCTCTCTTGCTTTTTTTATGGCAGGTCTTCGGTAATGATAACTGTTGGACACGAGATCGCAAACGAAGAGCCATCTACTGTTTTGTTGGAGTGTGCGGTGGCAGGGAAGCCATGCTCAAGCCCCCAGGGATGGGTTCTTGGCGTCTCCAGAAAAATCAGTAGATGACTTTGAGATTGGTCGTAATCGAAAGTAATTTAGAACGAAAAAGGGCGCATCTCTGCGCCCTTTTCATGATTCAGCTTAAAAAGACTGAATTATATTTCGAAAGTTTCCAGTTTCTTGGGAACAGCAACACCTTTCATGGTGACATATATAGGCATGCCATTGTCATCGTAATCTGGGTAGGCTTCGCCCTTGATCAACGGGTAAAGGTATTCTTTACACTTGTCAGTGATGCCGAACCCATCGTCGGAGATGAAGTCCATAGGCATCATTTTCTCAACGTTGGCCACTTCACTCAGTGGCGCTTCACCAATGCTCCATTTGTATGGAGAAGAGGATTCACGTACCACGGTAGGCATGATGGAGTTCTTGCCTTCCAGTGCTTTTTCAACAGCAGCAGCACCCAGTGCGTAAGCCTGTTCAACGTCAGATTCTGAAGCCAGGTGACGGGCAGCACGTTGCAGGTAATCAGCAACAGCCCAGTGGAATTTGTAACCCAGGGCATCTTTAATGATATTGGCAACAACAGGAGCAGCACCACCTAACTGGGCATGGCCGAAGTCGTCACGGGTACCCTGTTCTGCAAGGAATTTGCCATCAGGCCAGTGGCAACCTTCAGATACTACGACTGAACAGTAACCATGTTCTTTAACCTTGGCATCAACTGCAGCCAGGAATTTGTCCTGGTCGAATTCAACTTCAGGGAACAGCGTAACAACTGGTATACCATAGTCTTCAACCAGTGCGCCAGCTGCAGCGATCCAGCCAGCGTGACGACCCATAACTTCGATGACGAAGATTTTGGTAGAAGTAGCTGCCATGGAGCGAACGTCGTAAGACGCTTCCAGGGTAGAAACGGCAATGTATTTTGCAACAGAGCCAAAACCTGGGCAGTTGTCAGTAATTGGCAGATCGTTATCTACAGTTTTAGGTACATGGATAGCCTGAACAGGGAAACCCATTTTTTCAGACAGCTGTGAAACCTTGTAGCAAGTGTCAGCTGAGTCGCCACCACCATTGTAGAAGAAGTAGCCAATGTTATGGGCCTTGAAAATTTCGATCAGGCGTTCGTATTCACGTTTGTTGTCTTCCAGGCTTTTCAACTTGAAACGGCATGAGCCAAAACCACCAGACGGCGTTTTTTTCAGGGCAGCGATATCTTCTGCAGATTCCTGGCTGGTATCAATCAGGTCTTCTGTCAGGGCGCCGATAATGCCATTACGGCCAGCGTAGACATTGGCGATTTTATCTGAATGCTTGCGGCAGGTTTCAATAACACCACAGGCAGATGAGTTGATCACAGCGGTAACACCGCCAGATTGGGCGTAAAACGCATTCTTTGCAGTCATAGTTTTTCCTTTCAGATTACTGAATAATCAATATGAGAATGGTAATAGTTGAAAAGTTATCCGGTCTATTTTCGCAGAATTCTGGAACAAGAGCTATATTCAGCCCGATTATGCATTATTTTTCATTAATAATTGGCAATTTGATCCTTTATCTGCGTTTTGTTTCGATATCACCGCGTTGCTGGGCAACATAGTCAGCCTGTGCCTGTAGAAGGCCGACCGTACATTCGGTCAGATCATCATACTCATGGATGCCGGTGCCATATTGCTGGTATCCACGGTAGAAAAACTGGCTGCGGTAGTTGCGATCACCGGTTTTCATAATCACAAAATGGCAATCTTCAGCTTCCCATATCACCATGGGACAACTGGTCAGTTCGCGGTCTGAAGGGGAAAGGCGGATTTCTCCATCGGCAAGCTGTAATTCCTTGTCCTCACCATAGCGTTCTTTCAAAGTGGTTCTGATAATCCACATTTCGCTGTCTTTGATGTCGGCTATTTCAGTCATATCGCTATCATGGTTTGTTAAAAAGCTGTAAATAATACCCCGAAATGCAAATAAGTCGCTAATTTTATTGACTTTGCATGGAATCTGATATTAGCTTAGTGGTATTGAGGGTTTGTCGAATCAACGGATAACGCATTGAATTGATGCGTTTTTTGCGTAAATTCGCCATAAAAATACAAAAAAACAGACCTGTTGGTGGTTTTTCGAAATGATGTATCGCTGAAATATCCACGACGATTAAAAATAACAGCCTTGGGAACACTATGAGAATAATACTTCTTGGTCTACCTGGTTCTGGTAAAGAAGAACTGGCCAGGAATCTTGCTAACCAATACAGCATTCCAATCCTGACACTAGAAAGCATGCTTACTGAGATTGCCGCCGAGAAAACAGAGCTCGGCAGGCTGGTGAAGGAAGCTGCTTTTGCGGGTAAATTTTCCGATGAACTGATCATGGCTGCCTTGAGAATTCGGCTTGCCCGGCCTGATGCGGCCAATGGCTTCGTCATGGAAGACTTCCCACGCACCACCGGCCAGGCTGAGACGCTGGATATACTGATGCGTGGGTTGCGACGCCCTATTACTGCGGTTATCAAAATCGATATTGAGTCGGATGACCTGATGGAGCACCTGGTAGGCCAGATTACCTGCCAGAATTGCGGAGAAAAGTACAATATCTACAACAATCCTCCCATTGTTGACGGTATGTGTAATGTATGTGGCGAGCGAATTCGCAGCAGACCGGATGATTACGAAGAAAATATTGCCAACCGACTGCGTAACTGTGAAATTATCATGACGCCGCTGATGGATTATTATCGTGGTAAGGAAAACCTTTTCCTGGTGGACGGTAAAAATAGCAACAAAAAAATATTCAAAATGGCAGTGAAACTGCTCGATGGCTTGCCCAAACCGGAAATCTCTGCAGAAGATGAGAATGCACCGGCATTACCAATGGACGAGTCACTGCTAAAGGCGCTGATGGCGCCTAAAAGCGATGAAAATCGTCCGAGGCGCAGGGGAAGGCCGCCACGCAAGAAACCGGAAGAGGCAGTAGTTGTGGAAAAGCCTGCAGAAATAGAGGCGGCTAAAGCAAAAGCTGAAAAAGCACCGAAAAAGATTAAAAAAGAAGCTGCCAGTCAGAAAAAGGTGGAGAGTAAGCCAAACAAAACCGAGCCAGCCAAAAAGGCGGTCACCAAAAAGAAAGCAGCGGCGAAAAAAGTCGCCAGTAAAAAGAAAGTCGTCAAGAAAGCTGTTACAAAGAAAACGACTGCCAAAAAAACCGTTACGAAAAAGCAAGTGGTTACAAAGGCTGCAGTAAAAAAAGCGGCCAATAAGAAAGTGGCTGTGAAGAAAAAGACACCAGTCAGCAAAAAGGCTGCTGCAAAGAAAAAAGTCGTTAAGAAAAAGGCAATAGCCAAAAAGGTAGCGGTGAAGAAAAAGTCGGCAACAAAGGCAGCAGTAAAAAAACCTTTAGCCAGCAAGAAAAAAGTGGCGAAGAAGACGTCGCCCAAAAAAAAGGTCGTTCAGAAAAAAGTGACCAAAAAGGCAGGCAATAAAACCGTGAAGAAAAAGACTTCGAGGCGTTAAACGATCATTCAGGCGCCGGCCACCATCATGTGATCGATCAGCCATGACCCTGTCTGGATACTGCCGGGGTGGTCAGTATCGTTACCGACGGCAACAAGTCCTTTAAACATGTCCTCAAGGTTGCCGGCAATGGTCACTTCTTCAACCGGGTACAAAATTTCTCCATTTTCTACCCAGAAGCCGGCGGCGCCACGCGAGTAATCCCCTGTTACCATGTTAACGCCCTGTCCCATCATTTCGGTGACAACCAGGCCATGCTGCATTTCCTGTATCAGTTGCTCAAGATTCTGGTCACCGGACTGGATGGAGAGATTTCGCACCCCCCCTGCATTGCCGGTGTTGGGCAACCCCAGTTTCCGTGATGAATAAGAATCAAGTATGTAGTTGTTGAGTATGCCTTTTTCAACAATGTTACGTGCACTGGTGGCTACACCATCACCATCATAGGCTGAGCTGCCCAACCCCTGAAGCAATAACGGATTCTCGCTGATAGTGACAAAGTCGGGAAAAACCTGTTGGCCGAGTTTGTTAAGCATGAAAGTTGATTTTCGGTACACTGCGCCACCCCGGATAGAGCCGGTAAAGCTGCGCAGCAGACTGGATGCAACATCATTCCTGAAGATAATTGGGACATTTTGTGTTTTGACACGCTTTGCATTAAGGCGGGCCAGCGTTCTTTCAGCTGTTTTTCTGCCAATGTTTTCTGCGCTGTCCAGGTTGCCAGGCAGCCTGGTGGTGTCGTACCAGTAATCACGCTGCATGTTGTCGCCATCCTGGGCAACAACTGAACAGCTTAGCGAATGCCGGGTGCTCGGGTAGGCGCCGATAAAACCATGACTGTTTCCGTAAACATGAAAACCTGTTGCCGTGTGTAACGAGGCACCTTCAGAGTTAATGATGCGACTGTCACTGTCACGCGCCGCTGTTTCGCAGGTCAGTGCGATATCAATGGCGTCGTCGATGCTGATATCCCAGGGATGGTATAAATCCAGGTCAGGTTGATCGGCCAACATTTCATCGGCGTTTGCCAGGCCGCTGTATTCATCTTCTGTTGTAAATCGGGCAATGTTGCAGGCAGCGCTGACGGCCTGTTGGATTGCCGTAGGACTTAAGTCGGTTGTCGATGCCGAACCTTTGCGCTGTCCAAAAAATACAGTAATACCCATGCCGTTATCACTATTGTGTTCAAGGGTTTCCACTTCACCCAGCCTGACTGATGCGGAGATCCCCGTGGTTGCGCTTACGCCAGCCTCTGCGGCGCTGGCCCCCTGCTTTTTGGCTTCAGTCAAGATATCCGCAACGACCTGTTGCAGGTGTGAAAGTTTTTCCTGGGCTTTGATTTGGGTATCAGACATGGGGTATTGGAGGTCCTGGTTTGGCTCAGGCTTCGGTTCCACCTACAGTAAGGTTATCGATTTTAAGTGTGGGCTGGCCCACGCCGACGGGTACGCTTTGCCCTTCTTTGCCGCAGGTGCCGACACCACTATCCAGTTCAAGGTCGTTACCAACCATGCTGATTTGGGTCATGACGTCGGGTCCATCGCCAACCAATGTGGCGCCTTTGACAGGATGGCTGATTTTGCCATTTTCAATCAAATAGGCTTCGGAGGCTGAAAACACAAATTTTCCTGATGTAATGTCAACCTGGCCACCGCCAAAATTAACGGCGTACAAGCCTTTTTCAACTGAGCTGATGATTTCTCCAGGATCAGATTCACCGGCCAGCATGTAGGTATTGGTCATACGTGGCATTGGCAGGTGCGCGTAGGATTCACGGCGGCCATTACCAGTGGACTGGCAATGCATTAAGCGTGCATTCATGGTGTCCTGCATATAGCCCTTAAGAATGCCATTTTCAATTAATACCGTGTTTTGCGAGGGAATTCCTTCATCGTCAATGGTAAGTGAGCCCCGTCGGTTTACCAGGGTGCCATCATCTACAATTGTGCATAGCGGAGATGCAACCTGCTCACCAATTCGACCACTAAATGCGGACGTGCCCTTGCGGTTGAAATCACCTTCAAGTCCGTGACCAACAGCCTCATGCAGTAATATACCCGGCCAGCCCGAAGCAAGTACTACGGGCATGCTACCGGCGGGGGCATTGACAGCATCGAGATTGACCAGGGCCTGCCTGACAGCTTCCCGGGCGAAGTGTTTGCCACGATCCTGCTCCAGGAAATAATCCAGTCCCAATCGTGCTCCACCGCCCGATGATCCCTGCTCCCTGCGTCCCTTGTCTTCAACAATAACACTGACATTGACTCGAACCAGGGGCCTGACATCACTGCTAAGCTGACCACTGTTGGAAAAAATCATAACAGTGTCATGAGCGGCAACCAGGCTGACAATCACCTGGTTGACACGAGGGTCCTGTTTGCGTGCTTCTGCGTCGAGTTGCCGGAGTAAATCAACTTTACGGGTTTCATCAAGACTGCTTAAAGGGTCAATTGGCTGGTATAGCCTGGTAACCGGTGCTGAGAGGCTGACAGCCTGGGATTGGTGCTGGCCAGCACGTGCAATGGCACAGGCAGTATTGGCGGCAGTTAGTAAACTGGGTAATTCAATTTCATCAATATAGGCAAAACCGGTTTTTTCTCCGCTGATTGCCCTGAGTCCGGCACCTTTTTCTATATTGAAACTGCCTTCCTTGATAATACCGTCTTCCAGGACCCAGGATTCCAGTTTGCTGTACTGGAAATAAATGTCGGCATAGTCAACCTGCCTGGAAAGCAGCTTACCCATTACCTGGTCAAGCTGGTTTTCCTGTAAAGAAGCGGGTTCCAGTAAGGTCTGTGTTGCGATATCGAGTGTTTGTTGCATTAGTTACTACAGCTGAATCTGCGGTGCTGAATACAGGGAAAATTGCGCCTGGTTGCACTGAGAAAATTTGTGTCGAGCTTGACGGAAACTGAACCGGTGCCCCTGGGAACCTGAGCCAGTATAGTGCCCCATGGGTCAACAATCATGGAATGGCCATAGGTTTCACGGCCACTTAAATGGAAACCACCCTGGGCTGCGGCAATAACGTATGACAGGTTTTCAATGGCCCTGGCACGAACCAGTATTTCCCAGTGGGCCCTGCCTGTAATTGCAGTAAAGGAAGAAGGCAGGGCAATGATTTCCGTGCCTTTATCAATCAGGTTACGAAACAGTTCGGGAAAACGCAGGTCATAGCAGACAGCCACCCCCAGTTTGCCAAATGGTGTATCTAAAACACAAACCTGGTCGCCTGGCTCGTAGGTCGCAGATTCATTGTACTGTTCATCGGCTTCAACAAGATTCACATCGAACAGGTGAATTTTGTCATAGCGGGCAACTTGCTGTCCCTGGTCATTGTAAACCAGCGAAGACGCATGAATTTTACTGGCGTCAGAGGCTTCAAGTGGAATCGTGCCGCCAACAATCCAGATTCCATGCTTGCTTGCCAGCTGCGAAAGGAAATCCTGGAGCGGGCCATCGCCTTCGGCTTCCTTGATGGTCAGCACTTCCTTCTCACTTTTGCCCATGAAGGCAAAATTTTCAGGGAGTACCACCAGTCCGGAATTATTGTTGACCGCTTCCTCGATTAACTGCTCTGCGGTCAAAAGGTTAGCGCTTACATTTGGCCCTGTTGCCATCTGGATGGCTGCCGCTTTACGTGTTTCTTTAGTCATGAAGTTCGATAAATATCAAAAAATAATGGTTCCTATTATTAGGCTTTAAGGTGCAAAAGCATAACATTAATCAGAAATTTGCGGCTATTGTGGCACAACCAGCAGTAACTTAAAGATTACTATAATCATTGTTATTTGCCTCGTCAGCCGGTTTGGTGGTTTCTATCTTTGTAATTTCCGGGTTTTCCCAGGGTCCGGTAATCGTGTAACGGGTTCTGCCAATTTTATCAACTTGCTTGCCAATCAGTTTTTGCGCCAGGTAGGCCACTGCTGCTCCGGCAGGCCCACCTGCAACGGCTCCGGCCAGAGTAATGGTTGATTGCAGGCTAGGGGTGACTGTCACCAGTTGGTCGAAATCACGTGCATACAGACCGGTTCGGCCGGATAAGTTGATAGTTGCAGAAGGACTTTTGATTAACAGGTCATTGGTATAGGCATCGCCATTATCGATTGAAAAGGCGGCCGATATATGGTCAAAAGTAAAGCCTTCCCTGAACAGGTCAGAAAAATCCAGTGTCAGCCTGCGTTGTAATGCAGCAATATTTAGAATACCCAGAACACGTCCCACACCAGGCTCGATGTCTATGAAACGGCCTTTTTCAAGGTTCAGATTCAAATCGCCCGACAGGGTTTGCTTGTTAATAGCCTCTGGTGAGCCTGTCCAGTGCAATTTGCCTTCGTAGTTTACTTTGCCATTGGCAATCTGGGGGGTAAAGCCAAGCTGATCAAGTACTTTGCCAAAATCACTGCTATCGAGTTTAAAATCTATGCTCGTGCGTTGTTGGGAAGCAAAGTTTGACCATTTGCCACTGGCATGAAAATCAAGAATTTCGCTTTCCAAATCGAATGTGTCGAAATGCAGGCCTTCTGTGATCTGCCAACTCTTTAGCAACAGGTTGCCAAAATCATGGCCGTTAACCGTAAGTTTTTTTACCTCAATATCCAGTCCGGGGACATCTGCTGGATTTAATGAGTCTTTTTTTACCGGTTCTGGTGTTCCTTCGTTAAACTTTTCCGGATCGAATGTAACGGCGGCATCATCAAGCTTTACAATCAGCTGGTCGAACTTTTTATAGTCAGGAACCTGGAATTTGCCATTGAGTTGCTTGCTGGCGACGGAGCCGGTTATGCCGCCTTTGCCTGACTTTGCCAACAGCTTGAAATCCTCAAGCTTCATGCCCGCATAATTTACCGTGCTGCTTTGCAGATCAATGTTCAGCGCTAAAGGTTGTTGTCCGTTGCTGGCAAGGTTGCCGGTCCACGAAAGCCAGTCATCCAGGTTGATCGAGTCAAGCTGGCCGGTTAGAGAAAATGTGTTTTTTTTCAGCGTTGGCACTGGCGCTTTTCCGAAATAAAGCTGCCCCGATTTGAGCGTTGGGTTGCCTTGTTGGTCAGCATCCAGTAACAGGGATGCATGTACGGTTTTTCCATATTCCAGAGTCAGTGGTATCTCTGAGCCGGGTTGTAACGATACATTGACAGACAGCGGCCGTTTTTCAGAAGCAGTTTTGGTAAAAGGAGCAGGAATATTGATAGCAACGCCATTCAACTCGGACGACAGTTTCAGAGTTGAAGGGCGGGTTTTCTGTAGCGACACCGGCGGTACCTGTAAATCCAGGTTCCAAAGGGTTTTGCCTGAAATAAACTCCGTTGGTAAGGCGTTGACAAGCTCTTTGATCTTATCAGTGTGCAGCTCGAGTTGCGATTTAATATGGGTTGTACTGCTGGCATCATGACTGATTTTGATGTCTACCGGAGTGTTCAAAAACCTGGCCTGTAAACCTTTGGAATCTAGCCCGTCCAGGTCAAAATTCAGGCGCCCTGTGACCTTGTCCAGTTTTACTGGCGAGTCTTTCAGGCGCAGATTGTTTTTCTGAAATAAAAGACTGCCATCCAGCTTGTGTTTTCCGATATTTTCCAGTGGTATCTGGAAATCCAGTTTGAGTCGCGTCTCTCCTGTTATTGACAGGGATGATGCAATTTGTGAAAAGTCTTCTTTCAGTGGAGTTTCAGACAAGATACGTAGATTATCAGAAGCAGGCCCAAAGATTGAGCCGGTGATTCTGATAGGAGTTAATGGATCAAGGCTGTCAATATGGGCGACTGTCCTGGTAAGTTCACTATCAAGTATTTTGGCACTGACTACATCAATGTTCAGGCTGTTGTTGTGAAAGCGTACCTGGGCTGCGATTTCTTCGAGCCGGGGCCAGTCGGAAACATAATCCAATATGGTGTCTTCGACATTAAACAGCACCTCGAAATGGCCGTTGTGCGTTTTCGAATAGGGAAAATCTTCAAGCGGGCCCTTGAGGATAAAACTGCCAGAGGTAACGTGGCCGCTGATAATAGAATTATCCATCCATTCAGTCAGTGTTTCCCCCAGGATGCCGACTGGGTAATACAGACTTGCATTTAAGGCGTTGCCATCCTGAAAATCAGTCTGGATATCGACCAGGGTTTTGCCATCCTCGGGAATTTCGATCAGCAGTCGGGTAACGGTTGAAAGGTCAGGTGTGTCAGCTGAGAGGGCGTCAGTGCTGATTCGCAATACATTTTCAGGTGTTTTTTCCCAGGAGAGGTTGCCCTTTATGTTTTCCAGTTCAATGGCATCGCGAAACAGTCCCGGGTGAATGTAACTGCTATTCTGGGAGTCTATTGCCAGTAGCCCTTTTGTATTGCTGAATTGGAAGCTGGCATGCAGGTTTTTGACTCCGGGGTAGTGTGGTCCTTTTTTATTTTCTGCATCGCGGGAATCAGGCAGAACAGTCACTCCGGAAAGAAGGCCTTCGGCATACCATGCGCTTAAATCATGTTTCCAGAAAGCATGCAGATTTTTTACGATACCATCGAGATTGAGCGCCGGAATATTGAACTCCTTTGCGGGCAGGAAAATATCTGCAAGCGGCTGCCATAGCCGGGTATCGATATGATCAACAGAAAAAAAAGTATTTTGCTGGCTGTTTCGGTGGTAGCTGAGACGGGTTTCAGGCCAGGCTATTGTTTCGGACTTTAGTTGAAACCTGGCCAGTTCCAGTCGCCAGTCATCCTGGTTTTTGTTGAGCTTGAAGTCAGAACTGATGCTATCCAGCGAAAATGCACGGTTCTGGTCGGCCCTTCTCAAATTAACATTATGCCAGGCTGTATTACCGGCAATGGAGTTAATCTCTCCATTTTCTGCGCTGATCCAGACGTCTGTGTCCGTGCGACCCTGGAGCAGTTCAAAGGGTTTTGGCATCAGGCTTTTTAGCCACTCAGTTACGTTTAAATTGCGTGTCTTGATAAAAACATCACCGCTCCAACTGGCGAGATTTTCATGGCTGGCTGTGATATCTGCAGCTACCTGCAGAGTTTGCAGTTGTTCACCAGGCAGATTGAATGACAGGTCAAGCTGATGCCGGTCGGCATCGTTTTTTAACAGTAAATTAATCTGGGTAAATTCGGTGCTGGGAGTCTTTCCCGTCTTGTCAGTCCAGTCGATTATGGTATCGCGCAATTCCAGTCGCGGCATTTGGAACAGGGGTGCGGCTGAGAAGGTTTTTTCATCACTGACGGTCCCATCCCTGCCGCTCAGTCCTGTGACCTGGATTTTCCCATCGGCATCACGTCTCAACTTGAGTTCGATGCCATGCAGTACAACATTCCAGGGTAAAAGTTTTCCGCTCTGTATTATCGCCATCAGGCTGAGATCGAGATCAATCCGGTTGAGGCGCAATGGTTCAGTTTTCTGATCAGGATGATTGATCTGAATGTCATGCAGAATCAATCTTGGCCCTATGCCTTTCCAGCGTGCATTGATTTTGCCAATGTTGACCTTGCTGCCTGCCAGGTGACTTACTTCCGCTTCTATGTCGCTTTTAAAGTCTTTCAGATAAGGGCTTGCAAGTCGCGCTATGCCGACTAGGGTGCCTGATAATATAATCAGGGCGATAAGCGACAGCCAAATGATATTGGCAAATTTTGTTAGCGCTTTTTGCACTAGATTAATACCACGTCGTACTGTTCTTGTGTGTAGAGTGTCTCTGCTTGAAGTCTGACGGGTTTTCCGATGAATTGTTCCAGTTCGGCCAGGTTATGCGATTCCTCGTCCAGTAAACGGTCAATTACATCCTGGGATGCCAGTACCAGTAACTGTTCAACATCAAACTGGCGGCTTTCCCTGAGGATTTCACGGAAGATTTCGTAACAGGCCGTTTCGGCCGTTTTCATTGTTCCCCTGCCGGCACAGCAGTGACAGGTCTGGCAAAGCACATGCTCAAGTGACTCCCGGGTGCGCTTGCGCGTCATCTGCACCAGTCCCAGGGACGAGACTTCGGAAATCTGGGTTTTTGCATTATCGTGAGACAGGCATTTTTCCAGGGCCCGGATAACCTGTCGCTTGTGTTCCTCCTCTGACATATCAATAAAGTCGATAATGATGATGCCGCCCAGATTTCTCAGGCGCAGTTGACGGCAGATGGATTGAGCTGCTTCAAGGTTGGTCTTGAAAATGGTTTCTTCGAGATTGCGGTGACCAACGAAGGCGCCGGTATTGACGTCAATCGTGGTCATGGCTTCTGTCTGGTCAATAACCAGGTGTCCGCCGGACTTCAGGTCGACCTTGCGCTGCAGGGCTTTCTGAATTTCATCTTCAACCGAGTACAGGTCAAATATCGGGCGTTCGCCCGGATAGTACTCAATTTTGTTGCGGATTTCCGGGATGAACCGGGTGGCGAAATCCACAGCCTTGTCGTAAGTTGAGCGTGAATCGATACGCACGCGCTCAACCTCGGGGCCAATCAGGTCGCGAAATGCGCGGATAGCCAGGGGCAGATCTTCGTGGATAGGCTGTTTAACCTTGCTGTCTTTGGTGCGTAGTTGTATGGATTCCCATAAACGCGTCAAAAACTGCATGTCCGAGCGTAATGCAAACTCATTGGCACCTTCAGCGGCGGTTCTGGCGATGAAGCTGCCATGGATCTTGTTTTGTTCAACAAAATCGTTAAGGATTTTACGCAGTCGCAGGCGCTCTTCTTCATCTTCGATTTTCTGTGATACGCCGGCATTGTTAAGGGAGGGCATGAAGACCATGAAGCGGGAAGGAATGGACAGGTTGGTTGTCAGTCTCGCTCCCTTGGTACCCAGGGGATCTTTCACAACCTGGACAATGATCTCCTCTCCATCATGCAGTAATTCTTCAATATTTTCCGGTTTGGGTTCTTTCTCACAGCTGATGTCCGAGGCATGTAGAAAGGCGGCGCGCTCAAGGCCGGCATCGACAAAGGCCGCCTGCATTCCAGGTAGGATACGGCAGATTTTACCTTTGTATATATTGCCAACGAGGCCTCTGGCCTGTAAGCGTTCTATGAGAATTTCCTGAACTACACCGTTTTCAATCAGCGCTACACGAGTTTCAGGCGGCGTTATGTTTATTAGTATTTCTTCGCTCATTGTCTTGTGTCACCACTGACAACACAAAGTTCACAAACAGATTTATTTACATAAATCTTTGAATCGGAACAGGTTCCGGGTTTCCTGCAGACAACTTAAATTTGATCGATGAATTAGCGGCCTTAGTGGACTTTGTGTTCGTCGTGGTGGAAAAGTTTGTATTAAATAGAATATACGCCAAATTCAGATAAAAGTTTGGCTGTTTCGCAAAGAGGCAGTCCCATGATGCCGGAATAACTGCCGTGGATTTCCTCGATAAAGATCGCGCCCAGGCCCTGAATGCCGTAACCACCAGCTTTGTCACAGGGCTCACCGCTTAGCCAGTAGTGACTTGCCTCTGCATCGGTAATTTTTCTGAACCGGACTTCACTGACAGAAAGACAGGTTTTAACTGCTTCAGGTTCAATAGAGTCAGTCACGGCCACGGCGGTCATCACCTGGTGTGCTTGATTGCTGAGTAACTTCATCATTTCCAGAAAAGCGGCCTCGTTGGCAGGTTTGCCCAGTATCCGTTTTTTACAGACCACGGTAGTATCTGCGGCCAGCAAGGGCATTTGCATCTCAGGCCGGTAAGCCTGTTGTGCTTTTTCAACGGCCATACGAATGACGTAATTCCCGGGTGTTTCATTTTTCAGGGGAATTTCATCGATATCCACCGCGACTGCCTGGAATGGAATATGGATTTGCTCAAGTAGTTCTCTGCGCCGCGGTGACTGGGATGCGAGATAGATCATATGCGGTGGCCCATAAATTCAGGCGCGGTGATAGGGATGGTTACGTAGCAGGCTCCATGCCCGGTACAGCTGTTCCGCGAGGATGACGCGAACCAGGGGATGCGGAAAAGTTAAGTTCGATAGTGACCACTTACTACTGGCTAATGACAGGCATTCTCTCGAGAGGCCGTCAGCACCTCCAACAAGTAACGCGATGTCGCTGCCAGAAGACAGCCAGCTGTCCATGGCCGCTGCCAATGACTCTGTACTGTGAGACTTGCCTTTAACATCAAGTGCCATAATAGCCGCGTTTTTAGGAATCGCCTTCAACATCCGCTGACCTTCTTCCTGAATTGCGCGTTTCAGGTCCGTGGTCTTGGAGCGCTGTGCAGGCGGCAGCTCAATCAGGTTGATCTGGCATTCAACGGGCATGCGCTTGGCGTATTCATTAAAGCCCTGTGTGACCCAATTGGGCATTTTATTGCCGATGCTGATGATATGGATACGCATTTTATTTTTTGTAGTGATCCAGAGCCTGCTGCAATTGCGCAACCAGCATGGCACGTAATTCTTCAGGCTGTACGACCTCAACTTCGGGGCCATAACGCAAAATATCCATGATCAGTTCGGTTGGGTTGTTATAGGGCAACTGCAACTGGTATCTGCCGTCTTCCAGCTGTTGTCCCTGTTGGCCCGGGTGCCATTGTTCCTTGCTGACCCAGCGGGACATTTTCTCTGAAAAGATTAAGGTCGCCGTATATTTTGCTTCACCTGAAAAAATACCGTAGGCACTGCCGAAATGCTTATCCAGTTCCTGTTCATCAATTTCCCTGGCTAGCTCATTGAGCATGCGTGTTTTATGGATGGCATCCAGTGCAAAAGTGCGTAGAGCCTTTCGCGTATGGCACCAGGCATCAAGATACCAGTTATCGCGATAATGGATCAGGCGCTGTGGCGAGATCTTACGCTGGTCCACCTGGTCCCTGGAACGGTTATAGTAATCAATGGTGAGTTGCCTGCGTTGCAATGTTGCCCCGGCAACCTGCTGAAAAAATTCATTGCTGGCGCGGCTGGCAATTTGCAGGATTTTTACCCGCTGATGAATATTGTCACCACCGTCTTTACCTGCGCCGCCCTGTGCAGACAACAGTCGGTTGATGCGGTGTTTCAGCGGGTCCAGTTGTTTGTCAAATAAACCAGGCTGGACACTGGACAGGAGTTGCTGCACAGAAAGCAGGGCGTGCAATTCGCTGGAGTTAAACCACAGGCCGGGCAGTTCATAGAGAGATTCCTGTTTGCGATCGTAATAATAACCGTTTAGAGAGCGGTCGTACTTGATCGGAGCTTCCAGGTAGAGCCGCATGCTGTCGATAATGCGCTTGGCGGTTGCCCGCGAGCATTCCAGTTCCTGTTCGATTTTTTCACGAGAGACCGGATAGCGGGAACTGCTGAGTAATTTATGCAGATCGTAGATTCGATCAAAACGATCCATTTTGGAATTGCATGCCTAAAGTTATTTTCAAGATTGTAGAAATTCGTTCATGTGGTTACAAGACAAGGCGAAATTTCAATTGTCGTCGGTTGTTTTGTCACCCACTGACCACAAGCGCTCAAGCTGGTAGAAATCCCTGACCTTCGGCTGCATGACATGAACAACCACACCGTTTAGATCGACAAGTGCCCATTCTCCTTCAGTTGTTCCTTCCAGGCCGATGGGGGGCTCACCTGCCTGCTTGGCCTGAAAAGCAACGCTTTCAGCCAGTGATTTGACGTGGCGATCGGAAGTGCCTGATGCAAAGATCATTATGTCGGTAATACTGGTTTTTCCGCGCACATCAAGGATTTGAATATCCTGGGCTTTCATCTCTTCCAGGGTCGTTAAAATAATTTCAGTCAGCTCTTCAGGTTGCATTCAGTATTCCGGTTGCGTTGTTCTCATGTCTTCCAGGGTTGTTAATACCTGGCAGTAGTGACAGTGCTTAAGTCCATCATAATAAACTACTCGGCCAGCGATGTCTCAGGCGGGTGAACTGGCAGCTTTAGCGTAAAGTCCCCGCTGCCTGATCAGTTCATAAACGGACAGGGGGATCATGTTATTGACAGGCTGCCCCTGCTGCAGTCGCTGACGAATTTCAGTGGAGGAGATATCGAGCTGGGGCACTTGCTGGATCAGGATGCTGCCTGCCTGCTTTTGGTTCAATTGTGCGATGGTTTTGACAAAGTGTCCGTTTAATAACTTTTGGCTTTCCGTTGCCATCTGCAGGACAGCGTTGGGACGCTGCATCACAATGAGATGCGCCAATGTCAGTATCGTCCCGGGTTGATGCCAGTTATGAAAGCCGCAAAAGGCATCACTGCCAATAATCAGGCACAGGGTTTTACCAGGGAATTCTTGCTTGAGGGATTTTAAGGTGTCAACGGTATAGGAGCCGCCCGGTCGTTTGGTTTCCCTGTCATCCACTACCAGGTTCGGCTGATCTGATGTGGCCGCGTATAACATTTCCAGGCGTTGGCTGCTGCTAGCAACCGGCTGCTCGCGATGCACGGCCATCCCCAGGGGAACCAGGCGCACCTGTTCCAGCTGCAGCGCCTCCTGAACATAAATGACAGTTTTCAAGTGTCCGTAATGAACCGGGTCAAATGTGCCGCCGAAAATGCCAATCATGCTGCTTGGGTTATCATCCAGCTACTGGCGGATATGCCCGTCACCCAGCACGATAAACTTGACTGAAGTAAGTCCTTCCAGGCCAACCGGCCCACGGGCATGGAATTTGTCTGTAGAAATACCGATCTCGGCACCCAGTCCATATTCGAATCCATCGGCGAAGCGTGTGGAGGCATTTACCATGACGGAACTGGCATCTGCGTCACGCAGAAAGATGCGGGCCCTGCTGTAGTTCTCGGTGATGATGCTCTCTGTATGCTGTGAGCCATGTCGGGCAATATGATCCAGTGCCTGTTGCAAGTCATCTACAACCCGGATTGATAGGATGGGCGCCAGGTATTCAGTATCCCAGTCTTCATCCGTTGCCGGGCTGCACTTGTCTTTGAGAATGCTGCAGGTCTTGCTGCAACCCCTTAATTCAACGCCTTTTTCGAGGTAGGCGGGGGCAATCTGCTGCAGGAATTCAGCAGCAACGGCTTCTGCGACCAGTAAGGTTTCCATCGTATTGCAGGTGCCGTATCGTTGTGTTTTGGCATTCAGTGCAACATCAAATGCTTTTTGCATATCAGCCTGGTCATCGACATACACATGGCAGATACCATGCAAATGCTTAATCACAGGCACACGGGCCTCAGCGCTGATGCGTTCGATCAGGCCTTTGCCGCCACGGGGAATGATGACATCTATATATTCCGGCATGGTGCACATGTTGGATACTGCTGCCCGGTCAGTGGTCTGCAAAACCTGGACGGCATCTGCCGGCAGGCCTGCTGTTTCCAGGCCGCGATGAATACTGGCGGCGATAGCCTGGTTGGAATGAAAGGCTTCAGAGCCACCTCTCAAAACACTGGCATTGCCGGATTTCAGGCACAAAGCAGCAGCATCGGCAGTCACATTGGGACGTGACTCGTAAATGATGCCAACAACACCCAGTGGGACGCGCATGCGACCAACCTGGATTCCACTTGGACGGTAATTCATATCGAAGATTTCACCAATCGGGTCGCTCAGCCCGGCAATCTGTCTCAAGCCCTCGATCATGCTGTCAATGCGCTCTGGCGTCAGCTCCAGTCGATCAAGTAAAGCCGCATCCAGTCCTTTCTGTTTGCCGGCCTCCAGATCCTTACGGTTTTCTGTCATCAGCAGGTCACGATTTTTATCCAGGTCGTCGGCGATCGCATTTAGCGCAGTATCCTTGGTACCGGTATTAGCGGCGGCCAAAACGCGTGAAGCTGCCCGGGCGCGTTTGCCCAGGTCAGTCATGTAACTGTTAATGTCGGTAATGTCCGTCATTTTCCTATTCCACTTCTAAATCAGATTTGGGGGATGTTAACTTATTCACCACTCAGGACACAAAAGCAGAACATATTTTCACCACAAAGGGCGCTAAGGACACAAAGAAAATGAAATGTTTCAGATTAAAAGCATTTCAGGGTTATATCGCCTGTTCTAAATTGGATGCTGAGAGAAAGTAATAAAGTCTTGGTGTTCTTTGTGCTCTTCGTGGTGCGAGAGGTTTTTATGCGGGCAACTTATTTAGCGACAGGCCAGACATTCTGACGCTGATGTCTTCCAGCAGCAGCCAACTGTCCTGTTTGCTTTGTCCTTTAACAGCTTCGTCAGCCTGTTCGCAAAGCAGTAGCAGGTTTTGCCATTGTGAAAGCGGCAGTCTCTTCAGGCCCTGTTGAACCAGTGGTTTGCGTTTGTCCCAGATGCGCTGTTCGGCGAAAGCCTTGTTTGCGGGTACGCCGTTTTTCAGGGCATAGGCAATCTGTGCCATTTGCGAATTTCCCGGGACAGGGCCCATAGGACAACGGCAGCAGGCGTGCCTTCATTCTTCAGGCCTCGTAGAATACGGGCACAGCGCTCGGGTTTGCCTTGTAATGCGGCGTCAACCAGGCTGAAAACATCAAAACGGGCACTATCAGCAACGCTGGCAGCAAGCTGTTCAGCAGTGATAATGCCCGGGCCAAAAGCAGAAGCAGTTTTTCTATTTCCTGGGAGGCAGCCAGTAAATTGCCTTCCACGCGTTCGGCCAGCATCTGGATGACATCTTTTTCGGGAGTCAGGCCTTTTTGTCGCAGGCGTTGCTCGATCCAGGGTGGTAGACGTTGTTCGTTGACCGGCCAGACCTGGATGATAACGCCGGCTTTATCGAGTGCTTTGTACCATTTGCTTTTGAGCTGGTTCTGGTCGAGCTTAGGCATGCTGAGCAGAAGTAGCATGTCCTGCGGGATATTGTCACAGTATATTGCCAGCGCCTTGCTGCCTTCATTGCCGGGTTTACCGGAAGGGATGCGTAAATCAATGATGCGCTGTTCGGCGAATAACGACAGGCTGTTGGACTCGGCAGTGAGCTCCTGCCAGTCAAAACCTGTAGTGGCTTCCATGATTTTTCGCTCAGAAAAACCCTGGTTGCGTGCAGTGCTGCGAATCATGTCTGCAGCCTCGCCAAGTTGTAAAGGTTCGTCGCCGGTAACCAGATAAACAGGCGAGATTTTTTTATTCAGGTGAGCTTTGAGTTCATGCAGGCCAAGGCGCATATGAAAAACTGCTTATATCCTGCCTGCCAGGTATCTGAGCATGCGCTCTACCAGTGACTCTTCCATGCTTCGGCTAATTTCCTGGTCTTCCAGGGCTGTGCCCAGGCCTGCAGTTTCGGGGACCGCGTAGGAGCGGTTGGTCGATATGGTTTGTGGCTCAGTAACGCTGTTGCCGTCCCGGTCCAGCAGCTGGAAAGTGAATGATTTGATCAGCTCGTTTTCAGCGACTTTGCCTGGGCTGTCCGACAGCCCATACGCGGCGCTCATTTCTTATCCTGGTTGATAACCAGGATATGATTGGCTGAATCATCTTGCGTGATTTCAATGGAAGATTGACGCAAGGCGTCGCGTACAGCCTTGTAGATGGTGGAAAACTCACTAACGCCCTGGATTAACCGGGCCTGAATCCTCCGGAATGGCAACACTTTCCCTGAGTTGAAATCCACAGCTTGCTAATGATGCTATCAGCAGCAGTGAAATGAGCAGGTAATGTATTTTCTGGATTGAGAGGCGTTCTGTCGTCGGCATATTTTATTTTTCGTCGTCTAGTTGGCAACAATGTTAACCAGCTTGTTGGGAACTACAATGACTTTCCTGATGGTAGCTCCTTCAGTAAATCGTTGCACGTTTTCATTTGCCTTGGCGGTTGCTTCAACAGCCTGCTTGTCAGCATCGGCGGCAACAGAGATTTTGCCACGGACTTTGCCATTGACCTGAACCACGTAGTCAATGCTGTTCCTGGTCAGGGCAGACTCATCCAGTTCGGGCCAGGCTGCGGTCTGGATGTTTTCGCCAAAGCCCAGTTCTCTCCACAGGAAATGCGTTACATGGGGAGAGATTGGTGCGAGCAGGCGTAATACA
>CAWDGV010000018.1:0-40261 GCA_963801985.1 uncultured Gammaproteobacteria bacterium
GTAAGGACATTGAACCCGTTGTTCTTTGAGTTCATTCATTCAGCAGTCCGCTAAAATCAGTATCCTGCATCGTTTTTTCAGAGGGGCTGTCACGCTGCGCCACGGAACTACTCAGGTTGGCCGCTGCTATTAATTCAGGTGATCGTGCTTAAACAGCTCCAGCGCTTCACCATCACTGGTCAGCATATCACGCATAACCAGTGGGTCATACATAATCCTGCGGTTTCCATAACCGGGCAATGGGCGATGTTATGCAAAGCCGTCAGTAGCTTCGGACAATAAACTGTGGTGGTACAGTACCCGTATTCATGCGCAGCAGGCGTTCGGCCGTTTCGGTATAAAAGTCGAGAAAAGTATTGGAGTGGCGAAACATCATAAAAGCATTGTGTACTTTCCTGTAGGCTGTAACTGGCCCTTGTTATCGTGTTTACCCAGACTTCCCGACCCAGTGCATAGCTGTCATCCGTTAACACGAATTCTTCCGGCTTGAATACCAGGAAGTCAGCATCACACCAGATAACAGTCTGGTAGCCCTGTTGCAAAGAGTTTTGCATCCAAAATAAACGGGCCAGGTCAGTAGCAATGACTTTCTGATCTGAAAATTTATGCAGTAAATCCCCAGGCACCAGGCTGAACAGCTCATCATCCATGAAACGATGTTCAAAACCATACCTGTCACACCACCTCCTGACAGAATCAATACAGGGCTCAAGCCATTGATGAACCAATGGCAGGCGATGGGACTGTAATACCAACGTCTGTGCTTGCACGCTTTTACCTGCCTGTTACAGAACGCGATATCACTATTATTATTTATCAATCAGCCAGGTGCTGCCAGGTATCAACCACCGTGTCAGGATTCAGGGAAATACTGGTAATTTCCCTGTCCAGCAGCCACTTCGCCAGGTCAGGATGATCAGAGGGGCCCTGTCCACAGATACCAACATACTTGTTATGTTTCCTGCAGGCTGTAATAGCCATATCCAGCATGGCCAGCACCGCCGGATCACGCTCATCAAATGACTGTGCCACCAGCGCTGAATCACGATCCAGTCCCAGGGTTAACTGGGTCATATCATTCGAACCGATGGAGAAACCATCAAAATATTCGAGGAACTGTTCGGCCAGAACGGCATTGGATGGCAATTCACACATCATGATCAGGCGTAAACCATTCTTGCCGCGTTGCAGGCCGTTTTCCCTGAGGATTTCCACAACGGCTGCCGCCTCTTTCAAGGTACGTACAAATGGAATCATCAATTCAACATTGGTAAAACCCATCTCATCGCGTACCCGTTTCATTGCCTTGCATTCGAGTTCAAAACATTCACGAAAATCTGCCGAGATATAGCGGGATGCACCACGATAGCCGATCATCGGGTTTTCTTCGTGCGGTTCAAAAAGACTGCCTCCAACAAGGTTGGCATATTCATTGGACTTGAAGTCTGACATACGCACAATCACTGGCTGTGGCGAGAAAGCCGCGGCTATCGTGGAAACACCTTCAGCAATTCGGCTGATATAAAAATCTATCGGGTCCTTGTATGCGCTGGTCTTATCAATAATGACCTGGCGAACAGCATCATCCATTTTTTTCGAATTCAGCAATGCCTTGGGGTGAATGCCAATCATGTTATTGATAATAAATTCCAGCCTGGCAAGGCCTACGCCAAAATGAGGCAACTGTGCAAAGCTGAATGCTCGATCAGGGTTGCCCACGTTCATCATGATTTTGACCGGAATATCGGGCATGGCATCCATTGACTGGGTGCTGTGTTCAAAACGCAGTTTGCCGGCATAGATAAAACCTTCGTCACCTTCTGCACAGGATACCGTGACTTCTGAGCCATCGACCAGCACCTCGGTTGCATTACCACAGCCCACAACCGCAGGCACACCGAGTTCACGCGCTATAATCGCTGCATGGCAGGTACGACCGCCTCGATTGGTAACAATCGCCGAAGCCTTTTTCATAATGGGTTCCCAGTCAGGATCCGTCATGTCTGTCAGCAGAACGTCACCTGCCTTGAACTCGTTCATCCTGTCGAGGTTGTTAAACAGGCGCACGTGACCACTGCCAATCTTGTTGCCAATCGACCTTCCGGAGGTCAGTACTCTGCCCTCCTCTTTCAGTTCATACTTTTCTATCGTATGGGCATTTTTCTGCTGGCTCTGCACGGTTTCCGGACGGGCCTGGACAATATAGATCTGGCCATCCACTCCATCTTTCGCCCACTCGATGTCCATGGGACGCTGGTAATGGTCTTCAATCGTCATGGCCATACTGGCCAGCGACTGGATCTCGGTATCATTAAGACAAAATTGCCGACGCTCATCCGCTTCAACATCAACGGTTTTTACCGGATCCTTAGGATCTCCCGAATAAATCATCTTGATGGCTTTTTCACCCAGGGTATGGCGTAAAACAGCCGGGCGCCCCGCTTTCAGGGTTGACTTGTGAACGTAAAACTCATCGGGATTGACGGCTCCCTGTACGACCGTCTCGCCAAGCCCATAGCTGCCGGTGATAAATACCACGTCCCTGAAACCACTCTCGGTATCCAGGGTAAAGGCCACGCCGGCACTGCCAATATCCGAACGCACCATTTTCTGAATGCCGGCTGACAATGCCACTTCCTCGTGGTTAAACCCCTGGTGTTCCCGGTAAGCGATAGCACGGTCATTAAACAGCGAGGCGAATACTTCGCGTATGGCTTTCTTGATATTTTCGAGTCCTGCCACGTTCAGGTAGGTCTCCTGTTGACCGGCAAAAGAGGCATCCGGCAGGTCTTCTGCGGTAGCTGATGAACGTACCGCCCAGGTAACTTCACTGCCGTATTCCGATTCAAGTCCGGCATAGGCTGCATCGATGGCAGCTTCCATGGCTGGTGGAAAAGAAACTTCCATAATCCACTTGCGAATGTCAGCACCCACTGCCTGTAACGCCATGACATCCCCGACATCCAGTCCCTGCAGATGTCCGGCAATTCTTTCAGCCAGGTTATCCTGTGCGAGAAATTCACGGTAAGCATCGGCTGTTGTCGCAAAACCGCCCGGCACAGCAACACCCAGGGGGGCAAGATTTTGTAACATTTCACCCAGTGAAGCATTCTTGCCGCCTACCCTGGGAACATCGTCCATGCCCAGTTGTTGCAGTGGAATCACGTACATTGTCATGTCTTACACCCCTGTTGAAAAATAATAATGATGCCGACTTCAGGCAAACCCTGTTCTTTCATTACTGATACCCTGCGCTTTAACCACATTGCTTGCGATTTCTTCGATCGATGTCTCCGTGGTATCAAACACGGGGATACCGACATGCTGAAACATCCGTTCAGCCGTCTTGACCTCGCTTTGACAGTTTTGCAATGAGGCATAATCACTACCGGGCCGTCGCTTGACCCGTATGCGACTTAACGGCATAGGCTTAATGGTCAAACCAACCAGTTTATCGCGGTATTGCTGTAAAAAATCAGGCAACGTGTCCCGCTGCATATCATCCGCAGTTAATGGATAATTACTCGCCTTCAACGAAAAGTTCATTGCCAGGTAAAGACAGGTTGGGGTTTTGCCACAGCGGGACACACCCACCAGGATGACATCTGCATCATCATATTGATCGGGACGAATTCCATCATCATGAGACAGTGAATAATCTATCGCATCGAGCCGGTCAAGATAGGTTGATTTACCCAGAATGGTTTTTGACATCCCCAGCTTGTGCGCCGATTCCATGCCAAAGCATTTTTCCAATGGTTCAAGAAAAGCATTAAACAGGTCAATAACAAGTGCTTTACTCTGCCGTATAACATCCTGTTCCGGTTTTTCCACCAGCGTACTGAAAACAACCGGCTGAATACCTGATTGCTCGTATGTAGTATTGATATGTTTACGAGCTACGCGAGCCTTGTCCTCACTGTCAATAAACGCCAGTGTGACCGTATCAAACTCCAGCTCGGGAAACTGTGCCAACAGGCTTCTGCCGTTTGTCTCGGCGGTTAAGCCGGTACCATCGGATACAAAAAATACTGTACGATAATTTGCTGCTTTCTCTTCATGATCATTCATTGTTATTCTCGATCAGTCAGGATCCTGGTTAGCTAAAGCTTAGCGCTTCTGCTGGCATTTGTTAGGTTCACTTGTTTTGACAGCTGCCTCCTCGACAGCCACAGTTTTTACCGCAACCACCGCCTTCTTCCCGGAAACTACCCAGCTCAGGATTAGCCTCTGCGTAACGCCGCGCCAACTGTTGAACTAGCAGCCAGCCTATCAGCAAAGCAGGAACCAGTGTGATTGCAAGCAGGTATTTCATCATATCAATGTCCTCCGCCAAGACCGGCAAAGCCCATAAATGTCAGTGACAATAAACCACCCAGCATCAGGCTTAATGCCGCACCCTGGGTAACGCTGGGTACCGTGGATAATTCCAGTTTTTCCCTGAGGCCCGCCATCAAGGCAATCGCCAGGGTAAAACCGACGCCCGCACCGGAAGCGTAGACAAGTGACTGGGCAAAGTCATAGTCCTTGAATGTCTGAAACAGGGCGACACCCAGTATCGCGCAGTTGGTTGTAATCAGCGGCAGGAAAATACCCAGCGAACGGAACAGCGTCGGGCTGTATTTTTTCAACGTCATTTCAACCAGCTGCACAGAACTGGCAATGATTGCGATATAGGCAATCAATCGCAGGAATTCAATATCAAGCGCCACCAGTATTATGTTGATGCCGTAAGCACACAATGAACTGACCAGCATGACAAACATGGTGGCAAGCCCCAACGGGATTGCTGTATTAAGTTTTCCTGAAACACCCAGGAAAGGACATAATCCAAGGAACATCGCCAATACGAAGTTATTGGCTAAAACTGTATTCAGAAAAATAAAGGACAGTGAATCAGGCGACATTGGTCTGGCCTCCTGATTTGCTCGCTTCATTTTGCTCCTGGCGTTGTTTGAACCAGTCAAACAATAATAACCATGCACCTAAAACAAGGAAGCCCCCGGGTGGCAAAACCATCACAACCCAGGGTTGGAACTGGGGACCAAACAGGTCATAACCAAAGATGGCGCCTGCCCCCAGAATCTCACGCACGACTCCAAGACATAACAGGGCAATGGTAAAACCGAGCCCCATGCCAAGCGCATTGACTACAGCTTTGGCCGGACGGTTTTTTGAAGCATAGGCTTCTGCCCTGCCGAGTATCATACAGTTAACAACGATTAACTGGATAAAAGCACCCAAAGCATTGTACAGGTCCAGTGAGATCGCCTGGATCACATAATCAATAATGGTGACGAAAGTGGCGATAATAACAATGTAGGTCGCAATTCTGACTTGCTTGGGAATATATGCACCCAACAATGCAACCAGGAAACCGGATGCCAGTAACACAAAAGTCGTTGCCAGCCCCATCGCCAGGGCATTGATTGCCGAGTTGGTCACCGCCAGCACCGGACACATACCCAGCAACATGACAAACACCGGGTTATTAACCCATAAACCTTCTGAAAAAGTTTCCCAGGTAATCCGAGGGTCCTGTTTTTTCTGGCTCATTGTGATGACTCCGTCTGTTGCAACATATGCATGACAGGTAAAACCTGGGGCAACAAACGCTGTGCCGACCGGTTCAGAGCCTTGCCAACAGCAACAGATGAAACCGTTGCACCTGAGATCGCATCAATTTCCCAGTCATGCTCCTTGGTACCGGACTTGACCGTTACAATTTTATTCAACAAAGCCTGATTACCCACGTCCACCCGGGCATCCAGGGCATCAAAGTTAGCCAGGAATTTTTTATCGGTGATGATCTTGTCACCGAGTCCCGGGGTTTCCGCCAGTTTCAAAACCTTGATACCGCGAATACACTCGCAGGCAGGGTCATAGCCATATAGCAGGTAAATCATATCGGCATAACCCTGTGCCGCAGCCCGGGCAGCGACACCCAAAAGCTTGCCCTGGGCATCATAGCCGGCATAAACACTCTCGCTATCATCTAACTGTTTTTGCGCAACCAGTTTGCCATTTTCAAGAAAGAATTCCTTGTGAGTTGTAGCACCGGGAATGACCTTCACTACAGCCTTCTCAATCGCAATACGCTGATTTTCAGCAATCACAGGAGCGGTCAGCTGTGAAACCAGTACCACCAGGAAGCCGGAAATCATTGCAATACCACTGAGCACCAATATCATCATCGTGCTGGCATTTTCTGGCTGCCGGACCTGTTCTTCAGCTGTACTCATGAGGAACTCTCCTCAACTTTCTCCGGCTTGGTTTGGCCAAACACCTTAGGCTGCGTTAACTGGTCAATCAGTGGTGTCGCGGCATTGCCCAGTAAAATCGCGTACATCACCCCTTCAGTCAGACCGCCGAATAAACGGATAATGACCGTGACAAAGCCAATCAGCAATCCATAAATAATGACGCCTTTGGGTGTGACCGGCGAACCGACCATGTCAGTTGCCATAAACCATGCACCCAGCATCAATCCACCAGACAGCAACATGAACAGGCCTGCCGGGTAAGCCTCAGGGTTCATAAAATGAAAAACTTCTGCCGTAATAAAGGCGCCTGCCATTACGGCCGCCGGAATACGCCAGTCGAGCATTTTTCTGACAGCCAGGTATAAACCGCAAACCAGGATGATAATGGCGGATGATTCACCGGCTGATCCGGCAGTCATACCGGTCATCAAGTCCATCGTTGGCGTGAGCGTTGCCTCGAACTTGGATAACGCCAGTGGTGTCGCACCACTGAAAGAGTCTACTGCTACCTGGCTGTTCCATTCAGCCACTTCGGGTGGCATCATAAATGGCACAGTAAAGGTCGAAGGGATAAAGCTGCTGAAACGTCCGTCAAACAATGATGGCGTCCAGGTCGTTATGGCGACGGGAAATGCTGCCTGAACAAAGGCACGGCCAACCAAGGCAGGATTGAAAACATTCATGCCCAGGCCGCCAAACATAACCTTGCCAAGGCCGATGGCAATAAAGCCAGCGACCACACCCATCCATAATGGAAAACTCGGCGGCAAGGCAAGAAATAATAGAATGCCTGTGATCGCAGCAGACCAGTCGCCCAGTGTATTTGCTGATTTCAGATTAAACAGCCTTTCGGTCAGCAGGCAACTACCTAAAACCGTAATGAGCAACATAACTGCACTCAGGCCATATAACCAGATACTCCAGGCAGCCATCGGGATAGAGGCAAATACCACGTTACGCATAATGACAACAACGTCATTTGCAGCATGGATGTGTGGAGTTGTACGTAACTCAATCCTGGTTTTTGCCATCAGGCAGCCTGCTCCCTGTTAAATGCCTTGGCAATACGGAAATGTTGCACCAATGGAATGTTGGAAGGACAAACATATGAGCAGCAACCACACTCAAAACAGTCGTTCAGATGAAAACTTTCAGCCATCACGGCATATTCACGTTTCCCGGCAAGTTGTCCGAGTTGGGCTGGATTAAGATGCATTGGACAGGCATTGACACAATGACCGCATTTTATGCATGGCCAGATGCGTCTCGTCTCCTTCTGGATTTCGGCTTCATTCAATATTAGCAGACCAGATGAGCCCTTTGTGATTGGCGTATTCAGATCAGAAACCGATGGTCCCATCATGGGGCCACCCAGTACAAAATCATTACGTTCACCGGTATAGCCAACCTGCTTTAAGACAAAGCCAATCGGCGTACCCAGCGGAATAATATAATTACCCGGTTTTTCCACGCCTGGACCAGTGACTGTGACAACACGTTCTGTCATGCCTTCACCGCGTGGTAACAACTGTCCCACCGCTGTTACTGTGCCGACGTTATTGACAACCGCACCCACATCCAGCGGTATCTTGCCGGCAGGTACTTCCTTGCCCAGCAGGGATTTGACCAGCATTTTTTCAGAACCCTGCGGATACTTGGTCTCTACTGCCTCAACCGTGATATTACTACCAGCCGGTATATGCTGACGTAACAATTCAACCGCATCCATTTTGTTGTCTTCAATACCGACAACTGCATTATTTACACCGGTTGCACGCATCACGTAAACAATACCGCGCATTAACGCTTCCGGATATTCAATCATGGTGCGATGATCACAACTCAGGTAAGGCTCACATTCACAACCATTCACCACCAGGGTTTCAACGCTCTTATCCGGTGGAATGGTCATCTTTACATGTGATGGAAATGCCGCCCCGCCAAGACCTACCATGCCCATATCCTGGATAGCCTGCCGCATTTGCCCTGCATCAAGCTGGTCAGGATCAATATCATTGTTCCATAAGACTGCCTGGGTATCGCCTTCATAGACTTCCAGAACAATAGACATCGACTGTTCGCCCCGGGATGTCGGCATCAGCCTGATATCCTTTACCCGTCCAGTCGCTGGCGCATGGATAGGCACAGAGACAAAACCATCCGCTGCAGCAATCGGTTCGCCGCGAACAACTTCCTGCCCCTTGTGAACCAGCAGCTTAGACGGTTTGCCTATGTGCTGGTTTAAAGGAATAACCAGGGTGTCGGGAAAAGGCAGCCGACGAATCTTTTTCTGTGCTGTAACCTCCTTGTTTGTCGGAGGATGCACACCATGACTGAAGGTGCCTTTACCAAACCATTTCAGAAAACGCATGTTAAGTGCCTCTTCCCCGGTTTAGTTGTATTTCTCGGCACGCTTGATGAGCTTGTCGATATTTTTTTCATTCATGTTCCATGGGGTACCCGGATGCAGACAACCGGCAGTACATTTTTCAGCTGCCCGCACAAGATCCTTATAGGAACTACCCTTGGGGTCAATAACAGTCGCCTGCTTTTCATCATTGTAGGCAAATGTTTTAGGTGCAATTTCAGTACATTCATCACAGGCGGTACATTCCGGAGATTCAATCCATACAGGTTCGTAATCAACCGCTTCTGCACCACCGCCACCATTACCACCTGCAGGCGCAGCTGATGAGAATGTATCCGTCAACGCAGACGCGTTACCCGATGAACTCAGTGACAACAGGGTTGAACTCAGGCGCTGAGCCATATCAATCTTGGCCTGTTCCACCATGGCATCGACATCGACCTTGTTCAGTTCTCCGGCTATGCCCCTGAGCTGACGCCAGAACATAAGGCGTTCTTCACAGGATTTAACCATCTCGGCAGAACACACAATCCTGATCAGGTGGTTCTTGGCATTCACGCCCCAGATGTATGGGAAGAGTCCTTCACGTTCATCTTCATCCGTTTCAAGAAACTCATCCAGGCGAACCATGTCATCATTCCAGGCATCCTGCGGTGCAACACGGAACTGTTTGCGGAAACGTCCTTCCGTTGCGGCAAAATCGGCAAAGGTCATTGGCAACGTCATGCTGGCCTCATTACCTTTTTCATCCGTGTATTTCAGCTCATAGCTTGGCCAGTCTGTATCGCCGGATGGATTACCTTCCAGGTCAATACATTCTTCAATGGTTTCGCCATCATCGGGATTGAAACGCATTAAGGGATAAGCACGTCCTTCAACCGCCAGCTTGGACTGCTGTGTTGAAGCAAAGTCAGCCACACCGTGTTCAGGCTGGCAGACTGCATAGATATTAAACAAGGCAGGTCGGCGACTGTTCAGGCCATCGATGAAACCTTCGAGCAGGTGAGTGACATTACTGATCGCACCCTGTAATACATAGCTGGTGCGATGAGCTATACCAATCAGGGACATTTCCTTGCGGATTTCCTCCTTACCATGCCAGGCCTTGCCATAAGGGCTCATATCCGCAACCTGTGAAATAAAGCCCGAGGTACAGGCCTGTCCACCGGTATTGGAATAAACCTGGGTATCCAGTACCAGAACTTTAACTGGCATACCGGATGCCAGGGCACGCGACAGGTTCTGGAAACCAATATCATACATGGCACCATCACCACCGATGGATACCACAGGAGGACAAAGCTCCCATTCTTCCTTGGTGAACTGCTTCCAGTTGAACTGCTGGAACATGCCATCATGCTCAAGCGGGTTGTATTTATCTTCCAGTGCCAGTTCAGCCAGGCGTATCGCCCTGAAGCCGTCAGCCATCTTGGTCATATGCCCTTCAAACAGCCCCATGGCAACTGAAGGACTATCCTGGAACAGGTGACTGGTCCATGGGAAAGGATAAGGGTTATAGGGATAGGTTGAACCCCATACGGATGTGCAGCCTGTAGCATTGACAATACCCATGGCTGCACGGCCATTTTTGGTAGGTCCTTCACGATAATTCCAGCGCAGCTCACGCAGCTCATCAAGCACGCCGGTAGCCCATTTCAGCCATTTCTTATCGACCAGGGTGGACTCATGGCCGGGATCAAGCTTGTCAGATAAACGTGCTAGCGACAGGTCGCCATCAGGTGAGTCCGCCGCATCAACAATGGCAGAGGTATTGGTCAGATCAACACCCGCTGCCAGTTTCAGGCGTATGTGCTGTTCCAGTCTTGTGATCAGGTCATCAAGCTTTACCAGCTGCTTTTCAACGCGCGGCTGCATCAGCTTGGTGACAGTACTGGTAAACAGGTGCAAGACCGTCTTTTCACCACAACCCAGGCAAGCACCGTCACCACAGACCATCGACTGGTAGGCTTCCTTGTCCAGCAACAGGGTTTCCAAAGCGCCGATCTTCTCATCCAGGTCATCGATACGACTGTATGTTTCGCTGGTATTGGGCAGTTCCATCCATAACTTCCAGTCAGAACGCATTTTGTCGATTGCTTCCTGCTCCTGGTGCTTTTTGACCAGGGCTTCGTCTTCACAGACATCAATACATTCCATGCAGCCTTTGCAGGTATATGGATTGACCGTGATAGAAAACAGGCCGCCTGCCCCCTTGGCTTTCTTTTCCTTGGTATTCCAGTAAGGCTTGGTAACGGAAAAATCAAATGTGCCTAAAGCCGCCAGGAAACGACTGAATTCATCTTCCATCACGGCTTTATTTTTATCATCTAGCCCGGCATCAGCGAGGTGCTCGAGGACAGCCTGGTCAAGCAGGGCGCGTACATCTGCCTGCTCACCCTGCTCTTCAATCAGGTTACGCAAACGTTTTTCCACTTCGCGTGTTTCACGGCGCAGGTACTGGGTTGGCATACCATTTTCAACACGCGTAATCGCAGTATTGAATATTTCACTGACCGAGTTAACCAGGCCCGGAATTGAACTGTCAGGACAGGCCGTGTAGCAATCACCACAGGCAGTACAATTTTCCGCTACCCACTGCGGGTAGTCGAAACGAATATTGGTCATGTCACGGTAAACACCGGTTGCAGCCGGGATCAAAGACAGGGCCTGGTACGGATCAGCCAGATTCTGCTCACCTTGTCCACTGGCATAAAAACTACCAGTCTGTTCCCAGAAACGATGCACATCACTAATACCGCCGTCACCTTCCGGTAAATCCTTGAGCATGACTGGCATGGCTGCTGAAGCCGACATTTTTTGAGCCTGGGCAGTTTGCACCTTGGCATGACGAATTTCACGTGCTTCGTCGAAACCGCGTCTAACCACACGCAGGTTATCATCAACAATACGCTTACCCTTGGCACCGAATTTGGAATTCAGTTGTGTTTCAATCGTTGCAAACAGTTTATTTTCATCCAGGCTCGCCATTTCCATTAAAGGCGATGCCGCAAAGAATGCCCCCTGGAAGGCATTACCCTGCATACGCAGTTGCAGTTCCGGGTTGGTTGCTTCTTCACGTGCAATCTTGAAACCATCGATGGTGTAAACCCGAATCTCGTTATCAATAATGAATTGCTGGGACTTGCGCGGAAAGCTTGCCCACAGCTCCTCTTCAGTCAATGTTGACTGGATAATAAAAACACCACCTTTCTTCAAGCCGGCAAGTGGGTTCGAGTGTCCAAAGACGTTGGGGTCAGGTGAAATGACAACGTCTACGTAATGGTATTCACAGTTCAGTGGAATACGTTCCGGGGCTGCCGCAAGGTAATAGGTCGTTGGCTGACCTTTTTTCTCTGATCCGTATTTGGGGTTGGCGCGGATTTCATAACCCAGCAGGTCATACAGGGTCATGGCCAGGTTCTTACCGGTGGTGATTGCACCCCAGCCACCAACAGAATGCATACGTACCGTAATAGAGTTTTCCGGCATCAGGTTCGGATTTTCAGAGCCACGAATTGCCAGGCGATCAATCGCAGGATAAGACTCCAGCAGGTTCTGGATATGCACTTCCTGTTTCGGGTTTGCCGGCTTCACGTACGAAATCAATACCCAGGTAGAAAAACTTCAACTGCTTGCCATCAGGCAACATGTTTTCAATTACACCCACAAGACCTTCGGGCTGAAGATCACGTGACCCCAGACCATAAGCACCTGAAAACAGTTTAGGCATATCCTTGAAACTGCTATAGGTTTCATAATCAGGCCATGGCAATTCGTTGTCGGCCTGGCCATTTTCAATACACTTGGACAAGGCTGCGCGCACTTCACGCATCAGTGGCAAATCTTCCGCCAGTGGCTGATCGGTCCGTTCCAGCACCGTAACACCTTTCTTGCCCTTGAGCGCCTTGCCAATCAAGTCTCCCGGGAATGGGCGGAACATGGTGATATCCAATATACCCACTTTCAGTTTGCGGGTTTTCTTCAGGTATTCTGCAACTGCATGAGCCTGCACCAGCATCGAACCCATACCAACAATGACATAGTCTGACTTTTCAACTTCCCATGTATGAATACGGCCATAACGGCGACCGGTGAGCTCGTAGAACTCGTCCATCATCTGGTCGGTGATATCAGCGATATGGTCATAGAAATAAGGACGTTGTGCTGCTGTTGTCTGCATGTAAGCATCCTGGTTCTGAACCGAACCTGACTGCATCGGCACATCTACATCCCATATGGCTGGAATACGACGACGTGTTTTGCCATACAGCATACGCTGGGCTGGCGTTGGAGCATTCAATTTCGTCATCCGGACGTCCCAGGTACTCTTCAATCAATTCTCTTTCAGGCACCTGCAAAGGCTCAATCAGGTGCGTAGTCAAAAAGCCGTCCTGCGCGACGACTGCAGGTGTCAGTGCATATTCAGCAATTTTGCGGCCTATCAGGTTAAGGTCGGCAGCACCCTGTGCATCATTGGCAAACAACTGGAAAAAACCGGTGTCATCAACACAATGATAATCATCGTGTCCACAATGCACGTTAAGACTCGCCTTGGTAATGGCACGACAGCCCATATTCAATACGTAAGGAAGACGTTTACCGGCAGCCGCATACAGGGATTCGTGCATGAAAGCCACACCCTGGGCAGATGAAAAGTTGGTCGCTCTCAAACCGGTCATCGACATACCTGCAGTAACGGCGGCAGCGGCATGTTCTGATTCGGGCTCAACAAACTTCAGGGCACGGTTCGATACATTTACATGACCCTTGGCCGTTTCCTCGGCCCAGTATTCCCCCATCTGGGTTGATGGTGTAATCGGGTATGCACCGGCAGCATCAGAAGCTTCGCGTTCGCACATGATGACCGCCGTATTGCCATCCATCGCCATGCGAATACCTGGGTATTTAAAGGTTCTTTCCGTTTTTTTGCCGAAGTTCATAGCGATGCCTTTAATATCTTTTTAGTGTCTTAGTTACAGCGGAAGTGCTTCGTCGCGCACAATGCTTTTAGCCTTACTGCCTTTGCGGACGCCATTGATTGGATCAAACCAGACAATCGCACCGGTTGGACAACGTTCTATGGCGACGGGCGTCGCCAAATTGTTTTTTGAATAATCGATTCTGGCAAGATTATCAGTGATGCGTATTAAACCTTCAGGTGCATCCTTGGAGCATTTTTCACAGGCTGTGCAGGCAACCTCACATTCTGATTCCGCCTCTTCATCAAAAAGCAGGTTTTTGCAGGCCACCCATAATTGATGAGTAACTGGTTGAATCGAAAATAAACCCTTTGGACAGATATCGACGCAATCTTCGCAGGCTGTACATTTATCATTATCTACAACCGGCAGTCCGTGTTTATCCAGTTTTATGGCGTCGTGATCACAGACGTCTTCACAATCACCCAGTCCCAGGCATCCCCAGCTACAGCTTTTGGGGCCACCTGCCACTACGGCTGCAGCACGACAGGAGTCCATGCCATCATAATGTGCCCGCATACGTGCAACGTGGTTACCACCAGCACAGGCAAGTCTTGCTACGCGTTTAATGACATTACCAGCATCCACCCCCAGGTAATCGGCGATCTCGTCAATATCTTCATCAGAGCAGACTGTACAGTTCGCGGGACTGAGGTCACCGTTTATCAGTGCCTCGGCAAATGGCCGGCAACCAGCAGTGCCACAAGCGCCACAATTGCTTTTGGGCAGCAGGTCTTCAATGTCGTCGATGCGGGGATCTTCGTAAACCCACAGATGATGGTTGGCAAAAGCCAGAACAGCCGAAAGCGTCACGCCAAGAGCAGTCATGAACGCGATAGTGATACCGATTGCAGTAAAGTCGATAGCTGCCAAAAATCACACTCTGTTAAGGAAACTTAAAGAAAATATATATGAATTTAGTACCCTACCCTAGTATTAATCAATAAAATATGTTGAATTTATAGTATTTAATTATTGAATGGTTTTAAGGGTATAAATATTATGGTCAGAAAATCGGGACAAGTCTATTACAAACAAAACCGCTTAAAACAACTTCGCGCATTCTGCATGGCAGCAAAAACCGGGAGTATCTCGCAAGCTGCTGAAGCTTTGTTCCAAAGCCAGCCGACAGTAACCCTGCAAATCCAGGCACTCGAACGTGAAATGAATATCACGGTTTTCGAAAGACGCGGCCCACATATCTCGCTGACGCCAGAAGGTATAGTCCTGTTACAGGTAGCACAACCCCTGGTTGATGGCATTGAGGGGCTTGAAGCAAATTTTCATGCACACTTCGGGCGACTGGAACATGGCGAACTGAATATTGCCGCAGGTGAATCAACTATTCTTTATATCATGCCCGAGTTTATCAAGCGTTTTTCTGAGACCTATCCAGGTATCCAGTTGAAACTGCACAATGTAACCGGTCGTGATGGTATGGCCATGTTACGGGCGGATGAAGCTGACCTTGCAATCGGCTCCATGCTGGACGTGCCGGATGATATTATTTATCAGCCGTCAATCTTCTATAGCTCTACGTTAATTACCCCGCTGGGCCACCCGCTCAGCAAAAAGAAAAAGATAACTCTGGAAGATATCAGTCCGTATGGCCTTATTTTACCGCCCCGTCACCTGGCAACCTGGCGAATGCTTGAAATGGTATTCAGTCAGCATGGCCTGAATTTCAAGGTTTCCCTGGAAGCCGGTGGCTGGGAAATTATAAAAAAATATGTCGCCCTTGATATGGGCATATCAATCGTTACCGGTGTCTGCCTCGAAGATAACGAAGACCTGTGGACCTATCCACTGGATGAATTCATGCCTAAACGCTCCTACGGAGTTGTTATGCGTAGAGGCAAGTTTCTCAGCCCGCAAGGTCAGGCCTTTATCGACATGATTGATCCGGAGTTTTTCGCCAAACAGCAACAAAAAAACCTTACATGAGATGGAATAAACTCGACCAGGCCTGTCAATTTAGCCAATAGGCTACCACCAAATTGCGACCTTTGATAAACCTGCCTTCAATGTCAGCTTTCTAAATTACAGTTATTAAATCGTCATGACCGGAAAGGCGTGATCAGCTGGAAACCAGACTAAGCCAGTTCGCGTTCAAACTGAAAAATCAATTTACTTAAAGCACTTCTTTCCGGTTCTGATATTTTGTCGAAAGCTATTCCAACACGGGAATAATTAGTGACCACTTTTTTCCATTTAACAGTAAAACCCAAAGGATGACTGAATATTCTTTCTATTTGAACTGAAACCTCTTCTACATAAGCACCTATTGATATAGCTTCACAATCCTGAATTGAAAGTTCAAGTTGGGCGCCAGTTACTGAAATATCTATTAATTGTGCAGTAATGTCTCTGTCTTCAACTGTAAATCCAATAAGATAACGTTTATTAGCAGGAATGATTGAGCGAAAATTATTTCTACGATTTAAGAGTTCTATTTTTTTCGGATAATCACATCGGATATATTGATCATGCTTTTCTTTTACTCGTTTTACTGTAGGCGCTTCAATTTTCCAGGGAACCCCGTCTCCGGCGTTATAAATTTTAGCGCCTTTGTTTGAAATTAAATTCTGGCGTATATCATCCAAGAGTATATGGGTGCTCGAAAGCTCCAATACTTTAGTCTCGATAGAAATATTTCCTTGAGAAAATAAAACGATATCACCAAGCTTAATGTATTGGGGTATGGGCTTAAACCCGGCTTTTTTCTCTTTTTTGCCGGTTAAGGAATTGCCAAAGAGATTGCGAACCATTAAC
This sequence comes from uncultured Gammaproteobacteria bacterium, assembly GCA_963801985.1. Lineage (GTDB taxonomy): Bacteria > Pseudomonadota > Gammaproteobacteria > Chromatiales > Chromatiaceae > JABDQZ01. Next base: position 16,383 of record CAWDGV010000018.1, read on the forward strand.
CAATAATTATTAAGTTATTTTTTCAATTATTAGATATTACTGTAATTTGAGTACATCCAACAATCTCAGTACATCGATATTTTATGCCCATTCCTACCGAACAGCACTTCCTCAAGGCTAATAGCATAACTGCTCAAATCAGAAGCAGACATTCATCTACTCATGTTCAATGACTCTAGAAGGTCGATTTGGTTTTGCATGCTGATTAACATGTACACCTGCAAATGCAGCACAAAGTCCGTGACCTTGCCATGTTCAACCTGGCCATCGAAAGCAAATTACGCAGCTGCGATCTGGTCAAATTGAAAGTAAAAGATGTACAGCGAGCGTCAACGCTGTTGAGCAGAACCAGTATCGTGCAGCAAAAGACGCATCAGGCTGTTCAATTTGAAATCACCGAGCATACTCGTATGACTCTTCAGGAATGGATCAGGCAGGCAGGCCTAAAACATGAGGATTACCTGTTCAAAAGCCGTCTACGCGGTTCTGAGCATCTATCTACACGGCAATATGCCAGAATCGTTGAGTCCTGGGTTGCTGAAATTGGGCTGGATCCTGCTGCGTACGGGACACATTCGCTTCGCAGGACAAAAGCATCGTTGATCTACAGGAAAACGAAAAATATCCGGGTTGTGCAGCTCCTGCTGGGGCATAAAAAGCTCGAAAGCACGGTGCGGTATCTGGGTATTGATGTCGATGATGCCCTCGAAATAGCAGAGCATACTGAAATATAAGGAGATTATCTGCGGTCTCGCAGTTGAGTGACCGCAGTACCCCATAAACCGGACGGTGAAAATGGGACAATTTGGCAAGACTGACAGGCAAGTTGTGCTGACAAGCCGCCATCAGGGACAATGAATTTCTTAATAAATGAATGAGTGCTTCTCAGCGTTAGCTGTCATTGTGTAAAAATTAGCCCAACTTCTGCTTCCGGCAAGAAGCTGACATTGGTGAGAATGGTTCTCAATAACTGCATATGCTGAATAGCGATCATTGTCAGATTTCTTTACACACGTTCTTCACATTAACACAGCAGACAATATTTGATTTCAGTGTATTTAGCTGTTTCCAACAAGAAGCGTTTTTCAAAGTTATTAATAATTATCCACAGAGTTAGGAATGTTAGTGTCAGCTTATTTTAGTAGCGTTTCTAGGAATCTAACCCTGTTTTATTTGTTAATCCTATGAATTTAAAGGGCTTATTATTATTGGCGCAAATTTTGCTGTTATGTCAGTACGGCTTTATTATTTTTGTTTTCTCTATTAAGAAGGTTCACATGAACTTAAAAATTGGTTCTATATTAGGTGTGTTTTTCTCTTTTGATCTCTACATCAAGTCTAGCAACCACAGTTTTTTACGATCACGAGTCTGCATTTAACTCTGCAACAATAGCTTGTAATTTTGATGCCAAGGATTTCGATTGAGCAACTGGCTCGTACTCTACTTGGGACTCAGCTGTTAATATCAGTAGTTCTAGTACTATGTATTCTGTATCAAGCTATTCTAGCTGTGATGGCCCCTGCATCTATGGAAACTCTAAATGGACTTTTACGTTTGACCAAGGTGATATTAACGCTTTTGGGTTAGACTTAGGTGATCTTGGTACAGTAGGAACACCTACTACTCTATCGATTCTTACTAGTGAGGGAGATTCAGAATCATGGGTTTTCTCAAGCTTTACGAACTCTTTTTTTGGCTTCGTATCTAGTAGTCTAGTTTCAAGTGTGGCAATCACTAATTCGATTACTCGTGACACTGTCTTTATAGACAATGTCAGATGGTCTTCTGAAGTGCCAGTTCCAGCCCCTCTAGCCCTCTAGGTCTTGGCTTGGTAGCTATCGGATTCATAGAAAAAAACAATTGGTGTAAGTAATAGCATCTTTTGATTAAAAAGCCCGTCTTAGTGACGGGTTTTTTATTGCCTGATTTTGACCGCTTTGGTCGCATTGCAGTCGTTCCGCAGCATGTTTATCCATCCAGCGCTGACGACTTTGTACATGTTGCTGACGGTCAACCAGTGTATGTGATTTTGGCGGCATTAGTCGGTGAAGAGTCAATCGTACTTTCTCTTAATACCAGATTAAAATGACCGGTATCGGGGAAAACCAATTTTCACTTCCATTTTCTCAATGTCGGCAAATACCGAGTAGCACTCATTCGCTAAAAAGCCTCAATGTCAGCTTTCTCGTAAGCTGTCGTTCAAGCGCATAAAATGGAAGGCAGCACTAGGTCGTAAGCAGGCAAAGTGAAAATTTCTCTTTTTTAGCCTGCCATCAGCTACTTTAGCCGATGCTCGACAATACTATTTTTCCAATTCTATGTATTAGCTTATGATGATCTGATGCGTTCTTTTATTTCATTCTTAATTGCAGTTAGCCTTATCTATTTGGCTGGGTGTGCAAGTGTGCCCGGTACTCCGCCTGACAATCCAATAACAAAGTACGGCACTATCTCAATAGTTCCTGCCCTTTATAACCCAGAAACTCAGTTTATCACTTTTGCTAGAGGCCCTTTAGCTGGTGCAATAAAAGGAGTGGGCATGGGAATTGGTGGTGGGCTAGATATTGGTGTGGAAGCGGGTACAGCAACAGCAAGACATATGAATCCTGTAGCTGGAGTTCTTATTGGCATCATTATGATGCCAATTACTATTCCAATTGGGATCGCTGGTGGAATCTCAATGAATACATCAGAAGAACAGTCAGAACTCATTGAACTACTAATTGAAAACGCTGTGAAGGATGAAGACATGTCTGGAAAGCTTAGTCTTCATTTGGCAAATAATTCTATTTTTACACCACAAATAAAACATGGTGTTTTATATGGAGTGGGGCCAGCAGAACCTGATCAATTTCCAGATTATTCTGGTTTGATAGAGGAAGGTATAGATACCGTTTTGGAAATTAGCGTGACACATACCGGGTTTAATACTGGAGGTGTAAAGCATAATTCAATGTCTCTATACATAACCGCTCAGAGTAGATTTATTAGAGTTAAAGATAATAATGTTATTGATACTCATCAGTTCAAATATTCCAGCCCAATGCGCGCTATACCGGCATGGCGCAGTAATAAAGGGAAATACTTAAGAGATGCTTTAACGGATGGGTATGAAAGCTTATCGAATCGTATATTTCAACAATTACTTGAGCCACCGCCCTATTGGCCATTTTATACACCTGTACAAATCTTTAATCTTCAAACTCCTGTTCAAATTAAAAATACAGACAAAGATGATAATTATTGCTGGTTAAAACCTTTACACCCAAAATTGGAATATAAACATCCAGTCACCAAATCATTTCTAGGAATAAAGAGTGTAACTAAAGTAGCTGAGATCAAATTTACTCCAATATCATCACGTCAACCCCAAATCATTTGGGAATCCTTTCCTAGGCCTGGAGATTTAATCGATGAAAACGAAGAAAAATTAAGTCAAATTGATCAAGTTAATTATGATTTGAAAATATGGAAATGGGATGGAAAGCAATGTGATGAATTAGTTTATGAGCGAATACAGTTACCCGAACCCAGCCATCAGTTGGAAGAAAAACTCAGAGCAAACCAGAAATATTGTTGGTCTTTTCGGGCAAGATATAACTTTGCTGGAAAGCCAATGGTAACAGGATGGAGTTATTCATCTTTACCAATGTTCAGTAAAAATGATGAATACGCGACATTTCATCCAATAGACTGCTATATTGAGTCAATACCAAATGCCCGATATTTCAAATTTATAGCTCCTCGAAACTAGTTTAAAGCCATGTATATTGCAGAACAACGAACACATAAAAAGAATTCGCATGATGTCCGCTAATACCGATTTGGAGGCATTGCCTTTGACTTACTGAATGCCCGCTAATACCAGACTAGACTGAGCTTGACCGGTAAAATTTACTCAAAAAGCATCTCCAGGAATACGCACCCACCCCTCCATCAGCACGCGGGCACTTCGACTCATAAGCACCCTGTCGGCAATCCACTGACCATCTCGCTGGCTCGCCTGGGCGCCAACTCTTAAGGTGCCGGAGGGATGTCCGAAGGTCACTGCATCACGCTCACCTCCTCCCGCTGCCAGGTTGACCAGGGTGCCGGGAATTGCTGCTGCCGTACCAATTGCCACGGCCGCTGTACCCATCATGGCGTGATGCAACTTACCCATGGATAAGGCCCGCACATTAAGGTCGATCTCGGATGCATCAATAGCTTTACCGCTTGAAGCCTCGTAGGATTTGGGTGGTGCCACAAAAGCCACCTTGGGGGTATGTTGACGGGTCGCGGCTTCAGAAAGATCCTTGATTAAACCCATGCGTAATGCACCATGTTCACGAATAGTTTCAAACATCGCCAGAGCCTTGTCATCACCATTGATGGCTTCCTGCAGTTCGGTACCTACATAACCGATAGCAACAGCCTCAAGGAAAATCGTCGGGATACCGGCATTGATCATGGTCGCCTTGAGGGTCCCTACTCCCGGCACTTCCAGGTCGTCGACCAGGTTACCGGTTGGAAACATTGAACCCGCTTTATCGGCAGGATCAAGAAATTCGATTTGAACCTCTGCCGCGGGGAAAGTCACACCATCAAGTTCAAAGTCACCGGTCTCCTGCACCTGCCCGTTTGTCATCGGCACATGTGCGATGATGCTCTTTTGAATATTCGCCTGCCAGATACGTACAACGGCGGTGCCATTTTCAGGCAAACGCTCTGCATCAACCAGGCCCGAGTTAATCGCAAATGAACCCACCGCTGCTGTCAGGTTGCCGCAGTTACCACTCCAGTCAACAAACGGCTTGTCGATTGATACCTGGCCAAACAGGTAATCCACGTCGTGATCCGGCTTTGAACTTTTGCTCAAAATCACCGTTTTACTGGTGCTCGATGTAGCACCGCCCATGCCGTCAGTTTGTTTACCATAAGGATCAGGGCTACCAATGACTCGCAATAACAACGCATCCCGCGCAGGGCCAGGCTGTTGGGCTGCTTCAGGTAAATCAGACAGGTTAAAAAATACACCCTTGCTGGTGCCGCCACGCATATAGGTGGCCGGGATTTTTACTTGGGGTACAGATGACATAATTAACTCGCTGCTGCTGATTCCAGAAAATCCTGTGCAAAACGCTGCAACACCCCGCCCGCCTCGTACACAGTAACCTCTTCCGCCGTATCCAGACGACAGCTGACTGGAATCTCAACCTGTTCACCATTGGCACGCGTCATCACGACTGTCAGTTTTGCACGTGCTGCGACATCACCCTTCACATCAAACACTTCGGTACCATCAATGTTGTAGGTTTTACGATTTTCGCCGGCTTTGAATTCCAGTGGCAGAACCCCCATACCAACCAGGTTGGTGCGATGAATACGCTCAAAGCCCTCGGCCATGATGGCCTCGACACCGGCCAGACGAACACCCTTAGCGGCCCAGTCACGCGAAGAACCCTGGCCATAATCAGCACCTGCCACAATAATCAGCGGCTGCTTGCGTTCCATGTAAGTCTCAATTGCTTCCCACATGCGGGTCTGCTGTCCTTCCGGTTCAATACGCGCCAGCGAGCCTTGAATAATCTCACCGCTCTGATCACGACACATTTCATTCAGTAACTTGGGGTTGGCAAAAGTTGCACGCTGTGCGGTCAGGTGATCACCTCGATGCGTTGCATAAGAGTTGAAGTCCTCCTCCGGCAAGCCCATTTTTGCCAGGTATTCTCCAGCTGCACTGCTTGCCATAATCGCGTTGGATGGAGACAAATGATCGGTCGTGATGTTGTCACCGAGAACCGCCAGTGGACGCATGCCACTGAGCGTACGTTCGCCTGCCAGCGCACCTTCCCAGTATGGTGGACGACGGATGTAGGTACTCTTCGGATCCCAGTCATAGAGTGGGCTTTTAGCCTCTTCGATTGCACCCAGATCAAACATCGGGTTATAGACCTGGTTAAACTGCTCAGGCTTGACGAATTCTTTTACAATGGCATCAATCTCTTCATCGCTCGGCCAGATATCTTTCAGCGTGATCGGATTTGCCATCAGTATCCAGGCCCAAGGCATCGTTTTCGATATCAAAACGAATCGTACCGGCAATCGCATATGCGACAACCAAAGGTGGCGATGCCAGGAAAGCCTGTTTTGCATAGGGATGAATACGGCCGTCAAAGTTTCTGTTGCCTGACAAAACCGCCGTGGCATACAGATCACGATCAATGATCTCCTGTTGAATTTTTGGATCCAGCGCACCACTCATACCGTTACAGGTCGTACAGGCATAGGCCACGATACCAAAGCCGAGCTTCTCCAGTTCAGGCAACAGGCCGGCTTCTTCCAGGTACAGCCTGGCAACTTTTGAACCCGGTGCAAAAGAGGATTTAACCCACGGTTTGCGAACCAGACCCAGTTCATTAGCTTTTCGTGCTGCCAAACCTGCGGCAACGACGTTTCTCGGGTTGGAGGTATTGGTACAGCTGGTGATTGCAGCGATGATGACAGCACCATCAGGCATCTCACCTGCTTTCTCCTGCCATTCACCTGCAATACCGCGTTCAGTCAAAGCACTGGTCGGCAAGCGGCGATGAGGATTCGAAGGCCCCGCCATATTGCGAACGACGGTTGAAAGATCAAATTCAAGTACACGCTCGTATTCAGCATCTTTCAATGCATCCGCCCACAGACCCGTGGTCTTCGCATAGTTCTCTACCAGCGCCACCTGTTCCGGTTCACGACCGGTTAATTTCAGATAATCGATAGTCTGCTGATCGATATAGAATAGCCCAGCCGAAGCCCCAAACTCAGGGGTCATGTTCGAGATAGTCGCACGGTCACCAATGGTCAGGGTTTCAGCACCCTCGCCAAAGAACTCAAGGTATGCCGACACCACGCGCTGCTGACGCAGAAATTCAGTCAAAGCCAATACGATGTCGGTTGCAGTAATACCGGGTTGGCGATGGCCGGTCAGTTTCACACCCACGATCTCTGGCAAACGCATCATCGATGCACGACCCAGCATGACATTCTCAGCCTCGAGACCACCGACACCAATAGCAATGACGCCCAGGGCATCAATATGCGGGGTGTGACTGTCGGTACCGACACAGGTATCCGGAAAGGCCACACCATCACGCGCCTGCACCACCGGTGACATCTTTTCCAGGTTAATCTGGTGCATGATGCCATTACCGGCAGGGATCACATCAACGTTTTTAAATGACGTCTTGGTCCACTCAATAAAATGGAAACGGTCTTCATTACGGCGATCTTCAACCGCGCGGTTTTTTTCGAATGCATCAGGATCACTGCCATCATATTCAACTGCCAGGGAGTGATCGACGATCAGCTGCGTCGGTACCACCGGGTTCACCTGTGAAGGATCCCCACCCTTCTCGGCAATCGCGTCACGCAAACCCGCCAGGTCAACCAAAGCGGTTTGACCGAGGATGTCATGACATACCACGCGCGCCGGGTACCATGGAAAATCCAGGTCCTGTTTACGCTCAATGATTTGTTCCAGTGCAGCTATGCAAGCAGTGCTGGGTCACAACGACGCACTAACTGCTCTGCTAATACGCGCGAGGTATAAGGCAGCCTGGCATAGGCTCCTGGCTTGATCGCTTCAACAGCCGCCTCGGTATCAAAAAAATCCAACGAGCTACCCGGTAACGGCTTACGGTATTCAGTATTCATTCAAGTATCCAATACAGTGTGAGTCATCCCCGCGTAACCGGGGATTTGTTAAGACCCATGATTTAGACTCCCGCATGAGCGGGTATCTAATTGGGCAGTTCGCTCTAGGTACGTTTTTCGATTGGTAGAAACTCGAGATTTTCAGGACCGGTATAGTTTGCCGAAGGACGAATTATCTTGCCGTCTTCACGCTGCTCAACCACATGCGCACCCCAGCCAGTTGTTCTGGAAATCACGAACAGGGGTGTAAACATGTCAGTCGGTACGCCCATCTGGTTATAGGAAACCGCCGAGAACCAGTCGAGATTGGGAAACATCTTCTTGATTTCCCACATGGTTGATTCAAGACGATCAGCCACCTCGTACATGGTCATGTCATTATTTTCTTCCGACAGGCTTTTTGCTACCCGCTTGATCACCTCGTTGCGCGGGTCACCCACAGTATAGACAGGATGTCCAAAACCGATCACGATTTCCTTGCGCGCCACCCGTTCACGAATATCCGCTTCAGCCTCATCAGCATTGCTGTAACGGCTCTGGATTCTAAAAGCCGCCTCGTTAGCACCACCATGTTTTGGTCCACGCAAAGCGCCAATAGCAGCCGTAATAGCCGAGTGCATATCTGAATTGGTCCCTGCGACAACGCGGGCAGTAAAGGTTGATGCGTTGAACTCGTGCTCTGCGTACAGAATCAATGAGGTATGCATTGCTCGCACCCATGACTCTTTCGGCTTCTCTCCATGTAACAGGTGCAGAAAATGACCACCAATGGAATCATCATCTGTTTCCACTTCGATGCGTTTGCCATTAAAAGCAAAGTGGTACCAGTAAACCAGCATGGAACCAAAACAGGCCATTAATCGGTCTACAATCTCATTGGCCTCTTCTGCTGTATGTGTCTCACTTTCTGTTTCAACACAACCCAGTACAGAACATCCGGTACGCATGACATCCATTGGATGGGCTGTCTTCGGCAATGTTTCCAATGATTTTTTTACCGCATCAGGCAGGCCACGCAGGCCTCTGAGCTTTTCCTTGTAAGCATCAAGCTCTGCCTGGTTTGGCAGCTTGCCATGAATAATCAGGTAGGCAATTTCCTCGAACTCGCAAGCCTCGGCAATATCCAGGATGTCATAGCCGCGGTAATGCAGGTCATTGCCTGTACGACCTACCGTACAAATTGCTGTATTGCCGGCTGCCGTACCTGACAGGGCTACTGATTTTTTTGCTTTTGGTAAAATCTGTTCAGTCATGGGTATCTGCCCTCTTAATTCCGCTATTCGTTCTCAGCGATGAAAAGTTCATCAAGTTTCTTTTCAAAGTCGTGATAACCCAGGTAATCGTATAGCTCCATGCGACTTTGCATGAGATCAACAACATTTTTCTGGGTACCTTCAGCCCTTACCGTTTGGTAAACCTGTAAGGCTGCTGCACTGGCAGCACGAAATGCAGTTAACGGGTAAAGTGCAATATCAACACCGGCCGAGGCCAGTTCTTCGGTAGTAAACAATGGGGTACTGCCAAACTCGGTGATATTGGCCAGTACAGGAACCTTTACCGCATCAACGAATTCCCGGTATTGCGCCAGCTCAGTTATGGCTTCCGGAAAAATCATGTCCGCACCAGCCTCGACGCAGGCACAGGCGCGGTCAATAGCAGATTGCATACCCTCAACAGCCAAAGAATCGGTTCTGGCCATGACGACAAAGTCTGGATCCGTTTTGGCATCAACAGCAGCCTTGATGCGATCCACCATTTCATCCTGACTGACTATCGCCTTGTTGGGCCGATGACCACAACGCTTTTGCTGTACCTGGTCTTCGATATGAATAGCGCCAGCACCGCAGCGAATCATGGATCGTACCGTGCGGGCAATATTGAAAGCACCACCCCAACCGGTATCTACATCCACCAGTACAGGCAGATCAGTCACATCAGTAATCCGCTTTAGGTCAGTTAATACATCTTCCATGGTGGTAATCCCCAGGTCGGGAATACCGCAGGAACTGGCAGCGACACCACCACCTGAAATATACAAGGACTTGAATCCCGATGCTTCTGCAAGACGCGCATGATAGGCATTGATAGCACCGATACATTGCAACGGCTTTTCAGCAGCGACTGCATCTCTAAATTTTTTCCCAGCTGAATAGACTGACATGTTTTTTACACACCTTATGAAAGTAATCGTTTAAATTTATTAGGCAACTGTTAGGTTTTTTTCTACCAGTAAGCGTTCAACGTTTTCACGTGAAGCACGGATATGGGCACGCATCATGTGTTCGGCCATTTCTCCATCGCGTCTTTTAATGGCATCGACAATACTGCGATGTTCATCATAGGCACGCACAGCGCGCTTGCTGCGCATGCCAAACTGGTATCGATAGAGCCGGACGAGTTGGTAAAGATCGTTACACAGAAGATCAAACAGGAAACTGTTATGACTGGCTTTTACTATGGTGTAATGAAAATCCAGGTCACCTTCTTTCTGGAAGTAGGCATGGTTGAGTTCTTCTTCAATATCGTTGGCGTGCAGGTCCAGCAGTTTGTCCAGTTCCCTGATCTCTGCCTCTGAAATTGCACTGGCAGCCTGTCTTGCAGCCATGCCCTCGAGTGCTTCACGAACATGATAGATTTCAATGAGATTTTCATAACTGAGTGACACGACACGTGTTCCAACGTTATTCTTCCGAATAACCAGCCTGCATGCTTCCAGCCTGCCTATTGCTTCACGCAATGCACCGCGGCTGACGGAATAATCACGAGCCAGTTCAGGTTCACTCAGCTTGGAGCCGACTGAAAGGCGACCTTCAAAAATCGCTGTTTTCAGATCCTGAAAAAGCCTGTCCGGTATGGAAGTCACATTGGTATCTTCAGTCGTAGCCAATTTCATTCTCCTGCATAACCCATATTTTTTAACGCAGCTTCGATGTCATCCAGTACTGCCGGATTATCAATGGTCGCCGGCATCTTCCATTCATCACCATCAGCAATTTTTACCATGGTGCCGCGCAGAATTTTCCCTGAGCGGGTTTTAGGCAGGACACTGACAACGGCAACCAGCTTGAAGGCAGCAACAGGTCCAATTTGCTGGCGAACACGTGTAACCAGTTCACCCGCAAGTTCATTCTCATCACGCTCCACCCCGGCTTTTAAAACCACGAGACCAAGAGGCAATTGACCTTTCAGGGAATCAGCCACGCCGATAACAGCGCATTCAGCGACGTCAGCATGTCCTGACAAAACTTCTTCTATAGCACCGGTGGATAAACGGTGTCCTGCGACATTAATCACGTCGTCAATGCGGCTCATGATCCACAGGTAAGCATCAGCATCCTTGTAGCCGGCATCACCGGTCAGGTAATAACCCGGGTAACGGGATAAATAGGATTCAATGAATCGTTCATCGTTGTTCCAGAGTGTTGGCAGACAGGCTGGTGGTAACGGTAACTTGATAGCGATATTGCCCATTTCACCATCCGGCATATCCTCACCTTCTTCTGACAGGATATGCACATCAAACCCCGGCATTGCGACTGTGGGTGAGCCCGGCTTGATTTTCATCGGTTCAATACCCAGGGGGTTAGCTGCAATACCCCAGGCTGTTTCTGTTTGCCACCAGTGATCCACAACCGGTTTACCCAGTTTTTCACGTGCCCAGAACAAGGTATCCGGATCACAGCGTTCGCCGGCAAGAAATAAAGACTGCATGCAACTCAGGTCATAGTTTTCCAGGTATTTACCATCAGGATCTTCTTTCTTGATAGCGCGGAAAGCTGTTGGCGCAGTAAATAACACCTTGACGTTATAATCACTGATCACACGCCAGAAAGCACCGGGGTCTGGAGTACCGACCGGCTTACCTTCATACATAAGAGTCGTGCAGCCTGCCAGCAACGGCGCATAAACAATGTAGCTGTGGCCGACAACCCAGCCAACATCAGAGGCTGCCCAGTAAACATCTCCGGCTTCGACATTGTAGATATTTTTCATCGTCCAGTGCATGGCCACGGCATGACCACCATTGTCACGCACCACACCTTTTGGCTGGCCGGTCGTACCGGAGGTGTAAAGGATATACAGTGGATCAGTTGCTTCAACCGGAACACAGTCTGCAGGACTGGCCTTTTCAACAGCCGAGGCCCAATCCAGGTCCCGACCCTCTACCAGTGGCGCATGGGCTTGAGGTCTTGCATAAATAACGCAATGTGATGGCTTGTGTTCTGAAGCCTCGATCGCTGCGTCCAGCAATGGCTTGTACTCAACAACCCTGCTTGGCTCAATGCCGCAGGAGGCACTGACAATAACTTTTGGCTCAGCGTCATTGATGCGGGTAGCCAGTTCGTTTGCAGCAAAGCCTCCAAAAACCACCGAGTGAATTGCGCCGAGGCGCGCACTCGCGAGCATGGCGATAGCCGCTTCAGGGATCATGGGCATGTAAATCAAAACCCTGTCGCCCTTGCTGACACCCTGGTCACGTAATACACCGGCAAACCTGGCTACTGCATCGGTAAGCTCGGCATAGGAGTATGTTTTATTGCTCTGCGTAACCGGTGAGTCGTAGATAAGTGCCGCCTGCTCACCCCGCCCTGCCGCAACATGACGATCTAGCGCGTTATAGCAGGTATTCAGTTGTCCGCCAGTAAACCAGCGTGGCGCCGGTTTGGCATCCAGATCCAGCACCTTGTCCCATGGTTTGTCCCAATCCAGTGACTGCGCTGCTTCCCCCCAAAATCCCTCGGGATCAGTGAGTGAACGATCGTAGATATCTTTATATAGCGACATAGTTTTTACACAAGCAAAAAGAACTACTTACCACTATAGCCAATATTGTCGACAATTTTTAGTTTTTTTACGAATTAAATTCAATTATTTGCAAATTTTTAACTATTTTGTCGACACGGTAAGATTTTTATTCGTAAAATTTACTAGTGTAAAAAGCAGAAACTACTTGAGAAATGGTAAAAACCGGCTTTTTTCTAACAGGAGATTGGTGGGCTAGTCGCCAGCAACTTCTACAAGCATTCGCCCCTGGTGCTGTCCGGAAAGCATTTTTTGAATCGCATCAGGTACCTGTTGCAGGGAAATGCGTTCGACCAGGCTGGACAGGTTATCCGGTTTCCATTGATTGGCCATTTTAGCCCAAAGCATTTGTCGCAAATCCATCGGGCAACTCTGTGAATCAATACCGATAAGACTGACACCGCGCAGAATAAATGGAAAAACAGTTAACGATAATTCAGGTGATCCAACCATGCCGAAACAGGTCACAATACCCAGGGGCTTGGTTGACTTGATTGCAGAAGCCAGAATATCGCCTCCGACAGCATCCACTACCCCAGCCCAGCGTGGCTTTGACAGGGGACGTTTATTTTCTTCAACAAAGCTGTTTCGATCAATAACCGATTCGGCACCCAGACTTTTCAGATAGCCTTCAGCACTTGCCTTACCAGTTAAACCACAAACGGAATAGCCCAGCTTTGCCAGCATCGCAACGGCCAGGCTGCCGACACCACCGGTTGCGCCGGTAACCAGGATCTCACCATCAGCAGGTGAGATTTTTTCAGATATCGCATGAATAGACTGCGCCGCTGTCAGGCCGGCCGTGCCCAACATCATACTTTCTTTTAACGACAAACCCTCGGGCAATGATACTGCCCATGCCGCAGGCACCCGGATATATTCAGCAAAGCCGCCATCCGTATTCATGCCGAGGTCATAGCTGGTCACAATGACCTGGTCTCCGGCATTAAACTGGCCACTGTTATCACTGACAACCGTGCCGGCTGCATCAATGCCTGGCGTATGCGGATAGGAACTGGTCACCCCCTTGTTACCACTGGCTGACAAGGCATCCTTGTAATTTAATGATGAACAGCAAACCTTCACCAACAATTCGCCCGCGGGCAAATCTGTCATTTGACGCTCCTTTACAGAAGTGATGAATTGATTATTCTGTTCTTCAGTGACTAGGGCTTGAAAAGATTGCTTGGTCATAAATGTTTATTCTTGAAGCAGGGATAAATCAAAACTATAGCCAACTATCAGATATTGTCGATACTTTTTAATCACAATTTTAAAGCGGCTAATATGGTATCTCTGTCTTTGATCAATCTGTCAAAGGGAAAGCTAAAGGCCATTTTTTTGCATTCCCGCTTGCAAGGTCGTAAAAAACAATTTGATGGTTATTGGTATCTGCGATCAAAATTGCATTACCAAAAACGGCCAGGCCACCCGGTTCGTTTAATGGAATCGTCCCGTTGTCTATCAGCGATTTAACCTGTTTGTTCTGCAGGTCAAGCAGCTTCAATTTATGGTTATACGTATCTGTAATGTAAAGCTTGTTGTGATCATAAGCAGCCACACCCAACACATGTTGTAAACGGGCTCGTTGAAATTCTCCATCCACATCGCCAAAATCGAATAGCCCGGTCCCAACGATGGTTTCCACTACCTCGTTTTTCAGATCGATCCTGCGTATCGCCGAGGCTTCAGCATCGGCAATATAAAGCCAGTCACCTGACACACTCAGTCCACTGGGCTGACTGAAGGTTGCAGTATGAAGATCACCGTCTGCAATACCTTCATCACCAGAACCCGCATAGATGCTGACTGTGCCGGTGATAGCATCAAAAACCCAGACCTGGTGACTGCCAGCCATTGCGATATAGAGCCTGCTATCATCGACTGCCAGCCCCCAGGGAGAAGCCAACCCGACATGTTCAGCATTGAAAACACCTGCACGAAAACGTTCAAGTTTTCCATTTCCCACGATAGTCGTTACGCTTGCAGAAACCAGATCGATATAGCGAATAAGGTGATTGCCCGTATCCGCCACGTACAAACCCTTTTTTGTGAAAGCCAGGCCCTGAGGCGAATTGAAACGACTGTCTGCAGCATTGCCATCATGGCTACCCGGCTCAGGGCCACCGAAAATCTGCAGTATTTTGCCTTGATGATCAGCAAGAATAACCCGATGATGCAAAGTATCGCTTATCGCAACATATCGATCTGAAACGGCGATTTTCCCTGGCGCCGCCAACAAAGTGGATGCCAGGTGTTCTTTTTCCAATTGTAATGGAACCGGATTACTATTGATTATCGCTTTATGCTCCTCCAGGAGCTTGGCGATAATGTCATCGAAGAGTTCATAGTGACCTTCACCTGTAAGCTTTCCCAGTGCTTTACCAGTCGGATCGATAACCACCCGTGTAGGCCATGCACGCATCCCATACTGCTTGGCTAGTGAATACTCCACATCGTTGACTACCGGGTGTTCTATGTCGTATCTGACGATAATATTACGGACTGTTTCCAGGTTTTTTTCATTTTCAAACTTTGGGGTATGCACACCTATAACCAGCAATTGATTACCGTACTTTTCTTCAAGTTTTTTCAAATCAGCCAGTACGTGAATACAATTGATACAACCGTAGGTCCAGAAATCGAGGACAACGACCTTTCCTTTCATATCGGCAAAGGTCAAAGCCCGCTCAACATTCAACCAGGAAAGCCCCGGCGCAAATTCTGCGCTGCTTACGGTCGAAACGGGATTATCGTCGGTGGCACCAGCAGGACTGGCTTGCTCGTCTGAGCACGCCATCAAGGACAAGCATAATAGCAAGTACATCAATCTAAATAGCATGGGCTTTAAGGCTCACTGAAACATAAATAAACAACGCCTGCTGGACTGCGTTTAATCACGCAGATTTGCTCATCATTGAGCAATCCTGCATATCCTGTTTATTCAAGCACCTGATGAAGGTTTTTATAGTGATTATGACTCGAGCAAATCCTGCACAGAGTATTATTTTCACCTTCAGAGACGGCAGGTAAATGAAATGGACTGCCACAAGCTTTGCATTTGCTGCTTACCAATGCAATTTCCAACTGCGCAGCGACCTGCCAATGCCGCATGCTAACGGCATTTTTCTCACAAACATCAACACAAATAGCACAGCCGGTGCAATTTTGTGGCTCTATACGATACCTCGCACCGCTATCTACCTGCTCAAAAACCAGGGCTTCATGAGGACACAACCTGACACAGGCATCACAACCATTACAGCATCCAGCCTGAATTTCAGGAAAACTGGGCCAACTTGTCCGGGGAGATTTCTCCTGCAACAACTGTCCGGCAGGTCTGAAAGGCTGATCACCAAGAAGTAGCAGGTCCGGTGTTTCCACTTTACGTTCCAGGCCGGCATTGACCAGCGCACGCAGAAAATTCCTGCGATCAATTGCAGGCCCTGCGGGTGAAACCGTTGTTTCATCCAACAACCTGCGCCATTCATTCGAAACCTCACGATCTAACCTGATACCTTCTATCCCCGTTGCAATTAAAGCTGAATTTAGCGATGAGATTCTGTCCGAAAGATCATTTTTTCCACTTCTATTGCATTGACAGCAATCACCGGTTGCAACAGTCAGTCGGCGAACACCTTTGTTGAAAAGCAGCAATATATCCTGCAGGCGCAGTGAATGGATGCAGGGTAATATGCCATCATCAGAACCCTGTTCACTGAACTCGCATGCACAGAATGCCACCAGTTCCCCCTGTTTTTCCCGCAGTACGACGGCATGATCAGCGCAGCTAATCGCACCTTCAGGACAAACCGGCACACACAAACCACAGCCGTCACAGGCTTGTGTATCGAGAGACAATGCATCGTCATCCAATAACCAGGCCTGTTGAGGACAGACATCAATACAGGCCTGGCAACTGGCAGTTTCCATTAATGCATGGACACAATGCTCCCCGGCTATCTCTGGCAGCCTGCTCTCATGTTTATAACGCTCGACAAGCTCATGCATCGCAAAAGTCTAACTTACTCATGCATTCTGTTATTGTTTTAATGACCTGATATAGGCGATCATTGCGTTAATGTCAGCGTCGGCAATATCCGCGCGGCCGGGCATTAGAGGGCTTCCGCCATATTTTGCCGTACCATTTTTGATAATGTTCATTAAATCAGCATCACTGCCTTTGCTGCCATCCCCATCAGTATCGTAGGAAAATTCACCCGATGCAAAACTGCGGGGCTTGGGATTCATCGCTGCGGCTGCAGCACCATCACCCTGCCCGGTTGCACCATGACAGGTCGCGCAACCATTTGAGTTATAAATAGCCTGGCCATCAGCAGCTGCTACAACAGGCACTGATGACGCCATGACCAAAGCCAGCGTTGCACAAGATAAAGATTTAATAATACTTTCCATACCGATCTCCTTTATTGGTTATTTTATGTTTGAAAAAAACAATCAGACCGCCGGGCCAATGCCGGGCATGAACTTAACCGGAACAGGCTCCGGGTTGTTCTTGGGTTGCATACGTTGCTCTATTTCTTCAGCACTGGGCCTGGGTTCAGCAAGAATACTTGCAAGCAAGTCGCGTAATTCCTCGCAGTAACTGGCAGTCAACATGGCCACACCGGCAAAATATGCCGTATCACAGCGACCGGCGACACGTTCTGCAAAGGAGACAATCCAGCGCAAAAGGTGCTCATCCATAAAATTCGCAATCAACAACAGACCATCTTTATCAGCCTGGGTCTTAAAAAGATGAACCAGGAAACGCAACTGTAATACCAGGTGATCATCAGGCCTGACACGCCAGTTCTCAGCCATCAGACCAAATTGCTCATACCAGTTCCTGACCTGAAACATACTTTGCTGACAGGCAAGGCTCTCCTCATCCAGCCAGACAGATTCTTCAGGCGAGGCGGAAATACCGTAGTTCAGATAGATATCTGCATAGTCAGCAGCCAGATTATTTATAAATGCATCATCCGGCTCTTGCGGCACCAGGTAAATGGCCCGTTTCATCAGGTCAACTGCCTTAATGCTATCCTCATCAAGCAATTTCAGACCGAGGCCTTCAGGAAAAGCTGTTTCACGAAGCAATCCCAGAAGTTCTGGTGTTGGCTCAGTTTCATGTAGCACGGCCAACATCGCCAGGTCCTCGGCAATCACCTGGCAGAATTCATTTAATTCACTGTCTGGTATACCGGCACTACTTGATGTGTGCTCCATCATTTCACCTTGCCTTTGCTATGGGCTATAAACCCGATTGATGGATTGGTCAGATCGACATCTGCCATGTTCTTAACCTGCCGGGATACCTGGTCATTTGGTCCAATAGCAACCGAGTCCAGTTCGCCATTCCAGATTTTTTCGACCGGCCCAATATCAAGCACTCGCATCATGCAGGCCATAACACAATAGGGTTTACGCCCGGCTTCAATTTCGTCGACACACATATTGCACTTGGAAACGATGTTCAATTCAGGAATAAACTGGGGGGCACCAAACGGACAGGCCGCTTCACAACGACGACAGCCAATACAAAGCGTGGAATCAATATCAACAATGCCATCCTTTTTGCGTTTGAAAATGGCACCCGTCGGACAGGTTGGCAGACAGGCGGGTGACTCACAGTGGTTACAGGACATGTTGACTTTGTACGCGTATACGTTCGGGTAAGTCCCACCTTCAATATACTGTACTCGTCTAAAACGTGGCCCCGGAGCGAGTCCGTTCTTATCCTTACAGGCAATCTCACAGGCACGACAACCAATGCAATCAACATTGTTATGCACAAAACCCAACTGCTTTACTGGCTTGACCGGTGTATAAGTCTCGCGTTTGCGACGTTTGACAGCTTCCTTGATCCTGGCTTTATCTTTTGGTTCTGACATTTACCATTCCTCCAAGATTAAAGGTCACGTCTGAAGACATGAGCTCGGGATGTTGCCAGCTTGTCCCAGCCCGGACGGTGCTCCAGATCAGTTTTCCTGATATCACAAAGCACCGTGTTATACGCAAATGCGCCGGCTGGACTGGGCTCATCAAGCGTTAACATATCGGGGTTACCCGACCGGTCCACACCATTTTCATCAAGATCAATCCAGGCGCCTTCATGCAGTACCGCAACACCAGGCATACAGCGTTCAGTCACATAGGCAGGTACCACGCACTTGCCCCGATCATTCCAGACTTCAACCGTATCTCCGGTTTTAATCCCCAGTTTTTTTGCATCTGATGCATTCAGTGTCACTTCCTGCTCATAGGTTTCACGTAACCAGCTGCAGTTATTGAAAATCGAATGCGTACGCCAACGAGGATGCGGTGAGATCAGGTGAAACGGATGTTTTTTGGTTTTGGGGCTGTTCAGAGATTCCCAGGGTTCTATCCATTTCGGAATCGAGGGTATGTGGGCACCGTATTTGGTTTTTGTCCAGTCTTCGATATTCGCCAGTTCTGAACTGAGAATTTCTATTTTCCCGGTGGGGGTTGGAAAGGCGATACCTTTTTCTATCTGATCCTGGAAAGCAACATGAGGACGATCGAGCTTGAATTTATAAACACCTCTTTGCTTGAATTCTTCCCATCCCATTTCCACGTGCTGATGAGCCATGACTTTGCCTTCCCACCACTCCTTCAAGTAGGCCTCATCGACATTGTCATTCATATGAAAGTAATCACGATTAGCCTTGGGATTATATGCCTTGCCAAACACATCACCACCAATACGGTATGCCAGCTCGGTAAAGACCTGTAAATCCGTCTTCGACTCGCCCATGGGTTCAATCACCTTGGGACGGTGTATGTAGTAATGCCCCTTGTACCAGGGCAAGGCTGCATCATGTCGCTCAAAATGCGTCGCTATTGGAAACAGAATATCGGCATAAAGACCTGATGGCGTAATGGTTGAATCCATGCAGACCACCAGCTCCATCTTTTTCATCGCCTCGATTTCTTTGTTGATATTGGTTAGCTGGTTAAACCAGTCAGAGCCTTGCCAGAAGATCCCCTTGATATTGGGAATTTGCCCATCAGTGTTGTCCTGGCGTGGCCAGAGCCCGATTTCTTCTCTTTTGACATTCGGATAATTCAGTACGCAATGCGCCCAGCGATCAGACTTGATCGACTGGAACCAGATATTTGAATACTGGTCATAAGGATAAGCCACCGCTTCAGCATGCCAGGCTTTACCCACGCCCTCGGCACAACCGCCCAGCTTGCCAATATTACCTGTCATGGCTTGCAAAGCTGCAGCCATGCGATTGTATTGTTCCCCGTATGCATTACGTCCGGGTGCCCAGGAGGCTTTCAAGGCAGCTGGTTTTGTCCTGGCATACATGTCAGCCAGTTTTTTGATGTCCTTGGCCGATACCCCGCAAATCTTTGCTGCCCACTCAGGTGTTTTTGCTTCACCATCGTATTTACCCAGGATGTAATCCTTGAAATTCTCCTTTCCATTGACCGAGTCCGGCCACCATTCAGGCATGGTACCGGCGTCCATTCCCATGCAGAATTTATCGATAAACTCCTGGTCATGCAGGTTGTTGGTAAAAATATAGTGTGCCATTCCAGCCATCATGGCTGCATCTGTATTAGGCTTGATGGGAATCCACCAGGCATCATAAGCAGATGCCGAATCCGTATACTGGGGGTCTACCAGCACAAACTTGCAACCGCGCTGTTTGGCCATGCGCATATACATGAAGGTATTACCGCCATGAAATGTATATGCCGGGTTCCATCCCCACATGATCATCAGCTTGGAATGTGCGTAGGTATCATCCTCGTTTCCATCTTCAATCGTGCCATAAGTCCAGCGGGAACTGGTTGTCGTGCCCTGGTAGGAAGGCACCGACCAGGAACTGGTTCTACTGCCGAACATACCAAGAAAACGTCCCAGTAACCCCTCTATCTGGTCCGACTTGTGTAATACACCATAGGAAGCACCTGCATAGCTCTGATCCAGAATACTTGTTGGACCATAGGTGTCCTTGAGATAAATCATTTTCTTGGCGACAAAATCGAGAGCTTCATCCCAGGAGACACGTTTAAACTTTCCCTCGCCCCGTTCACCGACACGCATCATGGGATATAACAAGCGTTCTGCAGAATAAATCCGCTGGCGATAGGAACGTCCACGCAAACAGGCTCGGAGCTGTGGCTCTTCGTTGCTGTCCTTGCCAAAATGGCCATCCTTTTGATAACGACCATCATCGGAAGAAAGTCGTACGATGACATCGTTCCACTTGTGTGCCACCAGCATGTGACGTGAACCACAGTTGTGAGCACAACTCGTTACCACTGTCTCCAGTTCATCGTCCCGGGGATACGGCTCATAAGCAAAAGCCTTTGCCTGTTTTGCCGTCTTGAGTTCGATCAGACCACCTGTTGCCGCAACCACGCTGCCTGCTGCCGTAGTCTTCAGAAATGAACGCCGGGATAAATTCAGACGCTTGAACAGGTTTTCACTATTATTCTTTATCTTCATTGATACCTCTCCGTTTACGACAGCATCACTTTGCAGCCTGTTTTACTGCAGGGCGAAAACGAGCCTCTGACTCTGTTGGCCTGTCTTTTGCCCAGTCTGGTGTTTCAGGTGACATCCCTTTCCAGGCATGCCGTGGGTAAGGATAAGGAATCCGGTACCACTGTCGTCCGCCATGACAGCCATAACAGACATCGGAATCCTTGGCGCCTGCTTTTTCGATCGCATCAGGCTTAAGATAATTAACCTGGTGTCGGTTAGTCCTGATACCCGCATGACACAATAAACAGTTATTTTGAAATAGATCCCTGGACTCATGCCACGGACTCGGCAATCCCATCAACTGGTAGGGACTTGCCCCATGACACATCAGGCAAATCTCGGTGTTAACTGTCTTGCGTAAAGTAAAATCCTGGTTGGAATGGTCTGGTGGAACTTGAGCTGCCTCGCGTGGATCATGCCCTTGGTGACAGGTATTACACTTCAAATCCATCAGCTCTTGAGCCAGCGGTGTAACAAGGTGTCGACGATGAAAGGTATCCTGTTCACCCTCGTAAGTATGCAAGGTCTGGTACCAGGCAAGCGTATCTGATGTTTTTACTCCTGCAGGCGACTGTTGCCGTACTTTTCTTTGCAGGATTTCCTGGTGACAGGAAAGACATAAATTATCATCCGCCTTGTCTATCGCCGGCTTGAAATGTATGGGTATCCAGCGTGCATTCTCGTAACCGTTATCCTTAACCTCGGCTATTGCCGTCGTACAGATCATTGACAGGGCAAATACCAACACAATGGAAAATAGTCTTGTTTCTGAAAGTTTCATTGCACACCCATTGGCTCAACGCAAACCATAATTTGCTTGTTACACTGAATATATTATTGGGGAGTGCGCATCCTTGCGCTCATTAGCATCCCTGCACCTTTTCAGGAAAGTCGTGGCATTTATCTCCAGCCAGACATGCCTTGCATTCCGGACATACCGCCCATGCCTGACATACCATCCATGCCTTGCATTCCGGACATACCGCCCATGCCACTCATACCGGACATGCCACCCATGCCGGACATGCCGCTCATGCCACCCATACCTGACATACCACTAGCCGGGTAAAAGAAGATCTGCCCCTGGGGAGTAATCTTGAAATAGCCTGACATGCCACTCATGCCGGACATACCGCTCATGCCCCCCATGCCGGACATACCACTCATGCCGCCCATACCGGACATGCCATCCATGCCTTGCATACCGCTCATGCCGCCCATGCCGGACATACCGCTCATGCCACCCATGCCGGACATGCCATCCATGCCTTGCATACCGGACATACCGCCCATGCCACTCATACCGCTCATGCCACCCATACCGGACATGCCATCCATGCCTTGCATTCCAGACATACCGCCCATGCCACTCATGCCAGACATACCGCCCATGCCACTCATGCCAGACATACCGCCCATGCCACTCATGCCTGACATGCCGCTAGCCGGGTAAAAGAAGATCTGTCCCTGGGGGGTAATTTTGAAATAGCCTGACATGCCACTCATGCCTGACATACCGCTCATGCCGCCCATGCCGGACATACCACTCATGCCGCCCATGCCATTCATGCCTTGCATACCGCTCATGCCACCCATGCCGGACATACCACTCATGCCGCCCATGCCATTCATGCCTTGCATACCGCTCATGCCACCCATGCCGGACATGCCATTCATGCCTTGCATACCGCTCATGCCACCCATGCCGGACATACCACTCATGCCGCCCATACCGGACATGCCATCCATGCCCTGCATTCCGGACATACCGCCCATGCCGCTCATACCAGACATTCCACCCATGCCGGACATGCCGCTCATACCGCTAGCCGGGTAGAAGAAAATCTGCCCCGTAGGTGTAATCTTGAAATAGCCTGACATACCGCTCATGCCAGACATACCACTCATACCGCCCATGCCGGACATGCCACTCATGCCGCCCATGCCGGACATGCCATCCATGCCCTGCATACCAGACATGCCGCTCATTCCGCCCATGCCGGACATGCCATCCATGCCTTGCATACCGGACATGCCATACATACTGGCAGAAGCAAGAGGGGCTACAGTAAGCGCAGCAGCCAATGTAATAGCTTTAACAATTCCTTTTAACGTTGGCATTCGAAAGTTTTTCATGATGATTTCCTCTAATAATGGTTTTTTAATTAGGCTCACACTCGAGTCTTTCTGTTATCGCTTCCAGCAATATCAACGAGAGAAAAAAAGCAGGTCAGTTCTGTTGTGTTCATTTCTTATGCCACCCACGAATATCGTATTTCCCCAACATCCCCGGTTGAGTAAAAGGGGTGTACCAGTAACCCTGGTTTTCAAGAAAATAGAGACTGCGTGGATAAGGCTTTTGAACTCCGCTTAAGGCATGTTCAAACCAGACCTGGTCATGGCGCACCCATTCGATAACAGGTGCTCCAGCAGGACGCTGGTCAGGATTAACACCGGATATCGGATACTCTGCTGAAACTGGAAGCGTACAAAAACAAATTAAACCAGCACATACAGATAGACAGGTTCTAACCATCACTCCTCCTAAAAATATCATTCTCTTCGCCGCTGAATCAGCAGACGAAAATCTTAGGAGCAACAGTTATGCCACATAGCATTAGTTATTGTTTAATAAGGATTTTTTTATTATTCCAGCAAGATTGAAAAGGACTGGAAAGTACATAACCTGACAATCTGGCATGCATCAACCTGGAGAGGGGATATATCGCAGCTGTTCCTGGATTGTATGAACAGCTGCGATGAAAAAATACATGAATATTTTCAACAAGTAAGAAAACAGACATCAAGTAAATTATTCCTGATTTTCAAAATCAGACAATTCGTCAGGTTGGCTTTTAAATATCGTTTACT
>CAWDGV010000019.1:0-37358 GCA_963801985.1 uncultured Gammaproteobacteria bacterium
CATTATTTCATCAGAACAACCTGACCATCAGTAGCCCGGATCGCAATCTGAAATTGCAACGCATAAGGAGGGAAATCATTGACAAGGTTTACCAGGTAAAACCATTCCGACCGTCTGAAAGGCCGACTATGACCAACCCTAAGTCCTTCGACTCCCGACTTCTGCAGCCATCCCCGTGCTATTTCATTCACCTCTTCCCATTGATCAACCGGCAGCAATACAGTTTGTGTTTCCGTTTTTTGTTGTTCACACTGTTGCTGTTTGGCATGAGAACTTGAACGGGAATCTGCCTTTGTCATCTCGACATCAGCTACAGGATGAAAACTCATTGTTCCATCCTTGCCCTTTATTACCCGCCAGTATTCAAATTTTGACAAATCAGGCAACGGCGAAGCCTTAATCGGCTGATCCTTTACCTTGCTGCCTGATGAACTGGCAGCAATCTGTGGCCTGGGTTTTAATACAAGGCTCCCATCTTCATTCCAATCCGCCTGCCAACCACTTTGATGCAATGTTTCACCGAGCTTTTTCCTGTCCTGTGTAACACGGACAGTCTCTACCGCCGGTTTTGGCTGGGAAGTTGACTGGCTGTAGATGACGCTGCCATCGTCGGCTTTTGATTTCTGCCATCCTTGAGCTTTAAGCGATTGTTGGAGACTGTCAGAAAGCTGGGTATCCGCAAAGCCATTGATTGGTAATGCCGTTAACCACAAGCCAATCAGGGCGAAGGATGAAACAAAGTGTAACTTACGGTTTTTATACATATTTATAGACTCCAGTAGAGATTCAATGAAAAGTTGTTACCCTAAAATATAGCATCTTGCAATTCTTGAACCAAATCAGCTCAGTAAAGGCCTGGAGTCAAATTGCATGACTCTCTTTAGCGCGCAACCTGACAAATTGTCAGAAAAAATTTATTTGGGAGGATTACAATTAAAAAAATCTGCTTTTGAATAACATCACTCATCGATGCAACTATCATGGAATGGATTAACAAAAGCCTGAATAGAAAATTTATCCTGGCAACCGCATCTGGCCTGGCCATCAGTTCGCTAACGTTTCTGCTTTTGTATATGCAGCTCTATCGATCTGAACTTGGTGAAGAAAGATCGCGCACAGCCAGCCAGGTGAATGGCCTGTTACAGACTTCACTGGAAAACGCCATGCTCAAGCGTGATCTATCCGGCCTGGATACAATGGTCAAACAGCTGGGCAAGCAACCCGAGATCGTGTCCGTCTTCATTACCAACCCAAAGGGCGAGATACGATTTTCAAGTTCCCCTGAAAAGTATGGCAAACAAATAGCCCTTCCCTACAAACACAGTACTGCCATGACAAGCTTCATACTCAATGAGCGGGGTGAGGAAGTGCTGCGCAGCATCAATCCTGTTCACAACAAACAAATTTGCAGTGTATGTCACGGACCTGTCGACAAAAACTTGATCAACGGGGTTCTTTACGTCGATTATGATGCAGCCCCACTGCGAAACAAGGTTAGAAATACCACCCTGCTTTTAATGAGTGCAGGTGCCCTCATTGTAATCCTGAACCTGACAGGCGGCTGGTGGTTCATACGCAAATATATTCTCAAACCCGTCGACCATTTAAGTCAGACCAGTCAAGCCCTGACACATGGAGACCTGAAAGCCAGGGTTGACATGGATGGTCACGACGAATTATCCAGTCTTGGTCAGACCTTTAACTTCATGGCAGAAAAGCTGGAGGAAAAACTCGAAGAGCTTGAAGAGCAAAAGACCTTTCTCCAGGGGCTGGTTGATGCAATACCAGATGGCGTCAGAATAATCGATCAGGACTTTAACGTATTGTTAACCAACCAGGCATACCGGGCACAACATGCCATGGGCAATGAGTCAGGGGTCGGTCAACTCTGTTTCCAAGTTTCACACAATGCAAGCAAGCACTGTCCGCCGACACTCATTACCTGTCCAGTCCATGAAATCAAGAAGAGCAACAAAACGATCAAGGTATTACACAAGCATAAAACGCTGGATGGTAAAACACTTGATGTGGAAATATTTGCAGCTCCCATGAAAGCAAAAATCAGGGGCGAAGAAAAAACCCTGATTGTTGAATCGATTCGTGATCTTGCCCGGGAAGTCAGGTATTCACAGGAACAGAAACTCTCGGAAATCGGCCGCCTGGCCACTGGTGTAGCCCATGAAATACACAATCCATTAGCTTCTTCAAAGCTGGCACTGGATTCCATTGAACAGGAAGTTGCTTCGAATCATGCAAGTAAAGAATCAATATTGGAGCATTTGCATCTGATCAATCAGCAAATTGATAACTGTATTCAAATCACCGGAAAACTCTTGAAACTGGGTTCGGCGCCAGGTGATGCCCTGGAATTAGTCGATATCAATATTGCACTCCAGGAAACACTCAGTCTTCTGCGATGGCAGGCCGAAGAAGACAATATTGTTATCCACGAAAACCTTGCTCCTGAATTATTACGGGTATTGGCTTCGGACAGCGAAATACGCATGGTCATCTTGAATCTTGTACAAAACAGTTTCCATGCAATGCCATCAGGAGGAGAACTGACAATAACCAGTTTTTCAACACCACAGCAAATTTCCATTTCTTTCTCGGACAGTGGTGTGGGTATCAAGGAGAAAGATCTTCCCTACATCTTCGACCCCTTCTTCAGCCGCCGGGCAGATGGTATGAAAGGTACCGGACTCGGACTCTCCATCAGCCATGCCATCATCGAAAAATACGCGGGTTCAATTAAGGTGGTAAGCGAGTTTTCCAGTGGAAGTACTTTTTCAGTCACTCTTCCGAATGCGAGCCATACCCTGGGTAATTCAACATGAGCCAAAAGATACTTGTCATTGAAGATGATGAACTTTTAAGGCAACTCCTTTTGCAGCAATTGCGGAATCTCAAGTATGAAGCTGAAGGCGTGCGCAAATGGAGTGAAGCACTGTCATACCTGGAAAAATATGAGCCGTCACTGGTATTGACCGATGTACGTTTACCGGATGCAAACAGTCTTGAATATATCGAAGAACTGTCTGAAAACTACCCAGTGATTATTCTTACTGCTTTTGGTTCCGTACGGGATGCCGTCGCTGCAATCAAGGCAGGCGCAACAGATTACCTGTTGAAGCCGGTCAGCCTGGATACACTTGCGCTGACGGTACAGCGCGCCCTGGAAAACGCCTCCTTACGCAGCGACCACTATTTTTGTAAAAAACAGCTGCAACGGCATTACCATGATAAATCCTCGCTGGTTGGAAACAGTAAGGTTATAAACGAAGTTAAACAGATCATTTCCGCCGTGGCGCCAAATGACATTACCGTTTTGATTCAAGGTGAAAGTGGATCTGGTAAAGAACTGGTTGCCCGTGCCCTGCATACCCAGGGGCATCGTTCAAAACGTAATTTTGTCGTGGTTGACTGCTGCACCCTGCAGGAAAGCTTGTTTGAGTCAGAGCTGTTTGGACATGAAAAAGGCGCTTTTACCGGCGCAGACAAGCAAAAGAAAGGACTTATTGAAGGTGCTGAAGGCGGTACATTATTTCTTGATGAAATTGGCGAGATAAATGCCAGTGGCCAGGCCAAACTCCTGCGGATACTGGAAACCGGCCAGTATCGCCGCCTTGGAGGAACCAAGGACCTGACAGCCAATGTTCGTATTGTCGCTGCGACTAATCGGGACCTTGAGGCCATGTCTCATGAAGGAACCTTCCGCTCTGATCTTTATTTTCGACTCAACGGTTTTTCCATCATCGTACCACCGTTACGTGAACGTCGTGATGACATTCCTGCTTTAGCGGAATATTTTCTTTTAAATCACAACTTTTCCACGCACATTAACAAAACCTTTTCCTCTTCGGCCATACGCAAACTGGTCTCCTATGATTGGCCTGGGAATATCCGTGAACTCAAAAACATGGTTGAACGTTCGATTATTCTATCCGGAAGCCGTCAAAAAATCCGTCCAGAACATTTCACTTTAAACCAGTGCGATAATAGCCAGGAAATCGTCGTCAACCTCTCTTTTGGACATGATCCTTCATTGGAAGAACTGGAGGCACGCTACCTCGACAGTCAATTAAGAAAGTATTCAGGGCGACGTGCCAAGGTAGCTGAAGTGCTGGGAATCAGCGAAAGAAGTGTGTATCGAATGATAAAACGCTATAACCTGGAGGAATAACACTGTTTACTTCCCCGTCGAAGATTACAATACAGGTAGGCTGCTTAATCTGGCTGTATTTCCTATCTGCTATTTGACCGGCGGTCAGGGACTATCTCCAGACTGATCCCATCAGTCTGCTTATCGTTACAGACAACCTCCAGGACCCTGTCTTTGATCCAGAGAATACAGGCATCATGGGATTCAGCCGTTACAGTTTGCTTCCTGGGCTTAACATTACATAAAGCAATTTTCGCTTCTTCCTGATCATGGCGAATGGTACGTGTGCGCCCATCAACAGATCGAATATTGATTTTTCCGTAGACCAGGAACGCACTCTTATGATCATCCTGACCGGCTGCCAGGATAACATCTCCCCGTTTGTAGGATTTTAGTCTTGAAATGTTTGCAAGCTTTTCAAGCGTGTTTGAATCAAGATGTGCAAACGGTTGTTTCGACAGTAAAATTTTAGCTTTGACCGGCATATCCATATCCCTGATTACCAGAAGTTTTTTCCAGAACCTATCAACTTGCTTGATACGCTCTTAAAATAAGCTTACAACCGGACCATAATGATGTCTGTAGGATAATTCTGATGCTGGTATTTGAAAATTTAAGGGAGTGAAGGATTACCCGGCTGCGCTTGGCCGCCCTTAGACCACTACGTTTGTAGAAATTTAAGACAAATCTGATGAATGACTCAGAATCTGTATAAGCGAGCAAACATCATCACATTGCGGATATCATATAGTCTAGTTTCATTGTTTTTTTCTGCGTTAAAAACCACAACCAAACCTAATCTAACTAGTGTAAATATTTAATTTCCTTTACATTATTGGGTTATCAGCCAATGTCTTAATAAATTATATATGCCTAGTTTTAATAGAAGAACCTTCTTAGTAGGATTGACTTCACAGTTACCTCTCTTATTTGCTGCAAATAAGACTGAAGCATCCAATTGGCTTGGGGACTTGTTTGGTAATAAAAAGCCAAATAATTGCAAGCCAGCATCTTGTTTTTATGATGATTTTATTAGTTTAGGTTATAAGGAATATTTCAATGATATTTTCAAGCAAGCATTAAGTGGTAATTATAATGATAAAGCGGCATCTGGAGATTCCCTGCGTACTTCAGCTCATGAGCTATTTCATAGTCAGAGACTTTATAAACCCATAATTTCCTCGATCGTTGTTAGTGATTTGGGTAGCAAGAGTCATTATTCTTTAAAAAAGATTAAGTTCAATCTTGAGTGCGGAGTACCCGTCCAAGGCTGCCTATCCTTACCAAGAAAATCAGCAAAAGGCCTTATCTTTCTTGCGCATGGATACGCATCTATCCCAGAGCGTTGTTTTGATGAAGAAAATCCAGATTATATGAACGCAATTGGGTCAAAACTATCTAATATGGGTTTTGCAGTTTGGTGTCCATTCGTTCCACACGGTGGAAATAACCCAAGTTTATCTTCCATTGGAGCGCTGCTAGCGTCCCAAGGTATTGGATTCCTTAATGTGCTTTGTTCTTCTCTTAATGCAGGGGAAAGTATTTACTCAACCCTAAATGGAGAAAAAAATATCCCAATACAACAATACGGTGTTTCCTTGGGTGCCACTATAAGCCTATACCTACTTGCAGCAAGAGGCGTTACATGGCCCACTGTGCTAAGCAGTGGATCTTTCGAGGACCAAAAAATAAGTTCCGCATCAGAGCAAGCTGCTATAAATGCTGGTAATGCTTTAGTTGCATTTTGGGAGGCAAATCCTGGTGTGGGACCTTTTTTGTTTCCTTATATTGCAAATTTATCTTTTCCTGCTCCTCTTTATTTTGAATATGGAACAGAGGTAACCACTGGAAAAGAAATTGATATAATTGAAAGGTTTCGTAAGACTTATCATGAAAATGGAGGTTTAGAGAAATTGATTTTGTCAGAAAATTTCCATGGTGGTCATGAGGCAAATGGTAAGCGCGCATTGGATTGGCTAATTACAAACACTAAAAAATAGTAATTGGTAATTCATTTTTTTACTTAGAATCGTTGACTATTAATGTCCGCTTTCGAATGCGGTCTCAATTGGTCGACGCAACATCTAACCTCTATGTTATAAAGAGGAGGATGTTGAAAATGAAATACCGAACAAGACTTCATTACACCCAACAACAAAAGGCCATGATGTGGTGTCGCTGGCAAAAAGTCTAACCGGCTTAATTGATGTCGAAGCTTCGAATTCTGCTTCTATAAATCAAAGCGTCCAATTTCAGGATCTGGCATTAGGAAAAATTGGTGGGCCATGAAGGATTACTCGGCTGCGCCTCGCCCTGCGGGCCAGGGTCGTTTCACTCCCCTGTTCAGCCTCGCTGCGCTTGGCTGTCGAACCAGCTTAATTGATGTCGAAGCTTCGAATTCTGCTTCTATAAATCAAAGCGTCCAATTTCAGGATCTGGCATTAGGAAAAATTGGTGGGCCATGAAGGATTACTCGGCTGCGCCTCGCCCTGCGGGCCAGGGTCGTTTCACTCCCCTGTTCAGCCTCGCTGCGCTTGGCTGTCGAACCAGCTTAATTGATGTCGAAGCTTCGAATTCTGCTTCTATAAATCAAAGCGTCCAATTTCAGGATCTGGCATTAGGAAAAATTGGTGGGCCATGAAGGATTCGAACCTTCGACCAATGGATTAAGAGTCCACTGCTCTACCAGCTGAGCTAATGGCCCGCAATAAAATGAGTATAGCGTTGATAGGGATCAAATCGCTACTACAAATCCAGCGGTAGCCTTGCAATAAAAAAGTCTCCATAAGGAGACTTAAAGGCTTTTATTTATAGTTTTTATTATGAAATATGGGGTGGATAATGGGACTCGAACCCACGACGACCGGAATCACAATCCGGGGCTCTACCAACTGAGCTATACCCACCATAGAAATTTCATTATTCTGAGTTCCTCAGAAGCCGCGAATAATAGATGACTGGCGGCTTTCTTTCAAGCAGAAACTGGCCTATACAACTGATCTATCAGGCAGCCTGAACGGCAATCTTTTCACCTGTACCGGTTATATGGTTATTTTCATCCAGGTAAACCAATGTAGGCTTGAAAACTGTCGCTTCAGCTTCACTGAGAGTTGCATAAGTGCAGATGATAATCCGGTCATCCGGACTGGCCTTATGGGCTGCCGCGCCGTTTATCGAAATAATCCGGGAGTTTTCCTCTGCTTCAATCGCATAAGTCACAAAACGCTTACCATTGGTAACATTATAGATATGCAGCTGTTCGTATGGTCGAATATTAGCAGCATGCATTAAAGCAATATCGATGGCACAGGAGCCCTCGTATTCCAGCTCAGCATGGGTCACGCAAGCGCGATGTAATTTCGATTTCAGCATTGTCAGTTGCATTTCTAACTCCGGGATAGCGAGCTGGCTATTATAGACACGATCTGTCTTATAGCCAAATCAGGTCAATCTGTGCATGTCTAAGACTAAAAAGAGACCGGCGGCGGCTTCACATCCATTCCCGTGGTGCGCTCAACAATGGTCTTTGCATTTTCACTGCCCTGCGCAAAAGCCTGTTGCTGAGACATTGATTCGGCTTCAGGAGGCTGAGCATCTCCGGCCTGCTTCATATAAAGTGTCTGTGTTGGGTAAGCGAAATCAACACCCAGTTCTTTCGCCAGGCGTAAAATATCCAGCAGGAAACGATGCTTTTCGCGTAATTCGGTACCCCACTCGGGGGTTTCCCAGAAAACATAAACCATGATTTCCAGGGCACTGTCAGCATATCCATTAAAATAGACATGGTAATAGTCTTTACGCATGTAAGGATGCTGCCTGACCAGTTCACGGACACCTTCACAAAATGCCTCGATCTTGTCTGGTGGCGTTTCATAAGCCAACCCCAGCTTGGTGGACAGTCGACGGTAGCGACGTTCACCCATATTATCAACATTTGCCGTGATGAAAGTGGAATTGGGCACGGTTAAAACCGAGTTATAGAACGTCCGGATCCGGGTACTGCGAAAGCCGATACGCTCAACAGAGCCCTCCTTGCCATCCACGATAATCCAGTCACCCACGGCAAAAGTGCGATCCAGCAAAATGGTGACTGAGCCAAACAGGTTCTGCACCATGTCCTTGGCTGCCAGGGCAAATGCCAAGCCACCAAGCCCAAGACCCGCTATCAACCCTGACACATTTATGTTCAGGTTATCAGCAATGAAAACAATACCGACGACTGTGACAAAGATTTTAAGCGTCTTGGGTATCAGCGGCACCAGCGCATCATCCATGCGCGTGTCCGTTTTTCTGGCTTTTTTCTCCAGGTAAACACCGACAATATCAACCAGCCTGTATGCCGCCCAGACGCCGGAAATACCGGCAAGAAACTTGACGGCCACCAGTAGAATCAACATCGCCTGCTCTGGTAATCCCAGCAGGTTAATTCCTATCCACCAGATTGCGGCCATTGCCATCAGGCCCAGCGGTCTGAGAATGTTTTCATCCACACCCTCAATAGAGCTATCTGTACGCTTGTGCTGCCAGTGTCGAACGAACAGTCTCAATAAAATGGAAAGCAGTTTATCCGCCAGCGACCCCACGGCAATAATCAGCAAGATACCGATCCAGCGCCAGGTTTCGAGTAAAAAATGTGTTGTTTTCAATACATCGGGAATATTGCTGCGAATGCGTAAGCGTAACGGCAAGTGTGCGTCACTTTTATCCAGTCCATCGACCCTGCTTTTGTCAGCAACCTCTTCCCAGATCTTTTCAAGGTGAATGATACTGTCGTTATCAAATAACCAGCGGCCATCTGAATAGCGGGCAATACGAATCACACCGGACTCATAACGGGCAAATACCCAGGGCTTGTCTTCCGTGTTATCCGGGATTTTTTTCAGGTCAACCAGGCGTGTACGGTCTATCACCTCGAGTAATAACCAGGCCAGGTTTTTGCCCCGCTCATTTCTAACAAGTACATTGACCGAGTTAAGATCCAGCGTGGAAACGGCTTCTTCGATTTTTTCCACATCTCCGCGCTTGATGTCATTCATGGCATGAATAAAAGTCGCCATGGTCGCACGGGGTGATTTCAGTGCTTCTGATACCGGGCTATCCTGCACCACCGCAGTTTCGCTGGTCGCCTCTTCAGCAACAGCTAAACCATTGATGAAAAACATCAACAGGATATAGATAATTTTTTTCATATGGAAAAACCTGAATTTATTTAAATTACTTACTGGCTGACTACGAGATTATCAATCAGGCGCGTACTGCCAAGGAATGCCGCAGCAAGAATAACCAAATCCTGGTCACTGCCTTCGGGTTTACCCAAATCGACACTCCGTCTGATAGCAATATAATCCGTTTTAAATCCCAGTTCATCAAGCTCATTTGCGGCCTGTTTTTCTAACTCGGTAAAACTGTTCACATTATCCAGAAGCTGCTGCCCGAGCTTCTGCATTTGCTGATGTAACACCGGTGCCAGCGCACGCTGCTGTTTATCCAGGTAGCCGTTACGTGAGCTCATCGCCAGCCCATCTTTTTCACGGACGATAGGTACAGCAATAATCTCAATCGGCATGCAGAGTTCATTGACCATGCGTCGAATAACCATCAACTGCTGAAAATCTTTTTCGCCAAATACCGCCTTGTCGGGCTGGACCAGGTTAAACAGTTTACAGACCACGGTACTGACACCCACAAAATGTCCTGGTCTTGAAGCACCACAAAGAATATCTGACAAGCCAGGTACTTCAACACGTGTCTGCTGATCGATGGGTAACGGATACATGGTTTCAACGGTGGGCAAAAACAGTAAGTCACAGCCCTCGCCTGACAGCTTCGTCATATCCTGTTCATGGGTGCGTGGGTATTTTTCGTAATCTTCACCCTGACCAAACTGCAAGGGATTAACAAAAATACTGGCAACAATATAATTGGCCTGATGCCGAGCGACCTTTACCAGTTCCAGGTGTCCCTGGTGCAGGTTACCCATAGTAGGCACAAAACCAATGGTCCTGCCCTGTTGCTTTTGCAGGCTGATCGCCTGGCGTAACTCATCGACGGAAGTGACAACTTGCATGCTGAATTCTACTGATACCGCTAATAGCTATGTTCAGGGCCCGGATAAGCACCCGTTTTGACGGCATCCACATAAGCTTTAATAGCATCTTCTATGCTGCCTTGATCACGCAGAAAATCTTTTACAAACCGGGGAGACTCGCCCTCCCCCATACCAAGCATGTCATACAGCACCAGTACCTGACCATCAACATCAGCTCCAGCTCCAATACCGATCACTGGAATTTCAAGTTCCGCAGTTACCAGCTTTGCCAGTTCCGCTGGAACACATTCCAATACCAGCATTTGGGCACCGGCCTCCTGCAGGGCCAATGCATCTTTTCTGATTTGCTCAGCCTGGTGATGCTCCTTACCCTGAACCTTGTAACTTCCCAGCTGGTGAATTGACTGTGGTAAAAGTCCCAGGTGACCACAAACAGGAACGGCATGCGAGGTAAGATGTTTTACGGTTTCCAGCTGAACCGTACCACCCTCGAGTTTAACCATATGCGCGCCACCTTCCTGCATTAGCCTTCCGGCATTCAGCAGAGCCATATCCAGGTTGGCATAACTTATAAAAGGCATATCCGCGATAATAAAGACTTTCCGGGTTCCGCGAGTAACGTTACGGGTGTGATATACCATGTCATCCATTTTGACTGGAATCGTGCTTTGCTGACCCTGTACAACCATGCCCAGCGAGTCTCCGACCAGTAAAACGTCCACCCCGGCCATTTCCGCAAGCCTGGCAAACGAAGCATCGTAACTGGTCAGGACACTGATTTTTTCCCGTCTTTGCTTTAATGCATTAAGCGTGTTGATAGTAATCACAACAGTCCCGTCTTAAGGATAAAAGATATGTAGACATTGTAGCGCTGAACCCGCAGACAACAAACTGGCTTACAACAGCGAGGGCGCAGGATTGAAAAAATGACGGCCTGCCTTGATCGTGCATATTTTTTCGACCAGCAGATTATAGTCTTCTTCCGATTCCAGCGGGTTGATATGCGCTGTATTGATAATCAGCAGTGGCGAATGATCGTAACGACTGAAATAGCCGTTATAGACCTCCAACAACTTTTGCAGGTAACCGGGATCCATATCACGCTCTCCCCGACGGTCCCGCTTGTTAACCCGATGCATCAAAGTATCTACCGGCGCCTGCAGGTAAACAACCAGGTCAGGCGTAGGAGCCTGCAAACTCAGTTTCTGGTAAATCTGGTCATACAGGGCCATTTCATTCAGATCCAGGTTTAACTCTGCAAACAACCTGTCTTTTTCCAACATGAAATCGGTAATCATAGACTGCATGAACATGTCATGCTGCTGCAGCCCGGCCAATTGCTTACTGCGCTGGATAAGAAAAAACAGCTGGGTCTGAAAGGCCGTCGAACGACGGTCACGGTAAAAACTTTCCAGGAAAGGGTTTTCCTCAGCCATCTCCAGCAGCAGTTCTGAGCTGAAGGTTTCAGCAAGCCGTTTGACCAGGCTGGTTTTACCCACACCAATCGGTCCTTCAACGACAAGAAAGCGAGGCGGTACCAGTGCCTTGTCTATAATCGGAACTTCACTGTGATTTATGTCGGGATTCATTCCTGGCTCTCTTCCCGCTTTTCAATCGGGTTATCCGGACAGTTTTTAATCGCAGCCCCCAGTAATCCATCACCGGGAATAACAAGACTGTCACCGGCAATTTCCTGCAAAGGTATCAATACAAAGTTACGTTGTAGCATATGTTCATGCGGCACAGTCAGACGAGATGTTCGGATTTTTTCATTTCCATACATCAGTATATCCAGATCCAGGGTTCTGGCTCCCCACCTTTCCTGCCTGATCCTGCCCTGACTGCTTTCTATTTTCTGTAACTCATCAAGCAATTTTTCAGCTGACAACCTGGTTTCCAGCAAAGCCACTGCATTCAGGTAGTCCGGCTGTCCTGCAGGACCAACAGCAGCCGTATGGTAAAAGGATGATATTTTTTTTAACGTTATTTTTTCAACCCGTTCAATGGCTTGAATCGCCTGTCGCAGCTGATCGCGTGGCCCGTCGAGATTGCTCCCCAGCCCAATGTAAACAGGCACTGTTTCAGCCATCATTTTTCAGCAGGACTCCTGCTTGGAGATTGTCGACGATTACGGTATCGCCTGCGTCCCGTTGATTTCTTCTGCGGAGCCTGATCAGGCTGTTCCTCCTGAAAGCTTGTCCACCAATCTGCCTGTTGCTGCTCGACTTCACCAACACCGGCTCTCAGCAATAGAAAGTCATAGGCTGCCCTGAATCGCGGGTTTTCTATCAGGCGTCTGGCTTTTTTTGCCGTGCGTCCTCTTTCCAGGCGTAACTGCATATTCCAGATTTCTTTCATCTGGGCGGTAAACCGCCTGGGTATGGCTATTTTCTCGACCTGTTTTGAAATTACCTGGTCAGCTGCATCGAACATGGCCGATTGTGGTACAGCGCCTTTAGCCTGCAGCTTTTCATAAAGCTGGCGCACCGGCTCCCATAATAAAACTGCAAATAAAAATGCCGGTGTTACCGGTTTATCCTCGCGGATACGGATATCGGTATTTTTCATCCCCTGCAAAACAAACTGGATTGGAAATCCCTGTTCTTCAATTTCCAGGCTTTTATCAGTTTGCGGAAAGAGTTGCCGGAACAAATCATAATGGCGCAGTTTTTCGAAGGTATGTACTGCACTGCCGCCCAGAAACAGTTTCAGCACCTCCTCAAACAAACGCGCTGAAGGCACTTCATCGAGCAGAAACGCCAACTCCTTGATTGGCTGCTCGCTGTCGGGGTGTATATTAAAACCCAGTTTGGCAGCAAACCGTATTGCGCGAATCATGCGCACAGGATCTTCCCGGTATCGCGTTTCAGGATCGCCAATCAGGCGTAAAATACCATCCTGCAGGTCTTTTAAACCGCCAACGTAATCAATGACAGAAAAATCATCAATATTGTAAAACAGCGCGTTTACCGTGAAATCACGCCGGATGGCATCTTCTTCAATCGTGCCATAGACATTGTCGCGTAACAGCATACCCTCGTCAGAGTGGTGGGACTCAGACTGCCGGACCAATGGGGTTTCAGCTGAATGACTGCCTCTGAATGTGGCCACTTCGATAATATCGCGGCCAAAATGCACGTGGGCCAGCCGAAAACGACGCCCGACCAGGCGGCAGTTTTTAAAAGTATCCTTGACCTCTTCCGGGCTGGCATCCGTTGCCACATCAAAATCCTTGGGTTCCCTGCCCAGCAGCAGGTCTCTGACACCGCCACCGACAAGGTGAGACTGGTAGCCGGCTTTTCGTAGTCTGCGCAGAACCTTCAACGCATATTCCGAAATATTGCTGCGCGAAATATTGTGCTCTGCTCTTGGGATAATAAGGGGAGTAATCGTTAAACTCCGGTATTTATTCTTTATTTGTAGGCTTTATTGTACACAGACTTGAACCACACACCACAGTTACGAGAGCACAACAGCATTTTTAGGTATAATTCGCAGCCATTTTGTTCATACCGTAACAGGAAATAATAAACAGCCATGGATAAAACCTACGACCCGCACGCGATAGAACAGCGTTGGTACCAGACCTGGGAAGAGAATAACTACTTTGCTCCCAAAGACGAGGTGGGCCGGGAGCCCGGCCAGGAAGGTGACAAAGCACCCTACTGCATCATGATTCCACCGCCAAACGTCACTGGCAGTCTACATATGGGACATGGCTTCAATAACACCATTATGGACACGCTGATCCGCTTTAATCGTATGCGTGGCCGCCCAACTTTATGGCAACCCGGCACCGATCATGCCGGCATCGCCACACAGATGGTCGTCGAAAGGCAACTGGAAGCTGATGGCAAAAACCGTCATGATGTTGGCCGTGATGACTTTATTCAACGCATCTGGGAATGGCGTAAAGAATCAGGTGGCAATATCACCCGTCAATTGCGACGCCTTGGTTCCTCGCTGGACTGGCAACATGAGCGTTTTACCATGGACGACGGCCTTTCCGATGCGGTTAAAGAAGTCTTTGTACGTCTTTATGAAGAAGGACTGATCTATCGCGGTAAGCGCCTGGTTAACTGGGATACCAAGCTGCACACTGCCGTTTCCGACCTGGAAGTTATTTCAGAAGAAGAAAACGGCCACATGTGGCACATACGTTATCCATTGTCCAATGGTACCGGCCACCTGGTTGTTTCCACTACCCGCCCGGAAACCCTGCTGGGTGACTGCGCCGTTGCCATCAATCCTGAAGACGAGAAAAACAAACACCTGATCGGGGAACTGCTCGAACTGCCCCTGACAGGTCGTAAAATTCCAATTGTTGCCGATGAGCATGCTGACCCCGAGTTTGGTACCGGCTGTGTAAAAATCACGCCGGCACATGACTTTAATGACTACGAAGTCTGGCAACGGCATCGTGACGAGGTATCTGTCAGTAGCCAGATTCATGGTGGCCTGATTAACATCTTCACTGAAGATGCCGCAATCCGGGAGAATGAACCGGAAGAAGGTCAACTGATCCCGTCCGCTTATATTGGCATGGATCGTTTCGAGGCACGCAAGCAGATTCTTGCCGATCTTGAGTCACAGGGGCTCCTGGAAAAAACTGTTGACCACAAGCTAATGGTGCCACGCGGTGACCGCTCAGGCACAATCATTGAACCGTTCCTGACCAACCAGTGGTACGTCAAAGTCGGTCCGCTGGCCAAGCCTGCCATTGAAGCTGTTGAAAATGGCGATATCAGGTTTGTGCCTGACAACTGGAAGAATACCTATTACGAGTGGATGCGTAACATCCAGGACTGGTGTATCAGTCGCCAAATCTGGTGGGGGCACCGCATTCCTGCCTGGTACGATGATGAAGGCAATGTTTATGTTGGCCGTTCTGAAGATGAAGTCCGGCAAAAACATAACCTGACTTTGGACTACCCGTTACGCCAGGATGATGATGTTTTGGACACCTGGTTCAGCTCGGCCTTGTGGCCATTTTCTACATTAGGCTGGCCGGAAAATACCGAACGCCTGGAACAGTTCTACCCGACCAATGTATTGGTTACCGGCTTTGACATCATCTTTTTCTGGGTTGCCCGCATGATCATGATGGGGCTGAAATTCATGGATGGCCAGGTGCCCTTTCACGAGGTTTATGTTCATGGCCTGGTCCGCGACAGCCATGGCGACAAGATGTCAAAGTCCAAGGGCAATGTGCTTGACCCGATCGACCTGATTGATGGTATTGACCTTGAAACCCTGCTGGAGAAACGCACCAAAGGCATGATGCAGCCCCAGCTTGCCAGGAAAATCGAGAAGCAGACCCGCAAGGAATTCCCGGATGGCATCTCGAGTTTTGGTACCGATTCGCTGCGTTTCACCTTTGCCGCTTTGGCCGCCACCGGCCGTGATATCAAGTTCGATATGAGTCGCATCGAAGGCTATCGCAATTTCTGCAACAAGATCTGGAATGCGTCACGCTATGTCCTTATGAATACTGAAACCCAGGATTGCGGCTATTCAGGCAATACGGATATTGAGCTTTCCATTGCAGACCGCTGGATCCTTTCAAAGCTGCAAAATACGGTTGCATCGATTGCACGTGCAATTGATAACTATCGCTTTGACCATGCTGCCCAGTCAATTTATGAGTTCGTCTGGAATGAATACTGTGACTGGTACCTGGAATTATCCAAGCCGGTTCTGAACAATGAGGATGCTTCAGAGGCAGCCAAACGCGGTACCCGCAAGACACTGGTTGATGTGCTTGAAACTTTATTGCGAATGACACACCCGATCATGCCATTCATTACTGAAGAGATCTGGCAACGTGTCGCGCCACTGGCAGGTAACAACGATGCAACCATCATGTTACAGCCCTATCCCGAAGCCGATGATGCATTAATTGATGAATTGGCCGAAACAGAAATGGAGTGGGTCAAACAATTTATCCTGGGTATTCGTCAAATCAGGGGTGAAATGAATATCTCGCCCGGAAAACCATTACCGGTATTGCTGGAAAATGCCTCGGAACAGGACAAAACCAACCTGGAAAATACGCGTCATTACATGAATTTCCTGGCACGTACAGAATCCATTACTGTACTTGGCGAAGAAGTCGCGCCAGAATCTGCCACTGCCCTGGTCGGTAAAATGAAAATTCTGATCCCACTGGCTGGCCTGATTGATAAAGAAGCTGAACTGGAGCGCCTGAACAAGGAAATCGGTAAAATTTCGGCTGATGTTGAACGTACCGAGAAAAAGTTATCCAATCCCAACTTTGTCGACAAGGCACCTGAAGCCGTGGTGCAAAAAGAAAAAGACAAGCTGGCTCATGCGCAGGAAGCACTATCTAATTTAAAAATACAGGCCGAAAAAATCAGCAGTCTCTAGGAACGGGTTCACATAACCGGCGTTAATTTTGTGAAAAAGCACTGCTTTTGAACTAAGCTTTGACCGATCAATAATAATACCCCCGGCAAGGTAAACACTTTGCCGGGATCCTAATAAGAATAAAGGTCAATTATTATCCGTTTACCGCCTCCTAAACGATTTAACCTTTTACTTGGCTTAGCAGTGCTGCTGGTTTCTGGTCTGCTATCGTCTGCGGAACGGATTATCGTAAATCCATCAGTTACCCAGGAAATCAGTTCACGGGAACTGCGTTCCATTTTTTCCATGCGCCGTCGTACATGGAAAGATGGATCCGCCATACGCGTGTTCGTATTACCAGATGATCACCTGACACATAAAGCCTTCTGTAAAAACAAGCTTGGAATTTTCCCCCATCGCTTGAGAAAAACCTGGGATCGCCTGGTATTTACAGGCACCGGCCAGGCTCCCTTCGAAGTAGCTTCATTAAAAGAAATGCGTTCCAGGGTCCTGGAAACACCAGGGGCCATTGGTTATTTACCTGGTTTAGAAAAAGAAATATCAAACACCAAGGAACAGGCAGATGAAAAATAGCGTTTTAACAACTTTGCTAGGTCTGTTTTGCATCAGCACGAATAATGTCAGTGCGGAATCCTCGTTTTTAGACCCGGAAGTATTACAAGAAAACTACCAGGTACACGGTTTTATAACCCAGGGCTTTACCTATACAACCGATAACAATTTTTTTGGTGATTCCAGTGATAATGGCAGTTTTGAATTCACCGAAATTGGCATCAACATTTCTGGCAGGTTGGCTGAAAGTGTTTTTGGATCAGCACAGTTGATTTCCCGTACCACGGGAGAATTTTACGATGGTTCCCCTGAGGTCGATTATGCAATGCTTGATTTTAACCTGGTCAATGAAGACCAATGGCTTGGAGGTCTACGCCTGGGCCGGATAAAAAACCCTTACGGCTTATACAATGATGGACGTGATGCGGCCGTTACCCGTAATGGTATCCTGCTGCCTCAGTCCATTTACTTTGACAAGGTGCGTAACCTGGTGATGTATGGCGATGGCATACAAGCCTATGCTGATATCAACATGGAAAATTCGGATATTTATATCCAGTCTGGCTATGGCTACTCGGAAATGGGAGAAAACGTGGAATACGCCTATCTCGCTCTTGATTTTCCAGGTGAAATGAGGAAAAAAGATCCCATTTGGGCTACGCGCATAATCTATGAGTACCAGGGTGGCAAACTCCGACTGGGTTATACCAGGGTAAATGGAGACATGAAATATGATCCATACCCAAGCAACTTTCTTGTTACTGCAGGCACTATTGATTTTGATTCGGATGTTTTCTCGATTGAATACAATGAAGAGCAATGGAGCCTGACTGCAGAATACATGCAACAGGAGGTTGACTGGAAAAATTTAAATCCTGTTTTGTTTGATGACCGCGATCATACCATTGAGGGTTACTATATTCAGGGCACCTATAGGCCCTCTGATACCACAGAGGTTTTTCTGCGTTACGATGCCAGTCATTTAAATCGGGATGACCCACATGGCAGGGACAACTCCAGGACTTACACCTTCTTTCGCTGAATATGCCCATGACTGGACCCTTGGAATGCGCTGGGATTTTACTAAAGATCTGATGCTGCGGGCCGAATACCATAATGTAGAGGGCACATCCTGGTTATCGGCACAGGAAACACCTTACTCAGAAATGAAGAAAAACTGGCAGATGTTTAACCTGCTTGTTTCCTGGCATTTTTAATTGCTGCCATTAAGTCACATGGACCAGGTGTATGTCTCATCGGCAAAAACTCGCCAATTTCATCAGCATAAAATGGAAATACCTGATTGCATTCAGCCTGCTGTTGTTCATTGTAAATTTTGGCCTTGCCTGGCAGGCTTCACTGTCATTAAAACAACAGTTTTTACAGTACCAGCAGAAAAACAGCGAACAAAGTAAACAACAACTATCGGGATTACTGGACAGTAGTTACGAACTCCTGATACAGACCGCTTATACGGTCCAGCACTCATTTAAAAT
Source organism: uncultured Gammaproteobacteria bacterium (assembly GCA_963801985.1). Lineage (GTDB taxonomy): Bacteria > Pseudomonadota > Gammaproteobacteria > Chromatiales > Chromatiaceae > JABDQZ01. The sequence continues at coordinate 18,647 of CAWDGV010000019.1, forward strand.
CGATCAAGGCAATATAAAACAGAATCTGAATGAAACCAGCCTGGAGATAATTGATACACATCATATCGAGGCTGTCCATCTGTTCACAAAAGACAGCCTCGATGTGTCTGATAAAAATATCCTGATACCGCCTGATTACAAAAAGCAGGTTTTAAAAGTAATTGAGTCAGAACTTTCACATAGCGACATATTCTGCGATCAACACTGCTCGATCTATTCCATGGTACCGATTCTGCAACCTGACAGGACAACCGCTGTACTCTTTTTAAGCAAATCTGTGGCCGAATTACTGGAAAATTTTTTCCGTATTTCCGGAAATGACATTGCCTTGGTTAACACGGAAATAAACAAGATTTTTGCCTTGTCACATTCAAAACAGATTTCACCTTTACTTAAAGAGGCCATTGATAATAAAACAAAAACACACCTAGATCTGGAAGTAACCTGGGAAGGTAAAAGCTATAACCTGGAGTTTCTCGATTATCCTGAAAATGAAGAGCCATTCCAGTTCGTTATTGTTACCGACATTACCGATAGCCTGCAGGCTATTTCAAAATCTTCCAAACAAAGCATGCTATACGGCTTGCTCGGACTGTTGTCTTCAATGCTGGTTTTACTTTACCTGACGGCAAAGCCTATTTCTCGAATATTATTTCTGTCCAAACACCTGCCGTTGCTCTCATCCAATCAACATGATGCATTCAAGGCCGAGTTTGAATCACATCGAAAACACTCCTGGATTTCAGATGAACTCGACAGGCTTGAATTAACCTCAATCGAACTGGCAGAACAGTTACAGGCATCAGAAAAAGACCTGATATGGCAGGCTGAGCATGATACCCTTACCGGACTGAAAAACCGGCATCGCTTCCGCCAGGACTTTAAGCAAATTTTGAATAACGCCATACGCTTTAAACATGAAGGCGCTTTGCTGTATTTTGACCTCGACCAGTTCAAGGACGTCAATGACACCAGCGGTCATAAAACCGGAGACATATTGATTAAACTGGTTGCAGAACAGGTTCAGAAAACCATCCGTAACACGGATGTATTCGCCCGCCTCGGCGGTGACGAATTCGGTTTAATCCTGGCAGAAACCAATACAATTGGCGCCCTCAGCCTGGCAGGTAAAATTCAGGAAACGCTCGCCGAGATAACCTTGCCTGCCCATGATTATGTACATAGAACCAGCGCCAGTATCGGCATCGTCATGTTTCCACGTCATGGTAAAGATACCGAGGAACTGGTTGCCAATGGTGATATCGCCATGTATCACGCCAAGGATGAAGGCCGGGGTAATACCTACCTGTTCACTGATTCAGACAGCACCCGTGAGCACATACATCGCCGCTTGCGCTGGAAAGATGCCATTGAAAATGCGTTAAAAGACAAACGGCTGGTGCTGTTTTTTCAACCTATTCTCGATATCAAGACAAAGCAAATCACACATCATGAAATATTGCTTCGACTCGTCCAGGAAGATGGAGAAATTGTATCTCCTGGCAGTTTCATTCCGGATGCCGAACAAACCGGCCTGATCAATTCCATTGATTTTTATGTTATCCGGCAGGCCATTCAATTCTTATCTGATACTGCTGATGAATCCAGCCAGGTTGCCATTAACCTGTCAGGCAAAACCATCAACGACCAGAACCTGGTTTCCTACATTCAGGAACTGCTCAGTGCATATAAGGTATCACCGGATAGGGTTATTTTCGAGGTCACGGAAACAGCGGCGGTTGCTGATATCCTGGTTGCATCCAGAATTATGAATGAAATTAATGCGATTGGCTGTAAATTTGCGCTGGATGACTTTGGTATTGGCTTTTCATCCTTTTATTACCTGAAAAAATTGCCGGTTGAATATATAAAAATTGACGGCGCCTTCATTCGCAGCATTGTCGATAATCTCGACGACCAGCTATTCGTGCAGGCAATCACGACCGTGATTTCTGGCCTCGGTAAAAAAACGGTGGCAGAATTTGTGGAAGATAAAGCGGCACTTGAGCTTTTACAGGAATATGGCGTCGATTATGCCCAAGGCTATTACATTGGTAAACCGCAGGCTGAACCACAAACTATATTCCTCAATTAATCTAGGGTATTATTTCATTCAACATATCGGTATAGTTCAGCAATAACATACCATTTTACTTGGTTATTTGACGGCATTGACAATGAGTATTCAAATTCCGAAATATTCTGGTGAATGATAACGCCACAATTTAAAGCCCTGATAACCAAAAAATAGTTTTTACACACTGAAATCGAGTGTGCACAAATAATCATTTTTTCAATTTACTGGAGTAGTAATATGTCTGTACAAATACCTGAAAGAGATGGCGATGGCTTTCTGAAAGATATGAACCTGTGGAATGAAGAAATTATGTACGCCATGGCAGAAGAAGATGACTTTAATCTAACCGATGAAGTTAAAGGTTACATAATGAAAGCCCGTGAAATGTTCGAAGAATCCCAGACAGTCCCTGCGGTCAGGGTATTTGCCAAAGAGCTTGGAATGGACAGAAAAGCCAAACAGCTTTATGAAGTTTTCGAATCCGGACCTATGAAAAAAATCGCCAAGTATGGCGGTCTACCAAAACCTACTGGTTGCGTATAAATTATTCACCCTTCTTTCGCTGGCTGTAGCCAAACCACATCAGTGGAATAACTGCACCGGCGAAAGCACTCCACAGCGTTATTTCAAAAGCAAGGCCTGCTTTTATCGTAAGCAGAGCAATCATTCCTGCCACTAGCAGAGAAACAAAAACTTGCCTAATAAAGATGCATAATTGGCATTTTTTGTGCATGTTTTTAGTACCTAAAATAAAAAATTAAGCAGGTTTTCAGTTCACAGATGAACGCTTCCACCATAATTGGCATCATAGCCAGCCTCGTGCTTGTCATTGGCAGTATTATGCTGTCGGCCGACCAGATGACAGCCTACCTTAACCTGCCTGGCTTTTTCATTGTAGTGACCGGCACCCTTGCTGCGACCTTCATCAGTTATCCGATGTCCGAACTGCACACCGCCCGCCAGGCCGTATCCGTCATAATGAAACATGAACATGACCCCGTTCCTGACCTGGTACACGATATCGTTAACGTCGCCAAACTCAGCAGACAGTACAAACTGAATAAAATTGAGGACAATCTCGACAAGATTAACAATCCCTTCCTCAGAACCGGTATCCAGCTGGTCATTGACGGGGCAACCATTGAAGATATTACGACCCTGTTGCAATGGCGAATTGCACGCTTGCAGGCACAGGAACAGGCCATCACTGAAATTTTTCATAATATGAGCAGTTTTGCCCCGGCCTTCGGCATGTTTGGCACGCTGGTTGGCCTGGTCAACATGCTGTTTTCACTGGAATCAGGTGACGTGGCTCTTATCGCCCAACACATGTCAGTTGCATTGATGACCACATTGTACGGCATCATTCTGGCAAACCTGGTTTTCAAGCCCATCGCACTGAAGCTTGAAAGACGCACCGAAAAGCGTGTCACGCTGATGAACATGGCGCTTGAAGGTGTTTTACTTTTAAAAGAACAGCGTAGTCCGGGCATTGTACGCCAGACCCTGGAGTCGTTTGCGGCTGATTATGAAGATGAACTGTCTGATGCACCGGTTGGTTTCAGCCCTGATCAAAAAAAGCCGATGAACAATGGTTAAGGAAAAACGTTCTGAACTTTCCTGGTATAAAAGCCGGGCTGACCATCGTTTACAGGCAATTTTGTCGCAAAAAGCTGAAAATGGGGAAAGCCAGTCATGGTTGATTGTCTACCTTGATGTGATCACATTACTCCTTGCCACCTTCATTCTGCTGGTTAACCAGCCACAGCAGGAGTTTCAGGTCGAAGAACCCGAAATTAAACAGGAGCGGCTTCAGGAGAACCTGGTAAAAAGCCCGCTTGATACCATGACAGATGAGCAGTCAGATCAGCTGGCAGAAAGTGAAACACCCTCCCCCGAGCAACAAACCAATATTGCTGACGAAATTCTAAAACAGTTGAAAACCATTGAAGGTGATGACCTGGTTATCGAGGTTGAACCCGGCACCATCAGTTTGCGATTACCCGAAGCTATTCTCTTTGAAACCGGTAAGAGCCTGTTATTACCAGCCGCCGATGAACTACTGATCAAAATCAGTCCCGTCCTGATGCAACATGATTTTCCTGTTTCGGTTGAAGGCCATACTGATAATGTACCGATTTACAGCCCGCTGTTCCCATCGAACTGGGAACTATCCTCAGCGCGTGCGTCCATGGTGATAAGAAAACTCGGCGAGATGGGTGTGCCCTATACGCGCCTCAAAGCAGTCGGGTATGCTGATACAGTGCCCATTGATTCAAACGAAACAGAAGAAGGACGTCGTCGTAATCGACGCGTGAATATTATTATCCATGCTACTGGCGAATAAACATCCTCATCAAGATCAAAACTGAAAAGAAAAAATTCATAGTATTTAGATGACTGCATGGGTATATTCATTTAAATGGAAGATTTGCATGCACTTAACTTTTCCTGATTTGAAAATAATAAAATTGGTAGAAAAAAATGATCGTCAAAGAAATAATGAGTAAAGATATAACCACTGTCACCCCGGACACCAGCCTGATGGAGGCTGCTTCTTTAATGTGCCTTTACCGCTATAGTGGAATACCAGTCGTTGAAGATGATAAACTTGTTGGCCTGATTGCAGAAAAAGATGTATTAACTGAACTTTTTCCAAGTCTTGAAGATGCCATGCAAAGCCTGGCTACAGTCAACTTTGGTGAGAAAATCAAGGAATATGCTTCCCTGATGAATAAGCCGGTTTCTTCACTGATGACACAAAACCTTAAAACAGTATCCCCCGACATGCCAATTTTGAAAGCGGCGGTGATCATGGCAAACAACCGTTTCAGACGCATTCCCGTAGCTGAAGACAACAAGTTGCTTGGCATGGTCAGCCTGGGAGATGTTCATAAGGCAATTTTCCATCAGAGCATTAAAGCATCACAAGCCAGTAACTGAGCTTCATGATCAACTTCCCCATTCCTGTACTTGGAATAGTTGCCTATTCCGGAACTGGAAAAACCACCCTGCTTGAACGCCTGATTCCATGCCTGAATAAAAAAGGTTTTCGAATTGGTGCAATCAAGCATTCGCATCATGATTTTGAAATCGATAAAAAAGGTAAAGACAGTGATCGCCTGCGCATAGCAGGTGCCGGACAGATCATCCTGGCCTCTCAGTACCGGACAGCATTTATCATTGAAGAAGACCGGCAGACTGAGCCTGACCTTGAACAACAGTTAAAACGACTGGACGTTGATAAACTCGACCTGGTTTTAGTTGAAGGTTTCAGACACTTTGCAATTCCCAAGCTCGAAGTACATCGGCCTTCCCTTGAAAAACCGCTACTGTGTAATACCGATAATAATATTATCGCCCTCGCCTGTGACGACGAGCCAGCAGAAGAAATCAGCGTTCCTACATTGCCCCTGAATAATGAAGCAGTAATTTGCGATTTCATCATCAAATTGTTTTTGCAATCCCCTTAACGACATTTTATAAATTCACTAAAACAGAAATAGAAAATAATAGAACATCATTTTCTATGTTTATTATTTTCTATAAAAAGTATAGAATTAAGCGAAATTAATAATAAAAAATTAATAAACCTATTATCGCAAGAGAGTCTTATTCAATGCCAAAAACGAAATCAATTAATGAATTATCAGCCAGGGAATTATATAAACTTGCTGAAAGAAAAGAAAAACAGGAACTAGATAAAAAGCTCGCAGAAAACAAGGCGAAAATAGAAGAGTTAAAATCGAAAAGAAAAGCGCTCATCATTTCACATCGTAAAGAAATTTCTGCAATTGATAGACAACTGAAAAAACTGACCGGCACTTCTCCTGCCAGGAAAGTAAATAGCAAAAAAACTTCACAGGGAACAACTGACAGCATTCTGAATCTGTTAGAGAGCAACAAGACTATGACAACAGCTCAGATCAGATCAGAACTGGAAAAAAGTGGCCAGACTGTCAATAATCTCAGCCAGACACTGGCCTATTTGAAACGCACCAGTCGAGTTACCAGCCCTGCCCGTTCAACTTATAGCCTCAGCTGATTAACGCACTGCATACTCACGCGAATCCACGCGAGTAACACTCTCCAATAATCCAGCTTATTATCCTGTTCAAGCTCAGCTTTTCCTAAAGTTAATCTGTTTGTTGTCGCTATATCCGGTATGACTATCGATCAATTACAAATAAGCGATATTGTTGTTTTATTAGTTGAACCTTCATCAACACAACAGAAAATCATCAGCAAACATCTGGAAGAAGTTGGTGTCGGTAATATTATTGCTGCCAATAATGGTCAGGAAGCACTTGAGAATATTCCAGTATCAAATCCCGATGTTGTTATCAGCGCCTTATACCTGCCCGACATGACCGGTACCGATCTCGTTCACAAGATGAGAGAAAATCCTGAAACCCAGGATATGGCCTTTATCCTGATTTCCAGCGAAACCCGATTTCGATACCTCGACCCGATCAGACAGGCCGGTGCTATCGCGATATTACCCAAGCCTTTCAATTCTGAAGCACTGCTTGTCGCGATGCAGAATACGCTTGATTTTATCGATCCAGATTCATTATCTACAACAGAATTTTCGCCCGAGGAACTTGAGGTACTTATTGTTGACGATAGTAACATGGCCCGAAAGCATATTAAGCGTGTACTTGCATCGCTGGGTATTGAAAAATTCACAGAAGCAACCGATGGCCGTGAAGCCATGGAAATTCTGTCAGGCCAATACTTCGACCTCGTCGTCACCGACTACAATATGCCTAACATGGATGGAAAAGAACTCGTTGATCACATTCGTAATGCCAGCAGCCAGGCATCGGTACCGGTGCTTATGGTAACCAGTGAAGAAAATGAAAACCGTCTTGCAGCGGTACAGCAATCCGGCGTTTCCGCAATCTGTGATAAACCTTTTGGCGTTGAATCAGTAAGATCGTTAGTACAACAAATATTTGCCTGATAAAAACTTGGCTAAAATTAAAATTCGGTCTCAACAAGGATTCAAGCTTAGCTTCCAATGTTTCGTTACCTGTTCATTTTATTGCCAGCCATACTCGCTGCCTGTTCGGCACCACCTTCATTACTTGAGGAAATACAGGCATCCGGAGAACTACTGGTTATCAGTCGAAATAGTCCAACAGCATTCTATGAGGGTCCGGAAGGTCCCGCGGGTATTGAATACGAACTGATCAGTCGCTTTGCAGACTATATTGGTGTTAAACCGCGTTTCATTATTCCAGAATCATTTAGTGAAACCATACCGGCCATCGCCACCGGCCAGGCTCATATTGCAGCCTCGGGGTTAACCATCACAGAAGATCGTAAACAAAAGGTCAGGTTCAGCACTCCTTACCAAAAAATCACTTCCCAGGTTGTTTACCTTTCTGGTAATAAAAAACCGCGCAAGATACAGGACCTTCTCGATAAAAAGCTGGCCGTCATTGCTGGCAGCAGTCACGAGGAGTTATTAAAAAAACTCAAACAGGAATACCCCAGCCTAAAATGGCGATCAACTTTCAATACGACACTGGAACTCCTGCTTAAACAGGTCTTATCCGGGCAAGTAGATTATGTTATTAGTGACTCCAACGAAATCGCCATAAATCGCAGATATTATCCGAAAATCAACATCGGTTTTGATATCTCCGAACCGGAAGAAATTGCCTGGGCGTTACCCCACACACAGGATAACAGTCTCTACAATAAAACCATCAAATTTTTCAAACGCATCTCTGCTTCTGGCGAACTTGAGCAATTGATTGAGCGCTACTATGGACATGTCGAGCGTTTGAACTTTGTCGATAAGCGAACTTTCTGGCGGCATAGTGAGGAACGTTTACCCAAATACAAGCCTTATTTTCAAGTTGCCTCACAGCAAACAGACTATGACTGGCGACTGCTTGCTGCCATTGGTTACCAGGAATCCCACTGGGACCCAAAAGCAAAATCCCCGACCGGTGTTAGAGGCATCATGATGCTTACCCAGGCAACCGCCAGGCAGCTCGGTATAAAAAACCGTTTATCAGCACGGCAGAGCATTATCGGTGGTGCGCAATATTTAAAACAAACCGAAAAGAAAATTCCTGAAAGAATAAAATATCCCGATCGCGTCTGGATGGCTTTGGCTGGATATAATATTGGTTTTGGTCATCTCGAAGATGCACGAATTCTCACAGAAAGAAACGGCAAAAATCCTGACAAGTGGGTTGATGTAAAAAAATATTTACCAAGCTGAGTAAGCCAAAAGTCTATAAAACCTTAAAACATGGTTATGCCACGAGGCCAGGAACCTGTAGACTATGTTGACAATATCAGGAACTTTTATGATTTGCTGCTTTGGAAAGACCAGCAACAAAAAACCATGAAAAAACCCCCGTTTAATAAAATCCCGAGAGCTCTATAAACCAGCTTGAAAGCCTAGCGCATAAACGGCATCATTTTTTCCGGCTTGGTCAGACGATTGATATCGTAATTCATTTGTCCCATCGAAGCATTCATCACTGACATATCCTGACTCATACGTTGCATGGCCAATGCCATCTGGCTGATATTTTGATTCATGGTATTGATATAGCCACCCATCGCATGCATATCAGCACCCATATTTTTCATACTTTCCGTCATCTGGCTCATGTCCGCCCGCACCTGGGAAAAGTCTGCCCCCATGTTTTTCTGGCCTTCTACCATGCTCCCTGCCATGAGTACCATCTGGCTTGCCATCTGGGTCATGTCACTGGCCATAAGATGCACATCATCACCCATTTGTTTGACAGAAACGGTCATGGTGCTCATATCCCTGCCCATGTTATACATGAACAAAGCCATTCCGGAGAAAGCCAGTATGGCAAATAAGCCGCCTATAGCCATCCCGGTTTGTTTAATTGTCATAGGCTATCCCCGCGATGAGTAACGGCATAATAATTTTAAAATTCCAGGCTCGGCTAATCTTTATAAGAATTGCCAAGTACTACAAAGTGTTCAATGTTACCCAGTATCAAAGCCGTCATCGATGTTTTTTCATGACATCCATTTCACTGTGCGTTGAGAATTAAAGTATAGACTATGCGTATTATTGGTCATCCGTCCGTATTGCGGTTTTTTCCTGTTTTCAGACTATCGAGGCTGACCGTAAACGGCTGACCGATGGAGACGGGTGACTGGTTTTTTTCAATGGTGAAAAATTTATAGCCATTATTTATTGCTGAAATTTCCCCTGTCGGGCTTTTCCAGTCATGCAGAACTGCAGTAATGACATGAGCTATGATGAAAACAGTTAACGGCTCGAGCAACAGCTGATGCAGCCCCAAAACAGTAGCTGAATCAGTACGAACAACCGAACGCATCCAGGAAGACTCGAGCAACAGGCCAGAGAATGACTGGATCAGCAAAAGCATCAGCCACAGGAGATAAAGTATTTTCCATAAAGGATTATGGGCAAAGTAGCCTGGTAACTTCATACGTGCCAGTGACAGGTAGAAAGTTGCGGTACTGATAATACCTTCCAGATTATCCGGAATCAGTGCCCGCCATCCGGCAACATCTTTCCTGGTCAGTAAAAGTATCACCCTGGCCAACAGCACAAAGATCAACACATTACCTGCCGGCAGATGCCAGACTTGCAGCAGGTGCTGGTAAAGCTGCTCATTCAGAATCATGCCGGAATTGAACAACATACCGGTTATCAGCAAAATCAGAACGGTAGTAGCCATCATCAAATGCAAAATCCGCAATATTGGGGGCCAGACCAGTACCCGCTGAATCTGTTCACTCATAATCTATACCTGTTTAGCCCGGCTATTTCAGCTGGCTTTTTTGCTGGCGTCTTTTTCTGAAAAAATTGCTCAGCAGACTGGAGGATTCTTGCGCCATCACACCCTGATCAACCAATGTATAATGATTAAACCGCTGATCCGATGGCAGCAAATCAAACACGCTGCCGGCAGCCCCGCTACGCGGATCCTGCGCTGCAAAAACAACCCGTTTGACCCGGGCATGCACGATGGCGCCCGCACACATGGGACAAGGCTCCAATGTTACATACAAGGTGGTTTCCGGTAAGCGATAATTATCAAGATGTTTGCCTGCATCACGTAAAGCCATAACTTCAGCATGTGCAGTAGGATCATTACTGCTAATGGGTTGATTCCAGCCTTCACCCACTATTTCATCGTTTAGAACAAGCACCGCGCCAACCGGTACTTCGCCTTGCTGCTCAGCCTTATGAGCGAGTTCAAAGGCTTTTTGCATATAAAAAATGTCTTTTTCAGCTATTCCCATTTGATGGTAAATGAGCTTTTTAAATACTGTAAATTGAATAGCTTATTTTCTTCGTATGGGGTGGATACCATGCAAAATGCCATTATCAAAAATTCCTTGAAAAAATATTTTTATATTTTACCGGATGGCATATTTTTCTCCTCGTCGCAGGGAACTCCGTTGAGTAGATCTTCACGTGGCGGATCGGCCAGCGATTTCAGGTGCAAATGCAGCGCTGCCTTGGCCATCAGGTGGGCGCCAACTGGTGCCGTGAGGAATAAGAACATAGTAACCAGGACCTCGTGCAGACTAAGACCTTCATCATGATTGCTGAAGAAGATCGCCGATGCGATCAACAGGCTGCCGACACCGAGTGTCGTCGCCTTGGTCGGGGCGTGCAGTCGGCTGTAAAAATCGCGCAGGCGCAGCAGGCCGAGCGAACCGATCAGGGTGAACCCGGCACCGATCAGGATGAGTACAGAAAGCAATATCTCCAACATGGTCGTCACTCAATGATGTCGCCGCGGGTCACAAACTTGCTCAACGCGACCGTGCCGACAAAACCGATCATCGCGATCAGTAGCGCGGCCTCGAAATACAGATTACTGTTCAGGTGAATACCGAACAGGACCAGCAACGCGACCGTATCGACATACAGGGTGTCGAGTGCGAGGATCCGGTCCGGCGTGGTAGGCCCCATTAGGAGCCGCCAGAAAGCCAGCAGCAAGGCGATGCTGACCAGTCCAAAGGCAATATAAACGGCTATATTCAACATGCTTCGAAGATCTCCTTTAGCGGCGCCTCATAACGCTTACGCATCGTTTCCAACAACTCATCGGGGTCGGTTGTGTGCAGGCTATGCACGATCAGGCATCGCCGGTCGGCGCTCAGATAGGCCGAGACAGTACCCGGCGTCAGCGAGATGGTATTGGCCAACAGGCTGATCGCCAGGTCGGTGCGCAGTGCCAGCGGCATAACAACGAACGCGGGTTGCAGCGTGTCCTGCCTACCTATTATGAGGCGCGCCACGGCGACATTGGCGACCAGGATGTCGTAAAGCACAATGAGCGTGAAGCGCATCAGCAGCAGAGGCTGCCTCACCTTGACCATTTCCGGCCAGAAACGTGCTGTGTACAGTGGTAACGCCCAGCCCAACACGATCCCCAGTAACAGCTGGCCGAAGCTAAAGTCGTTGGCCAGGAGCAACCAGAGAAGCACCAGAGTAACCGACAGCAACGGATGCGGCAGCAGGCGTATCATCGTGCTACCCCCCCGGCACCAGTCTGAAGCACCGCTTCGAGATATCCAGCGGGCTGCACTAGCTGCATCGCCGCCGCTTGGCTGAATTCGTACAGCGGCCCGGCAAACACGACCAGCGCTACACCTGCAAACACCAGCAGCAGGGGGGCTGTGAGATCGCCCAGCCGGATCGTGGTGCCGGCATCCAGTGTCGGATCGGTATTGTAGAACAGTTGGCTGCCCGATCGTGCCAGCCCCATGACGCCGAGCAGACTGGTCACGAGAATCACGCTCAACACCCACGGCATCCAGGGACTGGCTAGGCTCGACTGCAGGATCAGCCACTTGCCGATGAATCCGGATAATGGTGGCAAGCCACTCGATGCGAGCGCGGCCAGCAAGAACACGCCGGCCAGCAGCTGGCCTCGCGGCAGCCCGGGCCCGGTGACCAGTCGATCATGCACTGTGCCGCGCGCACGGCCGATGATATCGGCAAGCAGGAACAGTGCAGCAGCGGCGAACGTGGTGTGCGTCAGGTAGTAAAGGCCGGCGGCAACAGCCTCGGCACCGCCGAGCCCGAACGCGGTAAGCAGGGTACCGGCAGAGACCACGACCAGATAAGCGGCCTGTTGCGCAAGGCGCCGACTCGCCAGCACGCCGACGGTGCCGGTGACGACGGTCAACAGCGCAAGCGGCAGCAGCCACGGATCAAGCAGTCCGGCGGCCGGACCGCTGTCAGGTCCAAACATCAGGCTGTACACGCGCAAGATAGCGTAGGCACCAACCTTGGTCATGATAGCGAACATTGCCGCGACTGGCGCGCTGGTATTGCTGTAGGCGCCGGGCAGCCACAGATGCAGCGGGGCCAGCGCCGCTTTGAGCGCGAACACCGCGAACAGCAGCAGACCAGCCGCGCTCACGATGCCGACGTCGCTCGCAGGCAGGTCAGCCAGACGCACGGCCATGTCAGCCATGTTCAGGGTACCGAGTACGCCGTACAGGCTACCGACGGCAAACAGGAACAGTGTCGAACCGATCAGGTTCAGCACCACGTAGTGCAGGCCAGCGCGCGTACGTTCGCGGCCGCCGCCAAGCAGCAGCAGTCCGTACGAAGCAATCAGCAACACCTCGAAAAACACGAACAGGTTAAACAGGTCACCGGTCAGGAAGGCGCCGTTCAGACCGAAAATTTGCAGCTGGAACAAGACGTGGAAATAGCGCCCGGTGCTATCTCCCCCGCGCATGGCATATAGCAGCACGGCGGCCGCCAGCAGCGCGGTGATCAGCACCATGATTGCGGCCAGCCGGTCGACGACCAATACGATGCCAAACGGAGCCGACCAGTTGCCCAGGCGGTAGACCAGCACCTGCCCATCGCTGACCTGTAGCAACAGAGCCACGGCGATACCAACCAGACCTGCGATGGCGACGAGGCTCAACAGGCGATGCAGCGGCGTCACGGTACCCCGCAGCAGCATCAGGACGATACCGGTCAGCAATGGCAGCAACAGCGGTGCAAACGGCAGATGGTTCATCGCTGTGGCTCCTTGCCATCGACGTGGTCGTTGCCCAATTCAGCGCGAGCACGCAGCGACAGAACTACCACGAACGCCGTCATGCCGAAGCTGATGACAATGGCGGTCAACACCAGCGCCTGTGGTAGCGGATCGGCATAGCTGCCAACATCACTGATTATCGGTGGCTGACCGATCGTCAAGCGGCCCATGACGAACAAGAAGATATTGACCGCGTAAGACATCAGCGTCAGGCCGAGCACGACCGGAAAAGTCCTGCCGCGTAGGGTGAGGTAAACCCCACAGGCGGTAAGGCAGCCGATAACGATTGAGATCAACGCTTCCATCAGTCATTGCCCTCCCCGTTTTCAGTAGCATGTTGCGGGCGATTGGTATCGTGCAGTCGCCCGAGCCGTAGCAAGATCACTAGCGTAACGCCGATGACGGCGAGGAAGACGCCGAGGTCGAAGGCCATCGCCGAGGCCAACTCGAATTCACCGACCAGCGGCCAATGCACGTGGCTAAAGGTTGAAGTCAGGAACGGGTAGCCGAATAGCCAGCTGGCAAGACCAGTGACAGTCGCGATCAGCAGTCCGATACCGATCGTCGGATGCAGGCTTGTAGTCATGCGCGAACCGGTCCAGGCAATGCCGTTGGCGAGGTACTGGGTGATCAATGCCACCGCGGTGATCAGGCCGGCGATGAAACCGCCGCCTGGCAGGTTATGACCGCGCAGCAGGATAAAGATCGCAACCAGCAGCGCCAGCGGCAACAGCAAACGTGAGAACGACGCCATGATCACCGGGTGTACGTCCCAGCTCCAGCGCCGACCGCCCTCGTTAGCCTCGGGGGCTGCCAGGCGCAGCCCATCCACCAGCGTGTAGATACCGATTGCGGCGATCGCCAGCACCGTGATCTCGCCCAGCGTATCGAAGCCGCGGAAGTCGACCAGAATCACGTTGACAACGTTGGTGCCGCCGCCGCCCGGAACACTGTTGGCGAGAAAGAAGCTGGCGATACTGTCGTAGGGCCGGGTCAGTACGGCCCAGGTCAATGCGGACGCACCAAGGCCGGCAGCGCTCGCCAGGGCCAGATCGCGGGCGCGGCGAGCGGTACTCGATTCGGCCGGGGTCTGCGCTGGCAGAAAGTACAGCGCCAACAACAGCAGCACGATCGTCACGACCTCCACCGACAACTGTGTCAACGCCAGGTCCGGCGCAGAAAACTTGACGAACGTAAGCGCGACGATCAGGCCGACGACGCTGAGCAGCAGTAGTACCAGCAGGCGTTGGCGGTGCAGCAACACGGTGCCGAATGCGGCGACGCACAGGATAATGCCAGCAAGCAGGCTGATCGGGTCAAGCGCGGTCAGCGGCCGGTTGCCGGTCAAGGGGCCGGCTTGCCATAGCCCATAAAGTGCGAGCAGGATCGCGCCCATGACCAGCACCATAATCATGCGCTGTAGCGCCGGGCGGTGCAGTCTGTCATTAAGCCATTCGGCACCGCTTAATATTCCCTGTTCGAGCCATTGGTAATAGTTGCGCGCGTCAATCCGGCCGATGCTACGTTCATGCCAGCGCGTAAGCGGATGACGCAGCACGTAGATCAAGCCGCCAGCGACCAAAGCCACCATGCTCATGATCAAGGCAGGGTTCACGCCGTGCCAGATAGACAGACTGTAGTACGGCAGCTCGGCCTGCAGTGTCGCCGCCGCGGCCGTGGCCAACAGCGGACCGAAGGTTAACGCGGGCAAGATGCCGACCGCAAGACAGATCACGACAAGCACCTCAACCGGTACCTTCATCCAGCGTGGCGGTTCGTGTGGCGTCTTCGGCAGGTCGATCGGTTCGCCGTTGAAGAACACATCGTGGATGAAACGCAGCGAGTAGGCGACGGCAAACGCACCGGCCACGGTGGCCAGAATCGGCAGCCACGGAACACCGCTGTCGGCCGAGAAGTAAACTGTCTTGGCGAAGAACATCTCCTTGGACAGGAAGCCGTTGAGCAACGGCACCCCGGCCATAGCCGCAGACGCCACCATGGCCAGGACTGCCGTGTACGGCATGTATTTCCACAGTCCATTGAGCTTGCGCATGTCGCGCGTGCCGGCCTCATGGTCGATGATTCCTGCGGCCATGAACAACGAGGCCTTGAAGGTGGCGTGGTTCATGATGTGGAACACACCGGCCACCGCGGCCAGCGGCGTGCCGATGCCGAACAGCAGCGTAATCAAGCCGAGGTGACTGATCGTCGAATACGCCAGCAGGCCCTTGATGTCATTCTGGAACAGCGCGGTGTAGGCGCCGAGCAACAGCGTGATAGCCCCGGCGCCGGCCACAAGATAGGTCCACTCGGCGGAACCCGACAGCACCGGGAACAGCCGCGCGAGCATGAACACACCGGCCTTGACCATGGTCGCCGAGTGCAGGTACGCGCTGACCGGTGTCGGCGCTGCCATGGCGTGAGGCAACCAGAAGTGGAACGGGAACTGCGCCGACTTGGTAAATACGCCGAGCAGGATCAGCACCAGCATCGGTACGTACCACGGATGCTCGTGGATAATGTCGGCAGAGCGCAGGATGACCGACAGCTCATAGCTGCCGACCATCTCGCCGAGCAGGATGAAGCCGGCCAGCATCGCGAGTCCGCCAGCACCCGTAACGGCCAGCGCCATGCGCGCGCCCCGGCGGGCGTCGCTGCGGTGGCGCCAGTAGCTGATGAGCAGGAACGAGCTGACGCTGGTCAGCTCCCAGAAAATCAGCAGCTGGATCACGTTCTCCGACAGTACCACACCGAGCATCGAGCCCTGGAACAGCAGCAGGTAGGCGTAGAAACGCCCCATCGGATCCTTTTCGCTGAGGTAGTAGCGGGCGTAGAGGATCACCAGCAAACCGATAATCAGGATCATAAGCGCGAACAGTAAGCCCAGGCCGTCCAGGCGGAAGCTTAGCGTCAGTCCTGCTGCGCTCAGCCAGTCGTAATGCCACAGCAGGGTCGCGCCGTCCATCACCTCGCCGATCGACGGCAACAACATAAGCAGGGAGCTAAATGTAACGACAGCGGCCGCAAGAGCCGACCGCACGCGACCATGACTACCGGCCCACGCAACCAGGGCAGACCCAAGGAAAGGAATCGCGACCAGCAGGGCGAGAGTCATACAGCGAGGCCCCCTGCGCTCAAGGGCCTTTGCGCAGGCTTGCGCGTGCGCATCTGGGACGTGGGGATATTATTGGGCATGTCGGAACAACACATTTTTTTTATAAATCGGAACAACAGCGTGTAACGAAGAATAAACCACTTATCTGACCAAATCCAGATCTATCCAGAATTGGTTGATGTAGCGCGGCGAACGGTTTCAGCAGGATACGGTTATGGAATTGGAGCATTCTGACCACACAGTGCAAGCTTACAGTCTGATTTTTAGTTGTTTTTTGGCATCAAGCCAAATATTCATGACGATTTATATAAAAACACAAAAAATCAGTGGCAAAAAAATGTTGATAATTCTCCGATGCAAGGGAGGGATTTTGAGCGCCTTCTGTTGTTTATAATCGTCATAACTTAAGGAGGCGATTTGAAACGCATTTCTTCCGTTAACCAGTCATGCGGCTTCACCCCAGGTGACAAAAAGCAAAAAAAGAAATCTTCATGCTTGAAATAGACTACCAAGGGCATGCATGAGACCTCGAATCTGATTCAGAGGATGTCATCCCATTTAGAAAGGTTGGCTTTCCGGGTTATGCCCTTTACAGACATCCAGAAAACTAAAAAACTACCTCATATTAAGATGGCTAAAGAAAAAACAGGCGGCAGAACTGCTCGATCAAGGCCAAATGCCCCGCATCAGCGTAGCTTGTGCTATGCGATCTATGGCCACTGATAATGCCATACAGCGGAAATCCGGCTTCTGTCCTGGTACTTTTTGTATTAATTCGTTATCGGATGGTATGACTTCACCGATTACAAAACCTTGCCAACGATCAAATACTGTATCAACGACCTCATACATTCTCTTCAGCAATCGGGTGTTTACTTCATCAATATCCCATTGCTGGTTGATCTGATTTTGTACCCACTCAAAATAACTCACGGTAACACCCCCTGCATTTGCCATGATATCCGGTAGCAAATATATCCCGCGCTCAGCTAGTATTTCATCTGCTTGAGGAGTGGTCGGAGCATTTGCTGCTTCCACTACTAGCTTCGTATTTATCCTGCCAGCATTGTCCGCATGTATCTGATTACTCAAAGCAGCTGGAATCAAGATATCACATTCAATCTCCAGTATTTCCTCGTTCGTGATTGTTGAAGTGCCAGGCATTCCTACTACGCTTCCATGTTCCTTTTTAAAGGCCATCACTTTTTCCGGATCGAGACCATCCTCGCGAAATATCCCTCCCTGGCTGTCGCTGACAGCAATAATTTCAGAACCATTTCGAAAAAATTCTTGGGCCGTAATTGAACCAACATTACCAAAACCTTGAATCACTATTCTGGCGCCAGCAACAGTTTGCTGCTCAGCTATCAATGCTTTGGATAAAAAATGCTCGGTAACATGATAGACACCTTTGCCTGTGGCTTCATGTCGCCCATAGGAGCCGCCCATTTGAACTGGCTTTCCGGTGACGACCGGACGGTTATTTTCACCTGGATGCAAAACATCATAGGTGTCGTATATCCAGGCCATAGTTTGATCATCGGTGTATAAGTCTGGTGCAGGGATATCGATATAGGGCCCAATAATATCGGCAATTTCTGCTGTGAATCGACGGGTAATTCGACGTAATTCACTTTGACTCAATGTCTTAGTATCACAGACGACCCCGCCCTTGGCACCACCAAATGGAACGTTAACTAAAGCACACTTCCATGTCATGAGTTTTGCCAGCGACATAACCTCTTCCATGGTGACATCTGGATGGTAACGAATTCCACCCTTGCCTGGACCAAGTACTCGATTATGAATGACTCGGTACCCCTGAACCGAGCGCACAGAGCCATCATCCATATCGACGGGAAAATTTGCAACGAACATGATGCGCTTTGGTTTTTTTTAAAAAACCAATCGTCCTCTCTTGAATTCCTTGATATAACATAGAGCTCGATCAAACTGTTGTTCACTGATGACTACAGGATCAAAATTTTCTGGGTTTTTGTCAGTCATATTTAAGGTTTCAAATTGGTTGCTGTTTAGGTGAGGTTAGCATTCGACCAAGGTAAGCGTTGATGATTAACAAACCGGTTATACCTGAAAACTGTTTTCTATTGCCTGGATGCTTGTGTCCGCTCCAGTAGAAGGTTGCCACACCGGTAAATCCCGTTGATATTCCATAAACTGTTGTGGGCCGGTTTGCGTTGCAGATTAAGATGTACTGCGTTATCTAACGGCATCTTTCTGCCAACATCGATACAAACTTGTGAAGCCGACATCTGTGGCAATTCATCCGAAAAACTCTCCGGTTTTTCCCAGTCCAGAGATAACAGCACATCAAAGCGATCATCCAGGCCAAATAGCGGCTGCGCTGAAAATCACATCATCACCGCCGCCGCCCCCCCTGCTAGCTGTGTTGGCGGCAATTATTTCTTGCAAAAACAATCACCCATGAAGCAGCCCTACTCC
>CAWDGV010000020.1:0-51125 GCA_963801985.1 uncultured Gammaproteobacteria bacterium
AGAGAGGCAACACCGGAAGAACTGGCAGAAAGAATGGATATGCCAGAAGATAAAGTCCGCAAGGTTCTAAAAATTGCAAAAGAACCTATTTCCATGGAAACCCCCATTGGTGATGATGAAGATTCGCACCTGGGTGATTTCATTGAGGACGCCAACGTCACTTCCCCTTCAGAATCTGCTGCCATGGAAGGTTTACGTGAAGCAACCCAGAACATGCTTTCCGGCCTGACATCACGCGAAGCAAAGGTTTTACGTATGCGTTTTGGTATCGATATGAATACTGACCACACCCTTGAGGAAGTTGGTAAACAGTTTGATGTTACCCGTGAGCGTATTCGCCAGATTGAAGCCAAGGCACTGAGAAAATTACGTCACCCCACCCGCTCAGAAAAACTGCGTAGCTTCCTGGATACCGAGTAGCAGTAATTATTAATCTACTGATTCCCGCACAGGCGGGAATCTTGTAGAATCCCCCTGTTAATTTTTCTGTTTTGGGCCCTTAGCTCAGTTGGTTAGAGCATCCGACTCATAATCGGCAGGTCGAAGGTTCAAGTCCTTCAGGGCCCACCATTTTCTCACCCTTCATATAGCCCGCTATAAGTTGGAGTACCCAACTTTTGACAGGTTAGCTTGAAGCATAAAAGAGTTGGTATATCTGTTAATGAAAGTCACTCACATCATTGCCAGTGCTTTGCTGTTTTTACCTGTCATTTCACCGGCCCACATGCTTTCTCCTCCGCATAACTGCAGTAAACCAAGCAAGCCCTACCAGTTAAATTCTGACTATGAAATTGAAAGCTACAAGTCGAAAGTAAAAAGGTATAAAAGCTGCCTGCAGGATTTCATTGAGGAACAAAACAACGAGGCTTTAAAACACGCTAATGCAGCAGACGGGGCTGCAGATGAATGGAACAACTATGCTAATAATGGGCTAAATTAAAACAGCCAGGGTGCGATCAGAAGGCTTATTACGGTAAAAAAACAATAACCTATTATTGAATCACAACTGATTCTTGAGCAGGGCAAGGCCTGGTATTCAAGTCGGCATGATCGGCTGATTAGCTAATAAGCCATCATGAATGGCTTCTTTCTCAGGTAGCACACGCTCCTGTATGACTCGCCAGATACCGTCATTTTCCTTTTGGATTAAGACCTCTATTCCCATACTATTCTTAGTACCATCAGTTGCTTCAACCGTTTCTAACGTTTTAAACATAATACGATCATCGTTAGCAGCAAGTAACTTAAGACCAGAATAATCGACACTTTTCACTAAATTATTTGTAAATTCGTGTTCACATTGAGCAGACCAGGCTGAAAAATCAATATTTTCATACCCAGGAACTCCCGTTAAGCTGACCGATTTTGAAATGAGGTTTAAGTGACCTTGCAAATCCTTATTGAATAAGGTGTCAGCAACATTTTGCAGCCAATTCAAAGCAATTTCTTGGGACATGGTATCTGTAGTTATTAGATGCGGTGAGAGAATGTTAACGCTTACAGAAAAGAATACCAAGGCCACAATGCCATTAGAAAAATGCGCGTATTTTTTGCCTCAAGCAGAAACCAGCGCACCTAATTGAGCTCGATATTTTTTAGCTGCTTCCGGATTATTAGGTGCAATGGTATTGATAACAGTGATAATCAGTTCTTTTGCGGCACCCTCTTTAAATGTTGCATCATGCTGTTGGATATAAAATAAATGCTCTAGTGCTTTGTCAATATCATGCCGTGCTATTTCACAAATAGCACAATCAAAACGCGAATTTGAATCATCAGGATTAACAAGAATCGCCTGTTGCAGCGCATCGATCCCGGCCGTTTTATTCGCTTGTTCGTTAATCCATAATTGCCCACTCAAACTAAGACCAGTTTCACTATTCTGGATTGCAGCAGGCAATCTTTCGAACAAATTTTTTGCTTGATCCAATTCAGATAAGTCAATAAATATCTGAATCATATCCATAACCACGTTCACACTGGAAGGTTCTTTGTGTATTGCCGCTGTTAACAATTGGACAGCTTTTGGCGTATCGCCCTGGATATGATATTGCCTGGCTTGTATACGGGCTTCTTTACTCATACTCAACACCTTTTTCTCATCCTTACAATGAGTGATTTTAAAATCCAACACTGTTTTCCGGACTCAATTGTCAGGAGAAACAATTCTTAACAAAGCCCTAGGCATGGAAGCAGTTTTCGTCACTGCTCATAAAAAAAAGCGTTTGTAACTGATTACTTTAGTTAACTACCATATCTATCATGACGAATTTCACCAACTATACCTATCTTCTGTTATGCATTGCTTTAACGCTAATCGATATCCACAACTCCAACTCAGACAATGGCAGGAACATCAGCAAGCTTTACCACATAACAAAACCAGAGGGACAAAATATAAATGTTAACGTCAAATTGACAGAGGCTTCAGCACTGGCATTGTCTCATAACCACAAATCACTTTGGACCGTCAGTGATAACAACAAGAAACTTGTTTTCAAGATGACGTTGCAGGGCGAGTCAAAAGAGACAGAATCATTTGCAATAGTCAATGATTCGCACACGCGAGCTGACCTGGAAGGATTATGCCTGTCTGGCAACGGTCACTATATGTATCTGGCACAAGAACGTGAGCTGGCAATCATTAAAGTCCAATTGTTTCCGACTATGTCCAATGCAGCAATGACTGAAACCAAGCCGCTGTCCTTGATGAAAAACTATTCAACTAAAGTGCAGCCATATTTACAAAATGATCGAAATGCCAATACTGGGTTAGAAGGCATTACCTTCCATACAGGTACCAACCACATTTATGCATTAATCGAAAAGGCTCAGCAGGGACAACGGAAAGGACCATTGATTATTAAGATCAATAATGAGATGACTTCCATCATTGAATCAAAATTTCTTAGTAGTGAGTCAGGATTTGTTGGCGCCGATGGTGAGATGAATATAGATGGCTCTGGAATCGATTTTGACCAGACAGACAACTCCAAAAACTATTTCCACATTGTCAGCGACAAGGGAAGACGCCTTTTTTACTACGACTGGGACCAAAACAAAGTTACGCCAGTGCAGGATTTAAACTACGATAACGCTGAAGGAGTCGCCTACGACCCCGTCACTAAAAAAATATACGTTGTCACAGATGGCGGCCACACAGCGGATTCAAAATTGTATACCTACATGAAAAAATAAAAGTAATTTCAGTTTTTCTCATTCCGATGGATAACAGTTAAAGAGCTGGTATCATTTACTGGTATACGAATATTGGCAAGATGACTACCCTGCATTACCGGGTCCTCACTAAATAGTTTGCGAAGGTATTTATCGCCACCTTGTGTCGAAAAATGCCTGTTTAGTGCTTTGGCTATAATGCTAGGATTTTCAGGCCATCCATTCCAAAAGTAATAGCTGCGCAAAAACGAAATCACAGCCCAGAGTTCATCATTAAAATCGACTCCAGCCTGTTTTGCGAGTGCATGCGATTTATCCCGATTCCAGTGTTGTTGATTTAACTCTGTCAATCGAGCCCCCAAGCCACTCCCCGCAACCTCGTGATTGGACGAGTTTAAAGATAACTGTTCCATAATTTTTTTTCTTTTATATTAAATGCCACTAAAAACCAACTAAATTTGTTGGTTATTTTTTAGCATACGCTCCACTGCATTTATAGCAAGCTGTATTTTTATTCGGGATAAATTCCTTAAGGATAGAAAATACTTTTCTATCGGGTATTTTTCAATTTCATAGCAGGCCTCTGTTTTCCGTGCATTACTGGAAACCGAAGCGTATGCTGAACAGATATTGTGTACTGACCGCAGTGCACTATCAGTTGGAGCAATCTCTATTGGAACAAATTACCGGTATAAAAATTATTGGGATAGATAACAAACGACCACCAAGAATCCGCAAAGAACCTTACATCGACATTTTTTTTGAACTGTCTCTCAAAGCTCCCAAGGAATGGTGCGATGATTTTAATAGACTGGGTAACCAATTAGAACCTTCAGTAAAAATTAATAAAAAAGAAGGACGGTTTATTGAAGCCTGGGTTCGCAAATTGGATGAAATTCCTAGACACCTAAATGATATCAAGACCAAAATCACAACCTGCAACGAGCAATATATTGAAAATATAAAATTAAAGGAACTAGCCGAGATGGAAAAGAGTGCTGCTTTATTCGGTGAAAAAGGCGAACAAGGAAGATTAAACCAGGTTTTGGCTAATTTGAATTTTAATAATTAGCAGCAGAAGATTACTACTAACAACCGCCTAATTTTTAATGGCGATCAGGTGATCAAGGGTATTTTAAAGATAGCGAACACAAAGGAAGTTCTTGGGGGAAAAGCATAACGCACAGTAAAACTGTGCGTTACTTTATTCAAAGCTAGATTGCTGTGATGTTCTCTGCTTGAGGACCTTTTTCGCCCTGAGTCACAGTAAATTCAACCTTCTGCCCTTCAGTCAATGTTTTGAAGCCGTCACCAGTAATAGCTCTGAAGTGAGCAAATACATCGGGGCCGGATTCTTGTTCAATAAAACCAAAGCCTTTTGCTTCGTTGAACCATTTAACAGTACCTGTAGTTTTAGACATAATCGTATTTCCTAATTATTTAAGAGTAATAAAAGCCTTTTTAAAGGCCGTGTAGCTGAAATGTGTTGCTTATACTTATGAAAATCAGGACGAGATTATTCTAGGAAAAACTTCGAGATGGCGAGCATAAATAGAGATGTGCACTTTCAAACAGACTCGACTATAAAGACTAGTTAACCATTAGTCAATTTTTTTTATAGTTTATATTGCCTTATATATCCTAATAACCAGAGAAGCAGTCCGTTTATATCCAGATATTTTTGCCTTAAACAAGGATACTAATTATCAAGGTTAAGATTAGCGAAAATAACTGTTCAGATTAATTGCCTTGTAAAGTAATTATACCAAGTAAAAAAATGAACTTTGAATATGAAGATTTATTAGCAGGAGAAACAGCATGAAGAGAACAACACGACAATTTATGCACATTGCCTTTATTGGCATGCTAAGCGCTAACGCGCTGGCCGCAGATGTCATAACCCAAAAGAACATCGGCCTCGAAGCAGCCAATGATATTGCCAAAATGAGTATTGATGCATGCAGGGAAAAGGGCTACCACGTTTCTGCTGTCGTGGTCGATAAACACGGTAATTTACGCAGTGCCATGCGTGATGATTTAGCTGCAAGCCCCACCCTGGAGATAGCAGAAAGAAAAGCCAACATGGTCATCATGTCGGGTATTGCATCAGGCTCTTTCCGTGATGCCAGAAGAGATATTCAACAGGAATTAAATCATATTGAAGGCTTAATTGTGATGCAGGGCGGATTGCCAATACGGGCAGCCGGCTCACTTATTGGTGCGGTTGGAGTCAGCGGCGCACCCGGTGGAGAAAGGGACGAAGCCTGTGCTGTAATTGCTTTAGAGAAGATTACTGAGCGACTCGAATTTGCAGATGAATAATTACTAGCAAATAGGTTACACAAATATCAAATACATAAAAGCCGTCCCAAACAGGATGGCTTTTTAATTTTTACAACTTTTAAAAATATTGAACGATAGACACTTGATAACGGAAGCAGATAATTACGTATAGCCAGCCAGCGCTCAAGCAGCCTACCGAGAAGGCGGCAGATGACCAACCTTTACCAGAATCAAGGTCTCTTCCTCGACCCTTGGGAAATGCTTGCTCATGTGCGGACTCCGAACCCAGCTACCAGCAGGATACACTCCGTGTTCATCAATAAACCTGCCTTTGAGAACAACGATCTCCTCGCCCCCGTAATGCGTATGCGGTTGAAAGACCTCGTTTTCCGGCCACCAGACCAGTGCTGTGCTTTCCGTAGTATAGGTATGCAAGGAGGTTACTTTCAGGTTACCAATACCAGGATTCCAAACCATATCCTCGGGCCGTAAAATCACCTTTTGCATATCCCCGGATTGAAATTGTTCCAGTTTGACAAATAATTTACAGCCTTGTTTTGTAAAAGGCTGGTGGCGTGAACCAGGCGGGTTACGAATATAGGTGCCGGCAGGATAATCACCAAACTCGTCAGAAAACACGCCTTCAAGAACATAAATTTCTTCACCATTTGGATGTTGGTGAGCAGGGAAACTGGCACCCGCCTGAAATTCAACAAAGCTGGTTGTATGACCGGACTCAGGCGCAGCACGCTCCAGGGGTATCCGGGAAACGCCATCTGATGGGCTGGTCACCCATTCCTGCTGGTCTGGCCGCACACAGGCAACCTGGTCAAAATCCAGGTTTAGACGCCAGTTTTCATTTTCCGCTTTTAGCTCTGCTGCCATTATAGAATCCAGATCATCTTTAGTTTGTTCAGGCCTGCACCACATAAACAGTGACTTCGATTACCTTAACATTTACTCGATTTGGCAAAACCCAGCAAATTTTGCTGCCTTTTCAGGTTCGCCCCAGCTGCAGGTTTTAGCAATACATACCCTGCCTAAAGCCGGTCAACTAACCATCATTGCTCGGTTGTTTAAAAAATTCCACAATATCACCGGCAGCTTTTGGTGGAGAGAAATAATAGCCCTGAATCCGGCTGCAGCCTTCACGTTTTAAAAACTCCAATTGCTCCAGGGTCTCAACCCCTTCAGCAATGACATCAATTCTCAGGCTTTCAGCAAGCGCAATCACCGACCGGACAATGGCGGTATCATCCTCATCCTCTGGAATATCCCGGATAAAAGAACGATCAATTTTTAATGCATCAACCGGTAGTTTTTTCAAATAAGACAGAGATGAATAACCCGTACCAAAATCATCAACTGCTATTTTGATACCCAGGTCGTTAATTTGCTTAAGCAGTAAAACCGATTTTTCCGGATCTTTCATGATCTGTCCTTCAGTCACCTCCAGGCAAAGCCAGTTACCTTCACAACGGGTTTCTTCAAGTGTCTGCTTGATAAAATCGAGCAAGTCGGGTTGCATAAGCTGTTGCATCGCAAGGTTTAACGATAGGCGACCAATCGCCATACCATCATCTTTCCACTGCCTTAATTGCTTAAGCGCCGAGCGCATCACCCAACGATCCAGGGCAACAATCAAGCCCGATTCTTCAGCCGCCACAATAAATTTTGCCGGTGTTAACAAATCAAGATCAGGATGCCTCCACCTGATCAGCGCTTCCAAACCTATTGAGCCCGGTGCAGCAAGATCGACTTGCGGCTGGTAAAAAACTTCGAACTCATCACGCTCGAGCGCTCGTTTTAGACCACTGATCATCAGGATTTTTTCAAAGGCTCTTTCAGTCATATCACGCGTATAAAACTGAAAACCGTTCCTTCCTTCTTCCTTGGCACGATACATCGCAGTATCCGCATTTTGCAGCAGGATCTCAGGACTACTACCATCATCCGGATAAACAGCAATACCTATACTACTGGTAACATAAAGTTCACGATCATCGACGACAATTGGTTCATGCAGCACATCAAAAAGCTTCAGCGCAATATCGTTAATTTCATCGACATCCTCAAAGCCACTGATTAACAGGGTAAATTCATCCCCCCCCAGGCGTGCAATTGTATCGATCTGGCGCAGTGTATTACGCAGTCTTCTGGAAGTCTCAATAAGCACCTGGTCACCTACTGCATGACCAAATGAATCATTAATCTGCTTAAAGTTATCTAGATCGAGAAACAGCAATGCAAACAAAGTCCTGTTTCTTTCAGCCTGTTTGACTGCCTGTTCTATGCGGTCCATTAACAGGCTTCTGTTCGGAAGACCTGTTAAATCATCATGGTAGGCCTGATGCTCAAGGTGTTTTTCGATCATTTTTCGCTTGGCCACTTCCAGAGAAAGCGAAACTGCACTGGCAATTGCCATCGCAAAATCCTTTTCATGACTTGACCAGTTCCTGAACTTTTTAACGTGTTCAAGACAGACAACCCCAACAATCCGCCCCTGGTATCGTAAGGGCACATCCAGCATCGAATAGATATTGTTTGGCTTTAAATATATTTCAGAAAATTCACTGGTCGCAGCATGTGTTCTGGCATCATCCGCCAGCAGTGGCCGTCCTGTTTTCAGATAAGCAAAATAATTTGGAAAGTCCTTCTGCTTCAAAACCTGGCCCCGGTGATGATTACCACCCGCATACATATCACTGCATTCAATCAGCTTCTGCTCCTCATCGTAAAGCCAGATACTGACACGGGCCACTTTCAGCGTATTTGCGGTAATCTCGGTAGCCTTGTTAAAAGCTTCATCAAGATTTTTAAAATCTACAGCGGACCAGTCCAGTAAAGCATTCTGATAACGTTCAATTCGATTTACCCTGGTAGCCTCCCTTTCTTGCAGCTCACATTTTTTCCTATACCGCGACCAAAGCATGCTCCAGGCAAAAAAAATGACAAGCAAACCAAGCAAGGCTATCAGGTTGATAATCAATAGTCGGTTGCGTTCATAAAATGTTGGCGGGATATTGATTAACGTTGCCACACTGGCAATATTTTCCGGTAGTCTCAGCCCCAGCCTGTCGAGCTCGGACTTGTCAAAAATATATTGATTTGGACTATCAAGAATATTCTGGATTTCAAGTATCGGTTTGCCCGATAAATATTGAAGTGCCATCCCTGCTGCAGCCTGACCCTGATTATAACCGCTGGTAACATAACCACCCAGAACACCACCATAGAGATAGGCATCCTCCATACTGATTACCGTGAAGTCATCCACAGCAATAATTTCTGAAACAATTTTCTTTAAGGTTAAATTGTTACCGGCGTCATCTTTAATACCTCCGATCGTCGTCAGAAAAAGATGCCTTACCTGGTGCATCTTCAGTTCATTTACCAATCCACTGATCTTGTCATTCGAAATATAAACAGGCCTGATACCACTGTATTGATTTAATTGCTGTTGAATTTCATTTTTGATTGCCTCGTATGTCTTTGAAGCATCACCAACAATCAATACTGACGACACCCCGGACTGCAATTCTTTAAAGAGCTCCAGGTTCTGTGAAATCTGCTTTTGTTCAAACACACCACGAATAGGCAGGTCTGCAACCTGCTCAGCAACAGCGTAATTATTGACCCCTGAAAATATCACTGGACTCTCGGGAAACAGTTTTACCAGGACATCCCGGGCAAACAGATAGCCGTTATCATCGGTCACATAAACCAGGTCAGGCTGATAAGTTTTGTACTTTGCCTGTATATAGTCATACAGGTGAGCCGTGTATTCCTCGTTTAGACCCAGGCGTTTGGTATCCAGGTATTCCACCGCAAAATTAACCTGCACATCAGAATCTTCCTGTAAGCGATTCACAAAACCCTGATGTTGTGATTTGGTCCAGGGATATTCCTGGCTGTATGCATGCACCACCAGAACACGGTAGGCGTTATCCGCTGATACAGAGCAGCTGAGCAGAATGCCCAAAAGATAAAAACAGCACTTAAAAATTGAAAGCTGCACGATTAACGAGCCTCACCAGGATGGACATTAGACTTACAGATATCAAATTACAGCGGCTGATTTCCAAATAACTTTAGCGATAGCAAAAGACTATCATTTTAATAATTTCAAACGATTTTATCTATTTACAAATTAAGCCAATAATCTCCTCAACGTTCGGGCAGGATCCCTATCAGGAAATTACCGAACCGAAAATTTTAGAACAAACTTAACAGGAGAAAAGCATGTTTGAGAACAGAGAGAAGCAACAGGTACCACAGGTCACTTTCCGCACCCGAGCAAATCACGAGTGGGTTGATGTATCCACTGATGAAATTTTCAAAGGAAAAACCGTTGTGGTTTTTGCTTTACCCGGCGCCTTCACTCCAACCTGCTCATCAACACACGTGCCACGATATAACCAGCTGACACCGGCATTCAAACAACAGGGGGTTGATGAAGTGATGTGTATCTCGGTAAACGATGCTTTCGTGATGAACGAATGGCGCAATGAACAAAAGGCATTCAATGTCACTTTCCTGCCAGACGGCAACGGTGATTTCAGCCGTGGAATGGGCATGCTGGTTCCTAAAAACGACCTGGGATTTGGTGATCGCTCATGGCGTTACTCGATGCTGGTCAAAGACGGTGTCATCGAAAAAATGTTCGTCGAAGCTAATGTACCAGGCGACCCGTTCGAAGTATCTGACGCTGATACCATGCTGGCTTATATCGCACCGAATGCGCACAAGCCCGCAGATGTCACCATCTTTAGCCGTGAAGGATGCCCATACTGTGTCAAAGCCAAGGGCTTGCTGCATGATGCCGATATCGACTTTCAAGAGCTGGTATTAAACCGCGACTTCAGCGAATCAACCATTCGCGCTGTCTCCGGTGAATCGACGGTGCCGCAGGTCTTCATCAACGGCGAACGAATCGGTGGTTCAGAAGCCCTGGAACAGTATCTCGCCCAGTCCAAGGCAGCCTGAACCGCATTTTGATTGAAATCGTGGTGGCTCCATGGGTAATAACTCCCGGAGCCACCAGCTTCACTCATCCAGATTACAAGAAGGAAAATTTCATGAACAACACACATTACGACCTTATCGCAATCGGTGGCGGCAGTGGTGGTCTGGCTGTTGCGGAAAAAGCCGCCCAATCCGGCAAATCAGTCGCATTGATTGAAGCAGGCAAAATCGGTGGAACCTGCGTCAATAACGGTTGCGTTCCCAAAAAAGTCATGTGGTATGCAGCACATATCGCACATGCTGTTGATGACGCCGCGGGCTTTGGCATACCAGCCAAACGCGGTAAAACTGATTGGAACAAACTGATAACAGGACGCGAAAACTATATCAGCAACATCAATAATTACTGGAATGGATACGTTACCACCAGTGGCATTAACTACATTCAGGGCTATGCCAGGTTTATCGATAACAGGACAGTTGAAGTAGATGGTAAAAAATACAGTGCGGATCACATTGTTATTTCAACAGGTGGCAAGCCAATCGTTCCACCCGTACCCGGTGCAGAACTTGGCATCACCTCAGACGGATTTTTTCAACTGGACCAACAGCCTGAAAAAGTCGCCGTGATTGGCGGTGGTTATATTGGCGTGGAGCTGAGCGGTGTCTTGCAGGCACTGGGAACACAAGTCACATTGTTTGCCCTGGAAAACAGTATCCTGGAAAATTTTGACCATACCATCAGCAAAGTACTGGCTACCGAAATGATTAAACAGGGTATTCAGTTGAAAATCGGCTTTGAAGTCACTGCCTTGTCCAGCAATACACAGGGTATTTCGGTAATCGGCAAAAATAATGAACAGCTGGATGGCTTTGAGCAGGTTATCTGGGCAGTAGGCCGGTCAGCCAATACTGCTGGATTAAACCTGCCGGCAGCGGGCATCAATGCCAGGCCCAATGGCCTGATCCAGGTCGACGATTACCAGAACACGAATGTTCCAGGGATTTATGCAATTGGTGATATCACGGGCAAAGCTCCCCTGACACCGGTCGCAATCGCCGCCGGCAGACGTCTTGCAGAACGTCTGTTCCACAACAAGCTCAATAGCAAGGTCGACTACACCAATGTGCCCAGCGTGGTTTTTTCTCATCCACCCATTGGCACCGTGGGCATGACAGAAAAGCAGGCACGAAGCCAGTATGGTAACGCCGTTACGATTTACGAAACTGATTTCACGCCAATGCGCTATGCCCTGTCAGTCCATGGTACGACAACGGCGATGAAGCTGGTATGTGCCGGGCAGGATGAAAAAGTTGTCGGCATACATCTCATTGGTGATAACGTTGATGAAATGCTGCAGGGTTTCGCGGTTGCGGTCAAAATGGGCGCACGTAAAGCTGACCTGGACAATACCATTGCCATTCATCCCAGCAGCGCCGAAGAACTGGTTACCATGAAGGTGGCCAACAAGGACCACGAAGAGCACCATAGCCTGGATAATGGCCTTGAATGGCAGGAGGCCAGTTGAGTAAAACCGATAGACAGGGATGTCTATCAACTCTGCTTACATCACCAGGTAGATTATCGAGGCGTAACGCAGGCCTTTACCAATCCCTACCAGCAGCACAAAAGGCATGACAGCCACTTTCATCAAACCCGCCAACAGACAGAGTGGATCGCCAATCACGGGCAGCCAGGCCAGTAACAGGCTGTAAACTCCAAAGCGCTGAAACCATCGCTCTGCCCTTGCCAGGCCTATTTCACTGATACCCAGCCAGCGTTTATGGATTAACGCATTACCACCGATACCCATAAAGTAGGTAACCAGGCTACCCAAAAGGTTACCCGAAGTTGCGCTGAGCAGAAGCAGTAACGGATCACCACCCTGCCCGAGTTTATAAATTAACAGGACTTCCGAGCTGCCTGGCAGCAAGGTTGCTGACAGCAGGGCACTGACAAAAAGTGACCAGTCCAAGAGAGAAGTATTGCCAGGCTAATTAACTGTCAAGCGATGCAACAGGTATTGCAATCTGCTTGCGGTATTCCTGATCAAAAACCAGTTCAATGGAAATTTCATCGTTAATGTCCGTAATCCTGACCTGATCAAGCTCGGGCATACGGGTTGCGATGTAAGAACAGAAAGCCGCTGACATCGCTTCATCATCTGCTTTCATTGCATGCAGCAGGTTACCTGAAACAAACTTTACCCGTTCCATCACGTCAGGATCATCAATTACTGACTCCCCCAGTTCGATACCGCTATCCATTTTCCGGTCCATGTTATCCAGATAATCATTTTGAAAATCACTCAGGGGTTTCGATCGATCGTATTCGAGTTGTGCAACACCGTTGAGCAGGATGGCCATCATTTTTTGAGGCTGTTTGGGGCTTTGTGACATGTTTATTCCGCAGATCCTAGAATTGATTTCAAACGCATATTACCTCAAAGACTTCACCAAATCAGACAGTAAAAACAGGAGAAATTAGGAAATAGTTTCTTGAAAACCAGTAAAAACCCCGTTTTGTTCACATATTCAGGTCAGAAGCCCTTTTCTGCAAAGAATATCCAATATACTAAAGGGGAACGGATTTTTTCAGGAGAAACAGCAGCCTAGCTGCGTCAGGTCACATCATGATTGATGTCAGTGCCAACTTGTACAATGCCTTGCCCCAGGCTTTGGGGGCAGCAAGATTACCTGCATCCAGATCCCTGGCAAAGCCGGATGAAAGTACAGCTGGCAGCAACTCACTGAATAAAATTGCCAATGAATTCCGCCCGGAATCAGCAGTGGCCGATTTCAGCCCGGCTCCATCCGGTGCTCAAGGGTTTGCCTCGCTGTCACCGGTCCTTGCAGCACTGCGACCTCCGCCTGCACAATTATCAGCCCTTCCTGAAAAGGGCAGTACCACCTGGGAAAAACTACTGGAAACGCAGCAGGAAATTGCCGAAGCACGCAGGGCAACCGCTGAAGAACTGCAGGAAAACGAACAGGCAAGGCGCCAGGCAACAGCCGAAAGAGCAGCCTTTCAGCAGACCATTTCAGAAATGAGTGAAAAAGTCATATTCACCAGCGAGCAGCAACCTTCGGTGGAAAGCAGCCAGCAGGCATCCAATCCTCTACAACCCGGGAATGAACAAACAGCCCAACAGGCGGCGAATAACCGGCCTGAGCCCTTGCCTGTGCCCGGCCAGGGCAATACCTCACAGCCTGGCGTTCAACCGGACGAAGCAACCGGACGACTTTTTCCATCTGATAGCGAGCCGCCCAAAATCCCGTCCGCACCGGCTCAGAACATAGATTCAGAGCCTGCCTACAATGAAGTCGTTGTCGCTGAACAACAACGAGTCGCCAAAATATTCAGCACCACACAAAATAGTGAAAATGCAGGCAACACTATCAACCTGTTTGCCTGAAACCAGTAGCTTTCTGTTTGTTCAAAACAATAATAATTCTTCAAAAAAAATAAAACCTGGTTTTCAAGAATTTATTCTATCTGCCGCTAGCATGAAGAAAGGGGAATTGCCCCTGATAATTTGCCATGCATCACATAAATAAAGAAAAACTAACAAGTTCAAAAATTCTGCTATCACTTGTCGCCGGTTTCATCAGCATCCTGTTTGCGATGCTTTTGACCTGGTATATGAGCATGGTACAGATGACTTATGTCAGCAAAGTTATCGATGAATCCCAGGTAGTCGCTAACAAAATGGACATTGTTGCCTCGTTGATGGAGGTTGCACGTAGCCGCACCCGCCTGACAATGAGAATGATTCATACCGATGACCCGTTTGATCGCGATGAAATCAGCCTGGAACTCAATGCCAAGGCGTCGGAATTCGCAGTTATGCGCGAGCAGCTGTTTGCCCTGGGTTTAAGCGAGAACGAAAAACAGACTTTTGTCGAAATGTCCGAATACATCAAGCCCGCCCTGGAAAGACAACGTTACGCGGCCGACCTGGCTTTAAGTGAAAAGAACACCGATAGAAACAAGGCTTCACAGATTCTTCTCACCGAGGTCTATCCCAAACAGGGAATTATTGTCGACATGTTCATGCAGATGCTGCGCGAACAAAAACAACAACTTGAAACCACTGGCAAAATCGCCCTCGACCAGATTGATAGCAACCGCGATTTCAACTACCTCATCTTTGCTGCTGTTTTATTCATTTCGGTAATGATTATTACACTGGTTATTCGCCATACCATCAGCACGGCAGATGCACTGAAGTCCGAAAAAGACAAAGCCCAGGACACGATACGCAGTCTCGGTGACGCCGTTATCACCACTGACGGCAAGGGTATAATTGAATACGTCAACAACACCGCAGAAACACTCATCGGTAAACGTTCATCTGATCTGACCGGACAGACTCTCAAGGAAGGCTTTACGGCTTATGACAAGCAAAAAGACCTCTGGGTGTGGCAGGCAGCAGAAAAACTGATTTCCGGTCAGGACCTGGCGCCGTTATCACGCCATGTCACGCTCTTCTCATTTGACAAGATAGAATATGAGGTCACTGTAGCGATTTCGCCTATCGTGGATATCCACGGCACAACCAGCGGCGTGATTGTCAGTTTCCATGATGTAACCCAATCACAACAGCTGATGAAAAAAATACAGCACCAGGCTGCACACGATGCCTTGACCGGATTGCTTAACCGTCGTGAATTTGAAAAACGTGTTTCACAAGCATTAATGCTTTTCAATGAAGACACCTCTCACGCAATGTGCCTGATTGACCTCGACAGCTTCAAGGCGGTGAACGATTCCTGTGGTCATGCGGCAGGTGACAAAATGCTTAAGCAACTGGCTGAATATTTAAAACCCAGGCTACGGCGAAGTGATTTCTTTGCCCGTATGGGCGGTGATGAATTTGCCATTTTTTTCAGTAACATCGATATTGCTGAAGCTAACAGGATTGCCAATTCACTGCTTAATGCCATCAGGGAGTTTCATTTCATATGGGATAATAAAACATTCCGCATTGGCGCCAGTATCGGCATGATAGAAATCCCGCAAAACTTTACCGATTATGAATACCTGTATAAAGCAGCTGACACCGCCTGTTATCTCGCCAAGAATGGCGGTCGTAACCAGATCAAAAGTGTCTCGATAGATGACACAACCCTGACCCAGAAAGCCATTGAATCCAACTGGATTGAACAGATAAACAACGCACTGGAAAACAACAGCTTCTTGCTGTTTGGGCAGCCCATTGAGTCGCTAAGCCTGAGAGCTTCAGGCCGCAAGCACTCCGAGGTTTTACTCAGAATGGCATCTGACAAAGGCGCCATTATCAGCCCCATGGCTTTTATTCCCGTTGCGGAACGATATGGCATGATGGACAAGATCGACATGTGGGTATTCAACCGGGTTTGTCAGCACATTATCAATACACCCCTGGATCATACCGTGTTAGCGGTCAATCTCTCGGGCCAGACCCTGAGCTCCCAGCAAAACATGCAGCGATTGCAGAAAATTGCAGAAAACCTCGATTTACCTCCCGGCAGACTTTGCCTGGAAATCACGGAAACAGTTGCTATTGCCAATATAGAACTGGCACGGCAGTTTATGGAAAGCATGCAGGAACTCGGCTGCTACATCGCACTGGATGATTTTGGCAGCGGCCTGAGTTCATTCTCATACCTGAAAGACCTGCCACTGGATTACATCAAAATTGATGGCGCTTTTGTAAAAACCATTATCGAAGATAAATCGTCCCTGATGATGATTGATGCAATACACAATGTTGGCAAGAAGCTCGGCTTACTGACGATTGCCGAATATATTGAATCTGAGGAAATTCTCAGGAAATAAGAAAATCGGTATAGACATGGCCCAGGGATATTATTTTGAAAAACCCCAGATGCTGAGTTGGCCGGAAATTTCCCCAATTATTTCAGCAAGGCAAGTTAGCCAGGTTATTCACCATCAGTTTAACTAGTCCAGCATCCAGGGCGTGCGCTGACATGGCTGGCACTGGTATCATCACCCAGCTTGATCATTAGCCTGACTTCATTGGCCGAGTCAGCATGCATAATGGCATCGTCATAAGTAATTTCACCTTCCTTGTACAACTGGTAAAGCGCCTGATCAAAGGTATTCATGCCATGCTCGGTAGAACGTTTCATCAGGTCCTTGAGCTCATGCACCTCGCCCTTCTTGATCAGTTCAGACACCAGCGGGGTATTCAGCAAAACTTCAACAACCGCCCGGCGGCCATTACCATCGGGTGTCCTGACCAGTTGCTGGGCAACAATGCCCTTAAGGTTAAGTGAAAATCCATCAGTAACTGATTGCGACGCTCTTCAGGGAAAAAGTTAATAATGCGATCCATAGCCTGGTTGGCATTATTGGCATGTAACGTTGACAGGCACAAGTGACCGGTCTCAGCAAATGTAATAGCGTAATCCATAACTTCACGTGATCTGATTTCACCAATCAAGATGACATCCGGCGCCTGGCGCAGGGTATTTCTCAAAGCCACATCATAGGATTCAGTATCAGCCCCTATTTCGCGCTGCGTGACGATACAACCATCATGGTCATGCACAAACTCGATCGGGTCCTCGATACTGATAATATGCCCGGTACTGTTTTTGTTGCGGTAACCAATCATGGAGGCCAGCGAAGTTGATTTACCCGTACCTGTTGCACCCACGAAAATGACCAGCCCACGTTTTACCATGGCAAGGTCTTCGATGACCGTGGCAAGTTTTAACTCCGCAATTCCAGGAATCCTGGTCTCGATGCGACGAATCACCATACCTACAGCATCTTTTTGCACAAAGGCACTGACACGAAAACGCCCTATACCTTTTCTGCTGATGGCAAAATTACATTCCTTGGTATTATGAAATTCATCACGCTGTGCAGGCGTCATGATTGACAGATGTTACTTCCCTGGCCTGCTCTTCGTAAGGACAGTCTTGGACACAGGCATGATACGACCATGCAGTTTCATACTCGGGGGACACCCGCAGAAATAAACAGGTCAGAGCCTTTTTTCTCCGCCATTAACGCCAGTAAACTTGCGAAGTCCATATCAGCCTCTCACCCTGAAATAAATTGGTTCATTACATGAACTGTTCTTTGTTAACGGCCTTGGACTGTGCGTCCTGCCGGGAAACCAAGCCCTTCTGCACAAGGTCAGTCAGGCACTGGTCCAGTGTCTGCATACCATGGGACTGCCCGGTCTGGATAGCAGAATACATTTGCGCAATCTTGTCTTCTCTGACCAGGTTCCTGATAGCCGGTGTGCCGATCATTATTTCATGTGCCGCCACTCGGCCGCCACCGGCACGTTTCATCAACGTCTGTGCAATAACAGCACGTAATGATTCAGACAGCATGGATCTGACCATGGATTTTTCTGCCGCCGGGAATACGTCAACAATTCGGTCAATTGTTTTGGCAGCCGAACTGGTATGCAGGGTGCCAAACACCAGGTGACCGGTCTCTGCAGCCGTCAAGGCCAGGCGAATGGTTTCCAGGTCTCGCAACTCACCGACAAGGATAGTATCAGGGTCTTCACGCAAAGCTGAGCGTAAAGCTTCGGAGAAACCCAGTGTGTCACGATGCACCTCACGCTGGTTAACCAGGCATTTTTTACTCTGGTGCACAAACTCAATAGGATCTTCAATCGTCAGGATATGACCATAATCGTTATCATTCTTGTAATCAATCATTGCCGCCAGCGTGGTGGATTTACCCGAACCGGTCGGCCCGGTCACCAGTACCAGTCCCCTCGCGTTATTGGTAATATCCTTGAAAATAGCCGGTGTATTCAGTTCCTCCAACGACAGCACCTTGGAAGGAATGGTACGAAAAACAGCACCTGCACCACGATCATGGTTGAAAGCATTGACACGAAAACGCGCCAACCCCGGAATCTCGAATGAAAAATCAGTTTCCAGGAATTCCTCAAAATCCTTGCGTTGCTTGTCGTTCATGATGTCGTACACAAGACTGTGTACAATTTTATGATCCAGTGCCGGCACATTGATGCGCCGGATATCCCCATCGACACGTATCATTGGCGGCAATCCAGCCGACAAATGCAAGTCAGATGCATTATGTTTAACACTAAAAGCCAGTAATTCAGCAATGTCCATGCGTAACTACCCTGTAGTTATTCGGTGGAAGTGTTGTGATTATTCAGTTTATAAACAACGGCAAGTCGATATAATCCTTTAGCGTAGAAAGCAATAATTTTTTAATATCAGTTAACACGCTTTCGGAGATCAAATTTAGTGTAATTTGTTATCAATGTCTTACAATGCAATCAGGATAAATAAATGAGTCATAAGCAACGCAAGCTGGCAGCCTGATATTGAAAAAAATCGATGCCGTCCACAGACATTCATCGACAGTGCTGCCGAAAGTCCGGCAGAAACCCGCTGACATAAGCTTACTGGCAGTCAGCAAAACCACGACCGGCTGCAGATATTGAAACAGCCTTCCAGGCCGGCCAGCGTGATTTTGGCGAAAACTACCTGCAGGAGGCTATTGAAAAAATCCAGGCTTTGCAGGATCTGCCACTCACCTGGCATTTTATTGGCCGGATGCAAAGTAATAAAACACGCCCGATCGCAGAAAATTTTTCCTGGGTACACACGCTGTCCAGCTTCAAACACGCACGTCGTATCAATGAACAGCGCCCTGAAAACCTGCCGGCAATAAATGTCTGCATTCAGGTAAATATCAGCCATGAAGACAGCAAAGGCGGCATTCACAGCGAGCAGGTTGAACAACTGGCCACTGAAATCAGCAAGCTTCCAGGCATACAATTGCGGGGCCTGATGGCTATCCCCGAGGCAACCAAAACAGGGAAGTTCAAAGAAAGGCATTTGCCAATCTGGCAGGCCTTTTGTCGCAACTTAATCTAAAAGGCTTTGAACTGGATACATTATCGATGGGCATGTCAGGTGACATGGATATTGCCATTGAAGAAGGCGCTACCATAGTCCGTATTGGCACGGCAATTTTTGGCGCGCGCGCCCCTTGATGGATCAATGAAGCGGCACTTGAAAACACGCTTCTCTACCCCCATTCTTAAGGTAATTTTTCAGTCTGGAAACAACAATGAGTAACAAACTTGCTTTTATCGGTGCCGGCAACATGGCCAGCGCCTTAATAAACGGTCTGCTGACAGATGGCTATCCCGCCAACGATATTATTGCCAGTGATCAACTGGCTGAAAAAAGGGAAAACCTGGCCGGCTCTGGCATACACACTACTGATGACAACTGCCAGGCAGTTTCTGGAGCCGATGTTGTCGTTCTGGCCGTCAAACCCCAGGTTCTACAGGCAGTCTGCCAGGAAATCAGGCCGGCTGTTGAACAGAACCATCCGCTGATTATCTCCATAGCTGCCGGTATCAATGAAACCAGCCTGGCTCAATGGCTGGGCAATGAAGCAGCCATTGTTCGCACCATGCCCAACACTCCTGCCATGGTGCAGACCGGCGCAAGCGTTTTGCATGCAAATTCGCATGCTTCTGACGCCCAAAAAGACCTGGCGGAGTCGATTTTACGCGCAGTCGGCATTACCCGCTGGCTGGACTCTGAAAAACTGATTGATGCAGCTAC
Source organism: uncultured Gammaproteobacteria bacterium (assembly GCA_963801985.1). GTDB lineage: Bacteria > Pseudomonadota > Gammaproteobacteria > Chromatiales > Chromatiaceae > JABDQZ01. Next base: position 20,020 of record CAWDGV010000020.1, read on the forward strand.
CGCCGTTTCCGGCAGTGGCCCTGCCTATTACTTCCTGCTCATGGAAAGCATGGAGAAAGCAGCTGTTGAGATGGGCCTGCCGGAAGAAACAGCTCACCTGCTGACCTTACAGACTGCTCTTGGTGCTGCCCGAATGGCAATGGAAAGTAACGATATTCCCCGTGAACTGAGAACAAGGTGACATCTCCCGGTGGCACCACCGAAGTAGCCATCAATCACATGATTAATAACGTCTGCCCGGACATCCTTGGCCAGGCCATGTTGAAAGCACGCGACAGAGCGATAGAACTATCGCAAAATATAGCCAGGTAACACCTCTGGCGAAAAAGCTTTATTAACCGACTGAGCAATCGATATGGACAGTAGCTATTTCACCAACCCGCTGGTATTCCTGGTACAGGTATTGTTTGGCGCTATACCTGCTGATTGTTATGCTGCGCTTTTTGTTACAGGTTGTCCGGGCAGACTTTTACAACCCGATTTCGCAGTTTATCGTCAAGGCCACGGCACCGTTACTGAATCCTCTGCGTGGCGTTATCCCCGGTTTTGCTGGCCTGGATTTTTCATCACTTATTCTTGCCTGGCTGATCAAATCACTGGAACTGTTTCTCATCCTGCTGATCAGTGGCAAAGGCCTGATGTTTCTTTATCCGCTGATTCAGGCCGTGCCTGCTTTACTCGAACTGGCGATTAATATCTTTCTTTTTTCAGTGCTCATTATGGTGATCTTAAGCTGGCTCTCGCCGGGTGGTTATAACCCCGCAGCTGGCCTGCTCTACAACCTGACAGAACCCGTGCTGAAACCCGTCAGAAAAATCCTGCCGCCAATGGGTGGACTTGATCTGTCTCCCATGCTCGTCATGATTGGCCTGGTATTACTGAAAATGTTGCTGATTCCGCCACTTGAGCTCCTGGCAGCAAGAATTGTCTTTTAATCTGTTCGCCTGATGTCGTCGGGTCATGACTGGTTCAGCTGGCAGGGGGAATCTTTGTTTCTGCAACTGCAAATCCAGCCCGCAAGCAGCAAAGATGAATTTGTCGGCCCTCATGGTGACAGCAGTTACAAGATAAAGATTACAACTCCCCCAACTGATGGAAAAGCCAACAAGCACCTGTGCCGCTTTCTGGCCAAAGCCTTTGGCGTTTCCGGCCAGGACGTTACCCTGATCAGGGGACAAAACAGTCGCATTAAACATATTTGCATCAAAAAACCTCAAAAATTTCCCATTCCTGCCGTAAAACCCTGTTAACAGGAATGCGGACTGGCGCACAGCAGGCCAGACCGAGTCACCTACACTTTTAAAACTGAAGAAAAACGATAAGGACGGTTTGATGGTTACTCAAAAACTATCTGAGGGCCTGAAGCGCTATGATTTCTGGAAACAGCATGTTGGTCAGACTATGGAGGACATCCAGGTCTGGCTTGAAGACAATGACCTGTTTACCGAAGATGCCTGGAATACCTTTGCCCGCTGCCTGGGTAAGCTGGAATCTGACCGCATCACGATTGCCTTTGTTGGTGAATTTTCCAGGGGAAAGACAGAACTGATCAACTCGTTGTTCTTCGCCGATTCCGGCAGACGCCTGTTACCGTCTGATGCCGGCAGAACGACCATGTGTCCCACTGAAATCCTGTATGACGATAACGAAGACGCAGCCTATATCCGGTTGCTGCCAATCGAAACCCGTCTACGGGAGGAAAGCCTTACAGAACTGCGAAACGCGCCTGAAGAATGGATCGAATACCCCCTCGATTTAACGGATGCCGAAGCCCTCGGGGAAAGTCTCAGCGAGCTCGCCAACACGCGCCATGTCACACCGGAAGAGGCAGCCCGTTATGGCCTGTTAAGTGAACATTTCAGCAAACCCCAGGCCCGCCAACCCAAATACGTGGATATACCCAAGTGGCGTCATGCCATTATCAGTTACCCACACCCATTACTGAAACAGGGTCTGACCATACTTGACACACCCGGGCTCAACGCCATCGGCAGTGAACCCGAGTTAACCCTGACTATGTTACCTTCAGCCCAGGCAGCCGTGTTTGTACTCGCAGCAGACACCGGTGTTACGCAATCCGATCTGGATATCTGGCAGAATCATCTGAAAGGCCACCTGAAATCCAGACGCAAAGGCCTGACCATCGTTCTCAACAAGGTCGACACCTTGTGGGATGACTTGCGACCGGAATCTGAAATTCAACAGACAATCAAGTCACAAATTCTTTATACCGCCAGAATACTGGGCATGCCACTCAGACAGATCTTTCCGGTTTCCGCACAAAAAAGCCTGATAGCACTGGTTCGCGAAGATAAAGCCTTACTGGATCGCAGCGGCATCATTGAACTTGAAGATCACCTGAATCATGAAGTGACCGATGCCAAGCAACAGATCATCATGGATGACATTAATGGTGAGATCACCGATATGCTTGGCGGCATTCGCAGCCTCGTAAATAATCGCATGTCAGTTGAAGAAACCCAGCTTGAGGAAATGGCGCAGATTCATCAGCAAAGCGATAAGGCGATTGAACATCTGCTGGAAAAAACCCAGCTGGAACAGGACCGTTACCGCCGCAACTTCAGCGCCTTTAACACCTGTGAAAAAACCATGACACAAAAAGCCCAGGAATTACAGAAATTGCTGGATACCAGGGTATTCGACCGGGCATTACAGCAGGCGCAGGCAAACATGGAGGAAAGCTGGACTACAAAAGGTATCGCCAAAGCAGTCAATGAATTTATCCGGCAGCTGCAGGTCATCATGGAAGATGTCAGTCGACACGTTTCGGAAAATCGCCAGTTGATCCGAAACATCTACCAGCGTTTCCAGCAGGATCATGGTATTGGCGTTATTCAGCCGAGAGCCTACTCCATCATGGAACGTGCTGCCGAGCTACAGAACATTGTCAGCGAAGCAGATGCCTTCAGTAAAGGTTATCGTATCGCCCTGACCGGGCATGCCGCCATTATCAAAAGTTTTTTTGCCACGATTGGGCTGAAATCAAAACAGCTGTTTCATGAAATTCACAAAGATATTAACCACTGGATTGAGTCATCCATGCAGCCACTGGGATTTCAAATCGAGGATCACCGCGAGATGCTCAACCGCCAGATCCAGGATTTAAAACTGTCCACCCAGTCAAGAGACACCGTTGATGCAAGATTGTCGGAGCTGGCAACAGCCATCCAGGAGCACAATAAGCTCATTCATGAACTGGATGATTTTATTGAAGCTTTAACCCGCTTTCATGAAAAATCGCCGATGACAAAACCCTACCTGGTCAAACCAGATAAAACACAAAAGGCCGCCGGCTGAATGCCTTAACTATTGCTGCTGCTGTTATTGTTCTATACTCAGTAAAACCCCGGAGCAATACCTTTTGAAGAAATTGCCTGGGGATTGATTTTAACGGCACATCCCTGTGACCAAACATATTCTAATAAACTTAATCATGGCTTTAAGCATGATTAGAAATGCCAGAGAGCATTATCCACTTTGAGGAGACATCAATGAAAAAACTAATGACATTACTGGGCACGGTTCTATTGCTTCTGCCAATTTTGGTCCAGGCAGAAAACAGCACCAAAATTCCTGGTTTCACGATACATCACAATGTCATTACTACTGACTTCCTGGCTCCCAATATTGCCAGCGCCTACCGTATCATCCGTTCAAAAAACCGTGGCATGATCAATATCAGTGTCATCCAGGATGTCGAAGGCACAACCGGCAAAGCCGTTAGCGCCGGCGTTTCCGCCAGGGTTATTAACCTGCTGGGGCAAAGTCGCCATATTCCTTTAAGAGAAATTCGTGAAGGTGAAGCTATCTACTATATCGGTGATTTCATCATCCCCGGCAACGAGCAGTTAATCTTCGTACTGGAAGTCATGCCACAGGGTGCGAAAAAGCCATACACTGCCAAACTGGAACACCAGTTCTCAAGCTAATCCGGACTGTCACAAAGATGATTGTTTAGAGGCTGGCTTGATCAAGTGTTGACAGCACCCCAGAGGCATCTCCTTCGGGGCACATGGATGCTGTCATCAAGCTCCCATGGATGGGTTCACGGCGTCTTCAGCAAGCCAGTCCAAACAATCAATATGGTTTTATTCACTGACATCACACAGCTGACCACAAGGTATAAAAACCAAACAGCATCACCATCAGTCCGGCCAACTTGCGCATGCCTGGCTGACGCATAAACTGCACCAGCTTACCCGCAACCACACCCATTGCCAGCAGATTTGGCAGGGTACCCAGTCCAAAAGACAGCATCAGCATACTGCCCTGCTCTATGCTGCCGGCGCTGACAGACCAGATCAGGACACTGTAGACCAGTCCGCAGGGCAACCAGCCCCACAACAGGCCCAGCAGAAATGCCTGGCGCACGTGTTTGACGGGCAACAATGTTCGACCCAGTGGTTCCAGCTGCTTCCACAATACTGAGCCAATTTTTTCCAGGCGCGAAAGCAGCGTCCACCAGCCACTGAGGTACAGGCCAAGCAGAATCATGAAAATACCTGCCAGCCCCAACAAAAACTGTTGCGCAGCATAGACGGGCATGAAACTGGCCAGCATGACACCGACTCCACCCATGATGCCGCCAGCAACGGTATAACTCAAAATCCGCCCGCTGTTATAGGCAATATGGTAAGGGAAAATTTTACTCAACGGCTGCTGGATACCATTGGCGATTCCCATTGTCATGGCACTGACAATCCCGCCACACATGCCAACGCAATGTACCCCGCCTAATAACCCGATCAAAAAAGCCGAAACGTAGGAAAGTTCATTCATCAGGCTGCCTGCTTTTGCCTCATCAACAACATAATCATAAAGACTGCTGGCAGACCCAGTGAGGCTGCATAGAGAAAGAACCACTCGTAACTGCTGGCATCCACGACCACACCTGAGAAACCACCAACAAATTTTGGCAATAACAGCATGATGGAACTGAACAGCGCATATTGCGTTGCGGTATAGACCCGGTTAGTCAAGCTTGAAAGATAGGCGATAAACACGGTTCCGGCCAAACCACCTGCCAGGTTATCAGCTCCCACTACCAGTACCAGCCAAACCAGCAGGGGCTGCTGGGTTGCCAGCCAGGCAAATAACAGGTTGGTCAAAATCACGGTAACCGCACCGGCCATTAACATCTTCATGACGCCGTAGCGCACAACCAGCACGCCACCAAGCAAGGCACCTGAAATAGTAACAAACTTGCCCACCAGCCCACTGACCAGGCCAATTTGCGAGCCGGTGTAGCCCATATCCTGGTAAAAAGGGAACGCCATAACCCCAAGGGTAATATCACTCATCCTGAAGACAGCGATAAAACCCAGTATTGCCAGTGCATTCCAGCCATGACGGTTGAAAAAATCAGCGAACGGGCAAATGACAGCGCCCACAAACCAGGCCTGTAACTGGCGGACTTTGTCCGGTAAGTGTGCCTTGCGCTCCAACAGGTCCAATACCCGTTTTTCTGTCGCCCATTCCTGGTCGCGATGACTGTGGTCGGGCTCACTGATAATGAGGGTGCTAACAATACCAACCAGCATAAAGACCGCCATTGACATGTAGGCCACCGGCCAGGAGAAATAATCAGCGAGCACAAATGCCATGCTGCCCGCGATAATCATGCCGATGCGATAGCCCAGCTGATAGGTCCCTGCCATGGCGCCCTGCATATCATCTTCAACCGCCTCGATACGCCAGGCATCAATGGTGATATCCTGGGTTGCCGAAGAAAACGCTGTCAATACCGCATAGGCCACCAGCCACTGCAAGTTGATTGCAGGGTCTGTCATCGCCATTAACAGCAGGCCACTGATAACACCCAGCTGCGCAGCCAGCATCCAGCTGCGGCGCTGTCCCAGGAGGTTGGTTAACAGCGGTATTTTTACCCGGTCAACCAGAGGCGACCAGGTAAACTTCAAGCCGTATGCCAACGCGACCCAGCTGACAAAACCGATGGTGGTTTTGTCGACGGCTTCACTGTTAAGCCAGGCTGACAGGGTACCGAACACCAGCAGGATGGGAAGCCCGGCAGAAAAACCGAGAAACAGCATCGCCAGTACACGGGGATTTCGATAAACAGCAAAAGACTGCAGCCAGCTACGCATGTGTCTCTTTAGTCCAATGGTAATCATAATCAATGACTAATGGCGCATGATCAGAGAAACGTTCATCCTTGTAGATCAACGTATCCAGCACCCTGCCCTTGAAATTCTTGCTGACAACCTGGTAGTCAATGCGCCAGCCGACATTCTTGGCCCAGGCCTGCCCCCGGTTTGACCACCAGGTGTATTGATCGGGCGGCTGCTCAAGCTCGCGAAAGGCATCAATGTAACCGGCCTTGCCGAATAACTCATCCATCCAGGCCCGCTCTTCAGGCAGAAAACCCGAGTTTTTAAGATTGCCACGCCAATTTTTCAAATCAATTTCCTTGTGGGCAATATTCCAGTCGCCACAGATAATGTAATCCCGGCGTTTTCGTTTCAGGCTTTTCAGGTAAGGCATAAATCGATCCAGGAAATCGAACTTGACCTGCTGACGCTCTTCACTGGATGAACCAGACTGCAGGTAAAGCGAAATTATGCTCAGGCGACCAAACCTCGCCTCGATAAAGCGGCCTTCCGCATCCACATCTTCCCAGCCTATGCCTTCAATTACAGCATCCGGCTTGTGCCGGCTGTAAAGCCCCACTCCGGAGTAGCCTTTGCGCTGGGCCTGGTGATAAAAGCAGTGATAACCCTTCGGGTAAAAAACTTCATCCTGGAGTTGGTCAACCTGGGCCTTGAGCTCCTGCAGACAGACAAAATCCGCCTGCTGTTCGGGCAACCAGTGAAAGAAACCTTTTCTTGCCGCGGCCCGGATACCATTAAGATTTGCTGTAATAATACGCATAGGGAATTATTCGAAAAAAGCATTGCACCACTAAGAGTACAAAGCTCACAAAGGAACGGATATAAACTAACCGACAGAGCTCACAGGGAACACAGTAGCTTTATATTTTACTAAGCCACGAATTATTGAAAATTCTTGGTGTTCTTTGTGCTCCTGGTGGTTTATAAAGTAGTCATATTTCCAGGAGAACCCAGATGCAGGATTACCAGAAAGAATTTCTCGACTTTGCTTTAAACACCGGTGTATTACGATTCGGTGAATTTACCCTCAAGTCAGGTCGTATCAGTCCCTATTTTTTCAATGCCGGCCTGTTTAATACTGGGCGCAGTCTTGCACAGCTGGGAAAATATTATGCTCAGACCATTGTCGATTCCGGTATCGATTTTGATGTGCTTATATGGCCCTGCCTATAAAGGAATTCCCCTTGCAGCAGTAACCGCTGCTGCATTGGCCGAACATCACAACATTGACATACCCGTATGCATTCAACCGCAAGGAAGCTAAGGATCATGGTGAAGGTGGCATCATCGTCGGCCATGAGTTGACAGGAAAAATCCTGATCATTGATGATGTTATTTCTGCCGGAACTTCCGTGCGCGAATCAGTTGATATTATCGCCGCAGCAAGGCGCCCAAACCGGTGGCGTAGTCATCGCGCTGGACCGGCAGGAACGTGGCAAGGGTGACTTGTCTGCCATCCAGGAAGTTGAGCGTGATTATGGTATCCCGGTGGCAGCGATTGTCAGGCTGGAAAACCTGGTTGAATACCTGCAGGCTGATAAAGCCAACAGTGAATATCTGGAGAAGATTCAGCAATACCGCGACCAGTACGGATCAGCTTGATTTCATTCCCCACGAAGAACACAAAGTCTTTTATTGTTTATTGCCCTGAATAGTAATTAACGGCAAATATTAAAAATTAATCTTTGTGCTCTTTGCGCCCTTCGTGGTGCCAGCAATATCTAGCCTATAATCAGCTTGGTACCCACCAGGATCGTGACAACTTCAAAACCACGCTTGATCCACTGATTACCCCTGGTGATGGCCAGGTGTGCCCCTGCATAACCACCCAGCAATGAGCCGGCAATCAATACCGGCAGCCAGTCCCATTTGATTTCACCAAGAATACCAAGTGTCAGTGCTCCGGAACCATTCCAGAACACACCTACAAGGATCAGCGTGTAGGTTACTGCTGCCTTGTAATCAAGTCCGAACCAGCGAATCAGCCACGATGGTGACAAACAGCCCGGTTCCCGACGTCAAAGAGCCATTGAGTATACCGATGAAAAACAGGACACAGCCACCACCAGGTAGCCTTGCAGATGGCGGTTTTTCAAGTCGCTGAACTGTCCCAAGGATTTTTTTAATACTGAATAAACACCCAGTCCCAGGGTCAGAAGACCCAGGGCTACTTCCGCCACACGATCTTCAATCCGCAGGATCAGGCTGGCACCAATAATGACGCCGGGAACACCAGTGACCAGGATAAACAACATAAAGCGATGGTCCAGCGGGCTGTTCCCGCATATGACGTACCGTGGCACCGATTCCCAGTGCTACAGAGGCCACTTTATGCGTCGCCAGGGCTACGCCGAAAGGCAATCCCAGGAAAATCAGTGCCGGCAGCTGTACCAGTCCCGCACCACCACCAGAGAAGGCTGAAAAGACATTCGCCAGGAACGAAATGATAAAAAGGATGAACAATTCCATGATTTATTTGTCGATTTCATGAAGAGCATCTAAACTTGTGTTAGTTTACTGAAAATACACACAAAATTAGCAAAATCCTTACAGATAATTATGTTCCCGAAATACCTTTCTAAATCAGGACTGCCTGGCACCTCAATCCACGGGGGGCTGAGAATATTTTTTGGCCTCATCCTGTTACTGGCGATGTCCACAGCAGTTTCAGCCCCAAAGCTTTACAAATGGGTCGATGAAAATGGCAATATTTTCTATTCCGATAAAATCCCACCGAATGCAAACAAGGGTGCTCATTCTCGTGCTCAATGAAAAAGGCGTTACCGTTGAAAACAAGGGTGCCGCAAAACCGATGAAGAAATCGAACAAGAAAAGGAAATCGAAAGATTGCGTAAGGAAAAAGAGGCTGGTCATCAAAAAACAAGAAGCCAAAGACAAGGTATTATTGAAAACATTCCGCTCTGAAGATGACCTTATCCTGGCCCGTGATGGAAAATTGCGTTCAGTGGACAACTACATTGAAATCACCAAGGGCAATATCAAACGATTCAAGGACAAACTGGCGATTATGCAGTCTGCAGCTGCTGACCGGGAAAAAGCCGGCAAGACCGTCAGCACCAAGTTCCAGGAAGACATGGAAGCCTCAAGCGCCAGATCAACCAGAGTTATGCTTCTATAGTATCCCGTGAACAGACAAAACAGGATATACGTAGTAGCCTACCAAACTGACATTGACCGTTTCCGGGTACTCTGAAAAAAATCAAGTCTGACAACACTGACGAGGACGAAGAGCAAAGAGAAAGAGACTGAACTCAATACAGTTTTCCGTTGCGCTGACGGCTTATCATTGTGACGAAGCCTGGGAAAAGGCCATTGCTTATGTCAAAAAGCATGCAACAACAAAGTTACAGTTGCTTGGCGAAAAAATTTACATGACGAGCGCACCCGACAAAAGATAGAGAGGTCAGCCTGACTGTTGCCCGGATTAATAGACAAGAAGACCCAGGAAGAAAAAATATTTCTGGATCAGCAATGCCGTACTTCAATAAAAGGACAGGAATTCTGTGACTGGTGAAATATCAAAATACATCAAGCGTAATTTCATGCCTGACCATCAACCAAATCAGACTCACCCCAGCCTCAATAAGCATTTACTCAAACAAGCCTTGTTGCATGACGTGCCAGTGCTCTTCCCATTGAAGTACAGGAGAACGCTTGAAGTGTGTACGTAAGTATTGATGCATACGCCCTTCTATAACCGAAACAATAAGTGTACAGGCAGAATCAACAGGCAAAGCCAGCCTGATACCGTCACGCATCTCCGCCTCCCTGAAAATTTGCTTGAACTGGACTTCCAGACGACTGAAAAATTGATCAACCCGTGTTTGCAAACGCTCAGTTTCACCCACAAGCGCATCACCCAGCAAGCACCCGGGTTATACCAGGATTTTTATCTGCAAACATCAAGGCAAGATAGAGCACTTTTGCACAACGTGCAGGGTAGACTTCTCTTCCTCAAGAATGCGGTTGATGCGACTGAATACACTTTCCTCGGCAAAAGCAATCAAGGCCTCAAACATCTTGGCCTTGCTGGCAAAATGGCGGTACAAGGCAGCTTCTGAAACACCAACTGCCTTGGCCAGTCCAGCTGTGGTGATGCGTTCACCCGGACTTTTCTCCAGTTCATGTGCCAGAGATTCAAGGATTTGCTGTTTGCGCGAGACTTTCTCAGTCATCAATTGCGCCCTGCACGGATCAATGTACCAATACCCTCATCGGTAAACAGTTCAAGCAATACTGCATGGGTAACCCGGCCATCAATGATATGGCAGTTTTCACACCTGAATTAACCGCATCAAGCGCACAACCAATTTTCGGTAACATGCCTCCATGGATAGTGCCGTCAGCAATCAGTCTATTCACCATCTCCACATCCAGTCCTGTCAGATAGTTGATCGTTTTTATCCAGCAATCCCGTTGTATTGGTTAACAAGATGAGTTTTTCAGCACCGAGTACTTCTGCCATTTTGCCTGCAACAAGATCGGCATTGATATTGTAGGAAAAACCATCATCTACCAATGCCGATAGGTGCGATTACTGGAATAAAGCCCATGCACCAGCATATCAACAACACTGGCATCAATACTTTCAACTTCACCCACATGTCCAAGATCAATGATTTCCGGCACATCCAGTTCAGGCGCATCATTGTGTAACACAGTTTTCTCGCGTGAATCAGGTCGCCATCCTTGCCCGTCAGTCCAACAGCCGAGGCACCATGACGGTTTAACAGGTTAACAATTTCCTTGTTAACCAGTCCACCAAGCACCATCTCGACTACATCCATGGTTTCACGGTCAGTAACCCGCATGCCCTGGATAAATTCCGAGTTTTTACCCAGTCGCTTCAGTAAATTGCCAATCTGCGGCCCGCCACCATGAACCACAACAGGATTAAGCCCCACCGTTTTCATCAGCACAATATCCCGCGCAAAACTCTGTTTTAACTCTTCATCCACCATGGCATTGCCACCATATTTGATAACGATCGTTTTGCCACTGAAACGCTGGATATAGGGAAGTGCCTCGGTTAATACATGGGCAACATTACGTGCCTGTTCTGTTGATAAACTCATATGAAAATACTGCTAAAAATAAAATTCTATTTAAAAAGGAATCGTCGCATTGGGCAAAATTGTCTTGATGATTGTGCGGAAAATCTCCTGCACCTTATCCAGTGATTCTTCATCATCAGCCTCGAAACGAAATACCAGCGCCGGGGTGGTATTGGAAGCCCTGATCAGCCCCCAGGCCCCCGGATATTCTGCCCTGATGCCATCAATATCTACAATTTTCGCATTAGGAAAAGCTTTGTCAGCCGATTCCTGCAAAGTGTTCATAATCTTGTGCTGCCGTGCCTTCAGGTACTGCCAGCGACAATTCAGGCGTATTGATTGAATCCGGCATCTCGGCAAAAATCTCGCTACTGTAACGGCCATCACCGGATATCACTTCAAGCAAACGGGCTGCCGCATACAAAGCATCATCAAATCCATACCAGCGTTCAAAAAAGAATATGATGGCCACTGAGTTCACCGCCCAGCAATGCGCCGGTTTCTTTCATCTTGGCTTTCATCAGTGAATGTCCTGACTTCCACATAATAGGACGACCACCACTGGAGAGAATATGTGCGGCAAGATGCCTGGTGGATTTCACATCGTAAATGACATCGCCACCCGGGTTTCTTAACAATACGTCTGCAGCCAGTAACATCAACACCCTGTCCGGCATGATCAGGTTACCGGCAGAATCAACCACGCCAAGACGGTCACCATCACCATCAAAAGCGATGCCCAGGTCAGCACCTTCTGTTTTTACGGTCTCAACCAGTTCAACCATGTTTTCGGGATTACCAGGGTCCGGGTGGTGATTCGGAAATTTACCGTCAACTTCACAGTAGAGTGTATGGACATCACATCCCAGCGCTTCAAACAGGGAACGTGCAACCACACTGGCAACACCGTGTCCACAGTCAATCACAACTTTCAGCGGCTTTAACAACTGAACATCATCAACGATTCGCTGAATATAGTCAGGTGAAATATCCTGCGTATCCTTTACCCCCTCACCACTGCTGAACTGTCCTGCAGCAATGCGTTGATACAGGCCACGAACATCATCACCTTTCAGCGTTTCACCGGCCAACACAATTTTAAAACCGTTGTAATCAGGCGGATTGTGGCTGCCGGTGACCATCACACCTGAACTGGCTGAAAGGAAATTCGTACCAAAATACATCACTGGCGTGGGCATCAGGCCAAGATCAATGACATTGACACCAGTTTCACACAATCCCCGGATCAATGTGGATGACAGGTCCTTGCTGGAGATACGGCCGTCCCGTGCGACCAGCATATTAAATTCGCCGCGCTCAATCGCCAGACTGCCAATGGCCTTGCCGATCATATAAGCATGTTCCAGGTTCAGCGTATCGCCCACTACACCGCGAATATCATACTCACGAAAAATCTCTTCGCTGATATCAGCAGCGTCAATGTTTTCAACATTGGTTGCCAATGATTCAGTCTGCGAGACCTGTGAAGGAAAAGCAGAGCCTGCCTGTTCAGATTCTTCAGCTGGAGCTCGCTCATGTTTATTTGAAATGGCCTTTCCTGAGGCTGTCACGGCAATCTGCGACAGCTGCGAGAGCATTTCCCTGTTATCTTCCAGCGCATAGTTACCCAGCAGGTTTTCCGACTTGCCTTGCAGCTTGTTCTCGACAATATAAATAATATTTTGCTGGTCTGCGCGAAGCGCTTTGCGCAGCTGGGCCTGCTTGAGAAACACCATCACAGATACCAGCAGTGTTCCAAGCAAAATCACGGCCGCCGGCAGGATATTCGCAACAAATGAAGCCGAACTGATTGGCTGGAACCTCAAAGTCCAGGCGGTATTGTCAATCCTGATTTTGCCATCATCACTGCCTGCCTGCTGGTAAGCCGGTGATCGCGCCATCTCAACATCATCCCGACCACTACGCTGAAACAAGGCAACACTGCCCACATCTGCCGGCAGTTTTTGAATCACTTCCAGAACTGGCTGTGATGAAAGAGCCACATGTACGACACCTAATACCATGCCCGAGGAATTTCTGACTGCCGATGCCAGTGCCACGTGTTGAGCTGGAGAATTAGGGGCATGAATTTCAGCCGCCGGTACCTGCATGGTTTTCTTGGCACGATTTGCCAGGTCCAGCGATGCAAAGCTCAACGGCACAACCGGATCTGTATCGGTCTCGTTATGCTCCTTGAGCAGAAAACGGACTCTCAATACTTCAGCGGATTGTTTTTCATACCCTGATGCCAGTGATTCCAGCCCGCTAAAATCCTGGGCAGCCAACAGCTGGGCAGCCGTTTTATCCAGTGACAGGCTTTTTACATACCTCGCGTAACCCTTTGCCTGTGCGCTCAGGTTTTCCGCAACCAGGCCTGCGACATGACCGGCATACTTCTCGTCAGCCGCACTGCTGTTCTGCTGTTGGCCAATAAAGGCAAAAGCGGCAACTGCCAGACCTATCACAACAACTATCGCCAGCACCGGTATAAAAATAGCGCTGATACTGGTTGTTTTTTTCGCTGCTACTTTTTTTGTAATAGGCTCGTTGCTATATCTTTCCACTATTATTTTGCCTCATGTAAAGACCGGGATTCTTTGTTCCGGTATGTCTTTTTGAGAAGACGTCATACGTCAAAGCCTGTTTTAATCCATTATTTCTGCAACCAGGTCCACCAGTTGATGGGCCAGTTGATTTTTGGCCATCATTGGCAATGCCCGTTGCCCGTTTTCCCAGATCACCAGCAACGCATTGTTATCATCTGCAAAGCCACCCTGCTCACCTCCTACAAGATTGGCAGCAATCACATCAATGCCCTTGCGTTTGCGTTTATCACTGGCAAATTCCAGCAGGTTTTCAGTTTCTGCTGCGAACCCCAGGGTAAATGGCGGATGCTCCATCGCTGCAACATCAGCAAGTATATCTCTATTAAGAGTCAGCTGCAGATTGATTGTTTTATCGGTCTTTTTCAGTTTTTGTTGAGCTTTATTTTCCACCCGGTAATCCGCCACCGCGGCACAGGCCACGAAAACATCGCAATTTTCGACCAATTGCATTACCTGCTGATGCATCTGCATGGCAGTTTCAACATCATGACGCTGCACGCCAGCCGGCGTCTGTAAAGCCACTGGTCCAGTGACCAGCTCCACTTGCGCTCCCGCCTGGAAAAAAGCCCTCGCCAATGCGAATCCCATTTTTCCTGAGCTTCGGTTGCCGATATAACGGACAGGATCGATGGGTTCCAGGGTGGGACCCGCTGTTATCAACACACGTTTTCCCTGTAACGGTCCCTGTGTCAGGCTATCAACCAGCAGGTCATGTAACTGTTGTGGCTCCAGCATCCGCCCTTCCCCGGTTTCGCCACAAGCCTGTTCGCCATCAGCCGGCCCCCAGACCTGCACACCGTATTCTTGCAGGCGGGCCATATTGGATTTTGTTATCGGGTTGTTCCACATCGCCTGGTTCATTGCCGGTGCAACCACCGGCATGTGTTCCGATGCAAGGCAAAGCGTAGTCAACAGGTCATTGGCAGCACCATGTGCCAGTTGGGACAGGAAATTGGCTGTCGCCGGCGCTATCAGAATAATGTCAGCCCAACGAGCCAGCTCGATATGCCCCATGGCGGATTCCTGGCCGGGATCCAGTAACTCGGTTCTGACGGGATGTCCTGACAAAGCCTGCAAAGTCAGTGGAGTCACAAAAGCCTGGGCGCCATGGGTCATGACAATGCGCACATCAGCACCGGACTTTTTCAGCAACCGGACCAGTTCTGCACATTTGTAGGCAGCGATACCACCAGTGATACCGAGTAAAATATTTCTCCCTGAGAAGTTCATCTGGTTTTGCTCAGTTCACCATCAGCTCTGCAATTAAAGGCCTGAATTTCAAAGAATATTGGAAGTAACACTTATTTCCTAAGATTAACCGGGTTTATTATTGAGTCAACTCAATTTGCATGTAACGCCTCATTCAACATACATTTATTTAACCTACAAATTTCACAAGGAGTCGTGAATGTCTATCAAAAACTGGCCGGAGCAGGAAAGGCCCCGGGAAAAACTGCTGGTTTCCGGCGCAGAAAACCTGTCAGATGCCGAGCTTCTGGCGATTTTTTTACGTACCGGCATACCCGGAAAAACCGCTGTCGACCTGGCGCGGGACTTATTGAAAGAATTTGGCGGTTTGCGCCATTTACTGACCGCCAGCCAACAGGAATTTTGCCAGTATGCCGGGCTTGGTAAAGCAAAATTTGCCCTTTTACAGGCTGTCCTGGAAATGGCAAAACGGCATCAGTGGCAATTGCTCAACCGGGAAACATGCCTGACAGACGCCAGCATGACCCAGGACTATCTCAAGGCAAAATTACGCGATTACCATTACGAGGTATTCGGCTGCCTGTTCCTGGATAACCGGCACCGGGTTATCTGTTTTGAGGAAATGTTCAGGGGAACCATAGACGGCAGCAGTGTTTATCCCCGCGAAGTGCTGCAGCAGGCCCTGAAACACCATGCTGCAGCCGTTATTTTTGCGCACAATCACCCTTCAGGCCTGGCCGAACCCAGTAGCGCTGACCGGCAGATTACCCGCAGGCTCAGCGAAGCACTGCAGCTGGTCGATATTCGGGTACTCGATCACATTATTATTGGAGATGCCAATTGCTTCTCTTTTGCCCAGCAAGGTCTGATGTAAGACTAAAATTATTGGCCCAAGACTTGATCTGTGCCGGGCGTTCTGATATAAATGCGCGTCTTTTTAGCCCGGAACCGTCTCAAGAAACTGAGTACGGCATGTTTAACCGGGAAATTAACCGAATTTCACAGTTTATTAAGTTAGGTTTTCGCTATGTCTAAGGTATGTCAGGTTACGGGTAAACGTCCGGTTGCCGGAAATAATGTTTCCCACGCCCATAATAAAACTCGTCGCAGATTTATGCCTAATCTGCACTATCATCGTTTCTGGGTAGAAAGTGAAAACCGCTGGGTACGCCTGCGTGTTTCATCTAAAGGCATGAGAATCATTGACAAGAAAGGTATTGATTCTGTACTCACTGATATCCGTTCACGCGGCGATAAAGTATAGGGGTTATTGAAATGCGCGATAAAATCAAGCTGGTATCAACGGCCGACACCGGTCATTTCTACACCACCACTAAAAACAAGCGTAACCAGACAGGCAAGATGGAAATCAAGAAATATGATCCTGTCGTACGCAAACACGTGATCTACAAGGAATCAAAAATCAAGTAATTTATTTGATACTTGCTACCCAAGATTAAAAAAAACCGCATTTTGCGGTTTTTTTTTGCGTCAAAACTGCCACACTCGATACCTATGACTAACAACAATTATCTTTTGTAAGCAATGGAATCACTCAAAAATAAAATTTTCATCGGGCGCCAGGGAATCTACGATCGTAACGGTGAAGTCTTCGGCTATGAACTGCTTTACCGTGACAGCCATACCAGTACCGCACGCTTCAGCGATGCTGACAAGGCATCCAGCGACGTCCTGCTAAACACTTTTGTTGAAATTGGCATGGAGCAACTTGCCGGGCCCCACATGGCCTTTATCAACCTGACAAGAAAGTTCTTTGTTGATATGCCAGAGATACCGCTGGATCCGGAAAAAGTAGTGCTTGAATTGCATGAGGATGTTGAAGTTGACCAGCAGCTCATCGACAGCATTGCTGAATTACATGACAAGGGCTACGTGATTGCCCTGGATGATTTTGTCTTTGAGGACAAATGGACACCCCTGCTGTCCTATGTGACCTTTGTCAAAGTCGATATCCCCCAGGTTGACTGGAACCAATGTGCTGACCAGCTTAAGCAACTCAGAACTTTCCCGCTCAAGGTGCTGGCAGAAAAAATTGAAACTGAGGCTGAATATGAAATGTGCCGGGAAATGGGTTTTGATTATTTTCAGGGCTTTTATTTCAGCCGCCCCAAAATCATCGAATCGCGCACCATCGAGGAAAACGAGGTAATTATCCTACGCTTGCTTGCGCGCCTGAACGATCCCGAAGTCACTGTTGAAGAACTGGACCACCTGATTGAACAGGATCCCGCATTAAGTTATAAAATTCTGCGCTACATCAACTCCGCTGCTGTCGGACTGCGCCGTAAAGTCGATTCAATCAAGCAGGCAGTCGTGTATATGGGGATCATCCGCATTAAGGCCTGGGTCAGCCTGCTGGCCATGTCCGGGGTGGAAACCGCCAACAAGGACGCATTACTCAACGCCGTGGTCCGTGCCTACATGTGCCAGGCATTAGTCAATAAGAACCAGTCAGCCAATCCGGATGCGGCATTTACTGTTGGTACCCTGTCTATCCTGGACACACTGATGCAGGCCCCCATGCAGACCATTCTGCAAAACCTGCCCTTATCCGATGAAGTGACAGAAGCACTGCTCAACAGGGAGGGTGTTCTGGGCGAGGCGCTTAACTGCGCAATTTCCTACGAAACGCTGAACTGGGAAGGTGCCCACTTTACAGGCTGCGATGAAGAATGCCTGAACGAAGCTTTTCTAAACAGCAGCCACGAAGCATTTCGGGCCGTGATGGGTATGGAAGAATAACCGGGACTAATGCTTGCTGAGCAACAGGTTACCGATTTTATCAACCCGGCAGACCCAGCCCTCGGCGACCCAGGTAGTCGCAACAGGTTCAGCAATGATAGCCGGACCGTTTATCACAGCGACATCCGACAAGTCTTTACGCTGATAAACAGGAACTGTTGCAGTTGCAGGGTTTTTTGTCCTGGCTCCGCGCTGCTGTTCGATTGTCGTGTGCAGCAGACTGAAATCACGTTTTGCTGCAGTCACACTGACACGGACATTAACCAGCTCAACCGGCATGGACAGGCGATGCCCATAGCGTTTTTCATGCAGCTGGTGAAACCCGGCTTCACAGGCAAGCTTGTCTGACCAGTAAACATTTAACGTATTTGACTGTCCCTGGTAACGCAGATCCAGCGAGTAAGCCGTCTGCAAGCCGGATTCTTGCAGCCCTTCAGCCTTTAAAGCACTCACCCCTTTTTGACGCAATTTCTCAAACTCGTCAAGCAAACAAGATACCTCCAGGGTTTTTAGCGGTATCATCAGGGTATTCGACAATTGCCTGCCTGGCCGGGTTGCCAGCATACCCAGGGCAGATAACACGCCGGCATGAACCGGCACCAATGCCGACTGCATTTGCAGTTCATCCGCCAGCGCACAGACATGCATCCCTCCGGCACCACCAAAAGAGACCAGGGTAAAGTCTGCCGGATCGTAGCCTTTCTGTACCGAGATCACGCGTAACGCTCGCGCCATATGCTCATTGGCTATAGAAATAATGCCTGCAGCAGCCTGCTCCAGCGTGACCCCCATGGCATTGGCCAGTTGCTGCATGACCTGCTGCGATCGCTGTTTATCAAGTGGCATGTAACCACCCAGGCGTGTGTCTTGCGGAATGCGTCCCAGCAACAGGTTTGCGTCAGTCACGGTTGGCTGGACTCCACCCTGCGCATAACAGGCCGGCCCGGGCTGGGCTCCGGCGGACTCCGGTCCAACCTGCAACATGCCCCCCGTATCCAGCTTGGCTATCGAACCACCACCGGCACCAATGGTATGCATATCCACCATCGGCACAGCAACCGGGTAATTTCCGATTCGCCCACGGTTTGTCAGCTGCAAACGCTTATCGATCAGCGCTACATCAGTTGAAGTTCCACCCATATCAAATGTCATGAGCCGGGTCAAAGCCGACTTTCCTGCGACAAAACGGGCTCCAACCAGCCCCCCCGCCGGTCCGGACAACAGCATGCGCACAGCCTGTGAGGCTGCCTGTGTCGCATCCATGGTTTCTCCGGAACTTTGCATCACTGATAAATGACTGTGGCGTAACCCTTGTTGCAGGCGATTGACATAACCCTGAATCAGCGGTCCCACCCAGGCATTTAGCCAGGTCGCAATACCCCGCTCGTATTCACCAATTTCAGACAAAACCTGTGATGACAGGGAGATAAACAGCTCATCGGGTAAATGTTTTTTTATGGCCAGCTCGGCAGCATCATCGAGGTAGGAAAACAGCAGGTTAACCGCGACGGCTTCCACATCCAGCGACCTGATTTTGCACCCCAGATTATCCAGCTCACTTTCAGAGAGCCCAACTAGCCAGTTACCCTCAGCTGACAAGCGGCAGTCAACCTCGAGACATAAAGCCGCATCGACCGGTGGTTTAATCATTTGAGGTTGCAGATTATAAAGTTGCGGTCTGGCCTGACGACCAATAGTCAACACATCTTTCAAACCCTTGTTGGTAACATAAGCGGTTTTAACCCCTTTGCCTTCAAGCGCCGCATTGGTTGCTACAGTTGAGCCATGAATAACCGTCAACGGTTTTTCCTGCAGACCCAGTTCCGTAATACCCTGAAAAATCGCCTGCTCAGGCGCAGCCGGCGTCGATAAAACCTTGTGCACACGCATCTGCCCATGCTCGAGCACAACAAAGTCGGTAAAGGTACCGCCTGTATCGACACCCAGAAAAATCATTGCTCACCAGTAACTGTTAACTTTGCTTTAATGCCAGGATCATCTGATTGCGTAATGACTTGATCAGATTAAAAGTCTTGGCTTCGAGTTGCATTTGATTGGCCCTGGCAAACTCACCGTAAATAAAACCGATTGGGCGCCCCTTTAATACCAGGGGAAACATGACAAAAGAACCTGCGTCCGTCTGTCTGAAAAACCACTTGGGTAAATCCTTATGGATTTTCGCATCATTGACGTCAGCAATATAGACATCCACACCTTTTTTCAGTGACACGGAAAAGACGTTACGCTGACCATCCAGTGTCACTTTGAAACGGGCAAGAAAGTCTTTAATTTCTTCACCAAAACCCATTCTAGCAGTATAAGAACCACCTTTTAAAAGACACAAGGCAACACGCCGGAATTCCAGCGCCCGGTATAAAGTTTCCAGTACCGTATTGAAAACCTGGCTGACATCTCCTGTCTCCAGCAGAATAGCCGTTGCCTCCTGCAGGCCACGACTGAGAATACCCTCTGCATCCAGTTCGGTCATTCCGTCTTCATAGCATTCATCCGCCAGGGCTGAATCAAGATTGATGCTATTGCCCCCGACCTCACTGTCTGACGCAACCGCTTTGCCTGCGCTCTGTAACTTGACCAGGTACTGATCAACTGATTTATCTTTAGCCAGTTTTGCCACCATCCTGGAAAAACTTTCCTGAGTTTTTTCAACGACGCGTTCAACAGCATTTTGTTTTACCGGTAACACTTCAGCGTAACGGCTCACCAGTTTGCGGATATCGTCAAGTGATGCGCCAGCTATCAGCTTGCCGGTCGCTTTGTCCGCAAGCTGGGTAATGAGTTGATAACGATCCCCGTCCGATTGGGGTTTTGGCAGTTTACCCGGAGCCAGCGTTTGCATACCCTTGACTATCACATCCGGAAAATTCCACTGACGGGCTACAAATTCCCCCACATCCTCGAAAGTCACGCCCATAACATGCATGGCAGCCTGCGCCTCAGTGTGTTCACCTTTAGCCAGCAGACGTTCGATTTCCTGGTCTTCATCAGGCAGGTAATAGGCAACCAGCGCCGCTCCCAGCTGGTAAAACATGGCGCATAGAAAAGATTCTTCCAGCCCCTTAATGCCGGCTGAAGCCGATATTTCTTCAGCAAATATGGCTCTGAACAGGGAAGATGCCATCAGGCGCTTGAGCTTGCTGGCAACAGCCCGGTTACTCATGTGTTCAAAAAATATCAGCGAAGCAGCCATGGAGCGGATGCTATCAACACCCACTACAACAATCGCACGGGATATCGTGCTGATTTTACCGGCGAAGCTGCCATAAAAGGCCGAGTTAACAACCTTGAGGATTTTATTGGTCAAGGCAAAATCGTTAACAATCACCGCCGCCAGTTTTTCGGCATCCTTTTCGCTATTTGACTGCAGCAGGTTGATTGAACGAATAGAGTCCGCCAATGCAGGAAAATCTTTTTTTCGCTGCATGCGGCGGTACAGAAATTCCAGCGTCGATTTTCCCTGGCCATCAACGGCCAGTGCCTGCTGATGATCTTTCTGATAGGCCTGTAATACCTCAAACATCCCGGTCGCATCCTGGTAACGGTCCTGGGAATTTGCTGCCAGGGCTTTCAGACAGATTCCGTCGATGACATCATCCAACAGGTCATTAATTTTTGAAGGGCGCTTGGGAGGACCAATCAGTATCCTGGCCAGCACATCCGAGGTGGAGTCGCCCGAGAATGCCGGTCTGGAAGTGAGCATTTCATAGAAAATCGCACCCATGGAAAACACATCAATTCCCGGACTGACCAGCTGCTGGCGAATATATTCCGGAGCCATGTAACGCGGTGTACCGACCAGCTGTTCAGATTTACTGTTTTCTTCGACCAGCATGGCAATACCAAAATCCATAATCTTGGGGGTGCCGTCAGCGTTGATAATAATATTTTGCGGCTTAAGATCCCGATGGACCACACCCGCCTGGTGGGCCTTGGATACACCCGAGGCAATACCGCTGATCAGTTCGATAATCTGCGGCAGATTCATATCTGACCGGGCAATTTTCTCTGACAGTAATTGACCTTCAATATATTCAAAAACAATATAAGGCCGGTTTTCATACTGTCCCACATCGTAGACGGAGACGATATTCTGGTGCTGAAATCGTCCCAGCGCCTGGGCTTCCTGCTCAAAAGCCGAGGAATCTCCCTGCTCCCCCAACAGGGTTTTATTGAGCAGCTTGATCGCTACTTTTCTTTTAAGCCTGGGATCTTCGCAAAGATAGACACTTCCCTGGTTGCCTGAGCCAATTTTTCTTTTGGGCTGGTATCGCCCTATCGTTTGCATGAGTTATTTTTCCACCTGCGTGAATGCACTCTAGACTTAGCGGCACCCTCAGAAAAAACTTCAGATTCACTAAAGGATTTTAGAAGAAAGCCGATAGTCTTTTTTAGAAAAACCCGGGATAAAGTGTTTATTAAAAGGATTCTCAACCAATATGTTCAAACTGGTCATCGTTCACAAGGGGAAAATCCAGAAAAATATTCCATTGCGCCATGAAGCAATGATTATTGGTCGAAAAGCCGAATCTGATATACGTCTTGAGGAACAGCAAGTCAGTGGACGTCATGCTGAACTGCTGGTCAAAAACAGTGGCGTAATCCTCAGGGACCTGGGCAGTACCAATGGCACCACTATAAATGGCAGCCCGGTGACTGAACAAAAACTACAGACCGGTGACCAGATCAGCATCGGCACTTTTAAGCTTATCTTTGTTACTGAACACGGTGACAGTGATGACCCTGACGCCACCGTTATGCTATCGTCTTCCTATTCCGGGAGGAATGACGGACAGTCCCGGAAACAATCAACAATGCATATTGTCGTAAAGCTAATTGTCATTGTTGTTGTCATTTTATTTTTAATCGGTTGGTTTACCAACGTTATCTAGGGAACAGGTATCACTGATGTTTTTCTGGAAGAAAAATAAAAAAAGGAAAAAACCAGCCTCGATCACGGTAAAGGAGTCCAGTTTACAAAAAATACCTGTTACCTCGCTGGAACCCGGCATGTTTGTCGCCGAACTGGATATTCCCTGGGAGGACAGTCCTTTCCTGTTCCAGGGATTCAGGCTGGAAAACTGGCAGGATGTGGATGCCGTGATTGGCTGTTGCAAAGAAGTCACGATTGATGTTCAGCAAACACAAAAAATCAACCTGCCCCGCCATCAGACCGATGAACACGGATTTGTTTCAACAAACCGTATCAGGACAGCCACCAGTACAGCCGATGAAATCGGCAAGGCAACCAAGACCTACTTCCAGACCAGCAAACTGGTCAGGGGTATTATGGATGATATACGACTCGGCAAGGCAATCGACACGCAATCAGCCAAGGAACTCGTCTCAGATGCCGTTGACAGTATAATCCGCACACCGGATGCCATGATGATGCTGACCCGCATCAAAAACCGTGATGAATACACCGCGGAACATAGTTTGAACGTTTCGGTTTTAACGATTGCCTTTGGCCGTGCACTGGGTTTTGAACGTGACCGCCTCGAGGAACTGGGCGTGTGCGGCCTGTTACATGATATGGGCAAGGTGCTGACGCCTGATGATGTACTGTTGAAGGAAGGACGACTTTCAGAAGAAGAGTTCCAGGTGATGAAAAAACACCCGGTGCATGGACGTGACATCATTGCCAGCAGTGGTGGCAATTTCCCCGGCGCAATGGATGTTGCCCACTCGCATCATGAACGTATCGATGGTCATGGCTATCCCCGCGGGCTGTATGAACACCAGATGACTTTATGGTCAAAAGTAGTTTCTGTGACCGATGCCTTTGATGCAATCACCAGCGATCGTTGCTACCAGAATGGCCGTACCAACATGGATGCATTCCGGATTCTTAACCAGGGTCGCGGCAAACAGTTTGATTCCAACCTGGTAATGCGTTTTATCGGCAGTATCGGCATCTACCCTCCAGGCAGCATCGTCAAGCTCAACTCCGAAGAAAGCGGCATTGTGATTGAGTCCAATCCAAAGCACTCGCTGTTGCCCAAGGTCATGATTATTCGTGACAGTTTGCAGCAGGTTATCAATCCAAAAATGGTTGACCTGGCCGAAAAAGTAAAGATTCCCGGCTCTACCGAATTTTACAAAATTACCGGCATGCTGCGTGCCAACGAAACTGACATCAACCTGGAAGACCTCCGCGACAGGGGATTCCTGTTAAGCGAATTACATTAAGGCTCCCTGCCAATTGCAGGGAGCATTTTCATTTGCGGATTTCTATCCACAGTTCATTTTCAGGACTTGCCAAAGGTTAAACCCTGGTCAGAGACATTCACGACTATCGTGTCTTCTGCCACAAACTCTCCTGCCAGAATTTTCTGGGCAAGCGGGTTTTCCAGCTGATGCTGGATAGCACGTTTCAACGGTCTTGCTCCATATACAGGATCAAACCCGGCTTCACCCAGTTTATCCAGGGCAGCTTCAGATATATCCAGACGCATATCACGATCAGCCAGGCGTTCTGCCAGGTACTGAACCTGAATAGTGGTAATCGCACGAATCTGCTCCCGACCCAGGGGATGAAACACGACGGTTTCATCAACACGGTTGATAAACTCAGGTCTGAAATGCTGACCAACGACTTCCATGACTGCAGACTTCATGGATTCGTAATTTTCATCACCTGCCATGGTCTGGATAATGTCTGAACCCAGGTTAGAGGTCATGACAATCACGGTATTCCTGAAATCTACCGTACGGCCCTGGCCATCAGTCAGACGACCATCATCAAGTACCTGCAGCAGTACGTTAAACACATCCGGATGCGCCTTTTCGACTTCATCCATCAGGATGACACTGATAGGGTCTTCTGCGCACCGCTTCGGTCAAATAGCCGCCTTCCTCATAGCCCACGTAGCCCGGAGGCGCACCAATCAGTCGGGCAACCGAATGTTTTTCCATGAATTCCGACATATCGATGCGCACCATCGCTTCGTCAGTATCAAACAGGAATTCAGCCAATGCTTTGCACAACTCGGTTTTACCCACACCGGTAGGCCCAAGAAACAGGAATGAACCATTTGGCCGGTTAGGATCAGAAAGACCTGCCCGTGAACGACGGATTGCATTGGAAACCGCACTGACTGCCTCTTCCTGGCCGATAACACGCTTGCCAATTTCCTGTTCCATGCGAAGCAGTTTTTCCTTTTCACCTTCCAGCATCTTGGAAACCGGTATACCGGTCCACTTGGATACAACCGCGGCAATTTCCTCATCAGTGACCTTGTTGCGTAACAGGCGGGTTTCCTGCATTTCCACCTGGGAAGCCATGTCCAGCTGTCTTTCCAGCTCGGGTATCTGGCCATGCTGCAATTCAGCCATCGCTGCAGGTCGCCGGCGCGTCGTGCTGTTTCAAAATCCAGGCGAGCACGCTCCAGCGCTTCCTTGATATGAGTTGTACCCTGAACCGCGGCTTTTTCTGATTTCCAGATTTCTTCCAGATCAGCAAATTCGCGTTCCAGTTCATCAATTTCCGTTTCCAGCAAGTCCAGGCGTTTTATGGACGCATCATCAGTTTCTTTTTTGAGCGCTTCACGCTCGATTTTCAGTTGCACCAGGCGACGATCCAGCTTATCCATCTCTTCCGGCATGGAATCAATTTCCATGCGAATCAGTGAGGCAGCCTCGTCAATCAAATCAATCGCCTTGTCAGGCAATTGTCGATCAGTGATATAACGATGAGACAAGGTCGCTGCCGAAATGATTGCCGGGTCGGTAATTTCTACACCATGATGCACTTCATAACGCTCTTTCAAGCCACGCAGGATCGCTACCGTGTCTTCGACAGTAGGCTCAAGCACCAAAACTTTCTGGAAACGACGCTCTAACGCCGCATCTTTTTCAATATACTGGCGGTATTCATCCAGGGTGGTTGCCCCGATACAATGCAACTCACCCCTGGCAAGTGCTGGCTTGAGCATGTTACCGGCATCCATGGCACCTTCGGCCTTACCTGCACCGACCATGGTATGAAGTTCATCAATAAATAAAATGATCTGTCCTTCCTGCTTGGCAAGATCATTCAATACGCCTTTAAGACGCTCCTCGAACTCACCACGGAATTTGGCGCCGGCAATCAATGATCCCATATCGAGTGACAGCAAACGCTTGTTTTTCAGACCTTCAGGGACTTCACCATTAACAATACGAATTGCCAGCCCTTCAGCAATGGCAGTTTTACCAACACCAGGTTCACCGATCAGGACCGGGTTATTCTTGGTACGGCGCTGCAATACCTGGATAGCACGGCGAATTTCATCGTCACGTCCGATAACCGGGTCGAGCTTGCCCTGCTCGGCTTTTTCAGTCAGGTCAATCGTGAATTTTTCCAAAGCCTGGCGCTGGTCTTCGGCGTTCGGGTCATCAACAGATTGTCCGCCACGGACATTTTCAATGGACTTTTCAATGGCACCCTTGGAGGCACCGGCCTTTTTCATCAAATCACCCAGCTGGCCACTGTCTTCTATGGCAGCAATAATAAACAGCTCTGACGAAATGTACTGATCCTTGCGATCCTGGGCGAGTTTGTCACATTTATTGAGTAATCGCCCAAGGTCGTTGGAAATATGCAAATCACCGGAAGCACCTTCAATACTGGGTAATTTATCCAGCGCTTCCCCAGGTCAGAGCGCAACTGGTTAACATTCACGTCAGACTGGGTCAGCAGGTGACGAATTGAACCGCCTTCCTGGTCCAACAGGGCTGTCATTAAATGTACAGGTTCTATAAACTGGTGATCACGACCAACGGCGAGGCTCTGGGCATCTGCCAGGGCGATCTGGAATTTACTGGTTAAACGCTCCATTCTCATGGAAAATCACTCCGCGCATGTCTTAATTGAGAGATAAATGGGGTTATCTTGTATAAAAACAAGGGGAATTACTTAACTAAATTCGGTAGCTGCCGATAAACTGACCAGAATAATTAATAAGGAAATTGTCAGTGTTATTTAACCATCAGGCTTCCGCAGCAACTGGAGCCCTGCCAACAACGCAAAAGCTCTATTTATTCCTTCTGATCCTGTTTGCCTTTATCGTTCAGCTGTTCGACCCGATTCGCATGGGTGATACCGACATGTGGTATCACCTGAGTGATGGCCGCTATTTCTGGACAACCGGCCAGGTAGCCGACTCCTATTTTTATTCTTTCTATCCACAAACCGAAACCTGGTTCAATCATTTCTGGGGATTCCAGGCGCTGATCTATAAGATCTATGAATATTCCGGTTACCAGGGACTGGTTATTACCCGGTCCGTCCTGTTCCTGCTTATTGTTACCGGTGTTGCCTATTTCATTTTTAGCGATCAGCCAAAAAAACACTTCTATCTGAAAGTCATTCTGTTTCTACTATTGGCTTTTCTGATCCAGGGTCGCGCCTATCAACTCAGACCTCACCTGTTTTCCTACATGATGATCCCGATATTTCTGGTATTACTGGAAAAGCGAAGAGATCTCATTTTATTGTTACCCGTTTTTGCCGCGATATGGATCAGTACACATGCCATCGAATGGGTCATTGCAGCATTGATCTGTGGTGCCTATTTTCTGGAAGAGCTGTTTACCAAGGAAAAACAAAGCGATAAACGATTTCTTACAGTCATCCTGCTGACCCCCATCGTATTCCTGTTATCACCGGACACCCTGGCTTTAATCAAGGCACCATTCTCGATTCCAGCAGGTTTTAGTAACTATATTGCCGAATTACAACCGGTAAATCCGGTGGTGTTTTACAGCGTAACTTTATCCTTAAAATCACTGGATGCGAATACGGCTTTCACATTACTCGCAGGCTGTTCGGTTACTGGAATCATCTTCCTTGGAGTTAAGAAAAAGCTTCGTCTCAGCCACCTGATACTTGCCCTGGCGAGTTTTTACCTGCTCACCAAGGGCTCCCGCTTTATCTGGGAGTGGGCATTGCTCAACCTTCCCCTGTTGACACATGCCATCAATAACCTGCCACCAACCAAGCCGGAAAACCTGGCCAAAAAATCTCACCTTGTCCTGTATGCTTTGGCTTTTTATCCCTTTTACCTGTTCTACCAGACGGTCAATTTTCATCAACCTTACCCGCTCAACCCCGAGGGCCTGCCCGAGGGCTCAGTGGCATTTCTTAAACAGACAAACGCACAAGGTAATCTGTTTCTACCACCGAATGAGGCCGGCTATACCCAGGAAGAACTTCACCCGGCCATTAAGATTCACTCGGACATGAAATCAAATGCCACCATGTTCCTTGAGCTTGGCGGCGCCTTGGCCAATAAAGAAGCGTTCAAAAACCTGACAGAAAAATATCGGATAGACTTTGCCTTGCTGACGAACCCCTATCTGAAAAAAAATGACATCCTCAAAGAGCTCGGCTATGTACCCGTGTTCCTGGATACTGTCGGTGTACTTTACGCCCACCCCGAGTTACAAAAAGCGATTACCGACAATTACCAGATAACAACCGATCTTTTCTCTTCTGTTGAGGACGCAGCCAAAGCAGACTATCTCAGGGAAATGGAAAGGGTGCTGGAAATTTATCCTAGTGAACGAGTATTACTGGCACTGATTATCAAGCGTTTCCATGAAAAAGAGTATGACAAGGCACTGGAACATGCCCAACTGCTCTACGAACTTTTTCCTTATTCAGCAAATTCGGCTTACTGGATAGGTAATCTTTATGAAAACAAGAACATGTACCATGAAGCACTAAAGTATTACCGGATAGCACTTGAATATTCAGATGAAAATTTCAAACAAAAGGTTTTACGCCAGGTTGGCACCTGTTACTACCTGCTGGAAGACTTTGGTAACGCTTACGATGCCTTTAGCCAGTCAATGAATATATTTAAATACAACGAAACTGTCGAAGACATGTTTCAGTATGCGTTTTCTGCAATAATCAAGGGCAAGCTTGACCAGGCAAAAATGATTTTATCATCCATTATCCAGAGAGCTCCGGAAGATAAAGCAAAAATCAAACAATCCGCCAAGAACCTGCTGGATGATATCAATGCTGGAAAATATGATGCTCCAGGATTTTTCAACTGGCTTTATAACACAGCCTTAGGTAACACATAACAATGAACAAACCTGTTGTTAGCGCTATCATTCCCTGCCTCAATGAAGAGGAAACGCTCGGTATCTGCATTAATAAGATCAAGCAAACTTTTGAGCGGCTCAACATCGATGGTGAAATCGTTGTCGGAGACAACGGCTCAACAGACAAGTCTGTCGAAATAGCAACTTCACTGGGGGCCGTAGTCGCCCATCAACCGGTCAAGGGTTATGGCGCCGCAATTCAGGCAGCCGTAGAAAAAGCATCTTCTGACTGGATGATCATGGCAGATGCAGATGATTCCTATGACTGGACCAACCTGAAACCATTTCTGGACGAACTGGAGAAAGGTCATGATCTGGTCATGGGCAACCGCTTCCAGGGCACGATTCATGAAGGTGCCATGCCTTTTTTACACAAATACCTTGGTAACCCGGTTCTATCCAAGATTCCAAAGATTTTGTACAAGATTAAAATTGGTGACTTTCACTGTGGTATGCGCGGTTTTACCCGTGACGCCTGGAATAGAATGAAACTCGCATCACCGGGCATGGAATTTGCCACCGAGATGGTAATCCGCGCATCAGAAGAAAACCTCAGCATTAGTGAAATTCCGATTGATCTGTACCCGGATAAACGTAGCAGACCTCCACACCTGCAAACATTCAGGGATGGCTGGCGCCACCTGCGCTTTATCATGACTTATGCGCCAAACTACCTGTACTTACTGCCGGGGCTACTTATGCTGGCATTGGGGTTAACTACCCAGGTTGTGTTATTCAATGGCCCGGTCACCCTGTTTGGGCAATACTTTGGCATTCACTTTCTGGCCCTTGGGCTGATGATATTTTTCCTGGGATTTAGCATTACAACAATGGGACTGACTGCCAGAGTTTACCTGGTCAATAATGCCCGGCTGAGAAAGGACGCTGTAACAAGATGGATTAACAGAAACTTTCACCTGGAAAAATATTTGCTGATAGCCGCTGCCTTATTCCTCATCGGTTTTGTTATCGATATGAAAATCCTGATTGAATGGCTAAAAAGCACAGGACCTATGGACGAAACAAATCACCACGCCTTTATTGCTTCCGGATTGATCGTAACCAGCATACAGATTGCATTTTCATCATTTTTCCTGGATATGTTCAAGAAAAATTCTTAGCGTTCTTTATTCAATGCCCCAGAATGCCATCGGCTCATAATCAGGATAGGGATAAGCACCGAGATTCAACGCAAGCTGGGCATCACGCTGTTGAATACGCTCTTCAACCAGGCGCCTGACAGAAATCGGTTTACCGCTACAACAATTCATTACCCCCTGTCGGGTTGCTGAATTTTCCAGCATCTCTACCAGTTTACGCGCAACATTTTCCACCGGAAGAAAATCGCGCAACTGTTCACCTCCTGACATATCGAAGGTCTGGCATCCATCAGCAATGGCTTTATCAAGCTGTCCCACCAGGCTGTTGGAGTTCTGACCCTCCCCATACAGATAAAACAGGCGCGCCCATTGCAAGATAAAATCTTTTTCCTGTTGCAGCAGTTCAAGGTATTTACGCAAGTTGTCCTTAGCCATACCGTAAGCTGTTACCGGTGCAGTCATAGCATCAGCACGCAAGGCGCCATCAATCAGGCCATATTCAAAGCAGGTGCCGGCAACAAGTAAATGTTTAACACCTTCACTAACAACATATTTTAAAAAACACATATCGCCAGGAAGATTCGTTTCCAGGTGGAACATAGCCTTGTAATTCGGCAACCCGTTCCAGGCCAGGTGCATCAGTGCATCCGGTAATCCTGTTTTACCCTTGATATCTGGATGGTCCTGGTAAATATCCGCGGAAATAACTTCCACGTTGCTGAATAATTCATCATTCTGCAGGTTATCCTGTCTGCTTATTACAGCAACAATATGATCACGTTGCAGCAGTTGGGCAACGACATGGCGTCCAATGAATCCTGTACCACCTGTAACTAATACTTTCATAAAAACGGGCTGTTAAATTCTTGTAATGATGGAAAGTTCGCATCCCTGTCAGAAATTACCGGTTCTGCGATATCCCAATCATAATCAATTGAGTTCCACAAAATCCCGGCGTCACTTTCAGGATGATATTCACTGGTGACTTTATAGGTTACCAGTGCCTCATCTGTCAGGGACAAAAAACCATGTGCCAGTCCTTCCGGCACGTACATACAGTTGCCCAGTTCTGCAGATAGTAGAACGGCA
>CAWDGV010000021.1:0-84221 GCA_963801985.1 uncultured Gammaproteobacteria bacterium
TCTTGTATCGTTTACCTTGATTACAAATCCACTACACATATTAGATAAACCACCATAAAGTTCCTTTGTTTTTCTAAAATGACAGACTTCATCTCTTACATAACTACCATTTGTAAGATCTAACATAAAACATCTCCAATTGATAATGGGATGCTAATGTTAGGGATCCGAAACGACAGATAATGTCGTATGAATAATTAAATATGGTTGTAGAGGGTTATAAAAAGAAAAAAGCCTGTCTGATGACAGGCCTATATGAAAACTTATACGACTATCAAAATTTTAGTAGATTTAATGATTTGAGCTTTTCAGTTTGAATATTTCGCGGTGAGTCTGGCGTGTTGAATTCCTTGATTGATTTCTCTAAATCGACCTTTGTTCCACCTAAACAGGTAAATCCCAGTTTGTTTTTCTGGTAGGAGATACCACTAAATAGAGTACATTGTCTTTAAATTTATAATTATTTGAGATTTTTAAATTTTTACTTTTTGAGAAATTACTAAAGATTTTCAGTGATTTACCAGATTTAGGAACATGTAGGTCAATTTCAGCGTCTGATTTGAATCTTAAGTGTTCAAGTTTATTGCCGATAAGGTAGTCACTAATCAATGAAACACCATGTTGATGCTTTTGTTTATTAGTCATATTCATACCTAAATTCTCCTTTAAGTAAATAGGATAGATATGATATGTATCGCATACGACAAAAAGTGTCGTATAAATGGAACAATCATGATTACATAGAATAATAATGAATGATCTTATTAATCACCGGTGTCATCCATTACACATGATCCTCGGAAAGGGTGATGGTCGAAGATAATAAACATTATTAGATAAAATAAATCATCGATTTTGGAAGCCAGGATGACTAAATCAAAAAAGCTAAAAAAAGCCATCGTAAAAATCCTAAATAATCAGGAAAAATTGGATTTAAATACTATCTGTAAGAGGGTCATAACTTTAGTAGATGAATATAATGGAGAATCAGAATTAACTGTCAAAAGGGCTGTTGAAAGAGCAAGTGAAAGTCTTATACAAGACTACCCTGGGTCATTCGGCTTTTATTCAGGAAGTGATAATGAGTTTTATACGCTAAATCATGATGAAGTCTATGATGACTTCAAGTTTAGATCAAAACACACAAAAAATAGAAAATACTATCTAGCACGACAGAATATTGGTGTTCAGACCTTTGAAAAAGCAATATTTGAACTGTTTCAAGGACAAGTTGGTACAGAAAAAATCAAGAATCTAATTAATGGAATATCTTCCTCAAAAATATTGATGTGAAGCCAGAACATGAATTGTACTTTAACTTAGCATAGAATAGAAATTGAACCAAGATATCAGCCTCTTTATCCACCGATTATAGATGAAGAGAATTCCAAAAAAGTATTAAGTTCATTGCTTAATGAAATCCCATTTTCAGGTTGTTATTTGGAGGGGGAAGTAAAGCTTTATTGGCCTGTACGTTTAATCATGCAGGAAAGAGTAATGTATGCGCTTTGTAGAACCAATGATCATGACAACTCTTATCGGGAGTACGCATTGCATCGTTTTTCGAACATTGCAATTTCGACGAATTTATCGTCTGAACAGAGTGAGTTTGTTAAACAAGCCGCCAAGCGTTTGAATATCAAATATGATAGAGAAGAAATCGAGATCGAACGTGTCCGCCCCATTGTATTGGATCTTGATCATCCCGTTATCGACGAAATCGAATTAAAGTTTTATGGTCGTCCTACTAGACATATGTCAGAGGTGCGTTTTCATATCGATGAATACGATAAAATCAAAAAACAGAGTGTATTGAAATAAAACCAACTGAGCCCGGTCATAAAGCAAGGGAATGCCATATATTGGCTGAAATATTGAATATAATTACAACTTTAAAGCGTGGTTGCTTGGATTCGGTCAACAGGTTGAAGTGCTCAAGCCTGGGTGGCTTAAACAAGATATTTAAACGAACTAAAGATGGCATTAAATCGCTACTCTAAGTAGCTTGTGAAATTGAGGTTTTATATGACTAATCACGAACTTCTCTTTAATGAACTCAGGTTAGAGGAGTGCATCTGGGAAGCTTAAAAAAAACTTTAAGTATGACGATATTCTTGAAATCGCTAAAAAAATAAATGGAATAACACAAAGCGGAAGGATTTATGCAGTACTAAGAACTACAAACTTGTTGCAGAAGCACCGAAAAGGAATTCTCTGATTTTGAAATTGTAGACCCTCGTCGATTCAACTCACTTTCTCAACTAAAAAAACATTGGGAATTCAGTCTTCGTAAAGATCAAGTAAAACTTGAGGGTACTTCTCCATTGAAAAAGGCAAAATATCAACCAAAAAATCGTAAAATTACGGATAATGATGCAAAGAAACTTGCCGATAAAGTATTCTCAGAAATCCAGCGATCAAAAAATATCAATGATTTTGCAGAGAATTGTGACCGATGATCCCTTACTTTACAAAAAAAATCGAATGAAGGAATCTAAATATCCTCCTATCCAGTATGTCTTAACTGGTGATGAATTGGATGGTCTTGTTCAAAGCGGTTATCTCGATGACGATGGTAAGTTACTTGAAAGTATAAGCTGTAAAAATATGAGCGCCTAGAAAAATTGCTATATTCAATCGTTTGGAAAAATGGTGATATCGGCAAGGAGCTTCATATCGTGTCTGGTGTAAAAGCTGGGATTTCATCACACTCATATGAGCTTACCTGATAAAGGCTTAGTCTTCCATCAATTTGGTAAGTATTTAGCAAATAGAAAATTTCCCATAATAGATCAACATATCATGAGAGCTTTCCTCTTGGCTCAATGTGATCAGGGTAATTCTTTTGAAATTAAAAATATACGTAAGATGGAAAGTTTGAATAGTAATGATAAATCTTTCATATCTGATTATGAGAACTGGCTTACATCTAAACGTAAAAGACGCGTTAAAAAAATCCCCAGGCTATGTTTTTTATATTGATAAGTTACTTTTTGCTTTAGGTAAAGCTGTTAAAAATAAAGCGTAGAGGCAGATCCATAAGTTAGAAAATTTAGAAAATATTATTAACTTTAGGGCATCAATGATGAAAGACCGGAAATGAAGATGAATGGGAATCGTAAAACTTATAAATCAGATTATAAGTGACCTTAGTGCTTTAAAACGCGAACTTACACTGTCTTATCTCTCAGTCAAATCATTGGTTTATTACGGAAAATTGGTCATGTCTACAAGCAACCAAAAAAAATCTACGATACTCGCTCCAATATCTCATATATTTCAAATACTTGAACATTTTGATGAAGTCCCGCTTTTTGATGGTCAATTGTATAAACTTCTAGATGAAAGTTGGGTAAAGTCGGGTGAGACTTGGTCTGTATCTGATCTCACTGTTAATACACTATTAAAACTAACACATGATTTATCCGGATCTCAATTACAAGAAATACTAAAAAATAGTGTAGGTGATTTAGAAGCTGAAGAATGGCGAAAAAAGCTCCATTCGTATACCAAATAAGTCGTAATTATTATTTTATTTTAGATATACGACAATACTTGTCGATTTAATAATTTATAAATACATTTCTCAAACCATTCAAATGTTCATTTGACTATTAGAGGAGAAATGTATGTCCGATATTTTAATTGAGGGTTTTAAACCTAAATCTGAATTAGGTAAGGAATTCTATCTTCATTCTACTGACTACTGGTATGAAATTCTGGAAGTATTTGACGAGTTTATACCTGTAAATGCTCAATTGGATGATTTCCTTTTTAAGGAATGTATATTATGTCCCAGAACGCCCTACCTGGAGGAAAACGACGCTATTGAATTTTCCTGCATTCTTGAGAAGTATTTATTAAAAGACTCTATCAAAGCTTTTTTATTGAAAATGTACAAGGAAGATCCACTTTATATTGACTATTTTGAAGGTGACTGTGAATACATGAATGAAAGTGCTAGTGAAAGAACTGGTCAAATATTTAGTTTCATCTCATTTTTAAAGGCAAGTGGTGGGTGTCGCGCTAAGTGGGATGGGATCGATGATTAGAAATATTAAAAATCAGTTTTTTAGCTGAATAAAATGCCTCCAACTTTGGTCGATGAGAGAAAAATCAATAATACAGTAGTTTATCCTCTAACCAACTTTTCTATAGTTGCACTTTCAAATTGAATTCAGTCTTGTCACCCAAGACTATGCGACATGATATGTCGCTATCATCTTGATAATAGGTTTTGTTAAAAAAACACCTTACTCCAAGGATTTTTTTTCAATGTCTATATCAAGAGGAAAACTTATGATTAATTCTATGGAAAATGCTCTTGCTGTCCAAGAGCGTCGGTTTAATGCACGAAAAAAAGGGACGGCTAAAGCGGTTAGGCGTTATGTGTTAAGAAAAACTCGACCAATTATAAAAAAATAATTAGTGGATTTAAAACTCTATGGCCATGAAAAATAAAAATGTAACTAGATTTTGTAAGAGGGAAGCTGGGTTATTGTTTCCCTCTTCAATTAGATGGTGGTTACCATAAATTAATTTCTTGAGTTTCAAATACAACTGTTTCTAATTATTACGAGGTAAGCTATGCGTTTAATTATAGCGGGTGGGACAGTGACTATGTTTTGTCCGATGAGGATTATTGTCAATTGGAGGAGATTCACGATTTAACCCAAGTCGTTAGTGGCGGTGCAAGGGGGGTAGATGCCCAAGGCGAAGCTTGGGCTGTGGAAAAGGATATAAAGGTCGTGCGTTTTTTAGCGGACTGGAACCGTTATCGTAAAGCGGCGGGTCCAGTGCGCAATCGAAAAATGGCGGCTTACGCCGATGCCGTGGCTTTATTTCCTGGCGGAAGAGGAACTGAGAATATGTACGAAGAGGCTCGAAAGGCGGGTATCTTGATCTATGATTTTCGTTAAATAATAAGTTTCCTATCCTTTTAAGGTAGTTTCATTCTTTACGACAGGATATGACGTAATAGGATTTTACAATCGGCACTCAAATTACCGAAATGATATTCCTAAGGAGTGAAGCATGGCAGATATTTTAATTGTTGGATTTAACCCCAAATCTGAAGTAGGTAAAGAATTCTTTCTGCACTCTACAGATTGGTGGTATGAAATTCTGGATATCTCGTAGAATTATTACCTGAAGATGTATTCTTGGATGATTATTTCGTAAAAGAATGCTGGTTATGCCCACTGTCACCTCATATGAAAAGCCCCGAGGCTGTGATGTTAGCGGAAATTCTACAGAAACATGTAACAGAGGTCAGATTCAATCTTTTTTAATAGAAATGTTACATTGAAAAAGAAGCTTTATCAGGATTATTTTTCAAGGTGATGATGCTGTCCAGCAAGCATTGCGGAACGAATAGGTCAAATTAACGAGTTATCGAATTCTTAACAGACTCCGGGGGATGCCGTGCCAAGTGGGTTTGAATGATTGTTGATTAGGGTCAATTTGAATTACCCATTATTTTATCTTTTCAAGCGCCAATATTTGTCGCTTTAAAATCATAGGGTGAGATTTGCAATAAAAGGAGTTTGATAATGCACACAAGATATTTAACGAAATCCAGATTCAAGCTGCACCACAGAATGTCCTACTAAATTGTATTACACGGGTAAGAAGGATGTTTATTTTATGACAGAGTCTTGATGACCCTTTTCTTATGGCCTTGGCAGATGGTGGTTATCAGGTTGGAGAGTTGGCTAAATTGTATTTTCCTGGTGGACATGATATCCGCACACTCGACCCTGATGAGGCTTATCAGCAGACAAATCTCTTGCTGGAACAAGATAATGTCATTATTATGAGGCAGCTATAAAACAAGAGAATCTTTTTGTCCGTGTTGACGTTCTGGTTAAGAAAGGAAAACATATTGAACTCGTTGAGGTCAAAGCCAAGTCCATTCATCCTGATGGCGATCCTTTTCAAACATCGAAAGGTTACGTAAGCAAAAAATGGAAGAGTTATCTCTATGATGTGGCTTTCCAGAAATACGTGATCCAAAAAGCCTTTCCCGCCTATCATATTAGTGCTTTTCTTATGTTAGCTAATAAGAACGCAGAATGTCCTGTTGACGGTCTTAATCAGAAATTTCGTGTTACCAAGAATGCTGATGGTCGTCAAATGGTCAGGGTATCAATCCCTAAATGATTCTGATTCGACTGAAAAAATTCTTGCCAAGGTAAGTGTTGATCACTTCTGTGATCAAATTATGAAAAATAATGATACGGAAAAAAAGGATCCACTCAGTTTTAACGAACGTATTGAACTTTATAGTAACTGCTATTTGAATGATGAAAAACTAGTATTCCTATTGGTTTTCATTGTGCAAAATGCCAAATTCGGACAACTCCGGATGAGGAAGCTCAAGGAAAAGTGAGTGGCTTCAAGGCGTGCTGGCAACATGTACTGGGTTGGAAGGCTGGTGACTTGCAAAACCAAACGTACTGGATATCTGGAATTTCAGACGTAAGGACAAGCTATTGCTGCTGGCCAAATAAGGCTCTCGGATATTCATGAAGAAGACATCGGAATGAATTCTGATGACCATCCTGGTCTGAGGCTAGCGAGAGACAGTGGATGCAAGTACAAAAATCAGTTGCAGATGATGATTCGATCTGGATTGATCGGGATAATCTCGTTATCAGAAATGTCTAGTTGGGTTTACCCATTACATTTTATTGATTTTGAGACAACAATGGTTGCATTGCCCTTTAACAAGGGAAGAAAGCCCTATGAAGGTATTGCTTTTCAATTTTCTCACCATGTTATTCAAGAGGATGGAGAGGTTGAGACATAGGGATGATCTGAATACAAAATGGGTATATTTCCAAACTATGACTTTGTGCGTGCACTAAAAGTCATTGGAATCCGACAAAGGTAGTATTTTTCGATACTCAAATCATGAAAATACCTATCTTAATATGATTTATCGGCAACTTAGGGATGATCCATCTGATATCCAGGATCGGGATGTATTGTGTGATTTATTCGTAGTATCACCCATTCGACCACAGATAGTCTGGAAAAATGGCAAGGAGAGCGCGATATGATCGATTTATGGTACTTGGTTAAACGCTATTACTACGATCCCCGACCAATGGTTCAAATTCGATCAAAAATGGTTTGCCAGCAATCCTTAATACGTCAAATTATTTGCAGAAAAAATACTCACACCCAAACTACGGGCAACAGGTGGAATACCCAGTCACAATTTCGAAGAGAAGACCTGGGTTCAGTTTGAAATGGCAAGGTCGTAGATCCTTATAAACAATTACCCAAAATATTCACTGATGTAACAGATCATGATATGGAGCTTCTAAGCGAGGAAGGTGAACTCAATAATGGTGGTGCCGCAATGACAGCGTACGCACGAATGCAGTTTGAGGAAATGAGTGATTATGAGCGCGAGAAAATTCGCTCTGCTCTTCTAAAATACTGCGAACTGGATACCCTTGCCATGGTAATGATCTATGAGGGGTGGAAAGACATTATTTCATACTGACTTTCTCTTAGAGATATTTTATATGATAACTACAAAGATTTTGTTGATGATTTATGTAGTTACATCGTTAAACTATTTGTACTGTTTAGTTTTTACCTATCAATTTATAGGAATATTTTATTATGCCAAATTTAGCTGATCATATCGAGCAGAAATTAGACGTGGTTCTCTAAATGATGTCTTCACGATTAAAGATTTGACTTCACTAGGTCGTCATGGAGAATCTTGCGAAATTGCTGGTGTAAAATATCCGATAAAAAGTGTTAGGGAGATTCTTGCCAATCAGTCAATAGGACCTGGTGATCGTAAAGGGCAATCCGTAAAGATTGGGTTGCCTATTCTTTTTGTTAAACATGATGTTAAAGCAACATACTCTATTTTTGATGATGACGATTTTGAAGAAGAGATATTTTCTCAATCAGAATCTATAAGTGAAGATTTTGATGATCGGAATGATTGTGATGATATTAAGCGCGAATATATTGCATCAAAATTTGTAGATTACCTCCGTGAAAAACCTTTTCGAAATTTATACGTTCGTAATAATCAGCAAATTTGGTCGCCAGTTAATGCTCCAGTTAGTGGGTGGTCTAATCGGTTGAAAGAATATGAATGGAGAGGTGCAAACTGGGAATCCACTTTACTTACAGTTAGAACATTTATATCAAGGTTGGACTCTATTAGGGAGAACATCTCAGACTGGGATATTCAAAAACTCGAAGCAGAGGCGGAATTGGTTTATCGTGATATTAGAAGTTGGGGTAATCCAAAAGCACCAGAACGTTCAGGATCCTTTGTTCTTTCTCAACTTAAAAATCTTTGGAATGGTGAGATTACGAATGTAGATAGTACTTTGACAAAGCTTTATGCATTCGCAGATCCGAGCAACATGGTCATTTATGATTCAAGAGTTGCGGCGGCTATTATCTCAATAGCTGAAGACATTTTCCGTTATCGGACAATTGACAATGTGAGAAAGGAAACGGTCAATATATATTTTGATTCGCTACCCACACTTAGGATCTTTTCCAGGTGCAGGTGGAACTCGTCCTCGTGCTCTTAGATGGTCTGGGTGGCCAGATGCCTACCGGAAAGTCGATGCACAGTTGGATGCTAATCTTCTTTGCAAGGGCATTGTTAATTACTTAAATGACTGCTGTGAGGGTGGTCGCTCGAACTGGAGTCTACGTGAAGTGGAGGCAGTTTTATTTATGGAAGGATATTAGTCAGATATTCATAAATTAGTCTGTAATACTGAGCGTGTAGTTGCTCTATTTTTACCTTACCCTTGAAAGACACGGAATAAGCCTCGAAACCCGAAGGTCGGGGGATCATTTTTTCTTATCTTTGTTTATGTGAATTACGTGTATACTATTACCAAATCCTGCCCCCGCTACCAATTAAATAATCACTTAAAACTGCTCATAAGTGATTGAAATAAAAATTAATTTATTTCATTGAAAGCCGATGGTCACTAGACTCTCGGCTTTTTTATTTACCTCGAAAATCTCTCCGTGCCCAACAATGAAAAAATTGGTCTTTTTCGTAAAATTTAAACTTATTTTATGAACAGCAGTCACACTGCAGACAACGGAAGTACTTTACTCCTGTCAAAGCGATGATAATTGCCACTAGAGCATTAAACCAAAATAAATATTCCATAGCTTACATTCTCTTACGAAAATTAACATATTGACCAATATGACAATTTATCGAGCAAATAGTTTAAAACTTTAGAATATACTAATAATTAATGACTTTAATTCTTATTTAAATTAAGAAATCACCTTTCTAGAGGGGCTTTTTATTTATGCTTTTGCTAAAAAGCCGACGATTTAAAAATTGTTGTCGGAAGGAGATGTGTGGCCACCAAGTAGAACCTCGAGGAGTTCTGGCTGATAAGCGGACTTACCGAGAAACCCTACCATTAATGGGTGAAATTGAATTAGTTAAATATAGGTCTATATTCTTAGAAATAAATACTAAATTCTTCTAGGTGGGATCATTCATTAATAAGGTCTCCTTGCCTGTGGAATCTCGCCTCACCTCGCCCCGTGAGACAGTGTTTTACTAAACAGCCTAGATTTCTGCTGTGGATATAATTCGAGAGTAAAACATACTCAAAAATCACCGGTTAAATCAGACACCAATTCATGCTGTGGAATGTTATGTGTGGTATTTTCAGCTAAAAAGGTTGGACACAACCTAATATTTTTTAAAGCATTGGTATCAATTTTCTATCTTGTTGTTTAGTGATACTTGAAAAGGATATTTTTGTAATGGCGAATGGAAAACCCCAAAAAGAAGAATATTGTGAACAGTACAACCGAATGCTTTTTGAAAAATCGGTTGTTGGCTTGGCATTATGCAAAATGAATGGAGAGTTGGTAGATGTAAATCCAGCTTATGCAGACATTATTGGTAAGTCGGTAGAAGAAACGTTAAATCTCACATACTGGGAAATTACACCTGTAAGCTATTCCGAACAAGAGAAAATACAACTAGAAAGTTTGAAAAAAAAAGGCAAATATGGGCCTTATGAAAAAGAATATATTCACAATGATGGTCATTTGGTTCCAGTATCTTTGTCTGGACAAGTCATAGAGAAAGATGGTGAGCAATATATCCTTTCCAGTGTGGAAAATATTTCAGAACGCAAGAAAGCAGAAAATGAAATCGCTAGGCTACAAAAAAACTTAGAGAAGTTATCTTTTGAGGATGGCTTAACGGGTATCGCTAATCGTCGAATGTTTAACATGGTGTTAGAACGGGAATGGGCGCGCGCTCAAAGAGAGCAACTTCCACTGTCATTAATTATTACGGATATTGATTATTTTAAGCAATATAACGATCACTATGGGCATCTACAGGGAGATGCTTGTCTGATAAGGGTAGCGAATTCCTTGAGTAGTATTACTAAGCGCTCAATGGACTTGGTAGCTCGATATGGAGGTGAAGAAATTGTCTTGCTTTTTCCTGAAACGACTAAGAAACAAGCAATACAACTGGCAGAGCAATGTTGCAGTGCGGTTTATGAGTTACAAATTCCACATGATTCATCTTTAACCGAAAAAATAATTACGTTGAGTATGGGAGTAGATAGCACTATTCCTTCATTAGAAAGTCATGCTGCTGATCTTGTCGAATCTACAGACAAGTTATTGTATAGAGCTAAACAAAATGGCCGAAATCGAATTGAATATCTACAAGAGCCTTCTCCAGAAAATG
This sequence comes from uncultured Gammaproteobacteria bacterium, assembly GCA_963801985.1. Taxonomy (GTDB): domain Bacteria; phylum Pseudomonadota; class Gammaproteobacteria; order Chromatiales; family Chromatiaceae; genus JABDQZ01. Next base: position 10,745 of record CAWDGV010000021.1, read on the forward strand.
CTAATTAATTCCAAAATAATATTTGAATTCTCTAAACAGAAGAAGTGATGGAAAATATAGTAAAAATACAGGACTCAATGAACCCTGACTATAGGAATATGTATAAAGTATTTCTCATTGAGGATGATGAGATATTGCGCAACATATTAAGTAGGGTCTTACGAAAACAAGGTCATGCGGTTTTTGAGTTTGATGGTGGTGAGGGCATTGTAAAAAATGTTATTGATCTGAATCCTGATGTAATTATTACAGATATACTGTTACCAAAAAAAGATGGTATACAAGTAATTTCATCAGTTCGCAAAGTCTTTCCCGAGCTTCCTATCATAGCCATTTCAGGTGGTGGAAAAGTTGGTAATATTGAATATTTAGAATTGGCTCTAAAATTAGGTGCTAATGAGGCAATTGCCAAGCCAATAATGAATTCAAAATTTATTAAGACTTTTGAGGAAGTGGTTGCTCTTTCGAAACAGGGTTGGGTTAGTTATTAAAAATATCAAGTAGTTAGATCTCATTATTAGTATGTCAAATAAAATCCTAAATAAATCTGAAGAATTAATTAAAGCAGCACAAAAAATAGCTAGACTGGGTAGTTGGGAATACATTCCTCATACGCAAGAACTAATATGGACTGATGAGGTATATAAAATATTCGGCATTGAAGTCGGCAATCATGAAATTTCTTTTGATCACTTTTTAAATTCAATCCATCCAGATGATAAGGAAAATGTCCTGAATGCTTACTATTCCTCAATCAATGAAGGTAGTGACAGCTATGAAATTGATCATAAGATTATCCAGAAAAAAAGTGGCAATATTAAAATAGTTCACGAGAAATGTTTTCATGAAAGAGATCGTGAAGGAAATGTAATTCGATCTATTGGCATCGTACAAGATATCACCGAAAGAAAACGTCAAGAGCAAGAGCTAAAGCATCTTAATCAGTTGTTATTTGGTATAACTGAGATCAGTAATGCCTATATCTCTAACATGAAACGAAAAGAACTTTTTGAAAAAGTGCTTAAGTTAACTCTGGATATTACTCAAAGTGAATACGGCTTTATTGGAGAAGTGCTACATGATGACAATAATCAACCGTATTTAAAAACGCTGGCAATTACAAATATTGCCTGGAATGAGGAAACCAGAAACTTCTATGATTTTCATGCACCAAAAGGCATGGAATTCCGTAATCTCAAAACGCTTTTTGGCGAGGTTCTCACAACTGGAGAGGTTGTCATTTCAAATGATGCCAAACATGATGATCGAAGCGGTGGCTTGCCTGAAGGTCATCCTCCACTGAATGCCTTTCTAGGCATTCCAGTTAAATTAGGAAATAAGTTAGTTGGGATGATGGGGGTATCGAATAGGCTGGGTGGGTATAACGCCGAATTGTATAATTTCCTTCACCCTTTGATTCAAATTTTTGCCACGATTATATCGGCAATGCGTATTCAGGAAGAAAAAGAATTAAATGAAATAATTTTAAATCGTCACAAAGAAGATGAAATGAAGGCTCGAATAAAGTCTAAAGAATTGGAACTTTCGGCTAAAGTTGCTATAGAAGGTAATAAGGCAAAAAGTCTTTTCCTTGCCAATATATCTCATGAAATCCGTACACCAATGAACTCAATACTTGGTATGTCACATCTTACTTTGCAGACCAATTTGGATGATGTTCAGCATGAATATTTGTCCAATATTCAGAGAGCCGGAAATACCTTGTTAAATCTCATTAACGATGTGCTTGATTATTCAAAGATTGAAGCTGGTAAAGCAGAGTTGGATTTATCAGACTTCAAGTTACAAGTTGTTATTTCTGCTGTGAATAATCTAGTTCAAGTAAGTTTAGCTGAAAAAAACATAAAACTAGATGTGAGCATCGAGCGTTACACACCTCAGGATTTAGTTGGGGATTCACATAAATTGACGCAGGTACTAACAAATTTGGTCAGTAATGCCGTTAAATTTAGTTATCCAGGAAGCAAAGTTAGCCTGAATGTTACATTATCCGAGGAAAATAAAGATGAAGCTGAGTTGCTGTTTTCGGTTATTGATAATGGGATTGGGATACCATTAGAAAAACAGAAGATGTTATTTTCACTTTTTACTCAGGCAGATAGCTCTACGACTCGTAGATATGGTGGTACAGGGCTTGGGTTGTCAATATCCAAAAAAATCATCGAGTTGATGGGCGGTAAAATCTGGGTTAAGAGTAAGGAGGGAGTTGGTAGTACTTTCTGCGTGAAGGTTAGCTTAAAAAAACAAACCGCAGATTATTCTGATATAAAACATGTTAATTATGATAACTCTCAGGATGTTAATAAAACCTTCGAAAAAATACGCCATACAACGGTTCTATTAGTTGATGACAATCACATGAATCTTCAGATTGCTAAAGAGCTTCTTAAAAAGCATCAGGTTACAGTTAAGACAGCAGACAACGGCCAAGAAGCTCTTGAACTTATTTCAAACCATAACTTTGATGCTGTGTTTATGGACTGCCAAATGCCAGAGATGGATGGATACGAGACAACAACAAAAATACGCGAACAAAAAAAATATACTGATCTGCCGATTATCGCAATGACTGCTAATGCTATGCACTCTGATATTCAAAAAGCTCTGGCGTCAGGAATGAACGACCACCTTGCCAAGCCGTATCTCCCTGAGGATATGTATTTAACATTGGCAAAATGGGTAAAGTAAATGTCCGCTTTTATATGCGGTCTCAACCGGTCGACGCAACATCTAACCTTTAGTTATGGAGAGGGGGATGTTGAGAATGAAAAGGTGGAGTGCAGATAGGATTTGACCTTATCTGACAGAAGTAGACATAATTGTATCAATGTTCAATACGTCAAAAGTAGATATTATTTTCATAATAAATTTATTGTCAGAAATTTTTACATTTTGCTTACTTGAAAACGCGAGGAATGAAGAAAGCCAAACTAAAACAATAAGTTAAAATCAATGGCTTAATTTTTGCTTGTTTCAAATAAGTGCTGGCCTTGAATCTCGCTAGTATCTTTTTCCTCACCCAGCCCCTTGTGAGTAACTCATACACGATACATGTAGGAATCTTAACTTTTAGTAATTCCTACGCATGCTTTCGTGTGCATCTTATATATATAGAACTTAAAGGGCGTCTAAAGGGATTTTAAACTTGCTTATTTGAGATTACTTAGTAAAGAGGTTTTTAGTCTAGAATGTCAGGCTATATAGTAGAATATTTTGAGGATAGAAGAACCTTATTAAGTCCAATTCCAAATCATTTGGAGCGTATGTTAAATAATCCTCAAATGAAAACACTACTAGAGCTCGAAAGTTTAGGGTGGCAGTTATGGTTTGTTAGAAGGCCATTGAATCAACCAGTTCTTCCTGTTTTATATGATCCTTCGTTTAGTGTCACAGCCATAATTGAAAAGGATGGAGAAAAAAATACTAAACATGGTATGGAATTTAGACCTGATCATATTCATTAAGGGTTCAAGCTAACAATAGATATCTAAGATTGATGGTAAACTATGAATAGTTTTGATTTTTTGCTTAATAGATGGTTATAGATATGCTTCGAGATGCGGTAAATCAACAGTATCTTTATAAGATAAATGAATATGACAAAATAATCGAAGTTAGCCAAAACTGGAATGAGTTTGCTCAAAGCAACTTAGCAGCTCCTTCTTGTTTTTATCCCGAATTAATCAACAAATCTCTTTGGGACTTTATCGCAGACAAAGAGACAGCCCATCTTTACCAGTTGGCAGTAGAAAAGGTAAGAAAATCAAAGAATATAGTAAATATACCTATTCGATGTGACTCGCCGGAAACAAAAAGATTTTTAGAAATTACTATAAAACCATTGCCTGAAGATCATATTGAGTTTTCAAGTAAGATAATTCGAATAGAAAGTAGAGACCCTGTTCAACTACTTGACTTTTACGTTGATCGTTCTGATGAATTTGTAAAGATTTGTAGTTACTGCAAACAGATAGAACTCTCTGAAGACGAGTGGATAGAAGCCGATAGAGCAATCATCGAACTAGATCTATTTGGGTCTTATATTTTGCCTCGCTTAACACACGGCGTATGTCCAATGTGCTATGAATCAATAATGGAAAAATTGATCTAGTATAGAATTATAAAAGTATTTTATAAATGCTTCTATTGAGAAGCAGGCCTAATTAAATAGGTGGACTCTGGAAAGTAGTATTTTTTATATTTCAATCAGAAACTGTTACCCTGTTTCGGCCGTTTTCCTTGGAGTGATAAAGCGAATAATCAGCACGTTTTACAGCCTGCCAAGAGTCTTCATCGTCTTGAGAAACCTGTGAAATGCCGATGGATAACGTTACGTTAATAATTTCTGAACCGGTATCGATTTTTGTTTTTGAAATTGAGTCTCTGAATTTATCGAGAACTAAAAAGGCTTCTTGTTTATCAGTTTCTGGCAAAATTACTAAAAACTCTTCACCACCAATTCTGCCAACAGTATCAGACTTCCTCAAACTATTTCGCAAATAACTGGATATTGTTTTTAACACGTTATCACCAGCAGTATGGCCGTAAGTGTCATTTATATTCTTGAAGTGATCAGCATCAACCATGGCCACAGAATATGAATAATTATAGCGCATTGTTTTTTCGTGCAAACTATCGATCATAAGCGTAATGAATCCTCTGTTTAATAAACCTGTTAAGGCATCATATCCATGACTAAGATTGATTAACTTATCGTGCAAGGCTTGTAAAAGACGAATCACTTCTTTCTGATATGATATAAACTTATTATAAATATCGATAGATGGATTCTCATTTTTTAGGAACAGATGACTTAACTTTCTAGCATTGTCGTGCATATAACGATGTGTCGCCTCAAGCAAGTTAAATTCATCATATTGCTTAAAAGGCAGAGAGGCATTGCCATAGTACCATTGGCCAAACTGACATTTAGTATGAGCAAGTTCATCCAAAATATCTTTAGGAAATTCTTGTTCGAAAATAATGGAGCGATGCAATGTATCAAACCATTTTCTATGATTCTCAATGGCGAGATTTAGGGTTAATAGAGTTTCACGGATTTCACTTGGAGAAAGATTATAGTTATGTTCGTCAAAAGACATAATTCATGACCCTGAAATGCAGGCTTAATTACCAGATTATCTGCCTCAAAAATATAGCTACACACCTATGCTTTTTTGTATAGGGAATTTTATTTGATAGAGCACTTGGAACTTGTTTCGAGTCAAAGTCATAGTCCTTTCTTTAATTATTATCTAACTTAAAAATTATCAGCTTGAAATAGAGAGCGGTATTTCATATCTTCAATACATATGTGAGTTGACCACCAATTCTTAATATCGGTAATTAGCTTATAGAGGTTGTCTGGTGAGCAGTCATTCCGTGTTTTGAAAAGCTGAGTATAAAAAGTATCAAGGTAGTTCCTGTGAATTTTATAATGATTGTCTAAGTCAAAATAATCATGTTTTTTTAATAAATACTCTTCATAATGAAGATGGCCATTAGCGCTAATTTGAAAGTCATTGAGTAGAGAAAAAATAATTTCTTGGTTTATTTCTTTATTGTATGACCTAATTAATTTATTGATAATGTCGATTATGCTTTTATGTTGTTGATCAAGCTTGTCGTTGCCAACGCTCCACTTAGCACTCCACGCAACTAGTTCCATTGGTAATCTTCCATAAGATGCTTTTTCTTGAAGTGTTGCCATGTTTTAACTTAAAAATATTAATTTAAATTTTCGAGTAGTTTTATTACGTTTGAAGAAACTTCTTGAAACTCTTCTAATTTTTCAGCTGCTTTATCTGATTTATTTTCTTTAAAAAGTGAAAGTATTGTTCCTGCCAACAAATGAAACTTTTTATGGTCATTCTGAAGTTGTTCAAATTGTACGTCGTTCGAGTATTTCTTAGATTCTTTTGAATATATCCACTGTCCGAGTTTGCAAAGGTTGTCTTTCATTAAAATAGAAGGATTAACTTCGAATTCACGTTCTCCTCTAAATAAAGATTCGACCATTAATTTCCATTGCTTATGCGATTTAATTGCATCTTCTATATTCATAATTAAAAGAGTACTCCTTATTTAATTCTATTTTTATTGGATTCGTCGCTTATACGATACAGTGATTCGAATACATGAAAACTGTTTTTTTCAATTGAGTGAAATACTTCTAAAATATCTTCATAATTAAATGGCTGCTGTTGAATTAACTCAAAAATATTCATCGTTACATTTCCATATCAAGTTTCTTCTGCATGGCAGACAAAGCCACAAAGGCTGAGGTATTTGTGCGATTCAGGGGCTTGGCGATGAGGCAAGGTAAGCTATATATATCCAAATTGTCCGGAGATTGCCTTCGGGTTAATTTCTCTATATTCATGAGCTGACCCGGATTAATATGCTTCTGTTAGACGAAAAAAATCCGAAATTAGAATTATAAAAGAATTGAATAAAACTGGATTCATACCCGTGCTCTCTGAAATTATATACCAGCATCAAACCTAGATGCTTAAAATACTAAAATCTCACGGGGCTGGGTGAGGGGTAAAGCTGATAATACGAAAGATAGTAGTACAAAATAAAAAATGCAAATTCAACTTGAATATTGAAAGCTTTCACATTTTTTCATCTATTATTGCGGGTAGTATTTTTAACTAAATCACTAAGATGGGAACCTGTATATGCGCCTCGACCCGGTAAACTGGAAAAAAGAATATTCTACAGGAAATGAATCGGTTGATTATCAGCATCAGTATTTTGCAAAGCTTATCAACCGGATTAGCGATAACTTGTTAGAAACAAATGATCTGGAATATAGAAAAAGATTACTCGATGAATTAACGAAATATGCCCAATTTCATTTTACTTCTGAAGAAAATATCGCTTACTCCTTGGAATTAAAAGGCATCAATAAACATCACGAAAGGCATATGGAATTGCTTGAGGAAATCAGGCATCACAGTAAAGAGCTCTTTGTAGGTAAATACACAACAGAGGCTTTTGTTGAATTTTTATTTCACTGGTTCATCGGGCATACCATTTACGAAGATACGAGTTTTTTCTCAGAAAAAAATCATTGAATTTTCAATCATTTTTTTAGTTTCTTGCTTTTGGCATTTCCTCGAAAAGATTAACATTCTTTTTGCCGTTGAGATAATGAGCTTGCGAATATCACCCAGTCGATACTATTCTATTAATTGTTAAGAAAAACTCTTATTCTCAACTCTCACCGGTAAAACGCCGAATGTTTTTTAAAGTATTTAGATGAGTATTAAGTCAACGCATGAGAATAGCTCTTCCGAAGAGCAGATTTTTCGTCGTCTCTACGAAGAGGCACCTCTACCATATCAGTCATTGAATGCTGAAGCCAAATTATTATTTGTCAACGAGGCATGGGAGAAAGCGCTGGGATATAAGCGAGAAGAGGTCATCGGCAAATCGGTTTGCGAATTTCATCTACCGGGACAAATGGACAAATTTGAACAGGGCCTTCAGAGGTTTTTGTCTGAAGGGTTAATAAATGGTATTGAGGTTGACTTTATCTGTAAAAATGGTGATGTGAAGACCATGTTGGTCAATGGTCGCATTGCCAAAGACGAAAATGATAATTTTGAACGGACTCACTGTATTTTGACAGATATTACCGAACTTCATATCGCTGATCATCTGTTAAAAGAAAGTGAATTACGTTTGCGCCAAATTACAGAAAACATTCAAGATGTTTTCTGGATGACCGACTCGAAAACCAATAAAACAATTTACATCAATCCTGCTTTTGAATCCATTTGGGGTGCAAGTAGAGAAAAACTGTACGAAAACCCACGTCTGTTCGTCGATTATGTTCACCCTGATGATAAAGATCGAGTTAATAAGTGTATCGATAATTTATCAAAGGGTATTTATTTTGATATTGAATACCGGATTATTACACCTGAAGGCGGGATGCGCTTAATTCATGATCGCTCCTTTCCGGTGAGAAATGATGAAGGTGATGTTTATCGAGTCGCTGGTATTGCCCAGGATATTACAGAATTCCATGCAGTTTCAGAAAAGTTAAACAAATCTGAAATTCTTTTTAGTACTGTTTTCAATAATTCATCAGCCGGTATGGTTATAGCAACTGCTGATGGTCATATTTTAAGCGTTAACAACACTTTTTCGGAAATGTTGGGCTTTAAACCAGACGAGTTGGCTGGTATGCGTATCGAGGATATCAGTCATCCTGATGATTGGCATATAAACCAGAAAGTGATCAGTGAAGTAAAGCAAGGTAAGCGAAATAAGTACCAATTTGAAAAGCGCTATTTGAGGAAAGATGGTTCATACATTTGGGGGCTGCTTTCTTCAAGCTGGATTTCAGATGAACCGTCAGGTTCGGGTTTTTTTATCGCCTTAGTGCAGAATATCGAAGAAAAAAAGCGTGCAGAATTTTTGCTCAAAAAGGAATTATTGGAGCGTGATGCAATCTTGAATGCTGCACCCATAGGCATTGGTTTGGTAAAAAATAGATTTTTTGACTGGGTCAGCCAGTCATTCCTGGATATGCTGGGTTATTCTGAGTCAGATTTGATACATAAGAATGCCCGAATGATTTATCCGACCCTGGAGGAGTATGAAAGAGTTGGTCGGGAAAAATATGCACAAATCGAAAAAACGGGTACTGGAGAAATTGAAACCTGTATGGTTCGTAAAGATGGTAGCACTATTGATGTTTTGTTGAGTTTTTCTGTTCTAGATATGGATAATGCTGGCTCCGGGCATATTTTTACGGTTCTGGATATCACTCAAAGGAAAAAAATCCAGAACGAATTAGTTCAGAAGCATATTGAATTTACGACTCTTCTTAACAGTTTTCCTTCGCCTATTTGTATCAAAGACAGTGACTTACGATATCAACTGGTTAATAAGGCTTTTCTTGAATTTACCGGGCTTTCTGAAGAACAAGTTATTGGTCAGTCTGAAATAGATATTTTTCGCTGCGAGAGCGGAGTAGATACTTTAGATCTGGATTTTGAGATATTAAGCAAAAGAGAACAATTTATTGATTCAAGCCAGTGCTTATCCAATGCGCTGGGTGAATTAAGGTATTTCAACACGACTAAAACACCCATAGTCAATGAAGAAAATAATGTCACAGGAATGGTATGCATCAGTACTGATATTACTGAGGTAAAAAAGCTTCCGAAGAACGTTTGGCTGAAGAACTGGCATTGCGAAATACGCTGATCAGGGAAGTTCATCACCGCATCAAGAATCATCTTCAAGGTATCGTTATGCTTATTGGGAATGCCAGTCTTGATGAGGAGCCTGATCAGGTTCTCAAGAAGGTGATTAATCAGGTTAGAACTATTGCGACTGTTTATGGATTACAGGCGCAGGAGAGAGATGAGAAAATTCACCTTGCAAAGCTGATATCCAGTTGTGTTGGACTTTATGATAAAACTATATCATTTAATCTGGAAAATGATTTAGAAAGTAATTGCCAGGATGAATTGGCTTCTCAAGAATCAGTGCCAATTGCTTTAATTGTCAATGAACTCATAGTAAATGCTGAAAAGCATTCTGCAGCTTTGGAAAACCCCAAGATCGATGTTTTGCTTAGCTGCAATAGTTGTACAGCGAAACTGAGTATCAGTAATCCCGTTAAAGGACTTCCAGAAAATTTCGATTTTTTACGTGGCACCGGTCTGGGAACAGGATTGAACCTGCTGCGAACCCTTTTGCCAAAACAAGGGGCGACCCTGACATTTCTGGAAAATGATAGTGTTCTCACGGTTGAGTTGTGCCTTGACCCGCCAGTGATTATTCCTGTCAAATCGACTTAAGAATTAATGATCTTAATTGCACAAGGTAAGTGAGGTTTTTTTGATTTTAAGAATTTTTTGAAAGATTGGCTCGAAAGGAATATGATTTTTCGGGTTTTTCTAGGCTTGGCTCAGGGTGCGAGCTGACATAGCTGTAACTTGTTAGTGGAGAAGTATTGATGGGCAGAAGTGTAAATAAAATCCTACTGGTTGATGATGACAGGCTGATACTTTCGGTCCTGAACCAGGTACTGGTTTCTGCTGGTTATGAGGTTTTTCTAGCGGAAACTGGCAAAGAAGCTATCGAATTAAGTACTGAACATACCCCGGAGCTGGTTGTTCTGGATATGAGTATGCCCAATATGGATGGCATCGAAGTGGCGAAATGGTTTCGTGAATCTTCACGTATTCCTTTTATCTTCCTTTCTGCTTATAGTGATGAAGCGCTTGTCGAACAAGCTGTTGACGAGGGGGCGTTGGGATATCTGGTAAAACCTGTCGATCCTCCCCAACTACTGGCTGCAGTGAGGGCCGCACTGGTCAGAAGCCAGGAAATCAATAACTTGAAAGCTACCAGTGATCAATTGAATTTTGCGCTTGCCGGTGATCGGGCGGTAAGTACAGCGGTAGGAATTTTAGTTTATCGCGACCATCTTACCGAGCAAAAAGCTTTTGAGAAGCTCCGACAGTTTGCGCGATCCAATAACCGAAAGCTATCTGAAGTTGCTCAAGAATTGATTTCTGCAACAGAAACTATGAACAAGATTGCATAATATGAAAATTGATAAATATCATTGAAATTTTGCATTTTTAAAGTCTTTCGCTATAATTTTTTATTAGTTTTGTCGGTTTTTTGCTTAACAATTGCCCTGCACCGCAATGGGTTGAGCGGAATGCATCTGACTTTAATTTTGTAAATACTTATTGATAAAGCCCAAAAAACCGCTTTAATCAATCACTTAACTGGTTACTTTCGACCGACCAGGCCTAGACCCGCCTTTCAAGCAGTGATATTTGATTTTGGGTGGCGGATGTTATCTTTGAAAAAAATCAGCTCACGCAGCGCTAGTTCGCTGCCCAGCAGAATTCTGTCCCAGGCTTTGGAGCAGACTGCTGATATTGTTCTGGTGTCCGACAGTTTCGGCGTTATTCAATACGTCAATCCGGCCTTTGAGCGGATAACGGGATTTAATGAAAACGAGGTTCTAGGCCAACGTCCCAGGATTCTTCATTCAGGCCAGCATGATAAAGATTTTTATCAAAATCTGTGGAAAACAATTTCCAAAGGTGAGGTTTTTCGCGATGTGATCGTTAACCGTCGTAAGGATGGTAGTCTGTATCACGAAGAAAAAACCATCACGCCTCTTCTTAATTCCTCTGGAACAATTACACACTTTGTCTCAACGGGTAAAGATGTTACAGAACGTATAAAAGCCCAGGAAAGTCTGCACAGACTTGCTTTTTATGACACGCTGACAGGATTACCCAATAGACAGCAAATCCACAGTGATTTAAGTCAGGCTGTGAGTCAGGCCAGGAGAAATTATCAGACTGTTGCAGTGATGTTTATTGATCTGGATCGTTTTAAAAACATAAACGATACCTTGGGTCATTACGAAGGTGACCGCTTGTTGCGGGAAGTGGCTGACAGGATTCGGCTTTCACTCAGGAATGAGGATACCGTTGCACGTAATGGGGGCGATGAGTTTATCGTGCTTCTCAGAGATCCCGGTCACGCTGAAAATGCTGCACACGTGGCGGAAAAGCTTATTACCCAGTTATCACGCCCCTTCAATTTGCTAGGGCACCAGCATTGTATTTCTGCCAGCATTGGTATCAGCTATTTTCCTGATGACAATAACAACTATCTTGATTTGCTCAAAAGGGCGGATCTGGCGATGTACCAGGCTAAAGCTGCCGGAGGCAACTGTTACCGTTTCTTTTCTCAAGAAATGGAAGAATGTGTTCATGAGCGAATGAAACTGGAGCAGGAACTTCGTCATGCAGTATTGAATGATGAACTCACCGAACATTTTCAACCTCAGTACGACTGTGAAACCGGTGAACTGGTTGGCTTGGAGGTACTACTTCGATGGAAGCACCCAGAGAAGGGTATGGTGAGCCCAAATGACTTTATCCCAGTGGCAGAAGAAACAGGTAATATTGTCCAGATCGGAGAAAAACTTCTCGCCCGTATCTGTAAAAAAATAGCACACTGGAACCATGTTGGTTTCAAGATTCCTCAGATTTCGATCAATGTTTCACCAAGGCAACTGGCAGATGAAAACATTGTCATGACCATCGAAAAAATCCTGCATTCTTCCGGGATAGACCCGCAGATGCTGATACTCGAATTAACCGAGACAGCATTGATGCAGCATCCGGATCAGGTGAAAAAAATTCTGGATGATTTATCTCGGCTTGGCGTTAAGTTAGCGATTGATGATTTTGGAACAGGTTATTCAAGTTTAAGTTATCTGCGTTGTTTCAGGTTCGACATAATAAAAATCGATCATAGCTTTATTCGGGATGTACCGCATGACGATGAGGCTAAGGCATTGATAGAAGCAATTATCCAGATGTCAAAAAAACTGGGTAAAACGGTGGTTGCTGAAGGTGTTGAAACAGAGGAGCAACTCGAATATTTACGCGAAATTCACTGCGATTATGTGCAGGGGTATCTTCTGGGTAAGCCTATGTCTGAAAATGACTTGTTTAACCATGCCAATACGCTTGTGTAAATTAATATTGATATAAGTCTGCTAGAAAATTAACCACGCAGTATGAATAGCAATACAGTAGTTATAAACCTGCAAGGTTTTGATATGCACTACGGAGTGCTTAAAAGTGATGGATATTGGGTTTGATTATTTAAAAAATCAAAAGGCGAAAAATAATATCAGCAGAATGCCTCTGTACCTGATAACGATAATGGTGATTGGTGTCCTTATCGTTGAATTATTTGTGATGTATTCATTGTATCTTAGTGGATATAAACACCAAGGTGAACATCTCTATGAGATGGTGGAAAGTCGTGCAAAAATTTATGAAACTGTTGCTTATTCAAATTTAATGGATAACTCGCTTGTCAGCGATGAGAATAAAAAAGCAATGGAGGCAACGCTGTTGCAAATAGAAGCAGCTCATAGCCAAACTCAAGGATTTGGCAAGACCGGTGAATTTGTTATGGCACGTAAAGAGGGTGATTATGTGGAATTCATCCTTGATCAGAGACACAGTAAGGAGACTGAATCTTTTAAAAAAATAAGTCTCGATTCAAGTTTAGCTTTGCCAATGAGACTGGCTCTGGAAGGCAAGTCAGGGGTGATAGAAGCATTAGACTACCGCGGCGAGCCGGTTTTGGCCGCATACACGCCGATCGACGTTCACTCATGGGGGCTGGTTTCGAAGATTGATCTTGCTGAAATACGATTTCACTATTTGCAAAATTCGCTATTTATAACCCTGTTTTCTTTGTTTGTCATGGGTCTTGCTGGCTACCTGTTTTTTCGAAGAACTGCGCCGCTGCTTAAACGTCTCAATAAAAGCGAGTCTATTCACCGAAGCATTTTTGAAAATGCACATGATGCGATAGTCATGGTAGATCAAACAATGAATATTGTTTCGGTCAACCCAGAAGCGCTATCGCTTTTTGGCTACAAAGATGAAGAAATTATCGGTCAGACTGTTCAAATACTGATTCCTGAGGCATTTCGTGCCAGACATGAAAACCTGGTCAGGCAGTCCATAAAGAGTCAGCAAGAAGGTCCAATGGATGGTGTTCGATCTGTGTCGGCATGCCATAAGAATGGTCACGAAATCCCTGTCGATATTTCGCTAAGTAAATTATATGTTGATGGCAAAATCATGTTTGCCGCTTTAATGCGGGACATCAGTGATAGAAAAAATGCAGAAAATCTGCAGTTGGAAGTTACTCGGGAATTGGAAAAAAGAGTCAATGAAAGAACGCTGGAGTTAACTGTAAAGAACCAGCAGCTAGAGGAGGAAGTTAAACGAAGACAGCATGTAGAAACTGAGTTGCTGGTGCGTGACAGAGCGATAACCGCTACTGCCAATGGCATTCTAATTAGCGACAACAGATTGCCGGATAATCCCATTATTTATGTGAATCCCGGTTTTGAGAAAATTACCGGATACAGCAATGATGAGATTCTTGGCAAGAACTGTCGTTTTTTACATGGCAGTGATACGGATCAGTCTGGGCTGGATATATTACGTAAAGCCATTAAGGATGGTGAAAATTGTAAAGTCACAATTAGAAACTACCGTGCTGATGGAACAATGTTTTGGAACCAGCTCAGTATTTCACCTGTTTTTGATGATGAAAAAAATATTACGCACTTTATTGGCATCCAGGAGGATATAACGGCTCAAAAACTACAGGCTGAAGAAAATGAGAACCTGGCTCTGGTTGTAGAAAATACCAGTAATGCTGTAATTATTGCTGACCCGCACGGCAAAATTCAATGGGCGAATGACAGTTTCAATCGTTTCATCGAAATTGACATTGAAAATTCGACAGGAATTCAGATTACTGATTTTGGCCGGAACATCGAGGAAAATAAAATCCAGCTGGATCAGTTAAGAGTTGCAATCAATGATCAGTCTGCAATGAAAAACGAATTGAAACTGCAAAATAAATCAGGGGATTTTGTATGGGTTGAGCTAAACATGCAGCCAGTTTTCAGTGATCTTGGGCTTGAAAAATTCATTGTTATTGGTACTGACATTACCGAAAGAAAAAATGTTGAAAAAGCGCTCCTTGAAAGCCAGGAACGATTCGCTCTGGTACTAGAGGGAACAAACGATGGAATATGGGACTGGAATATTCTGACGGATAAAGTCTATTACTCACCACATTTTTTTGAACTGCTTAACTACAGCAAGAATTATAAAATAGAATATTTAGAATTTTTTGTCGACTCCTTGGTGCCAGACAGCCGATTGCATGTTTGGCAACAGATTAACAGACATCTGGAAACAAAAGAACCATTTGATGAGGAGTTCCAGATGCAGACTCGTGATGGCAATCATCGCTGGTTCCGGGCCAGGGGGCAGGCAATCTGGAATGAAAAGGGTCTGCCGGTTCGTATGTCAGGTTCACTCATGGATATAACAGAGCGCGTTAATGCTGATCAAAAGATCAAGCACTGGAACGAGGAGCTTGAAAAGCGTGTTGAGGAGCGTACTGATGAATTGATTAAAGCCAAGGAAATTGCCGATTCTGCCAACAGAGCCAAATCCGCTTTTCTTGCCGCAATGAGTCATGAGTTAAGAACACCAATGAATGGTGTGGTTGGTATGGTCGATCTGCTTAGGGAAACAGAGTTGAGTCATGATCAAAGAAAGATGGTACACACGGCAAGGGATTCAGCATTGGGACTGTTAACCATTATCGATGACATCCTGGACTTTTCAAAAATTGAAGCCGGCAAGCTGGAAATTGAAAAAATTCCATTTTCACTCGGTGAAGTCACTGAAAGCGTTGCTGCCACCTTGTCCAGCAATGCTCATCAAAAAGGCATTAATTTTGAAATTTATATTGATCCAGCATTGCCTGGGTCAGTACTGGGTGATCCTGTTCGCATACGGCAGATTCTCTACAACCTGGGCGGTAATGCCATTAAGTTTACTGACAACCGGGAAGATCAACCAGGACAGGTCAGAATCCGTCTGGAACAGGCGACTGATAAATCTTCAGGAAATTATGTCAAGTTCAAATTGCGTGTCATTGATAATGGCATTGGTATGCCCAAGGAAGTACAGGACAAGCTGTTTAAACCCTTTGTCCAGGCAGAAAGCTCAACAACACGTCGTTATGGTGGAAGTGGTCTGGGGCTGTCAATCACTCAAAGACTGGTAGAAATACTTAATGGACAAATTTGGGTTATCAGTGAAGAGGGAAAAGGTTCCGAGTTCTGTGTTGAGTTAAGTTTAGCAGTTGAATTAAAAGCTCAGAAAAAACAAAAACTGCAGCAGTACTCAGGATTAATTGTAAACGAAGATTCTGAATTGGCTGATGCAATTAGTGATTACCTGTCATCAGTCGGAGCACGAATTACTGTGCTCAAACAAATGCAGCTAGATGAAAGCATTCTGAATAAATACAGACCGGATTTTGTCGTTCTGGACGGTGAATGGTTTGATAAAGAAAAAGAAAATATTTCTCAAAATATTGGCAATCAGAAATCCTTTGAGAAGGTAAAGTACCTGATCACAACCAAACGAAATGGTACGGCTTCTCCGTCTTTTTGTGAGGGAACTGAATACATACAAACCAATCCTCTGCTTCCATCTGATTTATTGAATGGTGTAGAGATTGCATTGGGGCTGAGATACAGAGAGGAAAAGGATCAACATAAAGGACAGGGCGTCATCCATTTCAAAGTTCCAACAATTGAAGCGGCCAGGAAAACAGGGCAATTGATTCTGGTTGCGGAGGATAATTCCACAAACCGAGAAGTAATCAGAAGACAGCTAAATCGCCTGGGTTACGCGGTAGAACTTGCACACCACGGTCGGCAAGCTTTTGATAAATATAAAAGTGGCACTTATGGTATTTTGTTAACGGACTGTCATATGCCGCAAATGGATGGTTTCCAATTAACAGAAGCTGTGCGCAATTGTGAAAAAACAGAGCGATCTTCTAAAAGAATACCCATTATAGCGATTACAGCAAATGCTATAAGAGGTGAAGCTGAGCGTTGTTATGAGGCAGGCATGGATGATTTCTTATCCAAGCCGGTCGAGCTGAAGAACTTAAAAGCTATGCTCGATAAATGGCTGCCAATACATTTGTCGGTTGATCATCCAGTAGAAAAAATTGAAATAAAGGGTCAGGAATCTGGCGATGCTTTTGAAGGTGTTAGTAAAGAGAAGAAGCCTTCCGAATCATCTAAACACTTTGATAGCAGTCAACTGGAAAGACTGGTTGGCGATGACCCTGAAATTATCATTTCTTTACTGAACGATTATCAGAAATCATCTGCTGAGATAGAAGAACAGATAAATATTGCTTCGGATAGGCAGGATTTACTGCAGATTGGCAAGCTTGGACATAAATTGAAATCTGCTGCTCGTGCCGTTGGAGCTCCAAGGCTCGGAGATATTTGTGAAGTACTTCAAAATGCAGGAAAAGTTCATGATGAGAAGCAAGTTAAAGAAACATTACCAATTTTTTTTGAAGAATACTCCAAGATTAAATTAGAAGTGAATGACTTAATTGAGTTACTTAATAAAAAGTTAGCTAATTTGTCAAATCATACAATGGAAGTTTAGGTCGAAAAATGGAGAGAAGAAATGAAATTAAGCCTTCTTGAAAAAAAAATATTGGTTGTTGAGGATGAAAGGCTCATGCGTAATCTTTTGATTCAGATGCTTAAACGCATGGGATTTAAAGATGTTAATGCAGTAGACAATGCTGAAGAAGTGGTTAATACCAACAAATTCTGGAAAACAGATTTACTCGTTACGGATATTGAAATGGAAGGGATGAGTGGTCTTGATCTCATTGGATTAATAAGAAATGAGCGATCTCCGCTATCCCCAGAAGTTCCTATTATGGTTTTGACAGGGATGTCAAAATTGCAAATTTTAATGGAAGCTGCTGAGCAGAAAATTCAGGGCTTTTTAACCAAACCAGTAAGTGAGGATATTTTACGCCAGAGAATCGAAGAGATATTAGGTAAATCAAGTCAATTGGTATACAGAGACCCACAACTAATTATTGAAACTAAAGAGTTATCAGAATCGTCTCAAGAACCTCTGAAAAAGGTATCAGACAATTTTGAAGATGATAAGAATGAAAAAGAGCAGCAAGAAAATATGGAGCGGACTGAAACCATTATTATCAATAATGTTCTGATGGATCTGGATAAGCTTACCGTAGGAATGGTCTTGGGCGAGGACATTGTTGCTCGTGGACACACAATATTGCTTGCTGGAAAAGTCATACAGGAAGGACACGTTAAAGTGCTTAATGATTTAAGTGCTTTCATAGATAAAAAGGAGATTTTGGTGAATTTGGAAAAATAAAACTTTATGTCTCAACAATATTTAATTAATAACAGAGATGCTCATCAATCAATTTTACTTGTTGAAGATGAGCCTTTTATATTGAATCTGTTAAAAAAGCAGTTATTAAATTATGGTGTTGTAAATATTGATTCGGCTGCCGATGGTAAGCAGGCACTCGATAAATTGGATGACGGAAATTTCTACGATCTGATAATTAGCGATTTGAACATGCCAAACATTGATGGTATTGAGTTAATGAGGCGGTTGTCAGATCGTCATTATAATGGTGGGATTATTCTGGTCTCCGGTGAAGATGAAAAACTGTTAGATGTTGCGATGGTTTTGGCCAATGCATTAAAAGTAAAGTTAAACGGTGTTTTAAAAAAACCAGTGCAAGTTGATCAACTGGTGAGTTTATTCGAGAAAAATGTCAATAATAACGATATCGGTATAAACAAGGCTCACATTCCAATAACTGCATTAGATATAAAAGATGCGATCGAAAATTTAGAAATTATTCCTCATTACCAACCTCGCATTTGTTTAGCTACCATGATGCCCGTCAGTGTTGAGGCATTAGCCCGCTGGGAGCATCCTAAATATGGGCGGATACAACCTAATTTGTTTGTTCACATAGCCGAGCAAAATGCACTGGCCCAATCATTAACTCATACGATGCTTAAGCAGTCTATTGAAAATCATATGCAATGGAAACTCGATAATGTCGAATTGAAAATAGCTGTAAATACCACTGTGCACGATATAGAAGATATCCATTTTCCAGAAATGGTCGAGTTACTGGCCAGCTCAAATGATATGTCTATATCCAACATTGTCCTGGAGTTAACAGAAAGTATGTTAATGAACCGAATAGAGAAAGCATTAGATACATTTATTCGCTTACGATTAAAAGGAGCAACATTATCAGTAGATGATTTTGGTACAGGTTATTCGAACCTGGCTCTCCTTAAAAAAACTCCGTTTACTGAGCTTAAAATCGATCGTTCCCTGGTTCAGAATGCACACATTGATTTAGATAGTTCTGCTATCCTGGAAGCCAGTATAGTTATGGGTAAAAAATTAGGTATGCATGTAGTAGTGGAGGGTGTCGAGTCACGTGATGAGCTGGAGATAGCAACCAAATTGGGTGCTGACGAAGCACAGGGTTATTATATTGCGAAACCTATGCCCGCTGAAAGAATCACTGAGTGGGTGAAAAACTGGCGATAAATTCAGTTGAACATCTTAAAACCGGACCTGGTAATCCTGGATATCGAAATGTCGCCTATGGATAGTTATCTGGCCTGTGCAAAAATCCGAGAACTCGATAGTGATGTTCCATTAATTATTATCTTCGGGAACCACCTTCCAGTAAAGACGACACAGCAATTACCTTATTTTAAGTAGCTGAGTATTTCTGGCCAATAAAACGTATTCCAAGAGGTTTCAGATATCAATGAAGTGGCAGTACAGCATTATCGTGATTATGACATTGTTGACAGCTATTTCTGTGACGATTATCGGTGAACTCGCTTCAAAAAATATTCTGGAAGCACAGGAATCATGGATGGATTATACAGATCATGCAATAAAGATTTCGTCACATTTGAATGCTTTGCAACGTGCAATTGGTTATGGTGGATTTATCCATACTTTCAAGAACTGGATTCTAAGACGTCATCCGCAATATGTCGATCTCCTTAATTCTCAATTAGACGATATTAAAGCCGAGCTGTCTGGTTATCGGTCCATCAGTCATTTAAGCCACCAGGAGCGCAAGGCTCTTGATGATATAGAATCGGTTGTTAATGAGTATGCTAAGAAGTTCGCTTTTACGTTGCTTCCGGAAAATAGAAAGCTTGCAGCTGATGAACTAGATTTACTGGTTAAGATTGATGATTCAATAGCTATCTCGTCGATTCTTTATTTATCCAATATTTCAGAACAACATATAGCAGAACATCAAATATCAACCGATCACTCCATCCAAGCAGCTATCAATTTCGTGAATTATAGATTTGTTTTCATTCTGATATTCTTTTTGACTGCTAGTTTATTGATTATTTATCTTCATCGTCTTATTCGAGCAAATTCTGAGCTTTTATTAGCTGAAAAAAAAATTAGTACCATTATTGATATTGCTCCCCAAGCGCTAATGCTGATTAATGAAATCGGCATTATTCAGCTTGTCAACAACTCGGCTTGTCGTTTATTTGATTGCTCAAGGCAAGACCTTGTGGGAAAGCGGGTCGAAGAACTAATTCCGGAAAGGTTCCGTGAGGGACATGTAGCTTATCGAAATGATTATGTTAAAAATAATGCTCTCCAGCATAAAGCCGAATTACGGCGTGAAGTTACTGTTTTGAATCCAGCAGGCCAAAATATTCCTGTTGAAATTTCTTTAGCAAGTATGCCAGGCGATATGGAAAGTTTGTATATTGCTTCACTCTATGATTTGCGTCTGCGCAAGAAACAAGAGAGAGAAATGGAAGAGGCAAAAATGGCAGCCGAGTCGGCTACTAGAGCAAAGTCCACGTTTCTAGCAAATATGAGTCATGAGATTAGAACACCAATGAGCGCCATCATAGGGATGTCGTTACTTGCTTCGCAGGAAAAAAATACGACAAAGACCGAAAATTACCTACAAAAAATTCATAAATCCGCCAAAAATCTATTAGGCATTATTAATGATATTCTCGATTTTTCAAAAATAGAAAACCGTAAACTTCTGTTGGAAAATAAAAGTTTTACTATTAATGAAGTAATAGAAAACATTCAAAATATTTTTTCCCTAAAAGTAAAAGAAAAAAATATTGTAATGGATATTACTTGCGACTCTAGCATTAACAATCACTTGATTGGAGATGCTTTACGTCTTGAGCAGGTTTTGATTAACCTGATTGACAATGCAGTCAAGTTTACCGATGAAGGTGGTAAGATTTCGGTCAAGGCTTCTGTCAAAAAACGCAGCGATGATTATTTAAAACTCCATTTTTCAGTGAGTGATAATGGTATTGGTATACCTGAAGCTGACAAAGGCAATCTTTTTCAGCCATTTGTTCAAGCTGGTTCTGTCTTGTCATCTCATCACGGCTCTGGTCTGGGCTTGGCAATATCCAAGGAAATAACAGAAATAATGGGCGGTGAAATATGGTTTGAAAGTGAATTTGGCGTTGGTAGTGTGTTTCACTTTACTATCTCCTTGCTAATAAATAAGTCAGTTGTTTTTACTGATTCAGTTTTGAGTCAAGATATTGAAAAAATTGACAAAGCTGCTGCTTCAAGATTACGTGGCGCTAGCATTCTTCTCGTTGAGGATAATGAAATCTTGCAGGAAATGATTCTGGATATGCTGGTCAATCACGGGATTAGTGTAATTACTGCTTCCAATGGAGTGGAAGCATTACAGCTTATCAATAACATAAGTTTTGATCTTATTCTCATGGATTGCCAAATGCCTGTCATGGATGGATATACGGCAACAAGGAAAATCAGAGAGCAAGAAAAATTTAAGCATATTCCAATTTTAGCGATCACTGCTAGCATCATTTCTCCCGACCGTAAAAAGATGATTGAATCTGGTATGGATGATGTTATTGAAAAGCCTATAAATCTTTCTGACATGTTTAATATCATGGACAGTTGGCTAAACAAAGATGCCTCTGATTCATCAAATATGGAAAATGAATTCAGTAGCGAGGCTAATGAAAAAAATGTCACCAGTGTGGTTTTTCCTGAATTGCCTGGGATAGATACCGATACCGGGCTTAGATATGTTGATTATGACGAGGATTTTTATCGTAGAATGCTGATAAAGTTTGCTAGTTTTTTAGGAGAACGAAGTAAAAAACTTCAGTTGCTAAAGAAAGGTAATAATTTTGATGAGTTGGGTAAGATTGCCCATAGCATTAAAGCAACATCTGGAACTTTTGGCGCCTTGGAAATACAAGTAGTAGCAGATGCTCTTGAGAAGTCTTGTGAAGATTCTTTTGATAAAAAAGAAATAGCAGCTTTGCTTGAAAAACTTGACAACAATATCAGAAAAGTTCTATCTGGACTCGTTAAGTTAGATGCCTAGAGGTATCGATATATCCTTATATTTTCGCTGCTGCTCTAGCGCTTCATTAATTTTGTGTTTGTTTGGGTTTTTATTAATGTTGCTTTATCCGGTTGAGGGAAAGTCACAAATGCTTCCTAAAACAGATTCGACCCAAGTCGAGGAGTGTAATCCCCCGAAAATTAATCTGCGAGTTCATTGATTTTACGAACAATTAAGCGCCTTATTCGATTTGCCATATAACAGCCCAATATTAGTCCATATCAATGTTAATCTGTATCAAATAACCCTTTTTAGGTCTGTTATAAAGTTTTTTCTTGATGTGTGATTATTATTTATTATAATGGCTAACAAAACAGGCTATTATTTATTAATTTATAATTAATAGATCTTTTTGAGGCTGTTATGGAATTTTATGCTTTTTCAGACAAGTATATCGAGCAGGAACTGGGCAATCGCCTGAAAGCGCTTCGCCTGCAAAGAAACATCACCCAGAAAGAGCTGGCGGAGGCGACAACTTTGTCGCTCAATTCCATCAAGTCGCTTGAGTCGGGCCGGGGCAAGCTTTCGACGATTATTGCGGTGTTAAGAGAGCTGGGAGCCCTGGATCAGCTCGATAACTTCATTCCTGAGATATCAATAAGTCCAATACAGATTGCCAAAATGCAGGGGCGTGTTCGTCAGCGCGCATCAGGAGAGCGCCTCAAGTCTCAGGAAAAGGATGAGCCCGAATGGTAAAAAAAATCGATACAGCCATTGTCAGACTATGGGGCGATACCGTTGGGGCGGTGTCCTGGCTGGATGAGCGGGGCTACGGTATTTTTGAATATGACAGGGACTTCATCAAAAAGGGCCTGGATGTCTCGCCAATTACCATGGGCCTGGGTGTTGCTGGGGCGGGTGATGGTAAGTTCTTTTTCCCCGCACTCAATAAAGATACCTATTTAGGTCTGCCAGGCTTGTTAGCCGATGTCTTACCGGACAAGTTTGGTAACAGCATCATCGATGCCTGGTTGGCGAGAAATGGGCGAGACAGTAATAGCTTTAGCCCTGTCGAAAGGCTTTGTTATACCGGCAAGCGTGGCATGGGGGCTTTGGAGTTTAGCCCGCCAGTGATCGAAGACTATGACAAGTCAGTCGCGGTAGAGATCGCTGAACTGGTTAAGCTTGCCCAGGAGGTCATGAATGAACGTAAGGGGCTTAATGTTCAGTTGGCTGATGGTGACCATGAGAATGCGGATGCCATACTGGATATCTTGCGTGTCGGGTACTTCCGCCGGTGGTGCCAGGCCAAAAGCTGTCATCGCAATGAATGATAAAGGGGATGTCCTGTCTGGCCAGGCTGATGCGCCCAAGGACTATGACTATTGGCTATTGAAGTTCGATGGTGTTACCGATTTAGAGCTGGGCGAGCCAATGGGATATGGGCGTATTGAATACGCCTATTACCTGATGGCCAAAGAAGCGGGCATCACCATGACAGAATGCAAGCTTCTGCAAGAAAATGGACGCGCTCATTTCATGACGAAGCGTTTTGACCGTGTCGGTGGAAACAAGCTGCATATGCAGTCATTGTGTGGTGTCGCGCATTATGATTTCAATATGGCCGGTGCTTATAGCTATGAGCAGGCATTTGAGGTCATGCGTAAGCTACGCCTCAGCAAGGCTGAAGCATCTCAACAATATCGTCGAATGTTATTTAATATAATTGCGCGCAATCAGGACGACCACACCAAAAATATATCTTTTCTTATGAACAAGGATGGTAAGTGGAAATTATCACCAGCTTATGATGTTACCTATTCTCATAATCCAGCCGGGAAATGGACCAACCAGCATCAGATGAGCGTCAATGGCAAACGCGATCACTTTACCAAGTCAGAATTAATGCTCACTGGAAAATCTCTTAGCCTTTCAAAGCCAGAAGCTATTATTGATGAAGTAATTGCTGCAGTTGATAAATGGATGAGATTTTGCTGATATAGCCGGTGTTGCGGGTAAGGTAAGTCGAGAGATTCAGAAAAATCACCGAACAAAACTTTAGACAAATCGTATTGTTTTGACTTGTGCATTTTTGGAAAAAAGCTGGAGTTGAATAATGGCAAATGAATTTGATAAATATGCATAAAGGGAAAATTTCATCTTGGAATGATAAAAAAGGATTTGGTTTTATTACACCATTTAATGGTGAAAAACGAATTTTCATCCACATCAAGGCATTTAATAACCGTAAGCGCCGACCAGAAGAAGGTGTGGTGGTGACTTACACGCTGTCTACTGATAAACAAGGTAGACCTTGTGCCTCTGAAGCAGTAATGGCTGGTGACAGCCTTGCCAAAAAATCTAATACGAATATCAGTATGTTTCCAATTATTGGCGCTTCTGTGTTTCTTTTTTCTGTTAGCTTTTTTACTATTAGGGCACAAATTCCATTTGAGATTTTACTTTTATACTTAGTTGGCAGCATGCTTACTTTCATTATGTATGCTTTAGATAAATCATCTGCTTTGAAAGGAGCCCGTAGAACACCTGAGAATACACTTCATTTACTTTCAATCGCAGGTGGCTGGCCTGGTGCAATTATCGCACAGCAAAAATTTAGACATAAAACTAGGAAGCAGCCGTTTCGGTTTGTTTTCTGGGTTACTGTATTGTTGAATTGTGGGGTCTTTCTTTGGTTATTAACCCCAACGGGTAAACAGTTTATAGATACGATCATTTAGTCAGTAAATGCTGAACAGCAGACCTGTCTAAAAGTATCGATCACTCTGAAATATTCCCCTTTTGGGATATAAAACCGAGTGTGATTCGTCCAGAAGGTTTTTTTCAATAAGAATAAATTTCGCCAATATTTCAAGTTTGGAATCTTCTGTTCGATATCCTAATTAGAATTATTGTTAATTGGAGTGTAGTAATGGATATTTCAGGTGTTTCACCATCAATGTTGGCTGCTTCTGGCTCGGTGCAAACAGGTGACGCTGTTTCAGTTTCTGTCCAGAAAAAGGCAATGGATATTCAAGCATCCCTGGCTCAGCAAATGATCCAATCTGTAGAAGAATCTGTGCCTGAACCTAAAACTTCACTTGATGAATATGCATAAATGATTTTTTAATAAACTTTCTAGCTTATTAGAAAACCCACCATGGTTCTCCCAAGGGGGGATCGTTTCTCTTAAATCGAATAGCTAGTGCTAAATTGGCACACTAATCATACTTTACGAGTGGTATGCGTATTATATGTTGTTGATTTTTCTTGGTTCGACAACGTAGGTAGCGCTCTCTGTTTTACTCATCTTCTGCTTTCATGCGTTTCAGATGTTCGTCTTCTTCCATTTGACGCTGGGGGTCTCTGAAAATGTCGGTCAAAAAGCGCCACAGATACAGGAGCGCACCCAAAGCAATCGGAAGTGCGAAGAAGATAAGAACTATCCCCCATATGGCTTCTTCCAGTGTCATCAGAACCCCCTTTATTTTGCCTGACAGGCTCGCAATTTGAGCCTCTCTACTGCCTACACTCTACTACATGAACACAGCGCCGCACCAACTCCCGTTATCTGGCCTTCGCCATGGCGGATTTACCGTCCATCCCGGGTGCGGTTGCTGTGGTTATTATGTCGATATAGATATCAGCCTCGACGTGATGCTGAGCCTCTACTTGAGAAAGCAAAGCCGGAAATTCGATCGCAGGATGGCCCGGGTATAGTTTTAAATGATCAATACAATGAGCTGCCTTGGACCATGAATGCCATAGGCTAATATTTGTTCAATATCGGATGTTTTTGAAGGGCCGGAAATGAGCAGGGCATTGGTAGGTGTTTTTTGAGCCCAGTTTAATTTATCAATAGCCTCGCTGAAAGTTGCGTAGATTTTGTCAGCTTCCAGTATCGCGATATGCACAGGAGGTACCAGTGACATGAGTCTGGGTTCATGGCTACCAGGCCAGAGTATCAGGCTGCCTGTTTCTGCAATGGCGCCAAGGGTTGATGTGATGCTGACATCAATCGAGTGAAACAATTCATGTTTCCAGTCTTCGATGTTTCTATCGTATCTTGTTACCTGTAATGCCTGGTTGGCATTCTGTATAACACTTTCGCCAACTTGATTTTCACCGACCAAAATATTTATCAGTCCGCGTTCGGGTAACTCTTGATTTAGCCAGTCTAACCAGTTGCCATCATCAAGGTGATGCACTTCGGTGCGCACTACAGACATACACTCGGTCAGTCTTGCGACTTTCTCTTTCAGGCTCCAGTCATGTGCAATGGGATGCAATGGCGTTGATGCTCGTTCAGCTACATTATTTGCCTTTAAGCGATTCAAAATATTGGCTCTTGCATTATTCATGATCGAATCCCTGTGCTCTGGCCATTTCCTGTAAGGTCTGGTTTGCAGGTTTCGGCATAGTACGAACCTTTGTCCAGCCGCCCATCTTGCTGGGGGTTAAGAAGTTCAAGCGTGTCGTCAACCAACTAAAAACGCCATATAGCATTGGTTTGCTGTAGAGCTGTTGCCACAACTTCCAGGCAAGTGCTTCTGAGTTTTTGCGCATACTGCCTTTGCCCAGGATGGGTGCGTCGATCTGATTGTTGCTTACTGCTTCTGCACGAAGCCGGTTTATCAGTTTGGGTAAAGGGATCTTGACCGGGCAGGCTTCTCCGCAGGCACCACATAGGCTACAGGCAGAAGTTAGTGTGCCGATTTTACCCAGTCCCAAAAGTTGTGGCTCCAGTACGCTGCCAATTGGTCCAGGGTAGGTTGTGCCATAAGCATGGCCTCCTACCTGGACGTATACCGGGCAATGATTGATGCAACTGCCACAGCGTATGCAGCGTAAGGTTTCAAGTAGTTCATCGTCCAGGCGAATTCTGGACCGGCCATTATCAAGTAGCACAAGGTGTACGGCCTGCGGCCCATCTTTTTCATCAGGCTTTCTGGGGCTGCTGATCATGTTGAAATAGGTTGTGATTGGCTGGCCGGTGGCTGATTTGGTCAGCATGTTTAACAGTGGTGGGATATCAGAAAGTTTCTCTACGACTTTTTCAATGCCGGTGATGGCAATGTGCAAGTCAGGTGAAGTAGTGCTTAACCTGCCGTTACCTTCATTTTCTACAAGACATAATGTGCCTGTCTCTGCGATTGCAAAATTAACGCCAGAGATACCAGCGTCAGCCGTTTCAAATTTTTCTCTGAGAACTTTTCGGGCCATCAGGGTGAGCTCATCCACGTCTTCTGTGTAGGACAACTCCGGGAAAAACTTGTGAAACAGTTCGGCAACTTCCTTACGGTTTTTATGAATAGCAGGGACAACAATATGTGAAGGCGGCTCATGGGCCAGCTGGATAATAAATTCACCCAGATCTGACTCCAGAACTTCGATATCTCTCTGTTCAAGGTAATGGTTTAGTTCGATCTCTTCTGAAACCATGGACTTGCCTTTGACAACAGACTTTGCATTGGCCCTGTCCAATATGTTGAAGATGATCTCATTGGCCTGTTGAGGGGTTTCTGCCCAGTGAACATTGATACCATTGTCTGTCAGTTTCTGTTCAAGCCTTTCCAGTAGCCCGGGTTGTTGTGAGAGCGAACGTTGACGAATGCTTCTGGCTTGATCCCGTAATAGCTGTAATTTTTCATCATCAGGAAACTGGGCAGAGCGTTTCTGCATCAGCGAGCTCATTGTGGTACGCAGGTTGTGGCGCACCTGGGCATTGTGTAATGCCTTGTCGATACGCTGTTGGAAAGCTTTAATCTGCTGCATGACAACGCTCCCAGATAAACTCTGCAATGTGCTGAGTCTGCGGAGCGGATGATTGGTTTTCTGATAGTTGCTTTTCGAATGCGGTACCAATGTTCATCAGACAACCATAGTCCTGGCTGATAACTGTTTGTGCATCAGTGGCTCGCAAGCTATCAGTTTTATCTTTTACCATGGCAGCAGATATTTCTGGCTGTTTGATTGAAAAGGTTCCACCAAAACCACAGCACTCAGCTTTACGTTCCTGTTCGATGACTTCAACATTATTAAGTTGTGCCACCAGGGATTCGATATGTTCGGCGACTTTCATTTCCCGGCGAGCTGAACAGGAAGTATGAATCGCAACTTTGGTTGGTTCACCCAGATCGGTAAGCTTGATCTGTAAATGCTCAACCAGGTATTCAGTCAGTTCATATGTGCGACTGGCAATATCTAAAGCCTGTTGTTCGTCGGGTTGAGAAGCAAATAACTCGGGCCAGTGATGTTTAATCATAGCGCCGCATGAACCTGAAGGTACAACAATGGGTATATCTTTGCGGAAACATTTCATCAAGGCACGGGCAACAGCAAGTGCTTCATCCCTGTAACCGGAATTGAAAGCCGGTTGTCCACAACATCCCTGTTTTTTCGGAAATATGACTTGAATGCCTTCCTTCCTGATTAATTGCATGGCTGTTAATCCTGCATTGGGATAGAGCAGGTCAATTAAACAGGTACCAAAGAAATAGATGCTGTCAGATTTAGTCATGACTTGGTCTCTATCAAATCTAAAATGGATGCCTGTTCCGTTGAGCGCAACCGGCATCATGTAATATGTTGAAATATAAAGATATTTCGGTTTTGGGTATAAGCATATAACCCGAACGTTATTGAGACAACTCTTACTCATTACGGGTAGTCTTTCTTTGAAAGACCTCGAAATAGGGCGAAGATTGGTTAATGCCTCTTCAAAACAAGAACTCGATGCCAAGATTCGGCAACATTGCACGACAAATGACTTCCATGTAAAAGTACAAATCGATTGACAGGAACTATTTGATATACGCCATAAAGTTGTAATATGCATAAGGAGAATTGAGTGCTGGAAAGTAGCAAAGTAAGTGCTTTGATAGTGGGGGGCTTTTTGTTCCTTGGCTTGACTTCTCTCGGTTACTTATTGGGAAGTTCGGCGATAAAGTTCAAAGAGTATGAACGCACGGTCACGGTTAAAGGCCTGTCAGAAAGGGAATATAAGGCAGATATAGTGATATGGCCAATTCAGTTTACCGAAGCCGGAAATAATCTCCAGGAACTATACGGCTCACTTGAAACGAGTACTGAAAAGATAAGAACATTTCTTGAGAAGAACGGGATCAATCCAGAAGAAATCACGTTCACAACCCCGTCAATAACAGACAAATCAGCACAGCAATATGGAAATCAACCAAAGGCAGAGTTTCGATACACAGCAATTCAAACGGTAACGGTCTACTCTCAAACAATTGAGTCTGTTAGAAAGGTCATGGGGTCATTATCAGCGCTAGGTAAAAAAGGGATTGTATTTACTGGCGGAAATTATCAGTCGAAAACAGAATATATTTTCACTAGGTTAAACGAAGTTAAACCAGAAATGATTGAGGAAGCTACAAGAAAAGCCCGAGAAGTAGCGGAAAAGTTCGCATCGGATTCGAAGAGTAGGCTAGGAAAAATACGGAGGGCCTCGCAAGGGCAGTTCAGTATTAATGACCGAGATAAGAATAATCCACATATAAAGAAAGTAAGAGTGGTATCTACAGTTGAGTATTATTTATCAGACTGAGATAAAGGGTATAACAAGGCAGTTACCGGCATTGAAGAAAAATTGATATAAATGACAGCAGTGCAATTCGAATTCAGGGTTTATGCTTATCCTGAGCTGCATCATCAATGGTTGAGACCACAACATCTTCAACAGCTTGAGCTGTCGCGGTAATAGCGCCACTGGTCAAAACAGGAGCAGCATCAAGGTCTTTGGCATTCATCATTTCAGCAATGTGCTGAAGTGAGGATAGAAGTTGCGTTTGCTCCCAATCCCTGAGCTCACTGAGGCGGGCCTCAAACTGCTCCTGCAATAACGGCACTGACTTTTTTACCAGTACCTGTCCTTGACTGGTAGCTTTTAGCAGAATTTTTCTTTTATCCACCTGGTCACGGCTACGTTCAAGTAATTTTCTATTTTCCAGTCGTTTGACAACATCAGTCACTGTAGCCTGGCTAAGACTGACACGCTTGGCTAATTCACTGCCTGTAATTCCCTCGCTACGTACAATTTCTGTCAACATTAAAGCCTGCGGTCCAGTTAATCCATGGCTCTGGATCAGCTTTCGGGAATGTTGATCAATGGCTCTGATGATGCGGCGTAAGGCAATTAAAATTTCTTCGGTTATGCTTTCATTATTTGACATAAATTACTTTCAATACTTAGTATTTTTTATTTTTATTACGCGATAACTACTGAATTTAAAGGGGTAATTAATGAAATCTGTCCTAATTTTTATTAGTATACGAACCAGGTAAATACTTTGGGCACTAAATAATTAACCATTCACGATAATCTCATGAAAATAGCTTTCCCCGATGAAAACAGAATTATACTGTTCATTTTCTGTTTAATGGCGATTGGGCCTTCAGCAATAAATGCCGACGAGCATTTTACGATTTTTAGTTCTACCGACAATAGTAATAACGGTGGTTTCAACCTTACCTGGCAATTACCAGTAAATACTCAGGTCGAGTTACAACAATCCGGGCTTGAGAGTCCCGATTTTAAAACTATTTACCATGGAAGTGATTCAGCAACTGTAATCACTGGCTTGCCAGACGGAAATTACCTTTTCCGTGCACGTTTGATCAATATTGATGGCAGTTTATCCGGTTGGTCTGAAAGCCTCAGCATAAAGGTGGAGCATCACTCTTTGATGCGGGCATTTAGCTTCTTTTTAATCGGTGCGGTTGTCTTTCTCAGTACTTTAATTTTAATTCTTACCGGAAGCAAAGCCAATCATACCCATGGAGCCCCGTCTTGAGTGAAGATAAGCTCCTGATCAACTTTGAAAGACTCAAAGCAGATATAGAAAATCTGTCAATGATTGGTCGTGCGGAAGATCTTGGTATATACCGGACTGCCTTCAGCGAAGGCGACATGCAGGCAAGGAAGTGGTTAAAGTCGCGTATTCAAGATGCAGGTCTTGAATTCTACCAGGATGGCGCGGCAAATCTTCATGGCAGGCTAAACTGGAACAAGCAACTCCCCAGCATCATGACCGGCTCGCATATTGATACCGTACCAGGAGCTGGCCATCTGGATGGTGCGCTTGGGGTTATGTGCGGACTTGAAGCACTCAGAGTATTAAACGAAAGAGGAATTAAGCTGCATTACCCTGTCGAACTGGTCGCATTCAGCGATGAAGAAGGTGCATTCGGGGGCATGTTTGGTTCCCAGGCTTTGACCGGGGATATCTCACCTGAATGGGTTCATTCAGCTAAGAACCTGGATGGGCTGATGTTAGTCGAGGCCATGCAACAACACGGGCTGGACGCAATGAACGCGCTTTCTGCAGTGCGCTCACCAGACAGTATCAAGGCATTTATCGAGTTACATATCGAGCAGGGTCCAGTACTGGATTCCAAACAGATACCTATTGGTGTTGTGGAAGGTATTTGTGGACTGCAGCGGTGGGATATCAGTCTGCTTGGAACAGCCAACCATGCCGGCACCACGCCGATGAATATGCGCAATGATGCCTTTCAGGGGCTCTCCGAATTTGCCGGTGAAATTGATCGTGTACTGGAAGAGCATGGAGGGCCACTCAGCGTGGCCACGGTGGGTCGCATTGAATTACTGCCGGGTGCTGCGAATGTTATACCGGGTGAAGCTCGTTTTTCTCTGGAGTTTCGTGATGTTGATGAAACCAAGCTCCACGAATTGGCGGATGCTTTCAGGCTGACTTTGTCGGCAATTGCCAGGCGTCGTCATCTGATGTTCGAGTTTCGCATTGTCAGTAATATCAAACCGGTAGCCTGCGACCAGACAATACAGCAAATCATTTCTGAAACAGCAAAAGAACTTGAATTATCCCAACTTTCACTTCCCAGTGGTGCAGCACATGACACACAAAAACTGGCCAACATCGCAAGTGCTGGAATGATTTTTGTACCAAGTAAAGCAGGGCGAAGCCACTCTTCTGCTGAGTGGACAAACTGGGATGATATAGAGGCTGGCGCTAACGTCTTACTTAACTGTTTATATAAACTGGCAACCAGGATTGAAACATGAATTCCAAGGTTAAGAAAAATTATCTTGATGTCGACCCCCTTAAACAAACCTACAGGGACAGGATTGTCGAAGCACCGGGTCAGATTCAGTCGCTCGAGAAACATAATACCGCTTTGCTCTGTATTGACATGCAATATCTTGACGCTGCGCGTGGTTATGGTGTTTTTGCAGATGCCGTGTCATCAGGACTGCCGCCTGAATCCCAGGACTATTACTTTGATCGCCTGGCCAACCTGGTATTTCCAAATGTAAACCAACTGCAGGAAGCCTTCAGGACCAATCGCCTGGAAGTAATACATACTCGCATACAGTCTCTAACGCTGGATGGCAGGGATCGCGGTCCCGGGCATAAACGTCTTGGTCTGCATGCAGCGCCTGGCTCAAAAGAGGCTGAATTCATGCCTGAAGTTGCCCCCCAGGGTGATGAGATCGTAATCAACAAAACCGCCTCAGGGGTTTTCAACTCAACCAACCTTGAATACATCCTGCGAAATATGAATATCACCGGTCTGTATATCGTTGGCGTCTATTCCAATGAATGTGTCAGTACCGCGATCCGCGATGCTTGCGATCTTGGTTTCCATGTCACGCTGATTTCTGATGCGGTTGCAACAGTTACTCCTGAATTGGAAAACGCCACGATTACAACAATGAAAGACCGATATGCGCGTGTCATGACAACCGATGAAGCTATAGCTGAAATCGATAACATGTTTTTATGAATAATGATGCAATTCTGCAAGCCAGCACCGGCTGGCTAATCCTGGCAATTTTCAGCCTGATCTGGATATGGCTGGGCTGGTGGTTAGGCAGGAAATCCAAAGGCCTTGAGGGGTTTATGTTAGCTGGCAGACGCGTTGGCCTGGCATTGGGTACCGCTACCGCCATGGCCACCTGGGTTACCAGCAATACGACGATGGCTGCTCCACAGCTGGCTTTGCAGATGGGTATATGGGGCATGGTGGGTTATTCACTGGGTTCTGTTGGACTGATTCTGTTTGCTCCATTAGCCAAGCGCATTAGAGAGTTGATGCCACATGGCTTCACCAGTGGTGACTTTATTCGCTTGCGTTATGGTAAAACTGCCTGGCGTGTATTTCTCGGCATCTCATTATTCTATGCTTTTGGGTGGCTGGTGAGCCTCGGTATGGCTGGTGGTGTTTTAATCAACGCATTAACAGGAATTGATTATCATCTCGGCATGAGTGTCATCCTGGCAGTATGTGTCAGTTATACACTGCTGGGAGGATTGCGCGCTGTTATCGGTACGGACTTTATTCAGACAATTCTCATATTGAGTGGCCTGGTGATTCTTGCGGTACTGGCTATCGCCAATGTCGGCGTTGATACGATGCATGCAGCAGTCCTGGAAGAACGTCCCGAATTGCTTAACCTGCTTTTCCCTGCAGCCATCAT
This sequence comes from uncultured Gammaproteobacteria bacterium, assembly GCA_963801985.1. GTDB lineage: Bacteria > Pseudomonadota > Gammaproteobacteria > Chromatiales > Chromatiaceae > JABDQZ01. The sequence goes on from CAWDGV010000021.1 coordinate 44,130, forward strand.
GTTCTTATTTAACAACCTGCTGTTTGGTATTGGTGAAATATTCCATTCCAATGTCTGGTGGAGCCGGGCCTTTGCTTTTCGAAAAGGTGTTGGCTTTAAGGCTTACCTTATTGCCGGTTTATTCTGGGCGCCAGTGCCAATTGTTGCCGGCTTTCTTGCTTTATCAGTGCCGGCGCTGAATATTAACGTTCCTTCTGCCGATATGGTTGGCCCCCTGGTTGCTGCAGAGCTATTAGGTGTAGGCGGCGCAGTACTGGTTTTTATTATTGTGTTTTCTGCCCTGGCATCCAGCCTTGACTCACTGTTAGCGGCAACGTCTGACCTTGTTTTAACGGACCTGTATAAAGGTCACCTTTTCCCTAAGGCATCTGAGGAACAATTAGCCAAAGCAGCACGCTGGGTAATACTGGGTATTGGAGTATTGACTTGGTTGTTGTGCTGGCCGCGCATAACCACGCTGGCAGAACTTTTGTATCTGACCGGTGCATTTGTTGCCAGCACTATCTGGCCTGTGGCGGCAGGGTTGTACTGGAAAAAAACCAATCCATCCGGAGCCACGCTGGCAATGCTGTTGGGTACCAGTGTCGGACTTGCCAGTTATTTCCTGATTGGATTTTATGTGGCTGCTTTGATTTCGGCTGCAATTTCAATGTCATTGGTTTTGTTGACCACATGGTTAGCTCCTCGCCCTTATGACTGGTCAATGCTCAATACTCAAACTGCGCAGGCTAAAGGAGGAACAATCATGACGATTTCGTCAACTGCATTGGCTCTATTAATAACCATCAGCACATTGCTTGTTGCTGTTGCACCTGTAATTCTCATCGTTCTCTGGTTCAGAGATAGAAAAGGTGGTGATCTATGGTAATGGAAAAAAAACTGCACCAGCTGGATCAGCCACTGGAAGAACCGCCCTTGGATATACAGGGATTTGAATCGCCGCGCTCGCTTATGGATCCTGGTCGATGAAGACCTCGTTCCAATGCTGGAGCTGGCGCATCGACCTGTGATATCCGCACGTCAGTTCAATCGTGAACAACTGGTACAGATAAGCCGGCTAGCCGCCAAGTTTGAAACTGAACCACAAAGAATCTCACGTCCATTGACGGGCAAAATTTTGATTTCTGCTTTTTATGAGCCAAGCACCCGTACACGCTTGTCGTTTGAAAGTGCATGGCACCGTCTTGGTGGTGACATTATGTCAATCACTGATCCAGCTACCACGGGAATTGCCAAAGGAGAGTCATTTTACGATATTGGTGAAATGCTCAATCACTATGGCGATATGGTGGTATTGCGAGACAGCGACAATAAAGCTGTTTACGAAATGCTGGACTCTTTGCGTATACCTATTATCAATGGTGGTAATGGCATTGATGAACATCCGACTCAGGCGATGGCCGATATTTACGCAATATTAAAAGCACATCCCGAACTAGCCAGGCCAGAAAATGTGCCAGAGGATAAAAAAATCAGAATTGGCATTATCGGTGTACCAGGGCGAATGCGCACCATACGCAGTCTGCTTCTTTTCCTGAGTCTTTTCTCACAAGGCATTAAAGAACTCCTGGTAATAACAGATGCTGATGAAGTGTTCAGCGAGGGGCAGCGGGAAGAGCTTGAAAAAGCCGGACTGAATCTACGTGTTTCAGATGAATTGGAAACAGAATTGCCCGACCTCGACGTTGTCTACATCAATGCCATTGCCTGGGTCTCTGATGGTTATGAAGAACACGGAAACAAATACCGTCTCCATAGCTCATCGCCTTTTAAGCCAGGTGCCATTGTTTTACATCCACTGGCACGTGGTAATGAGCTTGATCGCAGCCTCGATAATACACCATTTAACTGGTATTTCGCCCAGGCTCGCGGTGCCGTTTTCATTCGCATGGCTTTGCTGTCAGCGATTCTTAAAAGTTATAGTTAATAAGGCCTAACTCATATGTGCGGTATAGCAGGATTTATATATGCCGATCGGGATCACCCGGTCAATCCGGAAACACTGGTTGCTATGGCGGCAATTCAACATCATCGTGGCCCCGATGGTTTCGGTTATCGACGAATGCCTGGAATTGGTTTCAGTCACGCGCGATTATCAATCGTTGATCTTGATGAAAATCGAGGTCGCCAGCCTTTTGAAAGTGCAGATGGCAGGCTCATGTTAACCAAAAACGGCGAGCTTTATGACTACCAGCGCATACGTGCTGATCTGACTTCACGAGGTTCACGTTTCCAGACCAAAAGCGATTCCGAGATGGTAATGCATCTGTATCCTCGTCTCGGGCTGGATGCGACGTTGCCCCATCTGCGGGGTGAATTTGCTTTTGCCTTATATGACAAAGATGAAGACAGGCTCATGCTGGTTCGCGATCGCTTCGGCATCAAGCCTCTCTACTGGACAGAAGTTAATGGCGTCCTGGTTTTTGGCTCTGAGCTAAAAGTCTTGTTTGCACACCCTGAAGTTCCTCGCCAATTTGATCCGCAAGGCGTTTTTCATCAACTGATGCAAACCATCGTACCCGGTAGTACAGCCTTTGCTGGTATTCACCAGGTCAAACCGGGATATGTACTTGATATCAGGCGGCGTGATGGCAAACTGCAAATCACGGAAAAGAAATACTGGGATATGCCTTTTCCCGAAGAGTCCGAGCGCAATAGCGACTATGATGAAAACGAATGGATAGAGGCCGTTCGAGCCGGTTTGCTTGAGGCGGTTCAGTTACGTCTTGAAGCTGACGTACCCGTTGGCTGTTATCTTTCTGGTGGTATCGATTCCTGCTCTATCCTGGGGCTTGCTGCCGCCTCGAGACAAAATCCGGTCAAAGCCTTTACCATAGGTTTTGATAACAAAGATTACGATGAATCGCCTATAGCAACCGAGATGGCGCAGTCAGCACAGGCGCTGACCAGGATATTATGATGCTTAATGCCAGCCATCTATACGAGAATTTTGTAGAAACACTTTGGCATACTGAACGCACAATTTATAACACGCTGGGTGTTGCCAAGCTGTTAATGAGTCGCCATGTGCGGGATGTTAACTACAAAGTGGTACTGACCGGTGAAGGGTCAGACGAATTATTTGGCGGTTATCCAGCCTTCCGGCGCGATATGTTCCTGCATGGCCTGGATCATCTTTCAACAGATGAACGATCTGAATGGGAAAAACTGTTAGCCGAACAAAATAAATTATTCAAAGGTGCTATGTTGGCCGAGGACGAAATAAATAACCCGGCATTAGATCAGCGAATCGGCTTTACACCCAGTTGTCTACAACCCTGGCTGGCGTCCGCTACACGTGTACCAGGCATATTAAACGAAGACCTGCAAACACAGCTGCAGGGTTATGATCCAGGTGCAGCTATTGCCGCCCAGCTGGATGAAGATTATTTAAAAAATCGTCATCCACTGGACAAGGCACAATACGTCTGGATCAAGACCATGCTTGAAGGACAAATTCTGACCTGGGGCGGCGACAGGGTTGATATGGCTAATTCAATGGAAGCGCGACCAGCTTTTCTCGATCATCATCTGGCAGAGCTTGCGGCACTCATCCCACCTTCATTACGCATAAAGGGAAAAACAGAGAAGTATGTGTTGCGTGAAGCGATGAAAGGTTTGTTGCCGGAGGTACTTTATAAGCGTGAAAAGTTTGCCTTTATGGCGCCACCGGCACATACTGATCCGCAGAAATGGAATGCTATGCGCCAATTGGCTGATGAATACCTGAATGCCTCAGCACTAGAGGATGCCGGACTACTTTCGGTTAATGGTGTAAAAGCCCTGTTTGATCTTCATGATAATTCTTCAATAACTGCAGCAACACAAAATAAGCTGGATGCAGTTATTAATCACATGCTTGGTGTTCAAATACTTCATAAGCACTTTGTTGCAACAGATATACCTACACAAGCCCTCAACAAGGCAAAAGCATTAGGATGGGAGGTCAACTAACAAAATTAGTTCCATTCTAGTCGCTGTAATTTGTTGGATTCAACAGAGAAATAGAAGAAATCAAATCAACCTCATCTCTAGGTAAAACAAACTATACTTTAAAGAATGTCAAAGAAAAAATTAAATTGATGGAACACATAGCTGAAAAAAGTTATTTATTACTAATCAGTATTCACGGGCTAATACGGGGTCATGATCTGGAGCTGGGCCGTGATGCCGATACTGGTGGACAAACCAAGTACGCACTTGACCTGGCACGCAGTCTTGCTGAATCTGATAGTGTCCACCAGGTTGACCTGGTGACACGTCGTATAGTCGATCCTGACGTCAGTGATGATTATTCACAACCTGTTGAAAAGATTTCAGATAAAGTTCGTATTATCCGCATAGATGCCGGACCTGATGAATACCTTCCCAAAGAGCAGCTTTGGGATCACCTGGACAGCTTCATGGATAACCTGCTGAACTGGCTTAATGAGCAGCCCAGGATGCCGGACCTGGTGCACAGTCATTATGCTGATGCCGGATATGTGGGCGTCAGGCTTTCCAACCTGTTAAGCGTACCGCTGGTACATACCGGACATTCTCTCGGCAGGGATAAACGTAAACGTCTGTTGGCCCGTGGGTTGTCACGTGAAGAAATCGAACAGACCTATAATATTGCCCGGCGTATCGATGCCGAAGAAGAAATTCTGGCAAATGCTGATCTGGTTATAACAAGTACGCATAATGAAATTGAGTCGCAGTATGGTCTCTATAATTATTATGATCCTGAACGCATGGCGATTATTCCGCCTGGAACCAATCTGGACCAGTTTCATCCGCCTGCAGAAGGTGAACAGATTGCATTCAAACAACAGCTGGACCATTTTCTGAAAGAACCCGATAAACCTTTGATCCTGGCATTGTCACGACCTGACGAACGCAAAAATATTCTTATCCTGCTCGAAGCTTATGGTGAGTCTGAAGAACTGCAGAAACGGGCTAATCTTTTAATTGTTGCAGGAATCAGGGATGACATTACAGACTTGGATAAGGGAGCTCAAACTGTTTTTAAAAACATTTTGTTGTTGATTGATAACTATGATCTGTATGGACGTGTAGCCATTCCTAAGTCACACCGTGCTGAGGAAGTACCGGAAATTTACCGCCTTGTAACCTTGAGTAAAGGCATTTTTATCAATCCAGCGTTGACAGAACCGTTTGGATTAACATTATTAGAAGCTGCGGCCAGCGGAGTGCCAGTTGTTGCAACTGAAAATGGTGGTCCGGTTGATATCATTGCCAACTGTGAATGTGGAGAACTGGTCGATCCACTTGATAAACAGGAAATTACCCAGGCATTGTTGAAATACCTGACTGACGAGCATGCCTGGGAATGTGTATCAAGAAATGGTATAGAAGGTGTGCGAAAGCATTATTCATGGCAGGCACATGTCAAAAACTACCTGGCTAAAGTGAGTAAGCTGGAAGGCAAGTATGAAGCGTTGCCTGAAGAGCAACCTGTCCCCAAAGCCCAGAGATACCGGGACCGGGCAATTTTTACTGATCTTGATCAGAACCTGATCGGCAATCCAATTGCTTTGAAAAAATTTATTGCGGTAATCAAGGAAAACCGCAAATGTGTGTCTTTGGGTATCGCTACAGGCAGAAGAATCGATTCTGCCCTGGCGATTATGAAAAAGCACGGCATACCCAGGCCGGATATACTAATCAGTAGTCTTGGTACCCGCATTCACTATGGTCAAAACCTGACCGAAGATGATTTCTGGACAGACCATATCGATCATGACTGGACGCCCAGACGTATCAGTAAACTTCTTGCAGAAATACCGGGGTTAACTAGGCAGCCCAAGTCGGAACAAACTCCATTCAAGATTTCCTATTATTATGATGAAAATAAAGCGCCTGGCCTGCATGAGATAATCAGCCTGGTCAGGCAAAAGGAAATTACAGCCAATGTTATTTTGTCATTCGGGCAGTTCCTGGATGTCATTCCGTCACGCGCGTCCAAGGGGCAGGCATTACGTTATGTTGCACAGCGGCTGGAAATTCCACTGGAACATACGTTGGTTGCAGGTGGTTCCGGTGCGGATGAAGATATGATGCGGGGTAATACCCTGGCTGTTGTTGTTGAGAACCGTCATCATGAAGAGTTATCGCAACTGGATGATGTAGACCGTATTTATTTTGCAGGTCAGTCGCATGCATCGGGGATAATGGAAGCCCTGGAGTATTATGATTTCTTTAATGCCTGCAAGGTGCCTGATGCCAGATAAACTACTGATTTGTACAGACCTGGATCGCACTTTGATACCCAATGGGCCTCAGCCTGAATCTCCGGGCGCACGTAAATATTTCTCCTCTCTGGTTGAAAGACCTGGAGTTGTTTTGGCTTATGTCAGTGGCAGATATAGCAAGCTCATCCAAAAAGCGATTAATAACTACTTTCTACCCATGCCGGATTTCGTAATTGGTGATGTGGGCACCACGATTTATCATGTTGGTAAGGATAATGAATGGCAAAGACAGACTGAATGGGAAGATAGAATTGCTGCTGACTGGAATGGTAGAACGCATTCGGATTTGAAGACGATGCTCAATGATATCCATGCATTGCGTCCACAGGAATCAGCTAAGCAGAACCATTTCAAGTTGAGTTACTACGTGCCATTGCAGTCTAATCGAGAGGCAATCACTGCCCTGATCAAACAGCGATTCAAAGATGCAGATGTAAAGTCCAGCTTGATCTGGAGTGTTGACGAGCCCGCCGGTATAGGCTTGCTGGATATCCTGCCAGCCAGGGCATCGAAATATCATGCTATTGAAGCTTTGATGAGCATTCATGGTTTCAGCTATGACAACACAGTCTTTTGTGGTGATAGCGGTAATGATATAGAAGTGTTGGCAAGTCCAATTCCTGCCGTACTGGTCGGAAACAGTCAACCGGATGTAAGGGAACTGGCTACCTTGTTAGCTAAAGAAAACGGCTATAGAAAAGAACTCTATATAGCCAAAGGTGGTTTTTTAGGCATGAATGGTAATTATAGTGCTGGCATGCTGGAAGGAATTGCTCATTATTATCCCTGGACCAAAGAATGGATGAGGATGAAAGAAAGTGAAGATAAATTATGAGTGAAGAGCTGTGTATTTTTGGTGAAGTGCTGTTTGATGTTTTTCCTGATGGTCATCGGGTACTTGGTGGCGCGCCTTTTAACGTTGCATGGCATCTGCAGGCATTTTCACAGGCACCTTTTTTTATCAGTCGTGTTGGAAATGATCCAGAAGGTATACATATACGAAAAGCCATGCTCGACTGGGGTATGAATACTTTGGCTTTGCAGACTGATGCAAGTCTAGCCACGGGTAGAGTGAGTATAGAACTGCATGATGGTGAACCGGAATACGATATAGTTGAGCCTGCTGCCTACGATGCTATTGAAGTATTGCCCGGTTGTGAACCGGCTTGCCAGTTTCTCTATCACGGCAGTCTGGCTATCAGAAATGAATTTTCCCGCCAGGCACTTGAACAGCTTAAAAGCTGTCAGCACAAGACAGTGTTTGTCGATGTGAATCTGCGTAATCCCTGGTGGGAAAAACATGTTGTCACCGAACTGCTAAAAGCAGCTGACTGGGTGAAACTTAATACTGATGAATTCAATTTACTCTATTCTTCAAATGAAAGTGGTAAAAATGCCTTGTTAGCATTCATTGCTGAATACGAGTTACAGGGAGTGATCCTGACGCATGGCAATGCTGGCGCTGAGATTATGACAGCGAATGCTGAACACCATGAAATCAAACCAGATATAGCAGTTGAAGTTGTCGATTCAGTTGGAGCGGGAGATGCTTTTTCTGCGGTGACTATCATGGGGCTTAACAACGACTGGTCATTAAAGACAACCATGCAACGTGCACAGAGCTTTGCCTCGGCAATAGTTGGTCAACGCGGTGCTACAGTCACAGACCAGGGCTTTTACCAGAACTTTTTAAATTCCTGGGATCTCAGCTAGAAAGCGGAATAGCATTTTATGTATGAACAAGTTTCACATTCATTACTGAACCAGATACTCGACGAAATCAAGCCCGAGATTCGTAAACGAAACCTGTTGCGTTTTTATACCCGACTGGGTGCTAACTTCTATGCCATCCATTCTTTATTTACGCATCTTTATGGTCAACGTGAAGATTTTCTACAGCAGATGGTCAGGCTGGTTGAGGTGTTGGCAACCCGCTATATAGAACGTGCAGATGACCTTGAGGCACTGGATATTGAGCGTGAATCCAACCATAACTGGTTTCTGGATCAGCAATGGGTAGCCATGGCTTTATATGCCGATGGTTTTGCACGAGACCTGAAAGGTATTCAGAAGCATTGTTCCTATCTACAGGAACTCGGCATCAACATGCTGCATATTATGCCCATGATGAAGTGTCCAGAAGGTGCCAGTGATGGCGGCTATGCTATTAGTGACTTTCGTGATATCGATGAACGTTATGGAACAGTTGAAGACCTGCGTTTGTTAGCATCTCACCTGCGAAAGCGCGAAATGCTTTTGACGCTTGATGTGGTGGTGAATCATACCTCGAATCAACATGAATGGGCTACCAAGGCCCGCCAGGGTGATACCCGGTACCAGGATTACTTATTATACCTTTCCTGATCGTGATATCCCCGATATGTTTGAAGAAACCATGCCGGAAATTTTTCCAGAAACCTCTCCTGGCAATTTCACCTTTGACGAGTCCATGAACAGATGGGTGATGACAGTTTTCAATAATTACCAGTGGGATCTGAATTACAGCAATCCCGCGGTATTTATTGAAATGGTCGATATCATCCTGTTCTGGGCAAACCAGGGCGCTGATATAATCAGGCTGGATGCGGTTGCTTTTTTATGGAAAAAAATAGGCACTATCAGCCAAAATGAGAGGGAAGCGCACCTGATTCTGCAATTGATGAAAGACTGTTGTCAGGTTACCGCGCCTGGTACCGTGTTTATAGCCGAGGCAATCGTGACACCTACCGAGATTGTCAAATACTTTGGCGAGGATGCAGTTATTGCCAAGGAATGCGAGATTGCCTATAACGCTACTTTCATGGCTTTATTGTGGGACAGTGTTGCCACCAAGAATGCCAAGTTGCTAACGCAGGGCATTAAAAGTCTGCCTACTAAGCTGAATAGGGCCACCTGGCTGAATTACGTACGCTGTCATGATGATATTGGGCTGGGCTTTGATGACGTTGACATTGTGGCAGCGGGGTATCAGCCAGTCTCTCACAGGAAATTCTTATTGGACTATTTTACCGGCGCTTATGATGACTCAATAGCGCGGGGCGTACCCTTTGGACGGAATTTGAAAACAGGTGATGCACGTATATCTGGGTCTTTGGCATCGCTTGTCGGGCTTGAAGTCGCAATTAAAAACAATGACCAGCAAATGATTGATGATGCCATCCAAATGATTTTACTGCTTCATAGTATGATCATGTCATTTGGCGGTATACCACTGCTGTATTACGGGGATGAAATTGGCACACTGAATGATGACTCGTACCTGGAGGATGAAGCTAAGGCTAATGATACGCGCTGGATTCACCGCCCCAGGATAAACTGGAATAAAGCTGATTTACGACATAAGCATGGTTCTGTCGAGCAGCGTATTTATTCAGGTATTCAAAAGCTGATTGCAGTCAGAAAATCTATTCCGGCATTTGCTGATTACAACAATCGCGAACTCATTGAAGTGGAAAATGAGCACCTGTTTGTTTTCGTGAGGGATAATCCCGAGTGTGGCAGGGAAGAAATTCTTGTAGTCGCCAACTTTGATTCCAAACCACAGCATCTGAATTTATCTGATCTTGGTAACAGAGGTCACTTCTACTTGGCACATTTAAAAGATTTAATTAGCGGTGGTTCACCGGCAATATTTAAAGATGAACTGGTCATTCCTCCATATCATTTCTATTGGTTAACGGATCAGTATTCAACTGCGCAGTTGTAGCTAACAGGTTATCTACACAATTTATAGCTTTCAATTTATATGTGAGTCCAAACTAAATACTAAAGATTCCTCTTTGAATGTGTCCTCCTATCTTTGCGCAATATACGTTCCCTTATCAAAGGACAGACAATGGAAAATCAACCACTTATCCACATGAAAAACGGAATACACGACATTAATTGCTCGGTATTATCGGACGCATGTGGGCTATATTTATAGTTAGCCTTAGGGAGGTCGTTTTGGTGATGTACAAATCGGCATGTCATAGCCGTTCGAGGGTCGAGTGTTTTCTTCCTTGATCTTCAACGTAATTGTCTTTGGCGTCGCTGCCCTGGTGATCATCATTGCGGGCAGTCGACTGGCGCTGTGGGCTGATACTTTGGCCGACCGAACCGGCCTGGGCGAGGCGCTCTTCGGGCTCTTGTTCCTGGCCGGGGTTACCTCACTGCCTGACTTCGCCGCGACCCTGAGCGCCGCGGTAGATGCCCGTCCCGACCTGGCCATGAGCAACGTCATGGGCAGCATGGCCGTGAATCTGGTATTTCTTGGCGTGGCCGACATCGTCTACCGCAAAGCCAACCTGGAACATGCGTCCGCGTCCCCTGTCAACCTGACGCTGGCGGGATTGTTGATTGTGTTGCTGACTTTGCCGCTGCTCGCAACCTTTACACCGATGGTCACCCAGTGGGGCGTGCACCCGATCACGCCAGTGATCGTCGCCGCTTATCTGTTCGGCCTGCACTTGGTTCACCGTACGCGGGCAAGGCCTATGTGGTTCCCTCGACTGACCCTCCAGACAGTTTCAGATGAGCCCGAAAGGCGTCATCGTGGACGTTTGTCCACTGTGTGGCTTGGCTTCATCGGAATGGCTGTCGTGACTGGCATGGCTGGCTGGATCCTGATGGAGGCAGCAAAGGGCATCGCTGACCAGACCGGGCTGTCCGAAACCCTGGTCGGCGGCCTGTTCACCGCTCTGGCTACTTCCACTCCCGAGTTGGTGACCACCATCGCAGCGATACGAATTGGGGCGCTGACTCTGGCAGTAAGCAATATCTTCGGCACCAACTGCTTCAACATGCTCGTTGTCGCCGCAGCTGACGCGGGCTATGCTCAAGGCTCCATCTACCACGACATGGCACCGGTTCAGATGACGTGGGGCCTGGTGAGCATCCTGATGACCGCCATCCTGCTACTTGGATTGGTGCGACGAGAGACCTATGGGATCGGCCGAATCGGATTCGAAAGTGCTCTGATCCTGAGCGTTTACGCTATCGCGCTTAGCGTCATTGTGATGAGCACCTGAGCCCGCTGAAATGCTGGAAGAAGGACAGCTACGAAAGCTGCACGACAAAGGCTAACAAATTACTCAAGCCGCTTTGCCTCACTTCGTTCGGCAAACGTCTTAGCTCAACTCTTACTGTGTCAAGTGACTGGCTGCTTTCTTAGAGACTTTTTATGAAGTTCTATTGTCGAAAAATAGGCAAAGTGCTGGCATTGGATTCAGTGAATTAAAATATTGTTTATACGGTTACCTTACTTAGCGACTATTAAAATTGACTGATAAAAGCTAATTTATGATGAGTTATGAACAAATAGAAATTTTATTCAAATGTATTACCAGAAATAACCAAATTAAGGGGACTTTGTTTAAAAATTAAAGATTCCAATAACTTTGAAAAAATTGCCAGGACAGAAACCACGAATAACTATGTAAGAAATGATTCGAGTCAGCCATGAAAACAGCACTGCATTTTTCATCATTACAAATTAAGTTTTCTACACCATCCCAAACAACCAAAAGACCTTCACTTTCAAGTATTTTGAGCCTTTCAAAAATTGATTTTCTGTTGCTTATAAATTCATTTTTATCAATTTCGCATGCAGCTGGGATGTAAGGCCTATACCACTCTTCGACACATAAGGCTGTATCCACATTCTCCGTATGAATCTCATAAAATTGTGCAGAGTCAAGATAGACAATAACGTCAACATTTTTTTGTTTTAATTGAGTGGCTAGGTCACTTAACTTCTCAATATGATAATTGAGAGCGACTAAACGCTCTTCGCTTGAATGGTTTTTATTCCATTTTACTGCATACATCGAATATAAAGAACTTGAGATGATTACAGTGTCACCTTGTTTTACCTTGCTTATCAAATCTTTTCGAATTTTTTGTTGTACGCTATCACATTGAGACATACCTTTTCGGTAATCTCCCGGAAATCCACAAGCTTGAACCCACGCATTAACAAAGTTCAAGCCTTTTTTTGTAGCAAAATAAGAAATAGGGTCTTTAAATTGATGGGAATGCGAATCTCCCAACAGGTAAACAGTGTTTTTTGAATTATTACTCAATCCGCAAGAATCTGGCGAAAGATCGATTTGTGTTTTAGTGTTCGGATTAAAAACACAATGATTTACATTCCAATTCGGAATAGTGTAACTCGCTAATGATTCGTTTGGTTTTTCCCCCAGATAAAACGAGTTAGCGCTTTTGGCTAAAAATATAATGAAGACAGAAGATAATATTGAAGTTGTGATTCCATAAATTAGTATTTTATTCTTGTTTATTATGCTTGCTTTTCTAAATCTTTTTTCGACAAAAGCGTAAGATATAAAAGAAAAGAAAAATATTAACGATACCTGTAAAGGTATCGACCACCAGTGAATACCAATAGTCCATTTACTAATTACAATAATACTCCAGTGCCAAAGATATAAAGAATAAGACATCAAACCGATGAAGATAACTGGTCTGTATGTCAAAATAATAAATAGATATGAATTATTTTTTGTTAATAGAATTACTATTCCAGAGAATAGTACTATTAGTGTTGTGCTTAATATCTTGTAATTCGATGGCAAAAACAATGTAAGCAACAATAAGATAAAAGAAGAGGTCACTGGGACCTCCAAATAGCGGCGATCACTTATCTTAAATCCATCCTCAATGACAGCTTCTCATAAGCTGTCGTTCAAGAGTATCACCCTGGAAGGCAGGTTCAGGTCGGAAGCAGAGGTTGCCTTAATTTCTCTTGTTGGCAGGGACCGCTGATGATCGGCCAGTTGTTACTTCAAGAGGGTTCTAATAAAAGCCAATATCGGTATTGCATAAATCCTGAATATCTCCGAACCAATCTTCTTCTATACTGTTCAAAAAAATAATAAAAGGAACACTTGCATGAACAATAAAGAAACCGATAAAGGCATCATTGCTTTACTGATGAAAACATTCGAGGAAGAAATGCTGCCTCGTGCTCTAGAGATTAAAAAAAGACTTGATATCGGAGAACTTCTTTCTGAGGCTGATCTTATATTTATAGACCGGGCATTAGAAAGTTCAGATGAAATTTCACGACTAGCTCAAAAGTATCCGGAATATCAAAAGCTCTATTCTCAAAGAGCATCACTTTGTCGAGAAATTACTGAAAAGGCATTAGTAAATGAAAAAAATCGTGGTTAATGTAGATCACTCTGAACTCCAACAGACAATTCTGAATAGTCGGACTTGATCAAATATGACAAAGCGGTCATTGTTCCAGCAAACGTGACCTACTTAAACTGCTGAACATCAGTCATTGTGTAGAATTTGTACAATAGTCCGGTGTCTGTCCATAGCTGCCAGTCGTATAGGCGAATTGCTGTATGAGCGAGTGAGTGCTTTTCAGCCAGGCTGTGTAAAAACACATTTTTGCTCCAGTCTTCCTGTTTTTCTACCTATTTTCATTTCGAGAGGTCAAAATACTGCCTGTGACAGTAATTTGTTTTCCATACCCAGGTCTTCAGATTAATATTCAAATCAGCATGTAAAGCCAATATGAGGGCTGCACAAGACAAGAAATGCAGACTTACGCCTGCATTTGACCTTCTCCCCAAAGGGATACCACTCTCTGTGAGAGAAAGTTAATGCCTGTCAATTCCAATTGTGATGGGTGTTGTACAAGTATCAGACGAACAGCAATCACTCACAGGGAAATCCTTAAAAGGGATGATATTTTTCTGATTATGCTCTTATTTTAATTTAGAGCAAAGTGTCAGCTCTTTCACGTGGTTCCTAAAAACAAATCAATATCCCAGATATAGTCATTCAGGAAAATCTTCAGCAAAGAGGGTGTGTGAAAATATATTTACATTTTGATATATGCTGTTTATGATATATATCAAATGAAGAATATGAATCCAGAATCCATTCTTAGTGCGTTGGATAATTCCACGAGATTACGTTGTGTTCTGTTGCTAATGGAACATGGTGAATTATGTGTTTGTGAGCTTACCCATGTCATCGGTGCTGCTCAGCCAAACATGTCCCGAAATCTAGGGCAATTACGCGAAGCAGGGCTTGTGACTGATCGGCGTGAAGGTCAGTGGATTTATTACCAGATTAATCCTGACCTTCCTGATTGGGTACTCAGTTTAATTGAGGCTACGAAAATCAGGGGCTGAGACGCTTGAGCCTTACCAGTCAGATAAAAAAGTTCTGACCTGCATGCCTGGACGACCAGGCGCTAATCGCTGCGCCTAGCAAAAGCGCTTTAGAAGGCATTGACTGATGAGCGCACAGTGTGAAGTGACGGCCAAACAAGCTAACCGGTACAGCGATGGTTTTTTGAGCGTTATCTGACGCTATAAGTAGGTTTGTGTATTGTTTCTGGTATAGCACTTGGACATTTCTTCCAGATTTAATTCCAACATAAAACTTATATGCAGCTTGAATCTTCAATCCAATAAGGAGAAGCCAACATGAAGAACATTAAAGTGCTGGGCTCTGGTTGTAAAAACTGTGAAACCACGGCCAACCTGATCAAGATTGCAGCAGAACAGGCTGGTATCGAGATAGAACTGGAAAAGGTCACTGACATAGCGCAGATCATGGCATTTGGTGTGATGTCGACACCCGGTGTTGTTGTCGATGGTGAGGTAGTACATGCCGGTGGATTGCCTGGGCCTGACCTGGTTCGTCAATGGGTAACTAAAGACTGATGAAGGAGAACTGGAATTGACTACACACCCCTTTGATATTTTGGATTTGCCAGATAGCGGGCGCTTTATTTTTACACCTTGTCCAGGCACAAAAGGTGTAGATTTGGCTTCATCAATTACTCAACTCAAACAAGCCGGTGCTGATGGCATTATTACGATGATGTCTGATGAGGAACTGGCCAAGTTTGAAGTTTCTGATCTACCGGAAGTCGTCAAACAAAACGATATGACCTGGTTTCAGTTTCCTGTTGAAGATGATGCGGCTCCGGATGAGAAATTTGCACAAGCCTGGCAATCCCGAAAATCCGAAGTGTTATCCATGATCAAGCAAGGACAGTGTATCACTATTCACTGCCGTGGAGGTTCTGGCCGAACCGGTTTCATGGCAGCCGTGATTTTGCGTGAACTTGGCATGAATGAAGAACAGTCAACTGAGCTGGTGAAAAGTCTGCGTCCCAACTCACTAAAGCTGTCAGCGCACACTGAATATCTTGCTAAACATTACGACAGTAAATCTTAAAGGAGTTAGAAAAATGACGATTAAAGTCGGAATCAATGGATTTGGCCGCATGGGGCGTTTGGGCTTAAGAGCCGGTTGGGACTTATTAGCCTTTGATATTGCCAGTATTAATGAAATCAGTACCGATGCTAAGGGTTCTGCCCATTTATTAAAATTCGATTCTGTACATGGTACATGGGAAAACGAAGTTGATGCTGAAGATGATGCCATAGTTATAGAAAGTAAAAAAATTAAATACACATCCAACGAAGCTATTACCGATGCTGATTGGTCTGATTGTGACATTGTCATTGAGGCAACTGGAAAACATCATAAAAAGCCGGAAAAGCTGAAGGCTTATTTCGATCAAGGTGTAAAGAAGGTTATTGTTGCCGCGCCGACTGAAGGTGCACTTAATATCGTTTACGGTATCAATCATGACCAGTATGATCCTGCAACACATGATTGATCACAGCCGCTTCCTGTACCACTAATTGCCTGGCTCCTGTTGTTAAGGTGATGCATGAAAAAGTCGGTATCAAGCATGGTTGCATGACAACCATCCACGATATTACCAATACCCAGACGATCGTCGATAAGGGGCACAAGGATTTGCGCCGTGCGCGTGCCTGTGGCCAGTCACTGATACCTACGACAACGGGTTCAGCAAAGGCGATCACCAAGATATTTCCTGAGCTTGCTGGGAAACTGAACGGTCATGCTGTGCGTATGCCGTTGCTAAATGCTTCGTTGACAGATTTTGTATTTGAAGCTTCTCGTTCTGTTACCGCCGAAGAGATCAATGGTTATTTTAAAGAAGCTGCTAGAAGGCGAATTGAAAGGTATACTGGGTTATGAAGAACGACCCCTAGTGTCGGTGGATTACCTGAATGATCCTCGTTCATCGATTGTCGATGCGCTTTCAACCATGGTGATCAACGATACCCAGGTAAAAATTTATGCCTGGTACGACAATGAATGGGGTTACGTCAATCGCATGATGGATATTGTTGCTATGGTTGCTAAGAGCCTGTAACAGCAATATGGAAAACTCGATTCGCAATTACCTGATTGTTACCGGGGGCTACTGGGCCTTCACCATCACCGATGGTGCTATTCGCATGCTAGTGGTGTTGTATTTCCACCTGTTGGGATATTCGCCGTTTGAAGTGGCGATGCTGTTCCTGTTTTACGAGTTCTTCGGCATTGTCACTAACCTGGTTGGTGGCTGGTTGGGTGCTCGCATCGGACTGAATCTGACGATGAATATTGGCATGGCGATGCAAGTAGTCGCATTGGCAATGCTGACTGTACCGGATGCGTGGCTATCTGTGGCTTATGTGATGGGTGCACAGGCACTTTCAGGCATCGCCAAGGATTTGAACAAGATGTCGGCCAAAGCCTCGGTCAAACTGATCGCCGGTAACGGAGGCGAGTCAAAACTCTTTAAATGGGTGGCTATGCTAACAGGTTCGAAAAACGCCCTTAAAGGCGTAGGGTTTTTCATCGGTGCTGCACTGCTGGAATGGCTTGGGTTCCGGGGGGCACTGTTCGTATTGGCAGGCACGTTGTTTGTTGTGCTGCTCATCACTGCCGTGATGCTGCCTTCGGGTGTCGGCAAGATGAAATCCAAGCCGAAGTTCACACAGGTATTTTCCAAGGTGTCTGCAATCAACTGGTTGTCTGCTGCTCGCTTTTTCCTGTTTGGCTCGCGCGATGTCTGGTTTGTTGTGGCCTACCAGTATTCCTAGTTGAAGTGGCTGGTTGGTCAGTGACTAGCGTGGGTACATTCATGGCGATCTGGGTCATCGGCTATGGCTTTGTGCAGGCATTAGCACCAAAACTAATACGTCAAAGTCATCACGGACAGGGACCAGGTGGAGGAACTGCAAGACTCTGGGCTTTTATTCTGGCGTTGTTCCCAGGTGGTATTGTCATCGCAATGCAGCAGGGCTGGTCAAATGAAACTGTATTGGTCATTGGTTTGATCTTGTTTGGTATTGTCTTCGCAATTAATTCTGCTGTGCATTCCTACCTGATACTGGCGTACTCAGACAATGACAAGGTATCGATGAGCGTCGGCTTTTACTACATGGCCAATGCCGGTGGCCGTTTGGCTGGTACGGTCTTGTCTGGCCTGGTTTACCAGACACTGGGACTTGAAGGCTGCCTATGGTTGTCATCAGGGTTTGTGTTGACTGCTGCCGTTCTCTCTTTTGCACTTCCTCCAGTCAAATCTAACTCTGAAGAACAGGCTAGTGTTTGATCAACTCGCTAGCCTGATTGTTTACCAGTGGATGGCGTTATCACCAGACAGTCATCTAGGTGCCGCTGTGCATTTCTTTATCATGGATGTGGCCAAGATTTTTGTCATGCTAGTGATCATTATCTATGTGATGGGGCTGTTGCGTGCCTTGTTATCACCTGAAAAAGTGCGTGACTATGTACGAAATCGACCCGACTGGCAGGCACGTAGCATGGCCGTTGGTTTGGGAGCTGTTACACCGTTTTGTTCCTGTTCTTCAGTGCCATTATTTATTGGCTTTGTCGAAGCTGGTATTCCTCTGGGGGTTACTTTTTCTTTTTTGATAGCTTCGCCAATGATTAATGAGGTTGCCGTAGTGATCCTCGTAGGTATTCTGGGCTGGAAACTCACCTTGCTTTATGTTCTGGCAGGTCTCGTTGTCGCTTGGTTTGGCGGACTTGCTATGCAGGCTTTCAAGCCAGAACGCTGGGTGGAAGACTATGTTTGGAAAATCCAGATGGGGCAGGCAAACTTGCCAGAACCGGATAAATCATTGGCCAGCAGGCATCGTTTTGCTATGGCTGAAGTCAAAGAGATCGTCGGCCGTATCTGGAAATGGGTAATTGCTGGTATTGGGATTGGTGCCTTATTTCATGGCTATGTGCCGGATCAATGGGTCGTTGATCACCTGGCCTCGGGAAACTGGTATGACGTGCCACTGGCGGTAATAATGGGTGTTCCATTGTATTCAAATGCTACGGGTATCATCCCTGTGGCAGAAGCCATGTTAGGCAAGGGTGTGGCTATTGGTACCACGCTGGCCCTGATGATGAGTGTGGCGGCACTTTCATTGCCGGAAATGCTGATACTTCGGAAAGTTATCCAATGGAAAGCATTGGTGCTCTTTGCCAGTGTACTCACAGTTGCTTTTATTTTGGTTGGCTGGCTATTCAATTTAACTCAAGCGAATGTCAGCTTTCAGTAAGCAACGCAGATAAATATTCTATTTATTGATAGTCAACTTTGGTAGCAAAGCGGCCGTCTAGAGTCTTCTCAACCCCGGTTTATGGTGACTGCTTTGTACATATTGCTGCCGGTCATGAGTATCAAAGTTGATTATATTGACTGGCTGCAATAGTCGAGTTGCTGACGCTCAGCTTGGTTGCTCAGGATTGAGTCAACGACAGTTAATACCAAAACTCAGACACTCAGATTGATGGATTGAGCGACTGCTAAGGGAAAGCTGGAGTTCACTTGAGAGTTCTGGAAGAGGGCAAATGCTGAAAAGCCAACATTGAACTCATGCTTCCATTCGCAAATAAACATTGAGTTACTAGGTCTTTATTGTGACCTATTTCGTCTAGATTATTTAGAATGTTTACATGGGTAATTTCTAATAAACCCTGTCAAGGTTAGGTAATCAAAAAGTAAAAGGTGCACAATGTCATTCTTACGTAATACTCTTTTAAGTTTATTCATGGTAGTTTCGATTTTTCACCCGGTTCAGGCTACAGATCGGCTACCAATTATTTTGGGCACGGCAACTTCAGGTGGCGGATTTGAACTTTATGGTGGCGTTCTGGCTGAAGAAGTCAACAAAGTTGCTCCAAATCTAAACCTTCTTGCTCGCAATACAAAAGGGAGTCGCCAAAATATCCCACTTCTTGAACAAGGCACACTGGATGTTGCGCTTGTGGCTTCCCTACCTGCACGCGAAGCTTTTGAGGGGATTAAACGAGAGAAGCCAACAGATCTTAAAATTATTACAGCGATATACCCAACTTTCGGTGCTTTTGCAGTTAAGGGTGATAGTCCTGCCAAAACCTATTCGGATTTAATTGGACAAAAAGTTTCTTGGGGTACACGTTCTTCTGGTCTTACGCTCCTAAGCCAGTATATAAATGAAGCTTTAGGGCTTGATCGAGACAAAGATTTTGATGCGGTCTATCTTGAGCGTGCTGGTCAAGGTGCATCAATGGTATTGAATAATGAGGTTGCTGCTCAATGGGGAGGTGGTGTCGGTTGGCCTAATTTCACCAAGATAATGAATGCAGGCGGTAAAATGCTAGGCCTATCGCAAGATCAAATCAAAAAAGTAAATGCCAAATTTCCATTTCTTTTGCCCATGGAAATTCCGGCAGACTCTTACCCTGGTCAGAAAACTGTGTTGAATACCGTAGGCTCATTCAGCTATTTACTAGCCCGTGCCGACTTGCCTGAAGATATCGCATACAATTTGACCAAAGCCATTCACAAAGCTCAGCCGAGCCTCGAAACCCGTCTTAAACAAGGACGAGATACATTACCTGAGAATACTTGGATAGCTGCTGGCAATCCTGGACGCATTCACCCGGGGGCTCGAAAGTATCTCGCTGAAATTGGCATTGGAACTGAATAAATCACCATAACTACTTCTGCTATTACCTTAACTGAGATCTTAAACTCGAGTTATGAGAGAACGCTAACCGAAAAGAAGGCAGGATTTCTAGATTTATTGGCGGTAGAAATTGCTGAACTTCAGTCACTGTATAAAGTTTTTACAATCGTCCGGTGTCAGTCCTGAGCCGTCAGTCTTGAGGTTGAATTATTGATTTGGTGAATGAGTGCTTCAGGTCGTAAGCAGACGGATAGCTAGTTTATTCGGACGACAGGTACTACTGAGAAGCAGGCATTCTCCATGACAGAAATTAGGTTTCAAAGTTACTGATAAATCTGATTATGACGTAGATCATAAAACGTTACGAATGGTAACGCTTCGTTGCGAGCTATCAATGCCCTATTCAAAGGACTCGTCTATACAACAAGTATGAGGTGGTAGAAAAAGCCACACCAGCAGAAATGCTGGGCCGGAAAGTTACGGGTCTTCAAAGCGTTTTCAGGGAAGATGGCCGGATTGCCTACTGAATTTGGTACATGCTGCCAATGGTTGGCAAGGAGGTCGCCATGAAACGAATAAATTACATCTTAACAGTAGCTTCATCGGTACTATTTATAGGATTGATGTTATTGCCGATTAGCGTAACTGCTAAAAAGCCTGCTCCCAATCCAACTGTTGACTGCGATGCCGGTCAAAGTGTTCAAGTGTCAATTGATGCAATGAAACCCAGCTACCCAGCTACCATTCTCGTCAAGGGTACATGTTTGGAAAATATCAAGATTGAAAGGGACGATATTACTATTGATGGAAATAGCGAAGCCACAATCGTTGGTGGAGTAGTTGTAGATGGGGGAAGGCGCATTAACTTACATAGTCTAAGTATTACTGGCCCGGGTGTCGGCGTAGATGTTTTTAGTGGAGACATTAATCTTAATAACGTTGTTCTATCAGGAAATGAAGGCTTAGCAGGCATTGCCGTAAATCAGAATGGGTTTGCTTATATTGTTGATTCACAGGTATTCGGCAATCATCAAGATGGCGTTCTTGCATTAAACGGCGGTACTGTAGAAATTCGTAATTCATCACTGATAAATAATATGAGTAATGGCTTAAAGGTTAATGGTAAATCTCATGCGGTAGTACTGGATGGTTCTACATTAGGCGGAAATCTAAATGGAATACATGCGTGGGTACATTCAACTGTCTTTATTCATAGCTCTACAATTACTGAAAATACAAATACCGGTATTTTAATTAGTAAAGATTCAGCAGTTTTAACATTTGAAAATGTTGATGTAAGCGAGAATGTAGGCTTCGGTGTTTTCTGTGAAGACACTGAGTCGAGCTTTGAGAATGAAGAATCAATAGACGACTCAATCAGTTGTACTGGGTTTAACTAAGTGTTCGTTGTTTGATAGATAACGCTTAAATATATCTACTTATTTAAAAGCTGTAATTGAAGATTATTATAATTTATATAGGGAAGGTATTTAGAGAGAGACGGATGAAAATTCTCAAATATACAATCGTGGTTCTTCTTTCTGCATTATTACTTGCTGGATGTGCAGGTCTCGTACCTGAAGTATACACAGGTTATGTAGATGAAAGAGGCAATCTATCAAAAGTTGCTGTTGTAAAATCGGCAACAGCAGGGATATATGAAATTAATGGAAATAAGATAAAACACCCTGATTCAGAAAAATATTACAGCGAAGTTTACCTATCTCCTGGAGAACACACTATAAGAATATATCGTTGGTTCGGTGTTAGTGTTCTTATTGTTAGAAAGGGCTACATTGAAGTTATATCAAAGCCATTTTCAGTAAATCTTGAGGCTGGTCACGTTTATGAATTACATGGTGACAGAACAACGGGAAATATAAGAGTTATTTTATGGATTGAGGATTCAACAACAGGAAAAATTATTGCAAAAGAAGCCGATCCTGAATTGTTACGGTGATAAAGAAAATATGATGAATGTTTCAATAGGCGTTTCAGAAAGAGGAGAAAATCATGACTGCTAAAAGATATTTAAGAGATTTATTTAATGTTCTGGTTCTCTTATTTGTGTCAGTGGTAATAACCAGTTGCGCTACTGGGCCTAAGGTAGAGCAAAAAGATTTATCATATTTACCAGCGTGTACAATAAGTGGGAATGCATTCGCTGGTGATAATCAATATGCAGTGTTAGACATATCGGAAGCCAGAATGGCTCAAATTAGATTGATTGACCACATTCCATTCAAGCCAAAAAACTGTGATTATTACCATATAGCATTACCTCCTGGCGAACATATTATTCATTTTGTTTATTCAAAAAGTATCCATTTGTTGCATCCTCGTGGAAGAGATCCGGTATCTTTAAAGTTCTCAGCTAAAGCAGGGAAACACTATCAAATTATAGTTGATAAACATACTTTAAAATCTCTATATAACTGTCGTGTAGAAGATGTGGCTAGCGGCAAAGTACTTCATGAAATAGATGATTGTGATAATGATGCGGTTAGATATCCTGCTTTGGATGAAATACTAGAGGTTTTTGGAGGGCGAGATTCATATCTAAAGTACCAAGATGAATGGTGGCCTAAGGATGATTTTGAACAAATACATAAATACTTAAAAAATTGATTTGAAATAACAAGCAGTAACTTATTGGTATTTTTAATAGGGAATTAAAAAATAGCGAGCAAGGGGAATGCAAATATGAATACATATTTAAAATTAATTTTTATTCTGACCTTGTCTCTTTTTATATTTTCATGCGCTTCAACTTACAACATGAAAGATGGAGGAGAAAGTTTTTGGGGGGGAGGTTACTTGATTGAACCGGTTTCTGATGGAGTATTTAGAATCGTTGCCAAAACTAATGTTGCTCAATGGTCGGATTATGGTACAGCAAGAAGAATGTGGAAAAAGCACGCAGAAGAAGTATGTAAAGGAAAGCCATATACAGAAATGGAAGTGGAAGAGTATGAATATGAAAAACGTGTTGAACCAAGACTTACAATTGAATCTTGGCTTTTTAGGTATATTGTCACCGTGAAGACAGGTTTGGCTGTTTGTTCTGAAGAGTAGTGTAACGTCTGCTTTTATATGCGGTTTCAACCGGTCGATGCAACACCTAATCTCTAATAATAGAGGGGAGGATGTTGAAAATGAAACAACGACCAAGGATTTATTACACCGAAGAACAAAGAGCTATGATGTGGGATCGCTGGCAAAAAGGTGAAACGCTAGGTTCCATTGCCAGGCTATTTGACCGATATCATCCATCGATTCAACGCATTATTGCAGAGACTGGCGGTATTAGGCCTGCGCCTCGTCATCGATCATTACGATGTTTAACGTTAGCTGAACGAGAAGAAATATCTCGTGGGATTGTCACAGGCCATTCACTCAGATCGATAGCAACGTTATTGAATCGCTCGCCTTCAACCATTAGTCGAGAAGTTAACCGTAATGGCGGTTTGAAAAAATACCGCGCTAGTCAGGCTGATAAAGCTGCCTGGGATCGTGCACATCGCCCTAAAATCTGTAAACTCGTTGAACACCGGCCACTTGCGCGTATCGTGGCAAGAAAACTCCAATTGGAGTGGTCACCCGAGCAAATTGCCGGGTGGCTTAAACAGACCTATCCGGATAATGAGAACTACCAGGTGTCACACGAGACGATCTATCGCAGTCTTTATATACAAGCTCGCGGAGCTTTAAAAAAGGAGTTGTTGCAGCATTTAAGGCGAACTCGTGCCATGCGCCGCTCTCGTCACCATACGCAGAAAACACCTGATCATGGACAAATTACTGATGCTGTCTCAATCAGTGAACGGCCAGCCTCGGCTGAGGATCGTGCTGTTCCCGGTCATTGGGAAGGCGATTTGATCATGGGAAGCAACCACTCTCAAATTGCGACACTGGTTCTGCTCAACAGCGTTGACGCTCGCTGTACATCTTTCACTTTCAATTTGACCAGATCGCAGCTGCGTAATTTGCTGTCGATGGCCAGGTTGAACATAGCAAGGTCACGGACTTTGTGCTGCATTTGCAGATGGACGCGGATTTCCCAGACTTCCTGTTGCTTCAGCGGTGGCTTTTGCCCAACTAATTTGCCTTTATTCCAGGAAGAATGATGTGGTGTGTTGATGATGGCTTGAGACATTTTGCATTTCTCCATTTATCTTGGTGGGAATACAAATATGGTTCATAGACGTCCATTTCTGTCATGGTCAGGATTTTTTACAGTGATTTTCGCCAATATTGAAAGCAGTCATTGGCGAAAACAGCCTCTAACCGCCGGTTTAGGTCGAGAGCCGCCAGTGAATAAGTTTCACTGGATGACAGGAACTGATGAAAAGCGGTTATTAACTTATTTTGAAGAAAGTACCTATAATTCAGTGAGACAATGTATTGCTAGTTTTTTTGACCTTATTCAGCATGTAGTTTATTGAGGCGAGAATTTCAGCTTCGCTTATTATAAATTCTCCAGCCCTTGGATGTTTTGAGTCTTCAGCAATGAGTATGTTTTGCAAAAGTGCTTTTTTGACTGTTCCCAGTTCTGGATGCCAGGCATTTTTATTGTCTATCCGTGGTGAGCCTGATTCGCCAGTATCGTGGCAACTGGCACAGATGCTTGCATAAGTCTTCTTTCCATCAATTGATTCTGCTTCTTGCTCGAATCTGTCATAAGATGCATCGTCAATGAGAATAACTTTTGCTTTAAGCTCGGCAAATATGGCTTCTTTTTTTCGTTCGCCCATCTTTAGACAGGTTTGTTTTATAAAATCGATTTCTTCGATACTTTCCGGACGGAACAAGTTTGCTAAATCTGGCAGCCGGTTGCCCTTAACGTCATTTTCATTTTTGAACGAATAATCCCAGTATCCTGTTTTGTATTCTGCGACCATAGTGCCATTGATGGCATGCTTTGAGTCTTTATGATGGAGCAGTTTATAAGTGACATATTTATTGTTGCAGCTTCGTTTGGGTTTTAGCTGATAGAGGTCTTCTGCCAAATTGGCAGAAACTTGATAGGCAGCCTTGTAAACAGGTTTTGGTTTGTTTTTGCTCTGTTCTGTCGTGAGAGCTTTTATTTCAAAGTTTTTAAAGCGCTTTTCTTTGTGGTTTTCTGCACTGAAGTGATTGGCAATAGCCTCAGCCAGGTTTTGTTCAGTGAGTACATGCTTGGAATTTTTCTCGGAGCATGCAAACAGAAAAGCAAGACAGCCGATCGTTAGGATTTTAAATAATTTCATGGTGATTTATTGGTCTTTATTACAACTTTCCCAATAAAGTTCTAATGACTCAAAATTTATTGAGCTTTGATTCTTAATGCCAAACTGAAAATTAAAACAATAATCCCTTACTTTTGATTTATGTCAATACATGCAAGGTCGATTTATTGATATTTATCAACTGAATTTAGCAAACTAGAATATACTTTATAAGGAAATCAAGTTGCAGGATTGTCTATGAAACGAAACTTTATTCTAATAGCAAATGCAGTCTTACTTGTGTCCACTCTGTTTTTGACTGCTCCTGCTTACAGCGCTGGACCTGGCGGTGCCAAGGAAAGATTTCCTGGTTACAACCCAGCCCATACAGTCATCAAGTGCCCCTATCTGCCAGCGGGTATGAAAGAAGTGCCACTCTGCGGAGGAAGGCCTGCTACCTGTATTGGCACTCCTCAGGCCGATCTGATATTAGGTAGCGATAAGAACGATGTCATCGTCGCTGGCGGCGGTAATGATGTCGTGCATGGCGACGCCGGTGACGATACCGTTTGTGGCGGTGAAGGTAATGATTCTATTTTGGGAGCCAGGGGTCATGATCATCTAATCGGTGATGCCGGAAACGACTGGTTGTTTGGGGCGCCTGGCAATGACATTCTGCGAGGTGGTGACGGTGATCATGACGTGCTATGGGGTGGGCCTGGTATAGACAACCTGGATGGTGGTCCCGGGAATTTTGATGTTTGCATGCTGCAAAGGGAAATGGGGGACTATGACAGAGAGGGCTGCAATACAGTCTATCCTCCTCCGGGTTACACCCATGATCAGGAGCCTGATCCAGGGATGCTGCGAATAACTGATCCGTTGAAATTAAAAAAATGAAACTGGACTTACTTCTGGAGCAACCTCAATGAGCCTTGTCCATGCGGAAAATCTCTTTAAAGATTATCAGCTTGGTGAATTAACCGTACCTGCTATTCGCGGCGTTGACTTCAGTATTGCAGCAGGTTCCTTTGTGTGTTTTGTCGGGCCGTCTGGCAGTGGCAAGACTACGCTGCTGAATATGATTGGTTGCCTGGACCATCCTACACGGGGACAACTGAATGTCCTGGGAACTCCGGTATCAAATCTGGATAGACAAAAAGCTGCAACTTTCAGGGGTGAAAACATCGGTTTTGTGTTTCAGGACTTCAACCTTATTCCCGTGCTGACCGCTTATGAGAATATCGAGTTTCCTCTGATCATGGTTCAGCACTGGTCAGCCCAGCAGCGACGCGAAAAGAGTCAAAAGCCTGCTGGCGGCTGCGGGTATTGAAGAACAGGCTGACAAGCGACCAGACCAGCTTTCCGGTGGACAAAAACAAAGGGTCGCAGTTGCCCGCGCTTTGGTGACCAATCCTAAACTGGTGCTCGCAGATGAGCCAACGGCTAACCTGGATCATGATACGGCCTACCGCATTATCAATCTAATGCGCAACTTACGTGACGAGTTTGGTACCAGCTTTGTTTTTTCCACGCATGACCCAAAAATTATGGGCGAGGCGGAAGTCACCTTTGAACTGGAAGATGGACTTTTGCATCAACGTGAGAAGGCTGTAAGCAATGATTGATATTCTCAAGATTGCTGCCCGAAACCTTCTGCGCTACAAGCGTCGTACGCTACTGACTTCGCTGCTCATTACAGTTGGCCTGGTAGCGGTTATGTTATTCATTGCCATTGCCGGCTCGTTCAAATCAATGATGGTGGGACAGTTTACCGATTCCATGGTTGGTCATATCCAGGTACACAAGCGTGGCTATGTCGGCGCTATGGAAAGCCTGCCGGTAGACCGGAACATGCGTACCAGAATGCTGGTAAAGCTTTACGAAACGCTTGATTCGATAGATAGGCCATCGAAGCCTGGTCTCCGCGTGTGAAAATGATGGCGATGTTCTCCAATTTCACCAGTACAACCAGTATCCGGCTTAAATGGTGTTGATCCTGAGCGTGAATTGGCAACTGTGCCGCTGGTAGCCAACCGGGTATTGGATGGTGGCCAGGTTTCACCTTTGGTTGAACGTGGAAAAATCCAGGTTCCTGAGCTTATCGCCAAAGGAATGAAAGTAGCGGTAGGCGATACCATTGTGCTGGTTGCTACCAACAAGAAAGGCTCGGTCAACGGTATGACCTTTGTGGTGCAGGGGATTCTGGAAAGTATCTCCGGACCGGGTGGACGAGATGGTTACATACACATCGATGATGCACGTGAATTGCTGCGCATCGAGGAAGAAGAAGTAGAAGCGCAGGTTCTGCAGAGGTTGGGTTATATTAAGGAGGTTCCTGAAACTGAAAACGCCTGACCTCTTAAACTTAAGGATGACTTGAAAACCCAGGATAAGTTGAAGCTTTCTGATCCGTTAAAGTCAGAGCCGAAAAATAAACCTGTCGATCCTGCCGAAGAAGAAATAGACCTGGATTCCATTCTGGCGGACATTACCTCAGGTGCAGGTGAAAGGCAGGTTACCTGAACGAGACCAGGAAGCTCTATCACGGACCGAGGCTGGGGGGCTCCATCCGAAGTCAGTGAAATTACTATTCGTCTTAAAAGTCCGAGTGAGCAGGAGGCTATTTTGGATGAACTGTAGAAAAGGTATCGGACTATAAAGAACCGTCGAGGACTGAGTATTTTTCAGGTGCATCCCTGGGAGAAATTTGTGCCCTTTTCAAAGATTGCCAGCATGATCGATTTGATGACCCTGTTTATCAAGATTATCCTGATCTCTGTAGTGTTGATCAGCATTATGAATGTATTGGTAATGGCGGTATACGAACGTATTCGTGAAATCGGTACGATGTCTGCCATAGGTACACAGCCAGGAACGATACTGGCATTATTTGTCAGTGAGGGATTTTTGCTTGGACTGGTAGGAACCTGTTACGGAATCCTGGTCAGCTTGCTGTCTGTTTCGATATTAAATTCAGTGACATTAAGTTTTTCCTTTG
Organism: uncultured Gammaproteobacteria bacterium; assembly: GCA_963801985.1. Lineage (GTDB taxonomy): Bacteria > Pseudomonadota > Gammaproteobacteria > Chromatiales > Chromatiaceae > JABDQZ01. The sequence goes on from CAWDGV010000021.1 coordinate 72,400, forward strand.
GCCGTCAGGAAAACCTTGTATTGATTCCCAGATTGCTGACCGTTGATGTGATTACAACGGCATTACTGACTATTCTGGTGGCGGTAATCGCCAGTCTGCAGCCGGCATGGAAGGCGTCGCGTATGGATCCTATTACCGCCCTGCGACATATATGAAGTATACTGCATTAAATACACGGTTAGAACAACTGTGTCAGATATAAGAATTAAAATGACAGTTATTCATAAATATTGTCTGACTAATGGTTCTTCTTTGGCCAGTTTCAGTCAGTCAGCTATTGCAGAAGACAAGTTTGCAATTGCGGCTGATGGTGTCAGGTGACAGATGGCATTGCAAAGCCTGGCCGGCATCGCGCCTTATTTTCATCTTTACGATATCAATGGTAAAGCCGTTAAAAGTAGTTGCAAACCCGCACCTGGACCTGGAATTTGGTACCGGGCCCGGCGGCAGCTAGCCTCCCTGGCAGACATGGATGTTACCGTATTGGTTGCGCAAAGAGTTCCGGGCCCTAAAATGCACGATGTGTTAATTGAACGAAATATCCGGCTTGTTAGAAGACTGGGCACAGTACAGGATGTAGTCGATGAGTTGAAGAGAATAAGACATGAAGATACGTTTATTATCTATCTGGTTGATTTTTTCTGGCCATTACATGCCTGGAGTATTGGATGGTAATGCCATTCTGGCACAGGTCGATAAGAATATGGCACCGGACTCCTATGAAATGTATCGCAAGCTTATCAACCAGGAGCCCGATGGTAGCCGTAAGGAATTCGTGCTTTATACCGCTAAGCAGGGGCGCACAAACATGGTTGCGCTTTTTCTGTCACCCGCCAGTGACCTGGGGCGTACGACGTTACGCATCGGGGATAACATGTGGTTGTATATTCCCAAGGTTGGCAAGCCGCTTCGTATCACCAGCCTGCAGTCTATTGTTGGGGGGATATTCAATAACTCCGATTTGATGAGGCTGGAATTCAGCATTGAATACGAGGTCCAGGGTGCAGTTGAATTTGAAGAAGACTATGTCCTGGACCTGAAAGCAAAAACCAAAGCAGTGGCTTACGACAGACTTAAAATGCGGGTTAATCGTGAATTGTTGTTGCCAACTGTCATCGAGGCTTATGCGGCCAGCGGACTGTTGGTGAAAACACTGAGCTACAAAAAGATTAAAGATTATGGAAACGGGATTGTACGACCTTCTGTGTTAGAGACGAAAAGTCCGTTGTACAAGGGTTATAAGGCTGTCATGTTGTTTGCAAACATCAGCCCCCGGGACTTTCCCGACGAAGTATTCAGTTTGAATTACATGCCGCGCGTTCAGGAGCTAAGATAGCTCTGATTCCTCAATGCCTCACTTTTTTATATTTTCTGTCTGTCTGTTTTTCTTTCATCTAGCTCTTGGCGCAGGATGATGAGTTTGTTTTTGATGTTGAAAAATTTGAACCCAAACCTTTTGAATTTACCGGTTATATAGAACTTGAACCTGAACATGCAAAAGCCAACCAGGATGGCGCGTTATACAGACTTCAGTTTTTTGGCCAGCCCCCGAGGACACACTCGACCAATTTACAACCACAGTCGAACTAGAGGGTCATGTCAGAAAAGGTATAGCAAGTTTAAACCTGCTGACACATTCAGAAATTGTCTGGGACCATGAGGGGGAAACCCAGGAGCATGACCTTTTTGAAGGTTTTCTGACTCTCCAGCCTGATCCCGGACTGGCATTTGATATCGGGCAAAAAAACCATGCGCTGGGGTAAGGGCTATGCATGGAACCCTGTTGCCTTCGTTGAGCGCGCCAAGGACGCAGGTGATCCGGACCTGGCACGAGAGGGTTACTGGATTGCGGCTATAGACTGGATCAACCGTTTTAAAGGTCCGTTACAGACGCTTGCCCTGACGGCATTGGTGCTGCCGGTTGATGACGATATCAACGATGACTTCGGTAAACCGGGTTATGACCATTTCGGAGCCAAGCTCTACCTGCTATATCGTGATATTGATATTGATTTTATGTTCCTGACTGAAGGTAGTCGGGGAGCCCAGTATGGAGTGGATTTCTCCAAGAATCTGGCGCAAATTTCGAGATACATGGTGAGCTGGCTTATTATGAAGATGTAACGCATCGTCACAATTACTGACGATTGTAATACCGGCAAGCCGGATATCGAGGATGAGATCAGTTACTTGCTTGGGCTGCGTTACCGAACCAGTGATGATATAACATTTCTGCTGGAGTACTACTTCAACGGCAGAGGCAACGAGAAAAGTGAGCAGCAGCAATTTTACCGTTGTGTACATCAAGCCTGGGAAACCGAGGACGAGTCCTTACTAAATCAACTGCCTTTGAACAAGGATCTTGATAAAGGTCCCTTCAGCAAACCAAACCCGATGCGACAGTATCTGGGGTTTCGTACCTGGTGGGAAGAGCCGGCTGATATTGTTTATTTGACTGCTGGTTTGCAAATACTTTACAACCTCGAAGATTACAGTTATTCAGTTGCTCCTGATGTGTACTATGACGGTATAGAGAATATCGAGATGAAGTTAAGGGGAACAATACCGATAGGTGATAGGTTGACTGAATGGGGTGAAAAACCTAATGAATATAAGCTTGAGGCACAGATCAGGGTTTACTTCTAAAGTTGATTGATTCTCATAATAATTAAAACCTTCTATCGAATTTTTCACCTAATCAGCACTACCTAGTGTTTACGCTTTTGTAGCGTCCCTTTCAGTCAGATAATTTTAAGTATGACAGCTTTTACCACAGTGCAGCCTGATGGGTTTCTGTGCTTGCCAACAATAATCTGACTGCTAATAACCTGATACCTGCCGGTAACTGACAGCTTTCCTAAAAATGCTAGTGCTCGGTGGAAAAGAGCAATGACCGGATTGCTCGCTTAGCGGTCGGCCAGAAACTTTTCTGCCAATGCCTCAAGTTACCGCTTAGTACATGTTGCTGACGTTCAACCAGTGTATGTGATTTTGGCGGCATTAGTCGGTGAAGAGTCAATCGTACTTTCTCTTAATACCAGATTAAAATGACCGGTATCGGGAAAAACCAATTTACACTTCCATTTTGTCAATGACGGCAAATACCGAGAAGTTGCTGGTCGATATTTTCAGGCTCATTGAGATTTTTTGGCGGCTTTAGGCGAAATACTGTCGTGACGATTCTTCATCTTTATTTAGAGTTTCTGTCAATCGTTGAAAATTGATTTCTAAATGACTGTCCACTGTCACTCTCATAGCCGGCAGTCAATGACTGCTGAGTGGGAATTAGTCTTGCCCCGGTTCAGTGGACACATCTAAATTGACCTAAAGTATGGGTCAGGAGGAGTGTCATGGGTAGCACAAGAGCCAGTCGCCCAAGTTCCATGACTTCCGCTTGTACCGAGTACCAGTCCCCGATAAATCCTCTCTCAATGTCTGCTTTCTCATAAGCAGTTGGTCAGAGGTAATAGTTTGAATGACTTATCCGGGTCATATGCATAGGTTGAAGCTATTCGGCTTAAACGGCAAAATTTGCTGAAAAGCGGAAGCTTTCTGCTTTCATTAAATTTCTAACAATCCACCGATTCTGAGTCATTCAGCATAGGTTTTAACAATGCCGGCTTTCCATGCAGGAAGTTTGGCTAGGCTTCAATCGGTTTGTTTTGTAATAATTACAGCTGCAGGTTGATTACGGACAGTGAATTCCTGAAAATCCAAATACCACTCACAGGGCGAGGTGATGATGAAATTTCAATACTCTCAGAGTTTAAGCTGTTATCGAATGATAATGTTTGCCGCATTTTTATTGCAGGCATCATTTTACGCTGTCGCAGAAGAGCAGAACGTAAGCCCTGGTATCAATGATTATTATCTTGCAGATCCGGATTATGAGGATTGGGTAAGAATCTTTGAGAGCCCCGGACGAGAAGTATACGACAAGCGAAAAGCCGTTGTCAGGGCACTGGACATCAGGCCCGGCATGGACATCGCTGACATCGGTGCAGGCACTGGTTTGTATACACGGGCTTTTTCGCACGAAGTCGGCTCCGAAGGAACGGTTTATGCTGTCGATATTGCCAGAAATTTCATTGATGGGATCGATCAGCAGGCAAAAGCTGCAGGCGTACAGAACGTCGTTGGCGTAGTTAATACGGCTAAGGACGTTAACCTCGATCCTGCATCAATTGACCTGGCCTTCGTCTGTGACACCTATCATCATTTTGAATATCCGCGCTCAATGCTGCAATCGATAAACGAGGCACTTCGCCCCGGTGGTTCATTAGTCATTATCGACTTCAGAAAAATAAAAGGCTTTAGCTCCAATTGGGTAATGTCGCACACACGCTCTGACAAAAAAAATGTTATCGGGGAAGTCGAATCGGAGGGGTTTGAGCTAATTGAAGACCAGGATTTTCTGAAAACCAATTTCTACCTGCGATTTACGCGTAAATAACTTCTCAAGTTAGAGGTATGTGCGGCAAGCGGATGCATAGGGAACAATTAATGGGTTATCACCATGTGGAAACGAGAGCGTGAAGAGCGCTTTTCTCTGAGGCAGTAGAAGGCTGGAAACTTATAACTTCATTAGAATAGTAGGGTTTGCCAGATAGACTGTAAACAGTCACGTGATCAGTTTTTTGGTTAAGCCTGAGGGATGGTAATGCTGAAAAAGCATGGAGTTCAGACAGGCCATCTGTATGTTGCACGTGAACTGCATACTCATCAGGTATTCCCTTGCGGCAGGCCTGACAGATTTCACAGTTCTTATTAAAGTCCTTTTCCAGCAAAAGACAGTTATTGTCATATGGACAGCTTTCGATTTTATGCATATCAGGTAAATCACTTAAAAATGAAGTCTACTAGTAAAACTATAAGAAGTAATTAAATGCAGCATTGAAATTTTTCAATGATGTTGTGTTCTATAATCATCCTTACAGGGCTCAGGTGTGGCTAAACTTTTAGTAAAGGAGAATTGACATGAAAAAATATATCCTGGCATCTATTTCAACAATATTCTTAATCTCAACAGGAACGGCTGTTTCAGAAGAGTCTGTATCTGTCTCCACGCAAAGTTTGACTGGCCCCATGGCCAACAGGTTGGCTATGGCTACTTATAATGTATGTACTGAAAAAGGCTATAATGTTGCTGTCGCAGTAGTTAACCGGGATGGCAGGCTGTTGTCTTTTGTGCGCAACCCACTTGCCGGGGCACATACCATCGATGTCAGCCAGGGAAAGGCATGGACAGCTGCAACCTTTAAAACTGCTAGTCAAAATTTAATGGGGCGGGATTTTATGAAAGGAATTCCGGGAGCCATGACCTGGGGTGGGGGGCTTCCAGTTAATGTCGCCGGGTCTTTCTATGGAGGAATTGGGGTGGCAGGGCAGATCGTCGGTATATCCGAGACCCCGCTGGAGGAATTGGAATCAGCGGTTAACGGGATGCGGGATGAGGGTATAGAGGTCAATATCTCGCCCCTGGAAACCCTGGTGGGTTGAGATATGGCGCTGATGGAGATACTCACCATTCCGGATGAGAGGCTCAAGCAATTGTCGGAGCCAGTGACTGATTTCGACAAGGCGCTGCTGGAATTCGTATCCGCGATGGAGCAGACCCGTCAGCAGGGGCCGGCTGCAGTTGGCATCGCAGCACCCCAGGTGGGGTACTTTCAGCGCATCGCCATAGTGGATTGCTCCAATACCCGCAAACCAGTGCCCAACCATGGCAACCTGGTTCTGATCAATCCCGAGATCACTCACTGGGAAGGATATGACATGGGCCGCGAGGGTTGCTTGTCTGTGCCTGATTATACAGGCAACGTTATTCGCGCCACCCATATCAAGCTAAAGGCGCAGGACCCATCGGGTGAAACCCATGAATACGAAATGGAGGGCTATGAGGCCCGCGCAGTGCAGCATGAAATAGATCACCTGGACGGCACCTTGTTCATAGATAGGGTGGTCAGTCGCAGAACCGATTTGTTCAAACGCAAGGTGTACAAGTAATCCAGGCACGCCCGCTTCAGCGTTCGCCTCGATCATCGTTTCAGCGGAATACAGCTTGAAATAACCCTCCGAATCCCCATGTTTTCGACATCTCATTATTTCCCGGAGTAATTTCATGCGAATGGACAAACTGACCAGTAAGTTCCAGCTGGCACTGCCGGATGCGCAGAGTCTGGCGGTCGGGCGGGACCACCAGTATATCGAGCCTGTACACCTGATGATCGCCTTGCTGGACCAGGAGGGTGGTCCGTGCGCCATCTGCTTACCCAGGCCGATGTCAATGTCAATCTGCTGCGCTCCGGCCTCGGATACGCTGGAACGCATCCAGCGTTCAGGGCACAGGGTGATGTGCATATTTCCAACGATCTCAATCGCCTGCTCAACCAGACCGACAAGCTGGCGCAGAAGCGCAAGGATCAGTACATATCTTCAGCGAACTGTTCGTGCTGGCTGCTGTCGAAGACAAGGGCGAGCTCGGCGAACTGCTGCGCAAGGCAGGTGCGACCAAGGGAGCCTCGAACAGGCGATCGAGAAGATGCGTGGCGGCGAACCTGTGAATGATCCCAATGCCGAGGATCAGCGCCAGGCACTGGAAAAATACACCATCGATCTGACCGAGCGGGCCGAACAGGGCAAGCTCGATCCGGTCATCGGTCGTGACGAAGAGATCCGCCGTGCCATCCAGGTACTGCAGCGTCGCACCAAAAACAACCCGGTCCTGATCGGTGAGCCGGGTGTCGGTAAAACGGCGATTGTCGAGGGACTGGCGCAGCGTATCATCAACGGCGAAGTGCCTGAAGGCATCAAGGGCAAGCGCCTGCTGTCGCTGGATATGGGCGCGCTGATTGCCGGTGCAAAGTTCCGTGGCGAGTTCGAGGAGCGGCTGAAAGCCGTGCTCAACGATCTTTCCAAGCAGGAAGGGCAGATCATCCTGTTTATCGACGAGCTGCACACCATGGTCGGCGCCGGCAAGGCCGAAGGCGCCATGGATGCCGGCAATATGCTGAAGCCGGCGCTGGCGCGCGGTGAACTGCACTGCGTGGGTGCCACCACGCTGGATGAATATCGCAAGTACATCGAAAAGGATGCGGCACTGGAGCGACGTTTCCAGAAGGTGCTGGTGGATGAGCCCACGGTGGAAGATACCATCGCCATTTTGCGTGGTCTCAAGGAACGCTACGAAGTGCATCACGGCGTCGATATCACCGACCCGGCAATCGTTGCGGCCGCAACCCTTTCACACCGTTATATCACCGACCGGCAGTTGCCTGACAAGGCGATCGATCTGATCGATGAGGCGGCCTGCCGCATCCGCATGGAGATCGATTCCAAACCGGAAGAGATGGATCGGCTGGAACGGCGACTGATCCAGCTGAAGATCGAGCGAGAGGCACTGAAGAAGGAGACGGACGAGGCGTCGGTCAAGCGTCTGGATATTCTCGAGGAGGAGATTGCAAGCTGGAGCGGGAATATTCCGACCTGGAGGAAATCTGGAAGTCGGAAAAGGCCGCGGTGCAGGGAGCCACGCATGTCAAGGAGGAGCTGGAGCGGGCGCGGATGGAGCTGGAAACGGCGCCGGGCCGGTGATCTGGCGCGATGTCCGAGTTGCAGTACGGGCGCATTCCGGAGCTGGAGAAACAGCTGCGAGCAGCTGACGAAGCGGAAGCACAGGAGATGAAGCTGCTGCGTAACAAGGTGACCGAAGAGGAGATTGCCGAGGTTGTGTCGCAAGCTGGACCGGTATCCCGGTTTCGAAGATGCTGGAAGGCGAGCGCGAAAAACTGCTGCGCATGGAGCAGGAACTTGGCAAGCGGGTTGTCGGCCAGGAAGAGGCGGTCAGGGCGGTGTCCAATGCCATCCGCCGTTCCCGTGCCGGATTGTCCGATCCCAATCGTCCCAATGGTTCTTTCCTGTTTCTGGGTCCGACCGGGGTGGGTAAAACCGAGCTGACCAAGGCATTGGCCGAGTTCCTGTTTGATACCGAAGAGGCCATGGTGCGCATCGACATGTCCGAGTTCATGGAAAAGCATTCGGTTGCGCGCCTGATCGGTGCTCCACCCGGTTATGTCGGTTATGAAGAAGGCGGCTACCTGACCGAAGCGGTGCGCCGAAGCCCTATTCAGTCATTCTGCTGGACGAGGTCGAAAAGGCGCATCCGGATGTGTTCAATGTACTGTTGCAGGTGCTGGACGACGGTCGCCTGACCGATGGCCAGGGGCGTACTGTGGATTTTCGCAATACGGTTATCGTCATGACCTCCAACCTGGGCTCGGACATTATCCAGGAACTGGCGGGTGAGGACAAATATGAAGCGATGAAGAATGCAGTGATGGAAGTCGTCGGCGGGCATTTCCGTCCAGAGTTCATCAACCGGATTGACGAGACGGTGGTATTCCATCCGCTGGGTCGCGAGCAGATCCGCGCCATCACCGGAATCCAGATCGAATATCTGCGCAGCGGCTGGAGAACGGGAAATTGGCCTGGCGGTTTCGGAAGTGGCACTGGATCGCCTCGGCGAAGCCGGTTTCGATCCCGTTTACGGTGCACGGCCGCTGAAACGGGCGATCCAGCAGCAGCTGGAAAATCCACTGGCGCAGGAAATCCTGGCCGGTCGTTTTAGTCCGGGGGACACCATCAAGGTGGGCCTGGCAGGGAATGCCCTGAGCTTCAGCAAGTAAGGGCAGCGGAGCAATGTGCGGGGTGGAAGGCGGCAGCGCTTCCAGCCCGCCGCCGGCTCTACCGCCCGGTTCCTTGTATCCGCGCGTATTCCTGCTCGGTGCTGCCGCACGAAATGAATGTGCTGGCGCAGGTGGTACAATTGGTCTGAGAAAGACAAGGGAACCTTGATGGCGCGCACTTCCATATCCAGGCTGTTCAACTCTTCACGCAATGCCTGCATGTCAGTATCCGGGTCGTTGACCAGTGCCATATCCAGGGTTTCAAGGTGATTGTACCAGCGATAGATTCTGGAACGCATGCGCCAGCGGTACAGGGGTGGCATTATTCTGAACATGGGCAGCATCAGCGCCAGCAGCGGCAGCACCATGATCTTCATCCTGTCCAGTAGTGAAGCGGCCCAGAAGGGCAGGTAGCGCTGCAGGAAAGGAGGTCCTTTTTTGAAGAAATGATCTGCTTGCTTGTTCAGCGGGAACTCCAGATGGCGGGGGCTGGGGAATTCGCCCATATTTTCAAACCAGCCTTCCTTGCCGTGTGCCTGGGAAGCGGCTTGCAGGATCAAGCCCACAATAGCAGGATGCAGATCCTCCGTGGCTATCAGCGTGGCAGTGGTGCCCAGTAGATGAATGTTCCGATCCGGGATGTTTTTCTCCAGGTCCACCGCGCCTTCGGGTAGTATCAGTTCCTTGAGGAAGTGATAACGCCTGGCATATGCCTTGGCACGTTCGAAACTGGCCAGCTGTATCTGGTTGGAATGCAGCAGTTCGTTGATCATGCTGCTGTTGGGTGAAGAAACGAAAAAGGCTGCATCAATCTGGCGTTGCTGTAATTTTTCCACAGATTCAACGGTGTCCAGCGACAACCAGGAGATGTTGCCGTGATCGATTTTGTTGTCCGCCAATAGCAGGGAAGTCGGTGCAAAGGTGCCAGACGCCTGGGGTCCTACGGCTACCTGCAAGCCGGGTAATTCGCCAATGCGATCAAGTTGCAGCCCGGCTTTGTGAAACAGCCACAGGGGTTCATAGTACAGGCTGGCCAGACTTTCCAGTTTAAGGCTTTGTGCATCAGCCGGTGCGGTGCCGCCCTGTACGAAAGCAATATCCACTTCACCCTTGCGCAGTCGATTGAGATTGTCCACGGAGCCGTGAGTTTTGACGATCTCCAGGGTAATGCCTTCATTGGCCATGTACGCTTGGTATTGCTGGGCGAACCTGTGGTAGCCGCCGTTTGCTTCGCCGGTGGCTATTACGATACGCTTGGGCGGCGCAGGCTTCATATAGTGCAGGGCAATTAGAAACCCAGCCGCTACCACTAACATGAGCGGGCCATAAATATACAGCGAGTCTTTCAAGGTGGTTTTTGCTACAGTCATGCCAGCGTTGGATTAATATTATTTGATGCTGGATAATTGTGCATGGATTTACGAGTAATGGACAGGAGAAATGGGGGTGACTTGAGGAAACAGGCTATCTGCGGCATATCCGGGCGTGCAACCCGGTAGTCGATGAACCCTTCCCTGCCATGGTTCATTGACGGACAGGTGGTGGGTTGGTTGCGGCCGCAACTGGCAAAGGTGCTGGCAGATCATGACCAAGTTGTTTACTTATGCAGGTGATGCACTGGTCCTGCATGAATCTCTGGGCGATTTCGCGGCCGGAACTGATGCGTTGCAGCAGATTAGTGAATGGCTGGCAGAGCAAGGCTTGACAGGTCCGTTGATGGGTGAATCCTACTCCGTAGCCCCCGCAGGCAGAGAAACGGCATTGTGCGTCATCGACAGAGCCACGGGTGCCTATTTTGGCATCCGGGCATTTGGGCAGCATTTGAATGCCTATGTTCGGCGGAACAGGGGATCTCTATATGTGGATTGGGCGCCGGGCAAAGGACAGGTTGATTTTTCCGGGACATCTGGACAATATGGTGGCAGGTGGGCTGCCACACGGGGTCAGCCTGCAGGATAACCTGCTGAAGGAATGTGAGGAAGAAGCCGGATTAGCGCCTGAACTTGCGCGAAATGCCGTGCCTGTAGGTGCCATAACCTATAACCGGGTTTCAAAAAAGGGGTTATCGCCCTGATGTACTCTACTGTTATGATTTGGAACTTCCAGGGGACTTTATGCCTCATAATACGGATGGCGAGGTGGAATGATTCAGTTTGCTTGGAGTGCAGGAAGTTGCCCGTCTGGTGCGTGAAACCAGTGAATTCAAGCTAAACTGTAACCTTGTGGTGATTGATTTCCTGCTGCGCCACGGTTTTATTGGTCCTGAAGAAGAGGACTATCTGGAACTGGTTAGTGGCCTCAGACAACCGCTGGTTGGTATCAGGCCTGCCAGTTATTGATTAGGTAGAAGATATGAATTTAGGTATGCGTAAATGGCTGTTGGTTGCCCTGATGGGATTAGTCAGTGGTGCAGTACTGGCCACTTCAGCAGAAGTTCCCATTGATAAGCTGGAGCCCAACCGCAGTCAACGCCAGACAGCATTGATTATCGCCAAGGTAATGGACAGGTACCATTATCGCAACTTCGCCCTGGATGACTCGCTGTCCAGCAGTATTCTGGATCGCTACCTTGAATCCCTGGATCCAAACAAGAGTTTTTTTACCCAGCAGGATATAAATGGTTTCGAGAAATACAGGCATTCCCTGGATGAGGCCATAGCCAGCGCGCGCCTGGAGCCGGCTTTCGACATATTCAAGCGATTCCGTCAGCGGGTGGACGAGCGCACGGATCTGGCCCTGTTGTTGTTGAAACAGAATAGATTTGATTTTTCGGCGCAGGAATCCTATCGCTTTGACCGTGAAGAGGCCCAGTGGGCAAAGGATGAAGCCGCCATCAGGGAGCTTTGGCGCATGCGGGTGAAAAACGACATTCTCGGCTTGCGCCTGGCGGGCGAAGAAAAAGAGAAAATTATCGAAACCCTGGAAAAGCGCTACCACAACATCGCCCATCGCACCGCGCAATTTGAAAGTGATGATGTATTCCAGGCTTTTATCAACGCATATCATTGAGCGTGGAGCCGCATACCGCATACATGTCGCCCGAGCGCTCGGAAAATTTTGATATATCCATGCGCCTGTCATTGCAGGGGATCGGTGCTGTACTTAGCAACGACAATGAATATACCACTATTCAGAGTA